>CAJUQP010000008.1 GCA_910588245.1 uncultured Muribaculaceae bacterium | reverse complement strand
TCTCTTATTTTGATTTTTCATTTTGCACAAATACATACTTTGTCAGCTATAATTTTGCAGCGACTAAACAAATTAACCAAGCTATGAACATGAAAAAACTTATCCGTATTGTTGCATTGTTATCGGCTTTAATAGTAGTTCCAATGGAGTTTTTTGCTGCAGAAAGCGATCAAAAAGTTGTGGTGAAAACTTATAAGAGCACTCCTCCTAAGGATACCCCTCCTGATGTAGAGGTCGATGATTTTACAGAGGGATGTAGAATGCCACAAAATCCGGTTTTTGTCAGTATAGACAGGTCTGATGGAGTCTATGTCCCGGGAGTTTCAAAAGAAGAGATATATCTTTTTGAGATATTTGCAGAAGGCCATTCTCTAATAGGCTCGTTTGCCGATGAAGATGATTTCATAATGTCTCTGTTCTCCATGAATGGTACATACGAGATTAAGATTTATCTTAATGACTATGTGTTGCGTGGCTGGGTGTATCTGTGATAAATGAAGTCTCTTTTTAATACTATGGACATCCGGAAGATGGCAATCAAGACGATCCTTTTCCTTATGGGTATCTCATTACTTTGTTTTCTGTCTTGTATAAGGGTAGAAATATCTTCAAAAGAGAAAAGTCTTGTCGGAAGGACAATTATTTTCCCCGATTCTATAAAAATTGTGGGTGAGGACGGCTTCTACTGTCATGATAATGAAATGACAATAGTGTCATACGTTGATTCAACGGGGTGCAATTCATGTAAAATGAGATTATCAAGATGGAATAATTTCTTGAATGGTTTGGATTCATCCGTATCGCGAGGAAAAGTTGATTTGATTGTGATTGCTAATTTTACAGATGGCAGGAAATTGGAAGCTCTCAGGCGGAGATCCGGATTCCGATATACATTGGCATTTGATCCGAGAGGAAACTTCGCTTTAAACAACAGAATTTCTATGAATGAGGAAAATGACATTGTAGTCTTCCTTATTGATTCAAACAGAATGGTAATAGCCGAAGGAGATCCTCTTTCAGATCCCTATGTAAAAAAAGAATATTATCGCAATATTGTGGAAAATGTTGATAATATTTAGCTAAGTCATTGATTACAATAAATTGGATAAATAACTAAATATTATATCATGAATAGAGAAATGTTTATCTGTCCGATGGCTCTTTTGATATTTGGAGAGCCTTCGATTATCAGCCAATCTTCAGAAAGGGTTGCACGTCAAAGTCTCACGGGCTGCCTTGAAGCTTAGCATCGTCTTATTGCAACTCCCTTTTTGCTCTTTTGTAGGAGTAGATGTGCAAGGCAGACGTATCTTGGCACATTCCCAAAGTATTGTGGGTAGAATTAATACAGTTAGATAATTTTATATATGAAAATGAGAAAATTGCTTATTGTGGCAATGTCATCAATGATTATGACAGTCGCATCATCATTCTCGCAACCGTCCAATTTATCGGTTGTAAAAGACGGTATTCCGGATCGCTCAGGACAATATATCACTCCTGACAGAGCGCATGTTATCCCTCTTTCAGATCCGGAGCCTACTCCAAGTCCCAATCCCGGAGGGACGCTGGAAATCCAATGTAATCACTATGTAAGTGGAACATGCGGTGTTCAGTGCCGAAAGTGTTACAGATGCTATTATAGTTCTTTGGATAGTCGTGGTAAATGCACTGCAGCAAGAGGTTGTTGTAGGAATTGTGGTGGGATACAGTTTGTGGCTTTATGATTGATAGATTCGGGTTGCTCTTGGTTGTGCTTGGATTCTGTGTGGCCGTTGCTTCCTGCGGAGGGGGATCGAAGTACGAGGAACTTGTATTCCCCGAAACCAGAGAGGCAGAGATGTTGTATGTCACCGGGGAGGACGAGATCCTTCCCAATGCCTTCAAGATGGAGGTGGCAGATTCCATGATAGTGATGGCCGGTCCGTTGGATAACCGATGGATCCATGTATACCACCGGGACAAAGGACGACCGTTAGCTCATTATCTGCCAAACGGTTCTGGTCCTGACGAAGTGATAGCTTCATTTGAATTCCGACAGAACCCAACGGGAACTGAGGTATTCGACCTGGCTACCGGCCAAATCAAGTGTTTCAACAATGATTGGCATTGTGTGTCTTCTTTGGCTCCCGATCTCAGTAAAGACAGCCTGGTGGTCAAGAAACTTCATTTCCTTCAGGATGGAAGGACTCTCTTTGAGATCAATACCGACCTTTCACATTCAAGGCAAGGATTTACGATCATGCGGGATGGATGTCGAGGTAACGTGTATCTTGATTCTCCTGTTGATGATGAACCGGAGGATAATGCCTGTATGCTTGACCGGCATTGTGTCGCATTTTCACCTGATGGTTTAAAATTCGCATCTGCCACATTGGAGGGTTTTATTCTGGAAACATTCGACATCGATAACCTTGACATAAAGAAGAGGTCTGTAAGAATGTTTTATCCCTACGAGTCGGTTGAGCGGGATGGATTCATAGGTTATTCCGATAGGAATGTCAAAGGTGTGGTATCGATGACAGGATCCGACAGGTATATTGTCGCGTCTTTCAACGGCACGGTCGATGGAATGGCACCGACTGATATAACGGTCTGGGATTGGGAAGGGAATCCTATACGCCGTTATGCATTGGATGTTATTGTTCTTGCGATGGACCTCTCTCCCGATAACCCTGACGTGATCTATGCGTTAGTGCAGCGGAGGAATGAAGAAACGAGGATTGCCAAGATCACGTGTCCTGGGTTGCTTGATTGATGTTTGAAGAATTGTGTTCAACTAATAAGCCATATTATAAAAATAATATGGCTTATTAATTTGTGGAATGATGATTAAGTTTTTCGGTTTGAGATTGGAAAAATTAATCGGGAATTCTGTCGGGAATGAATTCTATTTGATTCTCGTGGCCGTTATTTTGTGACGCTTCCTGTGTAAATTGCAGATAGTTAGTGACATATTGGATTTATTAACACTTTCTGCAAAACCTTTAAATAGATGCTTTAAATGCTTGTTTGTGTCATTTTTTGTTTTTAAAGGACTTCAAGGTTATATCTTGAGGATTTTTTGTATTTTTGCATTAATAAAATATTAGATAAATATAATGCATATGCAAATATGCTAATGTTTACAATTGGATGATTGAATTTGAGACAAAAAATGTAGGGATGCCCGCTCTCGATTTTGCCAAGGTTGACCGTTGGCTCGGAGAGGTGGCAGCTTCCCACAACCGCAAGGTGGGGAATGTGAATTACCTGTTTTGCGACGATGAGGAGATTCTGCGGGTGAACCGTGAGTTTCTGCGTCATGATTATTTCACGGATATAATAACGTTCGACTATTCGCACAAAGACAGGATAGGGGGCGACATATTCATATCGCTCGACACTGTGGCGAGCAATGCCCGCGACCTTGGTCAGGAGTATGGCGTGGAACTGCTGCGCGTAATTGCTCACGGCGTGCTTCATCTTTGCGGCATCAATGACAAAGGTCCCGGAGAACGCGAGATAATGGAGGGTGCGGAAAACGCCGCGCTTGCTCTCTGGAAGAACGCCTGAACAAATCAATGACAATCTAAGAGGAATGAGATTCACATATGACGTAATAGTTGTGGGGGCCGGACATGCCGGATGTGAGGCTGCGGTTGCCTCCGCGAGGCTCGGGGCGTCGACATTGCTGATCACCGCTGATCTAAACAAAGTGGCTCAGATGTCGTGCAATCCTGCCGTAGGAGGTATCGCCAAGGGGCAGATTGTGCGCGAGATTGACGCCCTGGGCGGTCAGATGGGCATCATTGCCGACACTACAGCGATACAGTTCAGGATGCTCAACCGTTCGAAAGGCCCGGCAGTATGGTCGCCGCGTGTGCAGTCAGACCGTGCCCGGTTTATCGAGGCATGGCGCGCTGTGCTCGAGAACACGGAAAATCTCTGGCTTTTCCAGGATATGGTGACAGCGTTCGACTTCGCTGAGACGGAGTCGGGAATAAGCATCGCAGGAGTCCGCACGGCTCTCGGATTCAATTTCAAGGCGCGGAAAGTAGTGCTTACGGCAGGTACTTTTCTCAACGGACTCATGCATTTCGGAGCCACGAAAGTGGAGGGTGGTCGTATCTCGGAACCTGCTTCCAAGGGAATCACGGAGCAGCTTGTGTCCCTCGGATTCCGTTCGCTACGTATGAAGACAGGCACTCCTGCACGCATTGATGCCCGTACCATAGATTTCTCACTTGCCGAGCGCCAGGATGGCGACGATCGCGTCATAGCGGAGCGATGCGAAGATTCCGCGGGGGAGACCTCCGTGACTCTCGAGGGACGTGATTTTCATAAATTCTCATTTCTCCCGGGTGTGGGACGACGCCTGCGGCCACGCAGCTGCTATATCGTACACACCAATCCTGAAGTGCATGCCACACTCCGTGATAACCTCGATTCATCGCCACTCTACAACGGCCAGATCCGTAGTATCGGCCCGCGCTATTGTCCCAGCATCGAGACAAAGATCGTGACGTTCGCTGACAAAGAGAGCCACCAGCTTTTCCTCGAACCGGAAGGGGAGAGCACACAGGAGTTCTATATAAACGGATTCTCAAGTTCCCTGCCGTGGGAGGTGCAGCTGGAAGCCCTCCGTAAGGTGCCGGCGCTTCGCGACGTGCATTTCTATCGGCCCGGTTACGCCATAGAATATGATTATTTCGACCCGACCCAACTCACTCACGACCTCCAGACGAAACTCGTGGAAGGCTTGTATCTCGCAGGACAGGTGAATGGCACCACAGGCTATGAGGAGGCGGCCGCACAGGGACTGATGGCCGGCATAAATGCCGCGCGGGCCGTGAAAGGAGAGAGCCCTGTCGTGCTCGGCAGAGATCAGGCTTATATCGGAGTGCTGATAGATGATCTCGTGACCAAAGGCGTCGACGAACCTTATCGCATGTTCACCTCGCGCGCGGAATACAGGATACTCTTGCGCCAGGACGATGCCGACATGCGTCTAACTCCCCTCGGCGCGGAGATCGGCCTGGCTTCGCCCGAGAGAGTGGAGGCGATGGAGAGCAAGCGCAGGGAGCGCGACGCCCTTATAGAATGGTGCCGCGATTTCACCGTGAAGATGGGGGAAAAGATCAATCACTCCCTCGAGGCTCTCTCAACGGCTCCTCTTACAGCCTCGATACGCCTCTATGAGCTTTTGAAGCGTCCGCAGCTTGATTTCCATAATCTCTCGTCTGCGATCTCAAAATTGCGGAAAAGGATTGAAGCCATCCCGGAAGATCGTCGCGACGAGATTGTGGAAGCGGCGGAGATCCTTATCAAATACGGAGGCTATATAGAGAGGGAAGGGATGCTTGCGGAGAAGGCGAGAAGACTCGAATATGTGAAACTGCCCCCGGATTTCGACTTCACCTCCCTGCAGGCACTTTCGACAGAGGCGCGGCAGAAGCTGACGGCCATACGTCCGCAGACAATCGGCCAGGCTTCGCGAATACCGGGAGTCTCGCCGGCCGATATAAATATCCTTCTTGTGCTTCTCAACAGATAGGGGGACGTCCTGAGGTTTTAACTTATGTGGATTATTGGCGGGATTGCAGTGATGCATACAATCTCGTGCTTATCGCACCGTTTCTTAAATAAAGAGAAATTAACAAGATAGAGCGCGATTGTTTCACGTGGAACGTTTAGATGTTTTATCGTACTATGCCATGTTGAATGAAAAATGACGCTCTCCGGTAGGGTAGCGGATGTAGAGCCGCGACCGATCCCCGGGCCATGATTATGTAAAAACTAAAAACTGACTGAATATGGAACTCGAAGAAATGAAATCTCTAATCCGCGATGTTTATGATTTCCCGAAGAAGGGCATCATATTCCGCGATCTCACGACTCTCTTCAAGAACGGGGAGGCCCTTCATCAGGTGGGGCGTGACCTTGCCGACATATACCGCGACAAGGGGGTGACAAAGGTGGTAGGCATAGAGTCGCGCGGATTCATATGCGGCAGTATCCTGGCCTATGAGCTTGGATGCGGATTCGTGCCTGCCAGGAAACCGGGCAAGCTTCCCGCCGTCACGATCAAGAAATCATATGCAAAGGAGTATGGCGTCGACGTGATTGAACTTCATGGCGACGCAATCTGTTCTGATGATGTGGTCGTGATCCACGATGACCTTCTCGCCACAGGAGGCACCATGCTCGCATGCTATGAGCTTGTGAGGAGCATGAACCCGAAGAAAATCTATTTCAACTTCATCGTGGAGCTCGAGGCTCTCAAGGGTAGGGAACTGCTCCCGAAAGACTGCGAGACAGTCTCCCTTATCAAATACTGACAAAAGGCATCTCGGGTGGAGCACGTGTTGAAATCTTTCGATGGATACGGTGTTTTTCAGGCTCCATCATGATTATCCCGATAGACAATGGAGAGGCTCGGCCATCGTATGGCCGTGGCCTCTCCGCAGTATAAGAACCCCTCTTCATAACCATGAGTATGGATAAGACAAATCCTGAAATGCCGGACATGTTTCCGGACGATGGCGTCAAGAATGATCAGGAAAGGCAAGATGGATCCGGTGGCACAGACCTCTCGCGACTCCTCGCGGAAACCGCGAGGAATATCGATGAAACCGGGAAATTTGATATCGAGATAGTGCCCGACCGCACTCGTGAGGATATCCGTGAGAACCGCCCCGGGGCCCACCTGAGGGAGAAGATCCTCAATCTCCCTGAGGCGCCGGGCGTCTACATGTATATCGACAAGCGTGGCCATGTGATATATGTGGGGAAAGCGAAGCGGCTCAAGAGGAGGGTGTCGTCTTACTTCAACCGCCGCCATGACTCGATAAAGACGAATCTTCTCGTTCGCAATATCGTCGACATGCGCTTCATAGTGGTAGGCTCCGAAGAGGATGCGCTCCATCTTGAGAACGCGATGATCAAGACATATCAGCCCCACTACAACGTGCTCCTGAAGGACGACAAATCATATCCCTGGATTGTCGTCACCAAGGAGCTGTTCCCTCGTGTGTTCATGACTCGGGAGAAGGGGATAGAGGGGAAATATTACGGACCCTACGCCAATCCGCAGGCGGCTAAGGTAGTGCTCCAGCTGATCCGCGACATCTATCCTCTGCGCAGTTGCCGCCATATGCTCGACGAGAAAAGCATAGCCCGTGGAAAATACCGTCTTTGTCTCGACTACCATATCAAGAAATGCAACGGTGCCTGCCGGGGGCTTGTTTCCCCCGATGAATACGGGAAATATGTGGCCCAGGTGCGCCAGATACTCAATGGAGAGACCCTGGTGCTTGAAAAGTATCTCAAGGAGGAGATGGCTCGCCTCAGCGAGGAGTGGAAATTCGAGGAGGCGCAGGCGGTGAAGGAGAAATATGAGATTCTCAGCCGATATAACGCTAAATCGGTGATAGGACTTGCGGAGATGGCCGATGCCGACATGTTCGCCTATGATGAGAACGGCGATTCGGCCTACGTCAATTTCATGCACCTGCGTCATGGCGCTGTGGTGCAGAGCCTAAATATGGAGTTCCGCAGGAAGCTTGCCGAGACTCCCGCAGAAATCCTCTCGATGGCCATAGGGGAGGTGGGACGGCGTTTCAACCGTGAGTTCTCATCCGTGATCGTGCCCTTCGAGCCTGATGTGGAGTTCGGAGGCGTGGAGTTCATAGTGCCTAAGCGTGGCGACAGGAAGAAGATTCTCGACGTGGGCATGAAAAATGTGAGGCAATACATGGCCGACAAGGAGAAGATGGCCGAGAAGCTCGATCCGGAGAGAGGTGTGGAGAAACTGATGGAGCAGATGAAAAATGATTTCCGCCTCAACGTGCAGCCGAGGCATATAGAGTGCTTCGACAACTCGAATATCCAGGGGACGAATCCGGTGGCGAGCTGCGTGGTGTTCCGCAACGGCAAACCTTCGAAGAAAGACTACCGGCATTTCTGCATAAAGACTGTGGTGGGTGCCGACGATTTCGCGTCGATGAAAGAGGTGCTCCATCGCCGTTATTCACGCATGATGGCGGAGGGGGAGCCTTTGCCTCAGCTTGTGGTGGTCGATGGCGGAAAGGGGCAGCTCAGCGCCGCCGTCGAGGCCTTCGACGAGATGGGCATACGTGGAGAAGTGGCCCTTGTGGGCATAGCGAAGAGGCTCGAGGAGATCTATTTTCCGGGAGACCAATATCCGCTCTATATCGACAAGAAAAGCCGGAGCCTGCAGGTAGTGCAGCATCTGCGCGACGAGGCTCACCGTTTCGGCATAACCCACCACCGCGACCGGCGGTCGAAAGGGCAGGTCAGAAGCGAGCTCGACAATATAAAGGGGATAGGCGAGGTCACCGCCGGGACACTGATGAAGGAATTCAAGAGCGTGAAGCGCATGAGGGAGGCGTCGGCCGCCGATCTTGAGAACGCGGTGGGGAAGGCCAAAGGGAAGATAATATATGATTATTTCCATCCCGGCGAGTAAAATCTTTTCTCCGGTTACCACTAAAGAGCCCCCTCCGCGCGTTATGTAGATGGGAGGCTCCGAGTGTGATGACGCTCCGCACCCCGAATCAGGTTACGAACAGAAAATACACAGCCTATGAAGACTAAAGATAAAGCGGGAGCCCAGGCTCCGCGCATGAAGAAAAAAGAACTTCTGGAGAAGGTGATGGGGTTTCTCGAGAAGGAGAGCCGGCAGGCTTTCAACTATAAGCAGATCGCTTTCGCCGTAGGTGCCACCCATCCGGCCAACCGCATGGATGTGATCAACCTTCTCGAGGAGCTTACGGCACTGGAGGAGATACAGGAGGTGAGCCTTGGCCGCTACAAGGCGATATCCAACCGCGGCACGGAGAATGTGGGCCTTTTCGTGCGCCGCAGCAATGGACGCAACGGAGTGATGATCGACGATGAGCTCATACTCGTGGCCGAACGCAATTCCATGCACGCGCTCAACGGCGACAAGGTGAAAGTGGAGATATCGGCGCGCCGCAAGGGTCAGGAGCCCGAGGCCAAGGTGATAGAGATAATCGAGCCGAAGGAGCAGGTCTTCATCGGCACCCTGAATGTAGAGAAGGATTACGCCGCACTGGTGACCGACTCGAAATTCCTGGCCGCTGACATCATAATACCGCGCTCCAAACTCAAGGGGGGGAAGAGCGGCGACAAGGCCATAGCGCGGATCACGCAATGGCGCGACGAGGAGATGAATCCCCGCGGTGAGGTGGTCGACATCCTGGGCCGGAAAGGGGAGAACACTGCCGAGATGCATGCCATTCTCGCGGAGTTCGGGCTACCCTATAAATATCCCGAGAATGTGGAGAAGGCCGCCGCTAAGATTGACGCCGGAATCACTCCCGAGGAAGTTGCCAAGCGTGAGGATTTCCGTGGCGTGACTACGTTCACCATCGATCCGCGCGACGCGAAAGACTTCGACGATGCCCTCTCGATACGCCAGCTCGCCAACGGCAACTGGGAGGTGGGCGTTCATATCGCCGACGTCACCCATTACGTGCATCCCAACTCGATTATAGACCGCGAGGCCCAGAACCGCGCCACGAGCGTATATCTGGTAGACCGCACTATCCCGATGCTTCCTGAGCATCTTTCCAACGGAATATGCTCCCTGCGTCCGGAGGAGGAGAAGCTTACTTTCTCAGCGATCTTCGAGCTCGATGCCAAAGCCAATGTCATCAACCACAGGATAGGGCGCACGGTGATCCGTTCCGACCGCCGCTTCACGTATGAGGAGGCCCAGAAGATCATAGAGACGGGTGAGGGCGACTTCGCCAAGGAAGTGCTCGCGCTCGACAGTCTCGCCAAAGAATTGCGCCGGCGCCGTTACGACAACGGCGCCTTGGAGTTTGACCGCGCGGAAGTGAGGTTTGAGATCGACAAAGACGGACATCCGATCGACGTCTATTTCAAGGAATCGAAAGATGCCAACAAGCTCATCGAGGAGTTCATGCTTCTCGCCAATCTCACCGTGGCCGAAAGCATAGGGAAGGTGGCGAAAGGTAAGAAGGCGAAATCGTTCGTCTATCGGGTGCATGACAATCCTGATCCGGAGAAAATTAACAACTTCTCCCTTATCGCCCTGCGTTTCGGCCATAAGGTGAAGACTGAGGGCTCGGCGAAAGAGGTGAATAAAAGCCTGAACCGGCTGCTCCGCGACGTGAAAGGACGAGGCGAGGAAAACATGCTCGCCATGCTCGCCATCCGCAGTATGGCGAAGGCTGTCTATACTACCGACAATGTCGGCCATTATGGTCTTGCCCTCGACTACTATACCCACTTCACTTCTCCCATACGCCGTTATCCCGACATGATGGTGCACCGTCTGCTGGCCAAATACGCGGAGGGGGCCAGGAGTGTCGACAAACTGAAGCTTGAGGACCTGTGCAAACATTCGTCGGATATGGAGCAGCTCGCAGCCAACGCCGAGAGGGCATCCATACGCTACAAGCAGGTGGAGTATATGAGAGACCGTCTCGGAGAGGTCTATACGGGCGTAATCTCCGGAGTGACGGAGTGGGGCTTCTATGTGGAGCTCGACGAGAGTAAGTGCGAGGGTCTTGTGCCTGTGCGCGATCTTGCCGACGACTATTACGACTACGATGAGAAGAACTATTGCCTGACGGGGCGCAAATACCACAATAAATACACGCTTGGCGATATAGTGAAGGTGCAGGTGGCCCGCGCCGACCTCGACCGCAAGCAGCTCGACTTCGCCCTCATCAACGATGAAGGCAATCCCAACAAGCCGATCGTGGAGGGGAAAGGAAGCAAAAATCCGCGCCATAATCCGAAAGACAAGAAGAAAAGCCGCACACGCGGCGGCAACAAGCGTCGTCAATAAATAAAAATTTACGTCTGAATAGTTAAATCTATTAACAATTGGCGATGTCCACCGGGATGTCGCCAATTTGTTGAATGATACTTCACAGACCGGCAAAAGCCGTCAAAAAGGAGATGCGGACAAGTCTTAAAAGTGTGAAAAAATGTGAAATCGCACTGAAAAATTTTGTCAGTTTCCATAGAATATCTAATTTTGCACCGGGTGAGTCCTTCACGACTTGCTCCCCGTAAATCCCCCAGGTCTTGACCGAAGCAAGGGTAGCGGGTTGAGCTGTGCGATGTTGGTCGCTCGCCCTTTTGCCTCTTTAGCTCAGTTGGCCAGAGCACGTGATTTGTAATCTCGGGGTCGTTGGTTCGAATCCGACAAGAGGCTCAAGTAAATGCTGCTTGCAGCATAGCGTTGAATGTTTTTCATAATTTTGTTTTGGCGGCGTGTTTGTGAAAGCATGCCGTTTTTTATTTGTCATGTCTCACTTAAATGTGACTCCTCCCCGACATGCGTTGAGCTGCGGCAGTCCTTACGTCAATACATCAACCTTCTTTCCCGAAAAATTACGAGATAATGGAAAAATACATAGTCAATGTCACCTTTGTCATGGCGCATGAGCAGCGTCGCCGTTTCCTGAGCTGGATGAAAGAGGAGGCAACGCCTCTGCTGTTCGGTAATGATACGACCGGATGCGATCCGCGTCTGCAGACCGTGATAGAGGTGGGTGGCGAGGTGCCCGGGCCCGAGCATGGCCTCAGCATAGCCTTGCAGGCCGATTTTCTCACGTCGGAGGCGGCTCACGACTGGAACGACCGTGTCCTCCCCCCGGTGCTTGCCGCATATCATTCGCAATTTGGCCCTCATGCACTTTTCTTCGTGACCCTCCTTCATTCTGAAGCATTATGAATGGCATATCGCGCAATCCTGATCTGGATTACGAGCGTGTGATCATGGGAATCGACCCCGGCACGAACGTTATGGGCTACGGTGTGCTCGGCATCAACGGCAAGCAGCTCTCGGTAGTAGTGATGGGAGTGGTGCAGCTGAGTAAGTTCGAGAGCCACTACAAGCGCCTGGCGAGGATCTTCGAGCGGGTCACCGGGCTTGTGGAGCAATATCTGCCCGACGAGGTTGCCATCGAGGCCCCTTTCTTCGGCAAGAACGTGCAGTCTATGCTCAAGCTCGGGCGCGCGCAGGGTGTGGCCATGGCCGCCGTGCTCGAGCGCGATATCCCTATTACGGAATATGCTCCCCTCAAGATAAAGCAGGCGGTCACCGGCAACGGGCAGGCTTCGAAGGAACAAGTCGCCAACATGCTGCGTTATATATTGAAGATACCGCAGGAGAACATGCCGCATCTTCTCGACGCTACCGACGCCCTCGCGGCGGCCCTGGCTCACTATTATGAGACCGGTAAGCCTCAGGTGGAGAAGGGCGCGAAATCGTGGGAGGAATTCCTGAAGCGGAATCCCGACCGGATCGCTCCGAGGAGAAAATGATTGGCGATTGGAAATTTTTAGGTATATTTGCAGACGCGCGGGATATGCCGGTCCGCGATCGGAGGCGGAGAAGACGGCATGGCGTCCCGGTTTTATTGACAGATAAAATATCTTTATTATGGACAGATATCACAAAGTGCTGGCCGAGAGTAAGGTGACAGCCGACGATGCTGTCGTGGCCACAGAAGTCGCGAAAATTGTCGGGAACGCATCGCAGTATGCCGTTCCGGAAGTGTATGAATTCCTGTTGAGCTCTATCGATCTCACCACCCTCAGCACGGAAGACAGCCAGAACAGCGTGACTGCCTTCACGCAAAAAGTGAACGATTTCGACAATGAATATCCGCAATACCGCAATGTGGCGGCTATCTGTGTCTACAGTAATTTCGCCGAGGTAGTGAAGACCACTCTCGAGGTGACTGGCGTGGACGTGGCTGTAGTGGCCGGAGGCTTCCCCTCGAGCCAGACCTTCACAGCTGTCAAGGTGGCGGATGTGGCCCTGGCGGTGGCCGGCGGTGCCGATGAGGTCGATGTGGTGATGAATCTCGGGTATTTCCGCGACGAGAACTATGAGGATCTCTGCGACGAACTCATAGAGCTCAAGCATACGGCAAAGGATGCACGCGTAAAGGTGATTCTCGAGACGGGAGCCCTTAAGACGGCCGAGAATATCCGCAAGGCTTCAATCCTGGCTATGTACAGCGAGGCTGACTTCATAAAGACCTCTACCGGCAAGATCTATCCCGGGGCGTCGCTCGAGGCTGCCTATGTGATGTGTCAGTGCATAAAGGAATATTTCGAGAAGACCGGACGTCGTGTGGGTTTCAAGGCAGCCGGAGGAATCCGCACTGCGGAGGATGCTGTGCGTTATTACGCCATAGTGAAAGAGACGCTCGGCGACGAATGGCTCTGCCACGATCTTTTCCGCATCGGTGCAAGCAGCCTTGCCAACAATCTTCTCGCCGCCATCACCGGAGAGGAGAAGAAAGTTTTCTGATTAAAGGTCATACCTTTAACCATTAACCTTTAATACTTTAACCTTTAGCTTGAAACGATCGATAATCATCCTGTCGGTCGCGGCCTGCGTGCTGACGCAGGCCCGCGCCGACTTCAGGGAGGGCTACTATGATGCCCTCGACGGACTGACGCGCGAATATCTCAAAGCCGCGGCAAAGGAGAGTGTGACGTCACATACGCGTCTGTTGTATGATGATCTGCCCACATATTGGGAGAATTCCGATGTATATCCCGATTTGGTAGAGAATCCATCCAAAGCTGGAGAGATGTGCAAGCGGTGGTGGGAAATGTATTCAGCCAACGTCTATCTCATCCTTCCCGGGCAGACGGCGCGTACCAGCTATTCGGCCAATGGCATGCAACGCGAGCATGTGGTGCCGAAATCATGGTGGAAGGAGAACAACGACGTGAAATATACTCCGGCGTATTCCGACATGTGGAACCTCTTCCCTTCCGACGGCAAAGCCAACAATGCGAAATCGAATTATCCTGTGGGTGAGACGGCCGACAATCCTAAGTTCAACAACGGGGTCACGAAAGTAGGCGTCCCCAAAGCTGATTGCGGCGGTGGTGTCGGGATGGTGTTCGAGCCGGCCGATGAATACAAGGGTGATTTCGCGAGAGCATATTTCTATGTGGCGACGGTCTACGACCATCTGCAATGGACAGACAGCCGCAACACCGTGTTTGAACGAACCTCCTGGCCAACATTCCGGCCATGGGCCATTGACATGCTGCTTGATTGGTCGCGCCGCGATCCGGTGAGCGACAAGGAGCGTATGCGCAACGATGCTGTGGAGAAATCGCAGGGCAACCGCAATCCTTATGTCGATTTCCCGGAGCTCGCGGAATACGTGTGGGGCGCCCGCATGGAGCAGACTTTCTATATCGCTGATCAAAAGGGGTTGACCCCGACCGTACCCGGGAGCGCGGATGTGGATTATGAGGAAATGACTGATGCTGTCATAGGATATGTCGACGGCGGATTCAGTGTGCTTTCCTCAGTCGGCGACCTGCGTGTCTATGATATCTCGGGGCGTGTGGTGATGCATGTGGCCGCCGCCTCAACGGGCGATATATTCATGCTCCCTCGCGGCATATATATCATAATGGCCGAAGGCCTGCGAGCCCCGCAGAAACTTATCGTGCGCTGACATCCGCAGATTTGTGCGATTTTTTTACTGCGTAAATTGCAGGGACGATAGATTTTTTCTAATTTTGAGGAGAAAACATACTTTAAAGGCATCATCGTATGCCGGGCAACTGACCTATGAATAAAAAACTGATACTGACCTCCTTCATGGCTCTGACAATTTGCGGAGCCTATGCGGTGGCCCCTATGTGGGTTCGCGATGTGAAAATTTCCCCTTCCGGCGACCGTATCGCTTTCGAATATAAAGGCGATATCTATTCCGTGCCGGCTTCCGGCGGAAAGGCCGTGAGACTTACCGACGGCACATCGTACGACTGCAATCCGGTGTGGAATCCCGACGGCACAGGGATTGCCTATTCCTCCGACCGCAACGGAGGCTCCGATATCTATTTCATGGGTGCTGACGGCTCGAATCCACTGAGGCTGACATTCAACTCGGCTGCCGAGACTCCCGAGGCCTTCACCGCCGACGGCAAGAGCGTGATATTCTCTGCCACGCTCCAGGATCCGGCATCCAGCGTGCTTGCTCCCATGCGTTCCAACAGTGAGCTTTATACGGTGCCTGTGACGGGAGGACGCATCTCCCAGCTCCTCCCCACTCCCGCGGTGAATGTTGAGTTCGTGCCCGGCACCGACATAATGGTCTTCGAAGACGTGAAGGGCAATGAAGACAAATGGCGCAAACATCACACATCTTCCATCACCCGCGATATCTGGGCCTGGCAGCCCTCTTCCGGATCTTTCACCAACCTGACAGCTCGCGCGGGAGAAGACCGCGATCCGGCCCCCTCGCCCGATGGCAAGACCCTTTATTTCCTGAGCGAGCGCGACGGCGGTTCGTTCAATGTCTACTCCATGGCGCTCAACGGCAAAGGTGCGGCGACACAGCTCACCGACTTCACCACCCATCCCGTGCGTTTCTTGAGCTGTGGTGCCAACGGCCTGCTGGCATTCACCTACAATGGCGAACTCTACACTATGCGCCCGGGATCGAAACCTGTGAAAGTGGACATTGACGTGACCGATACGGGTTCCGACGAAGATGCTACGATACGTTTCTCGAATGCCGAGGAGTCGGCTGTATCGCCCGACGGAAAACAGGTTGCCTTCACCAACCGCGGCGAGGTGTTTGTCACATCTGTTGAATTCCCCTCGACAAAACAGGTGACGCACACGGCCGCCGCAGAGGGGCAGCTCTCATGGGGCAAGGATGGCCGCGAGCTTTACTACACCACCTACCGCACAGGCCGCCCGACAATCTATCGCGCGAAAATATCCCGCAAGGAAGACCCCAATTTCTCCAACGCCACACTTATCGATGAGGAAGCGCTTTTCCCCGATGACGGCGTGGAGAGAAGCAACCCTGTGGTATCGCCCGACGGAAAGAAGATGGCTTTCTTGAAAGACCGCAACATAATGTGTGTGATGGATCTCGCCTCGAAGTCGGTAAAGGAACTTCGTCACGAGCCTGTCACCAACTACCGCAACGGCAATTTCACGATGGTTTGGAGCCCCGACAGCCGTTGGATAGCTGTGGAGATGTCGAACCCTCTCCATGAGCCTTACGATGATATCGCTATCGTGAATGCATCCGACGGGAAGATCGTGCACATCACGGAGAGCGGATACTTCGACCAGAATCCCCGCTGGAGTTCCGACGGGAAAGCGCTGCTTTTCGCTTCAGAGCGTTATGGAATGCGCAACCATGCCTCCTGGGGCTCGCAGTATGACGTCATGATGGTGTTCCTGACCAAGGATGCCTACGACCGTTTCCGTCTCTCGGAAGAGGATCTCGCTCTGTTGAAAGAGGTGGAGAAAGAGCAGAAGAAAGCCGCCGATAAGAAGAAAGAGGCCAAAAACGGCAAGAACGACAAGAAAGGGAAGAAAGATAAGAATGGCAACGCCGGAGATAACGCCGCGGAGGAGAGCAAGGATATAGAGATAGACTTTGACGGACTTCAGGACCGGATCGTACGTCTGACGCCCAACTCATCGGATATCGCCGATTTCGTGCTCTCAAAAGATGGTGAGACTCTTTATTATCTCTCCGCGTTCGAGGGTGGCTACGACCTCTGGAAGAAAGATCTCCGCAAGGGGGATGTGTCGCTTGAGAAGAAGCTCGACTCCGGCAACGTCAGGATACAGACCGATGCCGACGGCAACATGTTCCTGGCGGGGTCTACGGTGAAGAAATTCGATCCGAAGAGCCGTTCGCTCAAGAACGTAGGGATATCCGGCAGCATGAAGATGGATCTTGCCCGTGAGCGTGAATTCATGCTCGACTATGTGAAGAACGAAGCCCGTGAGCGTTTCCTTCTCCCGGAGATGCCTGTAGATTGGGATATGTATGTGGAGAACTACCGCCGCTTCCTCCCCCACATCAGCCATAATGCCGATTTCGCCCCGCTCCTCAGCGAGCTTCTCGGTGAGCTCAACGTGTCGCACTCCGGAGGACGTTATTACGGTGCCGCGGCCAAGGACGCCACGGCATCGTTTGGGCTGCTTTTCGACTGGAATTATGATGGCGACGGCCTCCGTGTGAGCGAGATCGTGGAGGGCGGACCCTTCGACCGTGCCACGACGGCGATGAAGGCCGGCGATATCATCACGGCTGTCAATGGCGTGCCCGTAAAGGCAGATGAGGACTGGACTAAACTCTTCAACGGCATTCTGCGCAAGAAAACTCTCGTGGCATTCTCCAATCCCCGTACAGGCGAGAAATCGGAAGAGGTGATTCTCCCGATCTCTACCGCGCAGATGAACAATCTTCTCTACGACCGCTGGGTGAAGGGGCGCGAGGCGGCTGTCGACTCCCTTTCAGGTGGACGCCTCGGCTATGTGCATATACGCTCCATGAGCGACGACAGTTTCCGCGATGTCTATTCCAAGCTTCTCGGCAAATTCGTCGGCAAGGATGGAATTGTGATTGATACGCGATGGAACGGCGGCGGACGCCTCCACGAGGACATAGAGGTGCTCTTCAGCGGCGATAAGTATCTCACCCAGGAGATTCACGGCCGCAAGTCTTCGGAAATGCCGTCGCGCCGGTGGAACAAACCCAGCATCATGGTGATGGGTGAGGCCAACTACAGCAATGCCCACGGCACCCCCTGGGTCTACAAGAAGAAGAAACTCGGCAAGCTCGTGGGTATGCCGGTGCCCGGCACCATGTCGAGTGTCAACTGGATTGACCTTCAGGATCCGTCGCTGCTGTTCGGAGTGCCTGTCGTGGCATTCCGCACGGAGGAAGGGAATATCCTCGAGAACTCCCAGCTTGAGCCTGACATCAAGGTGGCAAACTCTCCGGCTGATATCGTAAGGGGTGTCGATGCCCAGATAGAGACCGCTGTGCGCGCTCTCCTCCAGGAGATCGACGGCAAATGACAACAGATGCTGACGGCACCATGCGGCATCATTATCCTCTCCGCGGCCGGTTGGCCATAGGCATGATATTTCCGCTTCTGGCGCTTCTCCTTCCCTTGGGAAGCGCCGGGGCGGATACCAATCCCACAGCCCTGCGTCTTCTTGAGAAAGCGAGGGAGAGTCTTTATAGCAGCCCTAAGGAGGCCTCGAGACTCGCGGGTAATGCCATTCGTCTGTCAGACCTTTCTGATCCTGATTCCGTCTGCCGTGAGGCCACGATCCTTTACGGAGAGGCGGAGCAGCTGCTCGGCAATTTCGATCTCAGTATCCGGACGCTTCACGATGCTGAGGCGCTTGTCGACTCATCCGACATGGCCACACGCGCACGCCTCTATGCGCTTCAGGGACGTGTGTTCGGTAAGCTCGGTGATTTCTCACGCTCGTCGGAACTCAACGATAAGGCTACCTCCATATTCCGCGCCCTCGGCGACTCCACGTCGGTGGCCTGGTGCTACAACGAGCGCGGTGTCATGCTGCTCAACACCGACCAATACGTGGTGGCGGAGCATCTCTTCCGCCGCGCACTCGACATCAACCGGCGTCAGCATAACCTCGAAGGGATAGCAAGAAATCTCAATAACATGTGTCTTTATCGCGGAGACAGTGAGGAGAAGCTTGCCATGATCGACGAGGCCATAACTATCAACAAGAATCTTGATTCTAAATGGTCGCTGGGCGAGAACTTCAACAATAAGGGTAGGCAGCTCTGCTATGCCGGACGTCCGCAAGAAGCCTTGCAAGCACTCGACGAAGCCTATAAATATATATCGCAGATAGAGGCTCGAGAGCTTCTGTGTGATTACTATGAGTATATGGCTTTGGCTTATTCACAGATCGGTAACTACAAGAAAGCCCATGACTATCTTTGGAATATGACTGTGCTTGTCAGGGATCTTCAGAGGCGCAATAATCAACGTAATGCCGAGATGGAGTTGAGTTACAAGCGTATCGTAGATCAGAGGCGGGCTATAGAGCGTCAGGAAAGCGACTACCGTATAAAACTGCTTCACCGCAATATATGGATTCTTATAGCTGTGGTTGTGCTCGGGGGTGTCAGCGGTCTTTTCTATTACAAATGGTATCGCCATGGGAAAAATCTCCAGCTCCTTGAGACACGTCACGAACTCGACCAAAAGGACAAGGAACTCGACAGCCTGAAGTTGCGTCAGAAACAACTCGAGCTTGAGAACACACGCAATATGCTTTCGGCGAGTCACCGTGAGCTGACAGGATTCGCCGCCTTTCTCAAGAGCCGAAACGAGATGATGACCCGCATTCGCGAGATGCTCCGCGAGGGGTATAAGATGGACCCTTCCGCGATAGTGCCCCATCTGAAGAAGATCAATGCCTTCATCAGCACCTATGCCAGCAACGACAAGACGAGTCAGACCCTTTTGCTGAAAGCGGAGGAACGCAACAAGGATTTCATGCAACACCTTCTTGAGCGTCATCCTGCCCTGACGAAAGGGGAGCGCAATCTTGCCCTGTTGATCAGGGGTGGGATGTCGTCGAAAGAGATCTCAATGCTTCTTGGTCTTGAACCGAAAACTGTCAACATGAACCGTTACCGCTTGCGCAAAGCCCTCGATCTTGATGCCGAAACCGACCTGTATGAGTATCTTCAGCGTCTCTGAGATTGTGATTGAATCCAGTCATATCTCTATTACAGTATCTCGACGGAAGAACTGTTGTTAGTTATGAAACCCACGGACGATCTGATTGCGTGAGCTCTTAATATGCCTGATTTTCGCGTCTATATTGCGATGTGAGTGGCTGAAAATACGGAAACGGATACGGTTATTCGCAATGTAGCCACCATTTTGAAGATTATCCATTCGAAAAAGTTTGTGTAATCAATAATAATTCGTATCTTTGCAGCAACAGAATCCGCCACGCTTCCCATTTGAACAGCGAACCAGGGCGGGTCTTTTGCTTTATATTGGTACAATAAGATTATATACCAAACAGGCACTTTCTATTTCTGAACAAATAGATCTGTTGAATAGTAGAGGCTTAAACATAGTTGATTCCTTTGAGGCTGTGAAATTCCTGGGAGAAGTCAGTTATTTCCGTTTTGTTCAATACCTTCGTCCTTTCTTTTATCTTTGCTTCTTTGAAAGGTGTCTCTGTGTTGTGCATGTAAATGGCTTAGGAGCGGCTTCGAGAGAGGCGTCTTCGGCAATGACACTACCGATAATGACAAATGACGATTACACGCTGATTACACGCTAAAGTGTCATGCAAACGAATGAAATTATAAGAATTCAAATAATTTAAAACTGCTAATGGCGGCAACTCTGATTATACATTCTTGTAGATATATATAGATAGGTAATTTATTTAAAATCAATAATGTTTATAAAGTATTGTAGGTGTTTCAAGGCCTGAAATCCTATTTTTGTAGATAGTCGGTAGAACATTGTTATTTGACAGGGGAGAGCATATAATCTAATTTAGCGCTGGGAAAATAATTCCAAACCTTAAAAAAATTAACATCATGAATGAAAGAAAAGATTACCGAGAAAAGGTGATGAAGCTTTTCCTGATTCTATGCTTGATTCTGCCTTTTGGCATAAGTGCGCAGGATCTAATGCTTAAGGGTCATGTGATTGATCAGAATGGCGAAGCTGTCATCGGAGCGAGCGTGATTCAAAAAGGGACAAACAATGGAGTGGCAACTGACATAAATGGAGATTTCCAGCTGAAAGTCCCGGCCAACGCTACAATAGTAGTTTCTTACATAGGGTATGCCACACAGCAAATAGCAGTTGGCGGTCGCAAGGAACTTACAATTGAGTTGAAAGAAAACACTGAGAGCCTTGATGAAGTGGTTGTGATAGGTTATGGCACTCAGAAACGTTCGAATGTGTCAGGATCTGTAAGTTCGGTATCCGGAGATAAGATTAATAATCTCCCGACATCAAGTGCTGAGGCTGCGCTTCAAGGTATGGCACCAGGTCTGAATGTGAATTTTGCAAGTGGTGCTGCAGGCTCATCTCCGTCGTTGCAGGTTCGAGGTGTCACCACATATGGTACGGATAACTCGCCGTTAGTAATTATTGACGGAGTGCCCGGAGACATGAGCTATCTTAATCCTGAGGATATCAAGTCAATGTCTGTATTAAAAGATGCTGCCACAGCGGCTATCTACGGATCGCGAGCTGCAGCCGGTGTTATCCTTATTGAGACTTATCGTGGTGCGAAGGCTAAACCGAAAATCAGTGTTTCCGCATATTGGGGCATGGATCGTATAGCAAAGAAGCTCGATATGTGTAATGCGGCTGAATTTATCAGTGTTGCTAAAATGGCGCGTACGAATGCCGGACAGAATCCCAGTAGCTGGCCGGCATATATCGCGGCTTATGATAAGGATCCTTCCCAGTTTGGCGACACTGACTGGCAAGATGAATATTATCGTACGGGATTTACGCAGAAATATAATGTCGGCTATACCGCAGGCAATGATATCTCTAATGTTGCCGTATCCGCTTTCTATTCGAAGAGCGATGCCATAATCGTCGGCACTGGCGATCAGAGATACGGTTTCCGTTTGAACTCTGATATGAAGACCGGTAAATTCAAAGTCGGAGAATCAGTGAACTATGGACACTGGGATGCTGAGATGGAAGCCAATTCCGGTTTCCCCGGTATTTATCAGGTAACTAATATCGAACCTATCGCACGTCTTTATGACGACTCCTGTGATGGTGGTTACGGTGGTGCAATCCCCGGAATGAACATGAGCGATGCTGCAAATATGGTTGGCTTCAACAATCTTGTGCAGAACAACGGAAGCAATGACTATATCAAGGGATCTGTATATCTTATATATGAGCCTATAAAAGGGCTTATGATCAAAGGCCAGGCAAGTCGCGACCTGAGATTCGGCGAGAGCCGTCTGTTCAGACCTACTTATGAACTCGGTGCGATGAAATGGAATGAAAGCGCATCGTTGTCAGAATCCAATACGCGCACGGTAAACGATTTGCTTGAGCTTACCGCAACCTACAATCTTGGGTTTAAGCAGCATGAGTTTGATTTCCTCCTCGGTGCGTCGCAGGAGCAGCGCAGATATAAGATCTTGGGTGCTTCAGGATCTGAATTCGAGAATAACGATATGGGAGTGCTTGATCAGGCCCGCAAGGACTATTCAGTGGAGGGATCAAAGACACGTAGCCGTATGCGTTCATTCTTCGGACGTGTGAACTATAACTGGAATATGCGCTACCTGTTTATGGCTTCTTTCCGATATGACGGTTCATCCCGTTTCGCAGAGGGTAATCATTGGGGTTTCTTCCCTTCGTTCTCGGCGGGTTGGAATATCGCTAACGAACCTTTCTGGGAAAATATGAGAGAGCATGTCAGCTCGTTCAAGCTTAGAGCCAGCTATGGAGCTCTCGGTAACCAGTCTGTGCCTCTCTATCTCTACATCCCGACTCTTTCATCGAATGAAGATAATATCAACTATCCTTTCGACGGCAGGAACGTAAGCCAGGGATATGCCGTGAGAAGTCTTCCTTCAAGATTTATCAAATGGGAAACGACATATTACAAGAATATCGGTATCGATCTCAGCCTCTGGAACAACAAGCTGGAATTCTCGATAGAGGGATATATCAAGGATACGAAAGACATGCTTTCATCAAAGAATATAAGTCTCTCCACCGGCTATGGAGCTCTGACGGTCAACGATGGAAAACTCCGCACCACCGGCCTGGAAATGCAGTTGATCTATCATGGAAATGCCTGGAATGATTTCCAGTATGATCTGACGTTCAACCTTTCTCACTACAAGAGTAAGCTTGTGGCTATGGCTGATCCCAACTACATGTATGAGTATGGCGCTTCCCGTACTTACGTGGGCGGTTATTTCGGTGAGTTCTGGGCATATGAGACGGCGGGAATTATTCAGAATGAGGCCGAGGCTGCTGAGTGGAAACGTTCGAACGGATATACCGACAGCCAGGGCAACTGGATTCCTATGCAGCCGAATGCCGCTCCCGGCGATTTCCGTTTCGTGGATCAGAATGGCGACGGAATGCTTGACAGCAATGACAAAAAGCTTCTTGGCAACGGATGTCCCAAGGCTTCGATCGCATTGAATGTCAACCTGAGATATAAGAACTTCGATCTCCTTGCAAACTTCTATGGTGATCTCGGAGTAGATCGTTACAACTACACCAAGTATCAGCTCGAGCGTATGGATACTAAATTCAATTATGGTAGAAACGCTCTCCGTGCCTGGACTCCCGAACATCCAAATACTGACATCCCGCGTGCCGTCTATGGCGACCCCAACGGAAATATCCGTACTTCCGACCGCTTTATAGAGCGAGGTGACTTCTTCCGTCTCAACAACCTGCAGATTGGCTATAATCTTCCTTCCAAAATATGCAACAAGATCGGCCTAAATAATTGCAGGGTATATATTGGAGGCACACGTATATTCACAATCACCGGATACAAAGGCTACGATCCTTCCACCAACGGAGGCATCGACAGAATGGGTTACGACTACGCATCATCGCCGTTGAGCCGCACATTTATGGCAGGTCTGAAATTCGGTTTTTAAAATCTTTAAAATCAAGCAATCATGAAATTAAAAAATATTTTTATATTTGCCTCACTCGTTGGCAGCACGCTGCTGGCTTCCTGCACCGGGAGCTATCTTGATGAGGATCGCAACCCCAATGCGCTTTCCCCGAGCATTTTCTGGAAAAGCGAAGGTGACATATTCAAAGGACTGACGGCCGCATATGCGGGTCTGCAGCCTACAATTTCGTGGGCTATTCCCTTCGAGCGATATATAGTGATCGACAACTATCGCAGTGACGAACTGGATTACCGTCCTGATGTAGGATCGTGGATGCAACTGGCCATGTACAACAATGAGTCGACAAACTCGGTTGGGCGTACGGAGTGGAGAAATCTTTACACCAGTATCAATTACTGCAACCAGTGTCTTGACCATATCGGAGATGTTCCTGAGGAAGGAAATGCAGGCATCAAGGATATAAAGGCACGAGGTATAGCTGAGGCGCGTTTCCTGAGAGCGTTCTACTACTATCGTATTTTCATAAACTACGGAGAGCGCGTGCCGATGTTTCTTCATGAAATCGTAGGCACCGATGAAGAGTTTTATCCCCCACAGGTGGAGGCCGGTGTCTTGAAGAAATTTATCGAGACAGAACTCAGCGAGTGTCAGAGTGATCTCCCCGAATCATGGGATAGCAGCATGGCCGGTAGGGCTACGAAATACACAGCTGCTGCACTTCTTGGTAAATACTATATGTTTATCGGAGAGGAGGAGAAGGCCAAGACCGAGTTTGCAAAAGTCATCAACAGCAATCGTTATGGATTGATGGAAAACTATGGTGATAATTTCGACGGGCTGCATAAAAATAATAAGGAATCTGTGTTGGAAGTACAGTTCACCGGATTTTTCGATGGCGGACACTATGAATACAACCTCTTCACAGTGCACCTGGGCCCTGACAGCGGTTGCGGCGCATATGAGGAAGCCTATCCGTCCAACTGGCTTTTCGAAACCATGAAGAAAGATGTGACAGCTGACGGTGAATACACCGACCGTCTGTATCAGACAATTATTTTCGACGATCCCAAGTCCCGTCCGTTCTATTATGATGAAGGCGCCTCGTTTAGCGACTATCATCAACCTGGCAGCATCTATTGGAGAAAATATGTCACATATGATCCATCATTGGGAGATTACTGGGATAACTCAGGTTTCAACGTGCCTCTTATCCGCTATGCCGATATCCTGTTGCTCTATGCCGAATGTTTGAATAACGAAGGCAACACCGGTGAGGCTATCCGATATATCAATCAAGTACGTAACCGTGTAAATGCTGTGCCTATTCCTGATACGATGACAAAAGATGAGGTATTGAAGCATCTCCAGGATATTGAGCGCCCATGCGAACTTGCTCTTGAGGGTTCCCGTTGGTATGATCTCATCCGCTGGGGTATAATTAAACAGGCCCTCATTGATCATGAGAAGCCTTTCGCAAACAATTTCCTTGAAACCAAGCATATCCGCCTGGCAATTCCGCATGATGAATTCCTGATGAATCCTGATTGGGTTCAGAATGAGGGATATACAAAATAATATTAGTTAAATATTTCCGTCTCAGGTGGCCAATCGGCATGATTGTTCAATTTAATTGCAATAGTCGGTTAGCCACCTGAATCTTAAAAATATGTGAATATGAAAATATCTGGATTTTCAAAATTCGCTCTCTCCCTCATACTCATGTCTTCCGGACTTGCAGCGGTATACGCTACGGAACCTTTGTTGACAAAACAAGAGGACTTCAGCAATCTTATAAATATTAAAAATACTCCTGCCGGCCCTGTCGACTGGGATGCTTTTGTATTCGCTGACAAAGGAGCCTGGATGGCATATTCCTTACCCGATAAAGAAAACGTTAAATATGCCGGAGCCTTTATGGGCCCGATGGTCATGACGGGTAGAGGCTGGATTGCCAATGCGTTGGCAGAGCCACAACTGAAAGTGAATGGCACTCGCTACAATATGGTCCGTAACGTGCAGACAACCCAATATCTTCCGGGCAAACTGAAACAGGAGTATAATGATGAGAATCTTAATTTCACCACAGAATTTTGCTATGTGACTCCACGTTCGGCTGCTATACGTTCGATTGTGAAGAATGTAGGCGACAAACCCGTTGAGATTGATTTTGACTGGATCGGGGGAGTACACGACAAAAAATCAGTGTCAACACCAGTGGATAAGGGAATCTCATTCCTGCGTCCTACAGATTCTGTCAGCACAGCGGTAAGATTTATTACCGCAGACAAGGTTGAGGCAAATGGCAACGACAGCTTACGCGTGGTGGAAAAGAAAGGATTGACTCTAAAACCCGGCGAGACATATGAATCTGCTATTACGGAGACTCTGATGCTTAAAGGAGAAAACCTCGGGCAGGAATTGGCATCGCTCAAAGGGTTTGACATCGACAAGTGTTTCGCCGATAATGAAAAAGAGTGGAACGCACGTATTGCCAAACTCCTGACCGGCAACAGCAAATATCTTTCCGACAATAAATACCGGAAGGTATTGGTGAAAGCCATGATGACCCTTAACAGTAACTATCGCACTCCTGCCGGCGATATCCTTACAGGAGGGAGCAATCCGTCTTACAACGGATTCATTAATGGCATATGGTCATGGGATTCATGGAAAATCGCTTCGGGGAATGTCTTTTTTAATGAGGATATAGCTAAGAATGACATAATCACCCTTTTCGATTATCAGGCAGACAATGGCATGGTGCCTGATTTCATAGGATATAATAAAAAACGGAACAACTGGCGTGATACCAAACCCCCTGTATCAGCATGGGGAGCCATGAATGTATATAAGAAGACGGGCGATAAGAAATTCCTTGAAGAAGTTTTCCCAAAAATATATAAGTTCCATAAATGGTGGTATGCGGAAAGAGACCATGATCACAACGGTATATGTGAATATGGTTCTACCGATGGCACACTCCTGGCTGCATGCTGGGAAAGCGGTATGGATAATGGGGTGCGTTTCGATGATGCCGTAATGTTGAAAAATGGTGAGAATGCATGGTCGATGAATCAGGAGAATATCTGCTTGAATTCATTCCTGCATATGGAGAAATCCCTGTTGGCTGAAATGGCCGATATTCTTGGAAAACCGGCTCTGGCAAAAGAGTTAAGGAAGGATATGGAGAAAATAAAGAAGTTTGTCCAGACTAAGATGTGGGATGAGGAAACAGGATTCTTCTACGATACAAGGATTGGCACCGGTGAGCCTGTAAAGGTAATGGGTGCTGAATGCTGGCTGCCGCTATGGGCCGGAATCGCTACGGAAGAACAGGCAAGAAAGGTGAAGGATAAGATGATGGATCCTTCCAAGTTCAATTCCACTCTTCCGTTGGGAACGCTTGAGGTGAGCCATCCTCGTCTTCGTCCAACCCGTGGTTACTGGAGAGGTCCGGTGTGGGTCGACCAGGTGTATTTCGGAATCAAAGGTCTGCGCAATTATGGATATGATAAGGAGGCAGACTTCCTGACGGAGAAATTTATCGACAATGCACAGGGTCTCACCACTGATGGCCCGATACATGAGAATTACAATCCCCTTACAGGAGAAACACTCAATTCTCCTAATTTTGGATGGAGTTCTGCATGCATTATCAAGATGCTCCATGAAGATTAAAAAGATGATTGAATATTAATCAGATAAAGATAATATTTGATATGAATAAACTACATATAGCTGGCTTGTTGGCGTTTTTGATGTCTTTTGGCGCTTTTGCGCAGTATGACGGGGCTCCTATGGAGAAGACAGCGGAGGCAAAAAAAGCTAAACCGGCAGTAAGGACAAATAAATATCCTCATTCAGATAATGATTGGGAGAACTTCGATGTGCTGCATATTAACCGTTTGCCTTCTGCAGCTACGTTCTTGCTTTACTCTTCAAAGGAGAAAGCCATTAAGAATGATAAGAATGCATCGGAATACTATATGCCTCTCAATGGTAGCTGGAAATTCAAATTCGTTGAGCGCTCCGATAAGCGCCCTATGGATTTCTACAAAACCGACTACGACGTGAGCGGATGGAACGACATCAAGGTCCCGTCTAACTGGGAACTGGAGGGATACGGTTATCCCTTCTATGTGGGAGCCGGTTATGGCATAAAGGTGAATCCTCCTTTGATTGATGTGGAGAATAGCCCTGTCGGTTCATACCGTCGCACGTTCACAGTCCCGGCCAATTGGAAAGGGCAGCAGATAATTCTTCATTTCGGAGGTGTGGCTTCTGCCTTTTATGTCTGGGTCAACGGCAAAATGGTTGGCTATTCGCAGGATTCAAAGACGCCGAGTGAGTTCGACATCACGGATTATGTGAAACCGGGAGAGAATCAGATAGCTGTTCAGGTGTTTAAATTCAGCGATGGATATTATCTGGAGGATCAGGATTACTGGCGTTTCGCCGGTATACAGAGAGATGTCTATGCATATGCACGGCCTAAGGTTTATGTGCGTGATTTCGAAGTCGTGACAGATCTTGATGACGACTATAAGGATGCTGATTTCAACCTTTATCTTGAACTTGGCTCTTCAGATCAGACAAAGAAAATCAAAGGCGCTGTCGTAGAGGTTGCCCTTATGGATAAAACCGGCAAGACAGTTTATTCTGAACGTAAGAAAGTCAACGGCAGCACCGTGCAGTTTAGCAAGCATATAGTGTCGCCTTTATTGTGGAGCGCAGAAACTCCCAATCTTTATAAATTGTTGATCTCTTTAAACAGCGGAGGTAAGTCTCAGTATATCTGCAGCAATATAGGTTTTCGTGAGAGTGAGATCAAACATGCGCAGCTTCTTGTGAATGGCAAACCGGTATATATCAAAGGTGTGAACCGCCACGAGCATGATCCGCGCACCGGTCATGTGGTTGATGAGGCCTCGATGATCCGTGATCTGAAGCTTATGAAAGAGAACAACATCAACAGTGTGCGTACTTCTCATTATCCTAATGATCCGAGGTGGTATGAACTCTGCGATATATATGGCATGTATGTCGTCGACGAGGCTAATATAGAGAGCCACGGTATGGGATATAAGCCTGATCGCTGTCTTGCAAATCAGCCGGAATGGCAGAAAGCGTTTATTGACCGCACCGAACGTATGTTTGAGAGAGACAAAAACCATCCTTGTGTGATAATCTGGTCGCTTGGAAATGAGACAGGTTCCGGCTGTAATTTCCAGGCTACATACGACTGGATCCATGCTAATGATAAGTCTCGCCGTCCCGTACATTCTGAGGATGCCGGCAATGAGCTGCCGTATACCGACATATATTGCCCGATGTATAAGAAACTTGACGTGCTTCTTCACCATTCCATTTATATGCCCAAAAAACCTCTGATTCTTTGCGAATATGCCCATGCCATGGGAAATAGTGAGGGTAATCTTCAAGATTACTGGGATGTGATAGAAAAATACCCATCACTTCAGGGTGGTCATATCTGGGATTGGGTAGATCAGGGCCTTTATGCCGAAACAGCTGACGGCACTCCATATTGGGCATACGGGGGCGATCTTGCGCCTGAGGGAACTCCCAGCAGTGCTAATTTCTGTATGAACGGACTTGTAACCGCCGACCGCACCTTGAAACCTCATATCCATGAGGTGAAGAAGGTGTACCAGAATGTAGCCTTTAAATTACTTGACTATCATGAGGGATTGGTGGAACTTAAAAACAAATATTTCTTCACAAATCTCGATGACTTTGATTTCTCCTGGAGAGTTGAAGGTAATGGCGATATTTTGGCTGAAGGCAAGTTTGATAATGTAGAGATCGCTCCTCAGGAAAAAGGAGTTGTAAAGGCTTCCTTCCCGCAAATTAATCCTGAGCCCGGTGTAGAATACTTTATCAATTTTTATGCTGCGAAAAAGGTGGACGATGGTTTGCTAAAGGCCGGTACATTACTTGCTTCCGAACAGGTTGCATTGCCATTTTACAAGGCTGTTGAAAGGAATGTTTCCAAAGGTAATGTATCTGAGTCGGAAACCGACGGAATGGTTGTCTTTAGCAATGGTGAGGTAAGCGTCGGATTTGACAAGAAGACAGGAAGTCTGTGTTCATTTAAAAATAATGGCACTGAGATGATAAAAGAAGGTCTCCGTCCTAATTTCTGGCGCCCTGTGACAGATAATGATATGGGCAACGGAATGAATAAGACTCTGAGGGCCTGGCGTGAGGCCGGACGTGATGCAAAGCTTGTTTCCTTTGAGAAAAATAATCTCAATAACGACGGATATGAGATTGTATCTCGTTATCAGCTCCCGGAATCAGTTGATAATTCAGAATTCACGGTTCGTTATTTATTTACTCCGGAAAAAGATCTCTATGTAAACTGCACTTTCGTCCCCGCGAATGACACATTGCCTCTCATGCCGCGCTTCGGAGTAAGCCTTACTCTCAACAGACAGTATGATGAGATGGAATGGCTTGGCAGAGGTCCTCAGGAGAATTACATAGACCGTAACACGTCATCTTTTGTAGGCCATTTCAAAGGAAGTGTCGCAGATCAGTATTTCGCCTATGACCGTCCGCAGGAGAATGGCAATAAAACTGATGTGCGTTGGATGAGCCTTACAGACAAGAACGGTAACGGTATTATGGCTATAGGTGAACCTCTGTTCAGCAGCAGTGCTTATCTATTCCCGACTGAGGATCTTGATGAGCCCGGACTCCGTAAGTCGCAGCGCCACACATCTGATATAAAACCTAAAGACATGGTGACATGGAATATAGACTTGAAGCAGATGGGTGTAGGTGGTGATACATCGTGGGGTGCCTTCCCGCATGAGCCATATCTGATTCCGGCGAGAAAGATGGATTTCACATTCCGTTTATGTCCGGCAAAGGCAAACGGGGTGGAAGGGAATAAACGGTATCTCAGTGTCAAATAATAGATTATATTTTTTTATCAATTTAAACTAAGACATCAATATGTTCAAGATTATTCTTATCATGGCTTCGGGCATCGCCATAGGATGGCTGCTGCGCCGCAGGAAGCTGACATATCTCGGGAAAGTGACGAATTTCCTTATCTGGGTGCTTCTCTTTTTGCTGGGAGTGGAAGTCGGAGGCGATGAGAGGATAATCAGAGGAATAGCCTCACTTGGCCTTGAGGCCATAGCTGTGGCGGCAGGAGGAGTGGCCGGGAGCGCGCTTCTGGCTCTCTTCCTGTGGCGCCGGGCGCGCAGCGGCAGGGAGGCCGCAAGGAAATGAAGGGGAGCATGATCATAGTCGGATTCTTCATCCTCGGTGTCATAGCCGGAGGTATGGACTGGATCCATATCGACCAGTTCGGGTTCGACATAAGTTTCGTGGCACTTGCATGCCTGATGCTCTGCGTAGGCATAGGAGTCGGCAACGATCTCGGGGCCCTCAAGGGGCTCCGCACCCTCCATCCGAGGCTCCTGCTGCTTCCCGTCGTCACCATTGTCGGCACCCTCGCCGGATGTTGCCTCATAGCGTTGCTGATGCCCTGGCGTCATATCACGGATGTGCTCGCCGTGGGAAGCGGATTCGGCTATTACTCCCTGTCGAGCATATTCATCACCGAATATCGCGGCGCGGAGCTCGGCACGGTAGCCCTGCTCGCCAACATAGCGCGTGAGATCATCACTCTGCTCGGGGCGCCGTTGCTTGCCCGCTTCTTCGGCCCTCTGGCACCCATAAGCTCGGGAGGCGCCACATCTATGGACACTACGCTGCCTATCATCACCAATGTCTCCGGCAAGGAATTTGTCATCCTCTCGATCTATCATGGATTTGTGGTGGATTTCAGCGTCCCCTTCCTGGTGACGTTCTTCTGCAGCCTGGCTTGACCTCTGCCGTATTGAGGAGGCTGACATAAGAATTCACGGGGAAAGGGGAGGACAGGGCTTTTTCATCTTCCTGGTTTATTCTCTTATCTACAAGAAAACCATATCATGAGAACAACAATATTTACAATCGTTTTAGCCGCTGCGTCGGCCATGGGGGCGCTTGCATCGCCTCCATGGCAAGACCAGAGGATCAACGCCATAGGCCGCGAGCCTATGGGAGCGCATATGCTACCGTTTGTCACCGAGAAAGCGGCGGAGGCCAACAGGGCGCTTCCCGCCTCGCGTCGTTACGCCTCAAGCGAGGGCCAGCGGCGCGTATCACTCGACGGCACATGGAAATTTCTTTATTTCAGGAATGATTCGCTCTGCCCTCCTGATATCCACCGCAAACCATTGCGTAAGCCGGCCTCGATAGAGGTGCCGGGAAGTTGGGAGCTACAGGGTTTTGATGCCCCGATATATACCGACACACGCTATCCTTTCCCTGCAAATCCCCCCTATGTTCCTTCCGACTACAATCCCGTGGGTGTCTACCAGAGGGAGTTCACCGTGCCGTCGGGATGGGACGGCCTGGATCTTTTCCTTGAGTTCGAGGGGGTGGAGTCGGCATACTATGTCTGGGTCAACGACGAACCTGTGGGATATGCCGAAGACAGCCGTCTGCCGTCGGTGTTCCGGATCAACGGCAAGACAAAACGTGGGAAGAACCGGCTCACCGTGAAGGCTTACCGCTACAGCGACGGTTCGTATCTCGAGGGACAGGACTATTGGAAATACAGCGGCATAGAGCGTTCTGTCTCGCTGACCGCCCGTCCCGCCTCCCGCATATCCGATTTCAGGCTCGATGCTCCGCTCGTCAATGCCTACCGCGACGGCGACATGGCTCTTGAGGTGAAGATGCTGCGTCCGCAGGCAGGCCACAAGGTAGACGTGCGCCTCTCGAAAGACGGCAACGCGATATGGAGCGGAAGCCATGCAATCTCCAACGCTTCCGACAGTGTTTTAAAATTCCGGCATACTGTGGAGAACGCTCTTCCATGGAATGCGGAGGCGCCTGCCGTCTACACTCTGACCGTTACCCACCGTGACGCTGACGGAAAGGATGTTGAGTCGTTTACCCATCCTTTCGGTTTCCGCACCGTGGAAATGCGCGGCGGACAGCAGCTCGTCAACGGTAAAGCTGTGCTCTTCAAGGGAGTGAACCGCCATGAGCATGATCCTCTCAAGGGACGCACGATCGATGTTGGCTCCATGCTCGAGGATATCCGCCTCATGAAGCTCAACAACATCAACAGTGTGCGCAACTGCCATTATCCCAACAACTGGCAATGGTATGAACTCTGCACCGAATACGGCCTCTATATGGTCGACGAGGCCAATATCGAGAGCCACGGCATGGAAGCCCATCCCGACGGCACGCTCGCCAATATGGAGGGCTGGGAGATACCTTTCCTTGAGAGAATGGGGCGCATGATGGCCCGCGACCGTAATTTCTCCTGCATCGTCACATGGTCGATGGGCAACGAGTCGGGCTACGGACGCCATTTCGAGACCTTGTACGACTACGCTCACCGCACTGACCCGAGTCGTCCGGTGCAGTATGAAGGTGGAGGCTACAATGCCAAGAGCGACATATACTGCCCGATGTATGCCCGTCCGTGGGCTCTTATGCGCCACGTGAACCAGCGCGACGCCCGTCCGCTGATCCTGTGCGAGTATGCCCATGCCATGGGCAACAGCGTGGGCAATCTGAGAGGCTACTGGGATCTGATATACAAATACGATCAGCTTCAGGGAGGGTTCATCTGGGACTGGGTAGACCAGGCTTTCGACCGTAAAGACAGCAACGGCCGCAAGATATGGGCTTTCGGAGGCGACCTCGGTTTCGCCGGCGTCGTCAACGACTCCAATTTCTGCACCAACGGTCTTGTCGATGCGGCACGTGTGCCCCATCCTCATCTCGCCGAGGTGAAGAAAGTGTTGCAGTACATTCATTTCAAGCCTGTGGAGTTCACAGGCCGGGAGGTGGAGGTGGTCAATCGCCATGATTTCCTTCCTCTCGACGGCTACGGTCTCCGCTGGGAGCTTCTGCGCGACGGTGCCGTAGTCAGGGAAGGGGAGATCGCTCTGCCGCCGCTGAAAGCCGGAGAGAGCGGCAGGATCAGTGTGCCCTGCGGCGATACACCCTCCGACGGGGAATATTTCCTGACCCTGCGCGCCTACACTAAGAAGGATGCGCCGATGGTGCCCGCGGGCCACGAGGTGGCCAACGCGCAATGGGCCCTTACCCCTTTCCGTGCTCCTGCGGAAGCCTCAGACAAAGGAGCTGAAGGCAAGATCGGCGACGGAGGATCCGTGACCTACACATGCGCCGGCAACACATTAAGATTCTCCGGGCGCGACGGCTCCCTGGAGTCGTGGAGCTCCGACGGACGCGAGATGCTTCTCTCCCCGTTGCGTTACAACTTCTGGCGCCCGCTCACCGACAATGACATACCCAATGGCCATCTCGACCGCTGCGCCGTATGGAAGACCGCTTCGCAGGAGATGCAGCTCGTTTCCATGGAGAGGACCCGTGACACAGGTGGCGCGGAAGTGCTGAGAGTCACACATCGCCATCCGAAACTCGATCTTCGCCTTGAGACCGAATATCGCCCGTCTGCCGACGGTTCGCTTCATGTGGCATGCCGTTTCGTGCCCGGAAATATCGACCTTCCCGAGATCCCGAGGCTTGGCATGACGATGACTCTTCCCGGCGCATACGACATGATGGAATGGTATGGCCGCGGACCCGGCGAGAGCTATCCCGACCGCTTTGAGTCGGCCCTGATGGGGAGATACAGCTCTACGGTATGGAATCAGTATCATCCCTATGTGCGTGCCCAGGAGACCGGCAACCATTGCGATGTGCGCTGGATGGCTTTCCGCGACAAGGATGGCAACGGATTCCTCGTCAGCGGCGATTCCCCGCTCAACATGGGCGCTTGGAATTTCCCTGCATCCGACCTTGAATACGTGCCTGCCCATATCGAGCGCCGCCACGGCGGAAGCATAGTGCCTAAAGATATGGTGACCGTCAACATAGACCATATGGTGATGGGTGTCGGCGGCGACAACACGTGGGGTGCGCAGGTGCATCCGGAATACACTGTCTCACCCGTGGAGCGTAGCTTCGGATTCACGTTGAAGCCCGTCAAAGGGAGCGATACCTTATCCGCCATACGCTGACATCCGGCGTCAGGCATCATAGAACAACAAGACAATAACTTTGATTATGAGACGCAACACACTATTCTTCATACTCATTGCTTTGCTTTTCGGAGCCGGGGGCGCCGCCACGATCTCTTGTGTGCGGGCCTCCGCTTCCGAGAACATCAGATACGGATTTCCTGATATTTTCGACATATCCTACACCCCCGACACCCTTCACCGGTGCACAGGATGGTTTACCGACGCGGGGGCCTGGTTCGGATTCACCTCTCCGGAGCGCGCGGCATGGACCGACGGCTTCTGCGGCCCGTTCAGCCTCGACATGAACCGCCGTCAGTGGATGGCCAAGTCGGCTGTCACCGTCACTCCTGCCGATGGCGGGAAGGGGAGTCCCGACTCCGTGTGCTATTATCCCGGAGAACTTCACATAGGTTCCGCTTTCGGCAACGGCCGCATAGGGCAGAGGCTCAACTTTATAGATGCCTCTTCAGCGCTGCTGAGCGTGGAGAACACCACGGGGAAGGGGTTGAGCTACACCGGTCTGGAGTGGGCCCCTGAGATTTCGTTGGAGCAGGTGGGCAACACTGTGCTGGCCTCCCATCCTTCCGGCGAGATAGTGGCTCTCACTTTTGCTCCGGAGACGGAGATAAAGGTCGACGCCGGCAATTATGTGGCCCGCACCCCTGTCAGGGATTCAGATCATGTCGTGATAAGTTTCTTCGCTGACAGGGAGGACTACGACGCGAGCGCGGAGAGGATAGACTCCATACTCAGCGATCCTGCTTCGGCACTTGCCGAAAACGGACGGCGCTGGGAGGATTATCTGCGCAAGACGCTTCGCGACGACATGCCCGACGAATATGACCGTATAGCGGTGAAGGCGATCACCACTCTGGTCTCAAACCACCGGGTGGCACGCGGCGGCCTTCTCCACGACGGTATCATCCCGAGTCACGCCGTGGGATATTTCGTGGGCCTCTGGGCCTGGGACAGCTGGCGGTTCTCAGCGGGCGCGGCGGCTTTCGATCCGGAGCTCGCCAAGAATAATATCCGGGCGATGTTTGATTACCAGCAACCCGACGGAATGGTGATAGACTGCATATATACCGATCCTGCCGAGAACAACGCGCGCGATTCCAAACCCCCGCTGGTGTGCTGGGCTGTCGACAAGATATGGGAGGCTACGGCCGACAGGGAGTTTCTCGCAGAGATGTATCCGCAACTTCTGGCCTATTACAAGTGGTGGTATGCCAAACGCGACCATGACGCCAACGGCATATGCGAATATGGATCTGTCGACGGCACGCTCGAGGCTGCCGCATGGGAGAGCGGCATGGACAACGCTATCCGGTTCGACGATGTGACGATGCTCCCCAACAATGAGGAGAAAGATGCCTGGAGCATGGATCAGGAGAGCGTTGACCTCAACGCCTATCTTGCCAATGAATGCCGCTATCTTAAGAAATTCGCCGCCATATTAGGGGAGAGGTTTGACGCCCCTGACCAAACGGATCGCATAGCCGACTATTTCTTTGATCCGGAGCGTAAATTCTTCTTCGACCGCCATCTTGGCGACCGCCGCTCTGTGGGCGATCCCGGCTGCGAGGCGTACACTATGCTCTGGACCGGTCTCGCGAAGCCTGAGCAGGTGGAGGCAATGATGCCTGTGCTGCAGGACACCACGAAATTTTCCACTTATATACCTTTCCCGACCATCGCTGCCGACAACCCGAAGTATAATCCCCGCGGCTACTGGAGAGGCCCGATATGGCTCGACCAGACCTATTTCGCCATCAGCGGACTGCGCAATTACGGCCATGACGATCTTGCCGACGCCTATACGCGTCAGGTGTTCGACCGTCTTGATGGCTTGAAGGAGGGAGCCCCGATCCATGAGAACTACGGCACCCATACCGGTGAGCGTCTCAAGGCTCCCCATTTCAGCTGGAGCGCCTCCCATCTGATCATGCTCTATCAGGAATACGGAGGGGGTGGAAAGGTTAAAGCTTTAATACTTTAACCTTTACCACTGTAGCGTCTTTGATTCGCCCGGCTTAAGGGATACGGATGTCTTCTTGCCGTTGACGAGAAGGGTTGTCTTCCCGCCTTTCTGCGAGCTTATGGTCAGGTTTCTGACGGCTTTCCCTGTCCAGTCGGCATCTATCTCGAAGCCTCCGCGGGCTTTCAGACCTTTGAAACTACCCGATTCCCACTGGTCGGGGAGGGCCGGGAGAAGAGTGATCGTCTCGGGAGTGGACTGCAGGAGCATCTCCGCCACTCCGGCAGTGCCACCGAAGTTGCCGTCGATCTGGAAAGGTGCGTGGGCATCGAGGAGGTTGGGATACGTGCCTCCGCCATGGCGTGCGTCATACCCCCTGAAGTTGTCGGGGCTTACGTATTTCAGCAGCCGGCGGTACATTGAATAAGCCTTCTCCGAGTCGGCGAGTCGGGCGAGGAGGTTCACGCGCCATCCGGTGCTCCATCCTGTGGTGTTTTCTCCTTTTATCTCAAGGGTGCGGGCCGCGGCTTTCGCGAGTTCGGGAGTCTTCTCCACCGATATGTGATGGCCGGGGAAAAGTCCGTAGAGATGGCTCTGGTGGCGGTGCTGCGGATCCTGCTCGGGAAAATCCTCCACCCATTCCTGAAGCTGCCCTTTCGATCCGACCCTGTATGGTTTCATGCGTGCGAGGGCCTTGGTTATCTCCTTTCGCAGGGACGCATCCGTATTAAGCGTTTTCGCAGCCGCTAAGGCGTCTTCGAGACACTCGCGGATCATTGCTATGTCGGAATAGTTTCCGGCGCTTGTGGCGTAGGCTTTACCGTCGGGAGCTATGAATTTATTCTCCGGCGATGTGGCGGGCGATGTGATGAGATGTCCCTCCTTGTCTTCCGTCATCCAGTCGAGACAGAATTCCGCCGCGCCCTTGAGCAGGGGATAATATTCGCGCAGGAAGGCCTTGTCCTGCGTGAAGAGGTAGTGTTCCCAGATATGCGATACCACCCAGGCGCCTCCGGTGTTCCAGTTGGCCCATGAGGGATCGCCTCCGCGGAGTCCTACGGGATTTGTCATTGCCCAGATGTCGGTGTTGTGCCCCAGGCTCCATCCGCGCTTCGCTCCGTAATACTCGCGGGCTGTCGTCTCCCCGGTAGTGGGAAGCTGGCTGATGAATGTGAGCATAGGCATGTGCAGCTCGCTCAGGTTGGTCACCTCTGCCGGCCAGTAGTTCTCCTCCAGATTGATATTGGAGGTGTAGTTCGAACTCCATGGCGGAAGCAGGGATTCATTCCATAGCCCCTGGAGATTCGCTGGCACGCGGGGAGTGCGCGAGCAGCTGATCAGCAGATAGCGGCCGTATTGGAAGTAGAGTTCCTCCAGGTCGGGGTCGTAGGTGTGGGCGTCGGTATATTGCATCAGTCGCTTTCCCGTCGGCATTGCGTTGTATGCCGCCGGAGAGTCGCCGAAGTCGATTGTCACGCGCGAGAAAAGCTCTGAATAGTCGGCGAGCTGGCGGTCGGCGATCTTCATGAAACCGGCTTGCAAGGCTTTGTCGGCCAGACGGTCGGCGCGTCCTTTATAGTCTACGCCCGCGGTGTTGGGATCGGCGGATGCTCCCGCGAAGTTTGTGGCTATGGTGACGTAGATGGTGAGGTCGGTGGTGCCTGCCACGTCAAGGCTTCCCTGAGGGGTGGCCGTGATCTTTCCTGCGGGGGTGTATGCTGAGATATCGGTGCGGAACCGTATGCCTCGTTCCCCCTCATATGTAAGATTTTTGGCAAGGTTTCCCTCCACATACGACGGGAGCGAGTGCGTGCCGGCCTGTCCTTCAGCCATTATACGCGAACCGGAGGAGGTCACGCTGTATTTCACCGGAGATTCGAAACTCAGCGACAGGTTGATAGGACGCTGTGAGCGTATCCTCACCGCTATCAGGCTGTCGGGCGCCGATGCGAGATATTCCGTAGTTATCTCGTTGCCCCCCTTCGTGTATGTGGTCTTCACGCGGGCGGTGTTGAGGTCGAGCGTGCGCCGGTAGTTCTCGGGCTGCGATTTGTCGGCGAAATCTATGAATAGGTTGCCGATGGGCTGATAGTTTTCCGTGTAGTGGCCCTGCACCTTCTTTTGGAGCTGTTCGGCGAGAGCATAATCTCCCTTGTCGAGAGCGGCGCGGATATCCGGTATCGCCTTGTATGCGCCGGGGGAATATACTGCCGTGTCAGGGCCTCCTGTCCAGAAAGTGATGTCGTTGAGCGATAGCCGTTCACGCGATGGATTGCCGTAAACGATAGCTCCCTGTGTGCCGTTGCCGATCACGAAAGTCTCCTCGAAGAAGTCTGCGGGACGGTCGAAGATCAGGGTCAGCGGATTGTTGCCGGAATTTGTTCCGGCAGGTGATGCCGCGTTGATGGCCGCGACCCCGGGCGATGCTGCCATTGCTATGGCCAGCAGAATGTCAAGTCTGTTCATATTGTGGATGGGTGTTATGCCGTGTTGTAGGATGATGTCACGTCGTATAGGTCTGTATGAATTACATGCAAATTTAAACGATTTCAACCAATTTACAAAATTACAGCGATTATCCGCCATATTCTATGAAAATATCGACTTTCTATAGCACAATATCGACATTCTTCAATCCCGCCTCTCGCCCCGGCTTATAATTGATAGTTGCCGGATGATTATAATTGATGATAGATTACGCAAAGCCGTATTAACTCCCCGAAACCGATGATTTCATTTCCGTAATTATAAAATCATCTTTCAGCAATTGCTAATTGCAAATTTCTAATTGCAAATTGTAAAAAAGGCTTTCAGCAATTGCTAATTGCAAATTTCTAATTACTAATTGTAAAAAGGAGAAGGGCGCGCTGACATCACGTCATCGCGTCCTTCAGACTTGAAAAATGAAGAGGGGCCACACCTTGACAACGAGATAAAAAGGGGGCTACCCGTCTTCTCACCACATTAAAAAATGTTTTACGGTCATGCCTTATCCGCGGTTGGTTGCCGCTTACAGAAGCCCATGGGGTGTTTGACTCTCCGCGGACAAGGCGTTATTTCAGAATTTGAAACCGATCTTTAGGGTTGGGGCTGCCAGGATCGAAAAATTGCTGCTGTCAGCCTCGAGCGAAGATAGCCCCTCCTGCGGACGGTAGGTAGTCATGTTGTAGGAATACGCAAACGGATCGACCGAGACACCGACATACATTGCCGGGAGCAGGTAGTAATCGAATCCGAGGGTAAGGCTTCCGCGGAGACTCCAGGTCTGGCCTACGGACTTGCCCATCGAAGTCCATTCGTCGTATTTCTGTTCGTTGAGGGCGTAGGCGAAGCCTACACGCACTCCGGTGTACCACATCAGGTTGCTGACATTGGGGAAAGAGAAGTAGCGGTCGAGGCCTGTATACACGTTGTAGTTGCATGAATACTGGCTTGCCACGGCCCTGTAGTTGGGTATCTCTCCCAAGGTGTCGTCACCTGTGGTCCCGTCGATTGTTCCGGGTAGATCCGGATAACCGGGGTTGTGGGTGAAGTTCAGTCCTCCTCCCAGATTAAGTTTCCATCTGTCTCCGACGAACCATCCGCCTTCGAACCCGACCATCAGCTTCTTGTCGCTCCATAGGTTGGAGATGGCCGAAGCCTCGTAGTCGGTGAGGTTTCCGGGGAGAGCGGAGACATTTGTAAAACTGTTGTATCCTACCGTAGCCGCTACGGTGAAGTCCCCCTTCTGCGGGGTATTGTCGCTCTCCTGAGCGGCGACGGTAAGACACATCATGGGTAGAACGGCTGAAATTAAAAGTCTGTGAAGTTTCATTTTTTCTACTTTTAAATTGTTTGCCGTTTTACGGGGACTAAATTACTCAGCGGGAGCATCCTCAGCCATGGCAGCGTCAAGAGCAGCCTTGGCAGCGTCATATACTTTTTGTTGAACGCTTAACTGGGTCTCCAATATAGCAATGCTATTTTCATACCACTGTATGAGTTTAAGCTTGCTTGCATCATCTCCCTTGGCGAGTTCAGCCTCGGCATCCTTGATAGCTTTCTCGTAGCCGGCGATATCATTGTTCTTGCTTTCGATCTGCTCCTTGAGATACTTGATCTCATAGAGAATATTCCCACCATTGTTGACGATGTTCTGTAACGATCTCTTTTCTGAATTCTTGAGAGTAAGAGTATTCTCAGCCTTGTCTTGAGCCACCCATGCCTGAGCTGCTTTGAGCGATTCGTCATTGTAAGCCTTCATATTGGCCTCATTGTCCGATACTCCGGCAACGGCTGTGTCATAGATGGCTTTAATCTCGGCAAGCTTCTCGTTGACAGCATCCAGTGCATTCTGAGCATTCTCGACATTGTCTTTCTCTGTTGCAAGTTCGGCATTTGCTGTGTCAAGAGTAGCTTTGGCAGATGCTACAGTGCCTTCGGCATCTTTTACAGCTTTTTTCTGGGCTTCGGTTGCATTGTCGCCGGCAGCGGTCAATGCTGCCTGAGCAGCCTTGAGTGCGGCATCTGCTGCCTCCTTGGCTGTGGCGGCTGCTTTCTGCGCAGTCTCTTTTTTAGTGTACTCAGCCTTGGCATCATCGAGCGCTTTCTGTTCTGTGGCTTTGATGTCAGCTTTTACAGCTGCTTCAAATTTTGTGAAACCATCCTTTACAGGCATGTAGTAGTCATTGTAGACATAGTAAGGCTGCGTTTCAATTTTCTGCCCTTCAGCATAAGAATACTCGACCTCCTTCTTGACAGGAACATCTCCATTGAAGACGGGGATCTTTACTTCTCCCCAAATTCCTGTAGTAGTATTCAATTTATACGAAGCTGCGTAAATTGACGTTACAATGTACATATTATCGGAATTGGTGTATCCATCCGTAATTATATTCCAATACCAGTTCCAATTCTCATTATTAATGAGCTGATATTCGATTTTTTTCACGTTCTGCTTATATGCCGAGTTCTCCATTGCATTGTAAGCATTGTTCAGCTTGTCGTTCTGCAACAAATACGCAGCATAGAGATCCTTATATGTGTCTTGCAGGACTGGGATTTGCTCTTTGACTTTTTCAAGAGCATCATTTGCTTCAGTTACATTGGTGTATCCCTCATAGACGGCAAGCTGAGCTTCCAATTCTGCGATATCGTCCTGAGCCTCCTTAATGTTGTTTTGATTGAGTGTGATTGTTTGCTCATATCCCTCTTTCGTGGAAAGAAGTCCTGCCTTTACACTTTCCAAGGAAAGGCGAGTCCTTGCAAGAGATGCTTCGGTTGATGAAACTGCGGAAGAGGCATCTGTATAGGCTTTGAGAAGTTTCTGAAGTTCGACAGCTTCATCGGGGGATGAACCTTTGATTTCAGCCTGTAGCTCCATTTGTTTCTCTATTATGCGTCTCTGCCAATTAAGAAGGCTTGCTTCCAAGGCTGCCGCATTCACTTCAACCTGTTTGGCATAGTTCTGGAGATCCATCTGTGCCTGCTGAAGAATAATCTGGGCTCTTTCCGCATCAGCGGCTTTACCTTCGGCCTGCGCCTGACGGACTGCCGCTTTGGCTTCTTCCACAGCGGCCAATGCATTCTTATATTCTGCCAAGGCTTCCTGAGCGGCCTTGAAAGTGTTGGCCTTAGTGATTTTAGCCTCGGCCTCGGCCTTGTTGTATTCGGCCAAAGCCTTTATCTGCTCGGCTTTTGCCTGGCGTACGTTGGTGACGCCAATGTTCTCTGTGTCGTCGACACAGCTGTTGAGAGTCAAAGCTCCCAAGAGAAGTGCTCCTAAGAAAAGTTTCTGTTTCATAGGTTATTTTTTTGTATTGTTTGCTTTGGTTAGAATTTGAATCCGATCTTTAGGGTTGGGGCTGCCAGGATCGAGAAATTGCTGCTGTCAGCCTCGAGCGAAGATAGCCCCTCCTGCGGACGGTAGGTAGTCATGTTGTAGGAATACGCAAACGGATCGACCGAGACACCGACATACATTGCCGGGAGCAGGTAGTAATCGAATCCGAGGGTAAGGCTTCCGCGGAGACTCCAGGTCTGGCCTACGGACTTGCCCATCGAAGTCCATTCGTCGTATTTCTGTTCGTTGAGGGCGTAGGCGAAGCCTACACGCACTCCGGTGTACCACATCAGGTTGCTGACATTGGGGAAAGAGAAGTAGCGGTCGAGGCCTGTATACACGTTGTAGTTGCATGAATACTGGCTTGCCACGGCCCTGTAGTTGGGTATCTCTCCCAAGGTGTCGTCACCTGTGGTCCCGTCGATTGTTCCGGGTAGATCCGGATAACCGGGGTTGTGGGTGAAGTTCAGTCCTCCTCCCAGATTAAGTTTCCATCTGTCTCCGACGAACCATCCGCCTTCGAACCCGACCATCAGCTTCTTGTCGCTCCATAGGTTGGAGATGGCCGAAGCCTCGTAGTCGGTGAGGTTTCCGGGGAGAGCGGAGACATTTGTAAAACTGTTGTATCCTACCGTAGCCGCTACGGTGAAGTCCCCCTTCTGCGGGGTATTGTCGCTCTCCTGAGCGGCGACGGTAAGACACATCATGGGTAGAACGGCTGAAATTAAAAGTCTGTGAAGTTTCATTTTTTCTACTTTTAAATTGTTTGCCGTTTTACGGGGACTAAATTACTCAGCGGGAGCATCCTCAGCCATAGCAGCGTCGAGAGCAGCCTTGGCAAGGTCTACCTTCTTCTGAAGTACAGTCACCTCGGTCTCCATAGTGGCGATCTGGGCTTCGAGTTCTTGAATGTCAATGAGGGATGAAGGATCATCACCGGCATCAAGCTTGGCCTGAATCTCGGCAATCGTTTCATTCGCTTCTTTGATATCATTATTGCGCTGATCAATGTTTGCCTGTAGATCATCAATCTTCTCCTGGACACTTCCTCCAACTTCGCTATTATTAACAATGTTATATAATGCCCAATATTCAGAATTCTTTACACTCCAATTATAGTTGGCGATATTGCTTTCAACCCGTGCCTTTGCTGTAGTGAGAGAAGCTTCATTGTAAGCTTTCATGTTTGCCTCGTTTGTAGCGGCTCCTGCGACAGCTGCATCATAGAGGGCCTTGTTGGCGGCAAGTTGCTTGTTGACATTGTCAAGAGCTTTTTGTGCCGTGTCCACAGCTGTCTTGGCGGTTGCAAGTTCGGCATTTGCTGTGTCAAGATCTGCTTTTGCAGTCGTCACTACAACTTGGGCATCTTTGACAGCTTGTTTCTGAGCCTCGGTTGCATTGTCACCGGCGGTGGTAACTACAGCTTGAGCAGCCTTAAGAGCGGCGTCTGCTGTCTCCTTGGCCGTGGCGGCTGTCTTCTGCGCATTCTCCTTTTTAGTATATTCAGTCTTTGCGGCAGTGAGGACGGCTCCCTGATTAGCTTCGATATCAGCCTTTACAGCTTTCTCATAATTGGCAAATCCGTCTTTTGCTGGATCATAGTAAGTTGGATATACCGTATAAGATACGCTGTTTACCGTCAGTCCTTCTGCATTTGAATAATCAACGTATTTGGTCTCATAGGAGTTACCACTGAAAATCATGATGGGATCTTTTCCCGTCTTGGTGGCATACATGCCATAAACGTTCTTGACGGTGCGCATTCCTATGCTCCAATTCTCAATACTTGTTGTAGAGAGAAGTTTGCGGACGTTCTGGACATAAGCTGAATTTCTAAGTGTGCTATTTGCGTCATTTCTTTTCATGACCTGCAATTGATATGCAGCGTATTTGTTCGAATAAACACTTGAAAGCACATTTGCCTCTTCCTGAGCGGCTTTCATTGCCTTTTCCGCATCAAGTATTGAGGTATATTTCATATAAGTGTCGATTGCCGCCTGATCTTCGGCGTTGTCAGCTTCCCAATCTGTTATATTATTCTGTTGGGTAGCAATCTGTGCCTCAAGCACTTCTTTGGCAGTTACGAGACCGGCCTTAAGCTGAGCAAGACGAATCTTTTCCTGTGCCATTGTAGATTGTTTAGTCCTGAGTGCTTCGGCATAGCTGGAATAGGTATCAAGAAGTTCCTGCAGTTCTTTAGCCTTGTTGGGCTCGGATTCTTTGATCTTGTCTTCAAGAGCTTTTTTCGCAATAACGATTTGCTTTTGCTGCTCCAAGAGTCGCCATTCAAGTTCAGCTGCGCTTACCTCCACTTGCTTGGCATAGTTTTCAAGATCCATGCGAGCTTTCTCTGCATTGATTTTTGCTTCCTCTGCGCGAACTGCTTCCCCGTCTGCGAGAGCCTTCTGATAGGCAGCCTCAGCCTCTTGTGCCTTTGCCAAAGCACGGTTATAGTTGTCTATAGCCTCCTGTGCCACTTTCTCGGCATTAGCTGTGATGATTGCAGCTTGTGCCTCAGCCTTTTTCAAGTCAGCAAGCGATTGAAGTTTCTCGGCATGAGCTTGGCGGACTTCCTGAACAGAAGCCGACTCTGTATCGTCCACGCAACTGTTGAGAGCCAAGCCTCCCAAAAGAAGCATTCCTAAGAAAAATTTTGGTTTCATAGGTTTTGGTTTTAGTTATTGAAAATTATTAATTGTGGTTATTTTGTTCCCAGATAAGTAGCTATTAAGTCTTTCATGATTTTCCCCAATGTTGTTGGCAAGGGACTAATCTCAAAACTTGTGCAAATGTAAGTCAAAAAAATTAAAATGCCCCCCCCAATAGTTAATTAGTGTAAAAGAAATGTTAAGAATCATTAACATATTTTTAACATTAGAACGGTTGGAGTGGGTGAAGCTATTGAATATTCGGAAGTTAGGTGCGGTAAAATGCCATTTAACAATTGGATGGATGAAGGTTTGATAATGGATGAAGAAAGGGATGACCCAGGGTTGCACATAGCAACCCTGGGTCATCCCTTTTACTGTTATTCTCAATTATTAAGTCGTTGAAAGATGGATTGATAAAGACTTCTCTTTCAGAGGAATCCTATTCTATTTCTTTAGTTTTGTATTTTTTGTTTCGCAGATAATTAAGATAAGATGCTTTTAAGTCACACAGTTTTTTCCCTCTTAGTTCTTCACTTTTCACCCTTATGCGCGAACTTTACAATCTTTGTGGGAAATCTTTTGCGGTTTTGTCAGCTGTGCACGGCAACTGCGGCTGGAAAGCCGCAGTCCCATAGCTAACGCATCTGTTTACCGGATTTTGCCGGTAGACCTTTCCCCTCTTCGCGTCTCGCATATCCCCTTTAATCCCTAATCCTTTAATCTTCAATCCTTAACTCTTTAACCTTTAACTCTTTAACCTTTAACGCTATAACCTTTAACGCTATAACCTTTAACGCTATAATCTTTAACGCTTTAACCTTTAATACTTTAACCTTTAATGCTTTAACCTTTAATGCTTTAACCTTTAATGCTATAACCTTTAACGCTTTAACCTTTAACCATTAACGCTTTAGCCTTTAACAATCTTCACGTCGTCGATGCGGCGCGTCTCGGAAGAGAAGTTTACGCCGATCTTTATGAGCTGGCGCGGATCTGCTGCGAAAGGGAGGGCGTAACCCTTCTCGTCGATCTGACGGATCGCCTCCTCGGCGCTGCGGTTGTACTTGAACTCGAAGATGTAGATGTGCGTATCGGTCATCACCACGGCGTCACAGCGGCCGTCGCTCGTGCGGTATTCGGTGCGCACGTAGAATCCCATGAGCACGAAGGTGAGGTAGATCACGTTGTGGTAGTGCAGTTCGCAGTCACCGACCTGGTCGTAGGGGAACCCGGCGAAAAGAGCCTGGAAACGCTTCATGAAGGCCTCCACGTCGCCACCCTCAACTTCCCGGACAAACCTCTTCACATCGAAAGGAGAAATCCCCTTATCATCTTCAATGTAACAGGGCACGAGACTGCGCAAAAAGCTCTCCTTTACTTCACGATTGGGATATCCAAGAGTGTATTCATCGAAGTCCATATCATATCCCTTGATGGTGAGATAACCGCTCTGAAAAAGCAGCGGCAAAGGATTGACCATCACCAGATCGATATCCTGAAGTTTTGTGCCTGTCTCCACACTTTTCTGCAGTCTGTATAGATCAATGTTTTCTTCCTTAAGGCGAGTTACAAGGAACCGCGGATTCCCCGACTGGAACCAGTAGTTGCCGAGCTTATTGTTATAAAGTGCTGTCAGGAGGCTATAAGGATTATACACATCACTCAGATCCTCAGCGAAATGATAGCCGTCGTAATAATCCTTAAGCATGGCCATCATACCTGCGCGGTCTTTCCCGTATTTCCGGGCCAGTTCATCGACACCCTCCAACAGTTGGTCGTTGATTTCATCCGGCGTTATGCCACATATCGTAGAGTATCCTTCAAGCATCGAAATATCCCTGAGGTTGTTCAGTCCGCTGAAGATGCTCACCTGTGAGAACTTTGTCACTCCGGACAGCATCACGAACCTCAGATACCGGTCGTTGCTTTTCAGGCATCCGTAGAAACCCCTGAGCACTTCCTTATAATAGGAATGGATCTCCCTTCGGTCTTCATTAAGTGTGTCGAGAAGGGGCTTGTCATATTCGTCGATAAGCACAACAGCCTTTCTTCCCGTCTTCTCTGATGCCGCGGCCAAAAGACTCGCGAAGCGTCCGCTAAGGTCACGTCCACTGTTCTCGTCGCCGTAGATCTTCTCCCACCGCGCAAGATACATGTCGATGTGTCGCCCGAGGCTGTCCTTGTCAAGATACGCGCAACCGCTTAGGTCGAGATGGAAGACAGGATGGGGTTGCCAGTCGTCAGTGAGGGATTCGATGGCAAGACCCTTGAAAAGCTCGCGTCGCCCGCTGAAATAAGCGTCGATGGTGGAGAGCAGCAGGCTCTTGCCGAACCTCCTGGGTCGCGACAGAAATATATACTTGCCGGATTCGGTAAGGCTGTAAACGAGATCTGTCTTGTCGATATAAACGTATCCTCCCTCGATTATCTCGGAGAAGGTCTGCACTCCGACGGGATATTTTTGTCTTGCCATGACTATCTGATTTTTACGCAAAGATAACTTATTTATCTCATAAAACAAATCCCGCGTCCCGATTAATGCATTCCCTGCCTTTTCACCGCGAACCTTGCGGGCACTGTAAGGGGGATTGTCGGCTGTCTGTCAACTGTGCACGGCAGCTGCGGCTGGAAAGCCGCAGTCCCATAGCTAACGCATCTGTTTACCGGATTTTGCCGATAGTCCTTTCCTTTCCCCTCTTCGCGTCTCGCATATCCCCTTTACTCCCTAATGCTTTAATTTTCAATCCTTAACGCTATAACCATTAACGCTTTAACCTTTAATGCTTTAACCTTTAACCATTAACGCTTTAACGCTATAACCTTTAATGCTTTAACCTTTAACCATTAACGCTTTAACCTTTAACAATCTTCACGTCGTCGATGCGGCGCGTCTTGGAAGAGAAGTTTACGCCGATCTTTATGAGCTGGCGCGGATCTGCTGCGAAGGGGAGGGCGTAGCCCTTCTCGTCGATCTGACGGATAGCCACCTCGGCGCTGCGGTTGTACTTGAACTCGAAGATGTAGATGTGCGAATCGGTCATCACCACGGCGTCACAGCGGCCGTCGCTGGTGCGGTATTCGGTGCGCACGTAGAATCCCATGAGCACGAAGGTGAGGTAGATCACGTTGTGGTAGTGCAGTTCGCAGTCACCGACCTGGTCGTAGGGGAACCCGGCGAAAAGAGCCTGGAAACGCTTCATGAAAGCCTCCACGTCGCCACCTCTGACCTCCTGAACGAATCTCTTCACGTCGAATGATGATGTGCCGCGATCATATTCCACATAATAAGGCACCAGACTTCGCAGGAAGCTCTCCTTCACCTCGCGGTTGGGATATCCTAAGGAATACTCGTCGAAATCCCTGTCATATCTCTTTATTGTGAGATAACCCGTCTGGAACAGGAGGGGCACGGGATTGGTCATGGCCAGGTCGAGGTCTTGAAGTCTCGTGCCGGTCTCGACGCTCTTCTGAAGGGCATGGAGGTCGATATGATCCTCCTTAAGCCTGACAGCCAAGAACTTCGGATTCCCCGACTGGAACCAGTAGTTGCCGAGCTGGCAGTTGTCGAGAGCGTTTAGCAGACTGAAAGGATTATATACGTCCCGGAGGTCGGCGGCGAAATGATAGCCGACATAACGCTCCTTGAGAGTGCTGATCGTCTCTTCGCGGTCCATGCCATATTCCTCCCCGAGTTCACGGATACCCTCTGAGAGATCCCTCTCCAGCTCTTCCTGAGTCACTCCGCATATGGTGGAGTATTTCCGGCTCATGGAAATATCCTTGAGGTTGTTCAGTCCGCTGAAGATGCTCACCTGGGAGAACTTCGTCACTCCGGACAGCATCACGAACCTCAGATACCGGTCGTTGCTTTTCAGGCATCCGTAGAAACCCCTGAGCACTTCCTTATAATAGGAATGGATCTCCCTTCGGTCTTCATTAAGTGTGTCGAGAAGGGGCTTGTCATATTCGTCGATAAGCACAACAGCCTTTCTTCCCGTCTTCTCTGATGCCGCGGCCAAAAGACTCGCGAAGCGTCCGCTAAGGTCACGTCCACTGTTCTCGTCGCCGTAGATCTTCTCCCACCGCGCAAGATACATGTCGATGTGTCGCCCGAGGCTGTCCTTGTCAAGATACGCGCAACCGCTTAGGTCGAGATGGAAGACAGGATGGGGTTGCCAGTCGTCAGTGAGGGATTCGATGGCAAGACCCTTGAAAAGCTCGCGTCGCCCGCTGAAATAAGCGTCGATGGTTGAGAGCAGCAGGCTCTTGCCGAACCTTCTGGGTCGCGACAGGAATATCGGGACGGACTGACATGCCAGTTCATAGACGAGCGCTGTCTTGTCGACGTATATATAGTTTTCCTGACGAAGTTTCTCGAAGGTCTGCACTCCGACGGGATATTTTTGTCTTGCCATGACTATCGATGTTTATTTTATGCAAAAATAGTAATTTCCAATTGATCTGCAAAAGACATTCCCTTATCCATGATTTTTCTCCGCCACATTTTACAATATTTTTTTGCGGTATGGGATTAAAGTGTTACTTTTACTTTATGAAGTTGAAAATGTGTATGAGAAATATGTGTTTAAGAAATATGTGTATGAGAAATATAGGGGTTGTCAGGATAGTGATCCTGTCTTTGATGGCGTTGCAGGCGAACTATGGGATTGCTTCTACTGCAGATGGAGCTTCGGAAACAGATACAGTTGAAGATAACGGTGGAGTAGTTGTCATACCTCAAGGTGTGACATCGATAGATGACTTTGCTTTTGCCGACAGAATGGATATCAGGAAGGTGGTTGTGCCCGAGGGGGTGAAGAGCATCGGAGAATATGCTTTCCTTGGCTGCGGAAATCTGGAGAGCGTGTCGCTTCCTCAGTCGCTTGAGTCGATCGGGGAGGGGGCTTTCCGGGAATGTGTGGCCCTAAAGTCGCTTGTGATACCGCGACGGGTGAGTGTCATCCCCCGTTATATGTGCGCGTGGAATTCTTCACTTGTCTCTGTGTCTCTCCCCGCTCACCTGAAGGATATCTCAAGCCATGCTTTCGCTTATTGCGGAGCATTGCGCGAGATTGAAATCCCTGATGAAGTGGCGCACATAGGCAGCAATGTGTTCAGCCGTTGTGAGAGTCTGGAAAGGGTCGTTGTGCCAGTGTCGGTGACTGAGCTCGAGTCGTACGCATTTTCAGATTGTGCCGCTTTGCGTAGCGTAGTTCTCCCGGCAAACAAGAAGATGTTGGGGGAATATCTTTTCATAGGCTGCCACAACCTGACCGACATAACTTGTATGAGTGCCACACCCCCTACTTTTGACTGCGGAAGCCCGGTGTTTGATCCTTCGGAAGATTTCATGTATGAACGCTGCCGGCTAAATGTGCCGCAACGGAGCCTCAATCTTTATCGCCAGGCTCCCGTCTGGCATCTTTTCCGATCTATCCAACCTAAACCATGAATTTGCCGATAGTCATGTAGCCGTGAGGATGGATAGTGATCCTCCTTAAGGTGTTCGATTATCAATCGCGCATTGCCAGTCGCTAATTGATCGCGAGGATATCGTCGGCCGCTGTGTAGGCTCCCGGCACGACATTGAGCATGAGTACGAATAGCCCGGATTCATCATCGTGGACTTGTTCCACAAGACGCATATTAAGCCATTTGTCGTTGTAGCTGCCAAACACCTCAAAGATGGAATCTGTCACGTCGGGCACTCCCACCACCAGTCCCAGATTGTTCATTTCCTGGAGGAGATAGCCGCAAAACACGCATTGTGCGCTGTCGGCATTCCTGCGCTCACCGGCGGAATAGGGGAAAAGGAAGAAATAGCTGAAGTCGCTCGCGCCACCCTCATCGAAATGTGCCACGGCACTGATGGGCGGTGTCAGTCCATAGTAACTGACCACGTATCCGTCGGCAGAATCGAGCCATAGGCCCATACTGTCGGCGGAGGGTGTCAGTCGGAAGCGGTCTCCGGCCTCCATGATCGCCTCTTTCTCGGAAAGGCTCGTATCGAGCATCCCGTAGACTTTTGTCACGAGATCGATGGCGGTGAGCTCAAGCGGCATGACCGCGGCCGGAGCCGTGAGGTCAATCTGTGCCGGAGCGGGTGCTGAGGTTGTCGATGCCTCCCCTGCCTCCGGTGCGGCCGGAGCCACGGCCTTCGCCTGCAAAGACGCGGCTGTCAGCGCCGCGAGAACAATATATTGAAGGAGAGTCGCTTTCATAGTAACTTTCGTTTTGATTCTTTTATACTTATAACCTCAAAACGTTGATCAGGGTTCATAACTGATTAAGAAGTCGTACAAATGTATAACTTCTAATAATTCAGATTCATGCGCGTTGTTCTGTTTCCCAGACATGGTAACAGAGATTATACATCATGAATTGTCTGAATAGAAAAGCTCCCTGCCGAGCGGTCGGCAGGGAGCTTTTCTATATTATGAGCCTGCGATTATCTGAAGCGGCGGTTGCCCTCAAGCACGGGCTTGCCGTTGTTGTCGTCGGCCGGTTTCTTGGTCGTGGCCTTCACGATGTTGTAGGCGATCGGAGCAGCGCAGTAGAGCGAGCAGAACGTACCTACAACCACACCGAATATCATGGCGAATGTGAAGCTGCGGATTGTATCGCCGCCGAGGAAGAAGATGCAGAGAAGCACAAGCAGCGTCGATGCCGATGTCATGATCGTACGGGTCAGCGTCGTGTTGAGCGACTTGTTGAACGTCTTGAAGCGGTCTTCTTTCGGATATAGCTTCATCATCTCGCGCACACGGTCGAACACAACCACCGTATCATTGATCTGATAACCGATGATGGTCAGCACGGCGGCGATAAACGACTGGTCGATTTCCATAGAGAAGGGGAGGAAGCCCCAGCAGATGGAGTAGAAGCCAATGATGAGGAACGCTGTCAGAGCCACGGCGCAAACGGCGCCTACTGAGAAGGCGATGTTGCGGAAGCGCAGAAGAATGTAGAGGAACATGCAGACAACCGCGATGCCCACTGCCCAGAAGGCATCCGCCTTCATGTCGTCGGCCACCGACGGACCGACTTTTTGGATCGAGATTATGCCTCGGCTCTCATCGGCCACGGTGAAGGCGGTCTTATCCATCACCTTGCCGTCGGCTCCCGTGAGCTCGGGCTGGAGTCCCTGATAGAGGAGGTCGGTGATCTCTTTCTCTATGTCACCTTCCTCGGAATTGATCTTATAGCTTGTGGAGATGCGCACCTTGGAGGGATCATCAATGGTGATGACGCCAACGCTGACTGTCTTGTCGTCGGCAGCCTCCTGAAGCTGTGTGAGCAGACGGGCCTGTATATCCTGGGGATTGACATCCTTGTCAAACTGCACGACATAGTTGCGGCCTCCGGAGAAGTCGATGCCCTGGTTCATACCGCGGATGACGAGCGAGGCGATGGAGATCACAATCAGGAAGAGCCATACGGCTGCGGCGCCTTTCCACTGGCCAAGGAAGTTGATCTTGGTCTTGGCAAGGAAATTGCGGCTTAGCGAGGTTGTGAATGTCATGCCGGCGCAACGGCCGTTCTTGGTGATGATGTCGAAAGCGAGACGTGTGAGGAACACGGCCGTGAAGAAGGAGCAGACCAGACCGATGATCAGGGTCGTGGCGAAGCCCTTGATGGGGCCTGATCCGAAGAGAAGAAGGATCACGCCGGTGATCACCGAGGTGAGGTTGGAGTCGAAGATCGCGGAGAAGGCGTTGCTGTAGCCCTCGAAGATGGCCTGACGGAGCTTCTTCCCTGTGGCGAGCTCCTCCTTGGCGCGCTCGAAGATAAGCACGTTGGCGTCTACCGCCATACCCAGGGCGAGCACGATACCGGCGATGCCGGAGAGGGTGAGCACTGCCTGGAAGGAGGCGAGGATACCGAGCGTGAAGTAGAGGTTGAGTATAAGTCCCACGTTAGCCACGAGGCCGGGGATCACACCGTAGATGGCGATCATGAAGATCATCAGCAGGATGATGGCCACCACGAATGAGAGGAAGCCCTGCTGCACGGCCTCGGCGCCGAGGCTCGGACCGATCACGTTGTTGCTGACCACATCAACCTTGGCGCTCATCTTGCCTGACTTAAGCACATTGGCGAGGTCGTTGGCCTCTTCGGGAGTGAATTTGCCGGTGATCTCCGACGATCCGCCGGTGATCTCGTTGTTCACGTTGGGATAGGAGTATACGTTGTTGTCGAGCACGATGGCTATGGGGCGTCCGATGTTGTTGCGTGTCAGTGTGGCCCATGCCTGTGCTCCGGCATCGTTCATGCGCATGTTCACGGTGTTGCCGCGCATATTGTCATATTCGCTGGTGGCCGATGTCACGGCGTCACCCTCGAGGGCTGCCTCACCCTTGAGGGCCACAAGCTGCCAATAGGAGGTGGTACGGTCTTCGCCGTTGGCTTTCTTCATCACGTTGCCCTGTGCGTCAAGCACGGGGAAATCGGTGGCTTTCACTTCCCATACGGCTGAGAAGTCGCTGGGGAGCTTCTGCTTGGCCAGAGGAGAGGAAAGGATGCTGTCGACGAGCGCACGGTTCTGCGGGGTCACGATGCCTATCACAGGACTTCCTGCACGCTGAGGACCGCCAAGGAGCTCGATGAGGTTGGTGTGGTTGACCGTGTCCTGACGGGCCCACTCCATGGCGAAGCTGTTGAGGTCGTTGGCGATCTCGTTATAGTTATAAACTTCGAAGAACTCCAGGTTTGCCGATGATTTGAGGAGGTCGGTGACACGCTCGGGCTCTTTCACGCCCGGAAGCTCGAGGAGGATCTGTCCTCTCTTGTCCTGAAGCTTCTGGATGTTGGGGGCCACGACGCCGAACTGGTCGATACGTGTGCGGAAAATGTTGAAGGCGGCGTCGACCTGGCTGTCTACCTGCTTCTCAAGGGCGGCCACTACGTCGCTGTTGGATGAGCCGCTCTTCAGCTTGCCGAGGAATTCCCCCTCACGGGTGAAGAGGCCGGCCATGGCTCCGGGCTGGATCTGCGATGCGAATTTCGAGATGAACTCGCGGTCGCTTCCCTTGACGCCCTGGGACGTTACTTTGGAGATGGCTTCGTTGATCTGCTTGAGCTGGCTCTCGCCGGAGGCATACTGACGAAGGATGTCGGGCACGGAGATCTCCAGGACTACGTTCATACCTCCCTTGAGGTCGAGGCCCATGCCGATCTCAAGCTTGCGCACCTGGTTGTAGGTGTAGCCGAGATAGACCTTCTCTTTGTCGATAGAGTCGTTGAATTGCTTCAGATTCTGTTTGTAGGCATCATTGGTTACGTCGCTTGTCTTGGCCATCATCGCGGCATATTCCTCCGCCTTTTTCTCATAGTGAGAAGTCACGAACGAGAAGGAGATATAAAATCCGCAAATCAGGATCAAAAGGACGGCAATGGTGCTGATAAACCCTTTGTTCTGCATTTTTTGTTGGTTTTATTGTTGTTTGTTTATGTCAGGTTAACGCCATATGGGCACGCGGATGCGCGCCGACATATTTTTTCAGCTCGCAAATATAGCTTAAATTTTTGACCTAAGCCGCACTTTGTAGCCTAAAAATGCTTATTTTGGCTCTTTTTAATCAAAAACGGGCGGCATATGCTCTTCCGTTTCAAAAATATTTCCTACTTTTGCCAATGTTTCCGCAGAGACTCTCCGGCGCTGTAAGGAGTGTCTCCGGGCGGCGCACCGTTATCGATTATGCAGATGAACCGTCATAGCTCCTATCTCCGCTCCCTGCCCTGGACGCTGGCCTCGCTCGCGCTCATGGCCTCGTGCGCGTCGATCGGCAACCCCTCGGGTGGCCCTCGCGACGAAGATCCACCGCGATTCGTACGCGCCAATCCGGCCCCGGGATCGGTCAATGTAAAGAGAGACCGCATAGAGATCGAGTTCGATGAGATAGTCAATGTAAAAGACGCTTTCTCAAAAGTAGTGGTATCACCCACATCGAAATCCACCCCCAGGGTCTCATCGCTCGGACGGAAGGTTACTGTGCAGTTCAACGACACTCTGATTCCCAACACCACCTACACGATAGATTTCGCCAACAGCATAGAAGACAACAACGAGAGCAACAAGCTCCAGGGTTTCACCTATACCTTCTCCACCGGTCCGCAGATCGACACTCTCCAGGTGTCGGGAATGGTGCTCTCCGCCGATGGCCTGGAGCCCCAGCAGGGAATGATCGTAGGATTGCACTCCAATCTTTCCGACACTGCGTTCGCCACCATCCCTCTCGAGCGTATCGCCAAGACTGACGACCGCGGGCGTTTCACGATCATGGGCATAGCGCCCGGCACATATCGCATATATGCCCTGGCGGATGTCGACAACGACTACAAACGTGCCAATCCGGAGGAGGCCATGGCTTTCTACGACTTCACGATCTCGCCTACAGCCGAGAGGATAGAGGCCACCGACACGGTATTCGATCTCCTGACAGGCGCTGTCGACACTGTCTTGACGCGCCAGCGCACCCGTTTCCTTCCAAACGACATACTCCTTCGTTCTTTCGAGAGTGACTTCAAGTCGCAGTTCCTTCAGAAATACGAGCGTGTGGACTCCACGCGCGTGCGTCTCATATTCAATGCCCCTTCCGATTCCCTGCCACGCCTTGATTTCGTTGACATCGATGGATACAAGGATTGGAATGTGTTGGAACGCACTGAGCACAATGACACTCTTACCTACTGGATGCTTCCTCCGTCGCTCGTGGCCACCGACAGCCTGCGGCTGGCCGTGACATACCTGCGTGCCGACTCGGCCCAGCGCCTCGTTAGCGGTACGGACACCCTGCGTTTCTTCACCAACCGCCCGAAAGCGGCAAAAAAAGAGAAGAAGAAAAGCAAGAAAGAGGAGGAGGCCGACACTGTGCCTCCGAAGATCCCCCCATTGGGAATGAAGGTGCTGACCTCGTCGACACATGAAGTATATAATCCGCTTCTCCTGGAGTTTGACACTCCTTTGCAGCGCCTCGACACGGCGGCTTTCCATCTTGAGACGATGATCGATTCCCTGTGGACGCCGGTTGCCAAGGAATGGCGCCCGCAGCGACCCGATTCGCTCAACCCGAGGATGCTGAAAATAGAATATCCCTGGGAACTCGGCGCGGAATACCGTCTTACCGTAGACTCGCTTGCCGGAACAGGTATATATGGTCTGATGACGGATCCGCTGGAGCATAAATTCAAGGTGAAAGGGGAGGATGAATACTGCGCGCTGATTTTCAATATCACGAATTTTTCAGACTCTGTGCCGGCGTTCGCGGAACTCGTATCCACGTCAGACGCCCCTGTGCGCCGCGAACCGGTCATCGACGGGACAGTCACATTCCGTTATCTCGCTCCAGGAAAATACTATGCCCGTATCTTTGAGGATTTCAATGGCGACGGCCGCTACACCACCGGCGATTTCGATTCCCTCCGGCAACCCGACGCGGTGTATTATTATCCGAAGGTGGTCAATATAAAGAAAAACTGGGAGAAGACCGAATCGTGGAATGTCTTTGAGACCGCAATAGATCTCATGAAGCCCGATGCCATAAAGAAGAACAAGCCTGAGGCCGACAAGCGCGACCGCAACCGCAAGAAAGAGAACGGCGACGAATATGACGATGAAGAGGAAGAGGTGTTTGATCCCACCCGCAATCCGTTCGATCCCAACGACCGCAGGCGCAGAAACGGTTCCAATCGCAATCTCCGCGGCAACGGCAATGCCGTTGCCCGCAGCCGATAATTATTGACTATCATGATGTTTCTCCCTCAAAAAGCAACCTTGCGACTGTCGGCATTGATGATAATGCCGTGGTTGCTCTGTGCCGCCGCATGCCATAGGACTCCGCCACCTGTGACCCCCGATGACGAAGCGCTTTACTACCTTGTCGGCGAGCCTTGCTCCATAGGCGACTACGACACCGCGATAGCACGTGCGGACTCGCTCCTCGCCAATGTGGAGATGAGCGATTCGGTGAGGGCTTATATCATGCTCGACCGTGATGTGTCAATCCTCAATCTGGGTCATCTCGAATGGGGAGGCGCATATGCCGATAGCGTGATAGATTTCGGCCGGAGATCGGGTGTGGAACTTGCCGTGACGCAAGGGCTACAGAACCGCGGATCATCCAGGAGACGCCTCGGAGACTACGACGGGAGCGTGGCCGACTATTCGGAGGCTCTCGATCTGGCCACCGCCTCGGGCGATAAGGAGATGGAGCAGGCGCTCACTGAGTGTCTCGGAGTGATGCTGGCGGAACGGCGTCGCTTTGACGAGGCGTTTGATTTCAGCCGCCGGTCGCTTCAGCTGGCTATAGAGGCCGACGATTCAGTTGCGGCGCTCAACGCGGTATCCACGATAGGTGCGATCCTTGTGCTTGGAGAACGTTACGGGGAGGTTGTCGGAGAACTTACGCCTTACAGGGGACTTGCCTCGGCAAGTCCGGCTCCTATGAGGGTGAAATATCTTACCCCGATAATCAACACATATCTTGCCCTTGACTCACTTGAGAGCGCGCCGGCTCATAGCGGAGGCTGACAGTGTGGCGTCGCTTCTCCCGGAAGGCCATCAGTCGCAGTTTGTGGTGACCAACATGAAGGCACAGCTGGCCGCGCGCGAAGGCCGTCATGCCGAACAATGGAAATTCCTGCAGCAGATGGACGCTTTCGGCACCCAGGGAAAGATGCCCTGGAACATATACTCCGAGAAGGCGCGATGCCTGGCATCCCTGGGCCGCTATGAGGAGGCTTACCGGTTGCAGCTCCGGGCTTTTGACAACCGTGATTCCATAGCCCACGCCGAGACAGATGCGCGGATTACGGAAATGTCGGTGAAATACGATACTTTGCAGAAGGAGATAGAGATAGAACGCCTTAAAAGCGAGCGTCTCGGCTGGACGGCGATGGCGCTCGCCGCACTGATCGTGCTGGCGGGAGTCGTAGCCGCCGGAGTGGCTCTGCGTGCCAGAGAGCGCAGGAAAATGGAGCGGCAAAAGCACGGGGAGTTTATCCGCGGAGTGGAGGAGGAACGAAGGAGAGTGGCCCGCGAGCTACATGATGAGATCGCCGGCGACCTCATCGGGATGCAATGGATGATGGAATCACTGTCGCGCGAGGAGGCGAGCGACATGGTGTCGAGGATAGGGATGAGGGTGAGGAAGCTCTCCCATGAGCTGATGCCTCCGCAGTTTGAGTCGCAGACGTTCTCACAGCTTCTTCTGGATTATGTGGCAGGGTTCAATTCTTCTCATAAAGATCACCGGATAGTGCTTTCCGACGAGGGTTCCTACCCTTGGAATGAACTCCATCCTGAACAGAGTCTTGAGTTATACCGCATAACGCAGGAAGCCGTCAACAATGCCGTGAGACATGGCGCTCCCGGCGATATAGGAATCATGCTTTCCGGAGATAGGAAGAAGTTCTCGCTCACAGTCGTCAACGGGCTGAGGGAGGGAGAGCCGGATCTTCCGGAGGAGGCGAGGCTGGAAAGTCTCAGGACGCGTGCCTCGATTCTCGGCGCTACGTTCGGATTCACAGTTGAGTCAGGCCGCTTCATACTGACGGTCAGGGAATAGACCTCGGCCGGTCACGCCAGGCAACGGGCGGAAGTATAGGGAAACACACCACTGTATACATATATATATTACACACCACAATGACATTGCTTATAGTTGACGATCATCCGATCGTGCTCGAGGGGATGGAGGCAGTCCTCTCTCGCCGAGGTTACAAGGTATTGAAAGCCACCACCGCTCCCCAGGCTCTTTCTCTTGCGGAACATGTCCCCGACATTGAGATGTTTGTGATAGACCTGTCGCTCGTGGAGGGGACGGACGGACTCTCCCTTGTAGAGGAGCTGCGTGCCGCCGGAATACAGAAGCCTGTCATTGTCTATACCATGCATGAGGAACTCTGGAATATCTCGACGTTGCTGAAGAGCGACGTGGAGGGGATCGTGCTGAAGGGGGACAACATACGGGAACTCGAGGATGCGATCGAGCAGGTGGCGAAGGGCCGGAAATACAGGAGCAGTTCTTTCTCGAAATGCTGTGAGGAGGTGTCGAAGACAAAAGGGATACTCTCGCAGAAGGATATCGAGGTGTTGAGGCGCCTGTCGAAAGGGGAGGGCAACCGAGGCATCTCCGAAGCGATGTTCATGAGCGAGAAATCTATAGAATATCACAGAGGTAATATCCTGCGTAAGATGTGTGCGAAGACGATGGCCGAGGCAGTGCAGAGGGCCATAAAGCTTGGCATCATATGTCTTGCAGCCTTGTCGTTCTTCCAGACGGAGGCACAGGAACCTGCGTCTACGGCTCCGCAGGGTGTGGATCTTGGGCTGTCAGTCATGTGGGGCGACCGTAATCTCGGGGCATCCTCTCCTCTGGAGAGCGGATATTTCTATGCTTTCGCCGAAGTCGCCCCCAAGGATAAATATGACTGGACCACCTACAGATATTGCAGCGATGCCAGTCTTTTCCTCCAGCACGATCTTGGCCTTGACGACTGTTGCATAAGCGGCACTGAATATGACGCGGCCTATGTCGCACTGGGGAAGGGGTGGCGTTTCCCTACCGCTGCGGAATGCCGGGAACTCCTGGATAATACCACGAGGGAATACGGTGAGGAAAATGGTGTGAAGTATGTGGTGCTCAGCGCATCCGACGGCTCTTCAATAAAGCTTCCTTATGCCGGGTACATGAACGGTGGGAAACTTGTTTATGATGGGAAGAATGTTTGTTTGTGGAGTGGGTCATTTTATGTGGAATCAGGAGAAGAGGATGGATTCAAGTATTATCTGAACGCTCCATATTATATGGTGTTTGACAAGGAGTCGGCGCCCGATGTGTTTGAGGGTTCGTCGCATCTTGGTTTCCCCGTCCGTCCTGTCTTCGATCCCCGTCAGGCAGGTATCCATCCGGTGCCCGGTCCTGATGACTCGCGAAGCGTGGCGGGAATCTATACCGTCGACGGACGTAGTTGCGGGGCCTCCGCGGAAGGTCTTCCCCGGGGATTGTATATAATCCGCTACACTGACGGAACCGCCTCCAAAGTGATGCTCTGAAAGAGGGAAGCCACATGCCCGGCTTTTCTCTTTATTAGATATTTAGTGATTGCCCTAAATTGGATTTAGGGTAATCACTAAAAGTTTGTTTTGCTGAAAATTAAATTGTTAAAATGTATCGATAGTTTGTGGGATAATGTTTAAATTTGCAAATATCAGAACGATGCGTTCCCGCAGCCTGTGACATAGGCTCTCTACGGCATCTTGCCCTGAAAAACCGATTGTCCATACCTTTGTGTGTGGCGATCTCTCTCAACAGCATACAAACCACAAACCGATACATCGATGAAATCTTATCTCAAGCGATTCACGGGATATGCCGCGGCTCCGTTCCTTATCGGGGCTATGGTGTCCGGATGCTCCGACGATGTCGTCAGGAATGACACCGTCGCCGATGGCGAGCTTCTCGACATCCGGGCTGTCATATCCCAGCAAGCTTCTACAAGAGCCGACGAGAGCGGCTTCGCCGACGGCGACAGGATGGGCGTGTTCGTTGTCGGCTATTCGTCGGGGGTTCCCGGCGACCTTGCTGCCGACTCCAACCATGCCAACAACGTGGCGTTCACGCTCGATGCAGGGAGCGGACAATGGAATGCCCCCACCCCCCTTTACTGGCCCGACAGCAAGAGCGGCGCCGACATCTACGGCTACTATCCTTTCGACAACCGGCTCTCCGAGGTCGATGCCTATCCTTTCGAGGTCAGGGCAGACCAGAGCGTGGCCGGTAAAGACGGCGACATGGGGGCATATGAGGCTTCCGACTTCCTTTGGGCGAAAGCGGTCAATGCCCAGCCCGGCTCACGGGTTGATCTTGTGTTCCATCATAAGATGGCAGGAGTGAAGGTTGTGCTTGAGGAGGAGAGCGGTTTCGCTGAAGGGGAGTTCGCCCGGCTGCCGAAGACAGTGACTGTCGACAATACCATGCGGTCGGCTACCATCAATCTTTCGACGGGAATGGCGACCCCCATAGGTGACGCAGACCGTGATATCGTTATGAATCCGGAAAGCGGTTGCTGGAGGGCCGTGGTTGTGCCGCAGACGGTTGCTTCAGGTAAGTCAACCATCGGGATAACCATCGACGGTGTGTCACTTTCCTATACACGCGATGGAGGCATGGTTTACGAGCCGGGTAAACTCCATACTTTCACTATAAAGGTAGCGAAGACGGCGCCGTCGGGAGAATATGCCGTAACGCTGGCTGCTGAGTCCATAACCGATTGGGAGGCGGATCAGTCGAGCCATGATTTCGAGGCCAACAGCTATCTTGTGGTCAATTGTTCAGAGCCGGGCAGGCTTCCCGAGGCAATAACCGCGGCCGGAGCTGACGCCTCCACCGTCAAGAACCTGAAAGTGACCGGAGTGATGGATGCCGATGATTTCACCTTCGTCCGCGAGGGGATGCCGTCATTGGCTTCAATCAATCTAAAAGATGTGAGGATCCCTGAAGTTTATCTTGGACGGGATAGCGATACGGAGGGTGACATATATGCTGAGAATGCTCTGCCGGAGAATGCCTTCAGCCATAATAAAACCATCCGCCGCTTCATACTTCCTGAATCGATTGAGGCGATTAGTGCCTGCGCCTTCTCCAATACGGAGGCGACCTCAACGATTGTCATTCCTGAATCTGTGACCCGTATATGTCATGACGCATTCGCATACATATGGGAAAACGCGGAGATAGTACTTCCCGGCAGGCTCGAATATGTTGGAAAGTATGCTTTCCATACGGCGGCCAAGTTCGAGATGAGGCTTCCCTCGACATTGAGATATATAGGCGATCATGCCTTTAATGAGGCAGGCAATGCCTATGGAGCTTTTTCCATCCCGTCAAATCTGGAGTATCTTGGAGAGGAGGCGTTCCTCAAAACAGGTAATGCCTTGACAGGAGAGATCGTTATCCCTGCGGGGCTGCTTGAGACGGTAGATATGGATATCCGTTTCGCCAGTGGCACGGATATCACGATTCCGGAGGGAGTAAGAAGTATAAACAGACTCGCGGGGAAATTCAATTCCCCTGTGGTTCTTCCGAAAAGCCTTGAGCGGATAGGACAAGATGCTTTCTACTGTACGCGCTTCTCATCTCCGATGATCTTTCCGGAGAATGTGGCATATATCGGTCCGGGCGCGTTTCTGGAGTCGAATCTTCCGGGGCGTGTGGAGATTCCGCCATTGATCGATTGCGTTAAGGCGAGATCGTTCAACTGCACACAGATCACTGATGTCATAGTGGGTGACAATGTGCTTCAGATTGAGGATGATGCTTTTGGACGTAACGGTGCTCTTCGTCATGTGGAGCTCGGTAAAAACCTTGAATACATAGGGAAAGGTGCTTTCAGCGAATCTCCGGAACTGGAGACCATAGTCTGCTTCGCCAAAGAGCCACCCACGGCGTCTGAGGCGTTCTCGGCTCTGGAGTTCGACCGCACTGTTCTCGAAGTCCCCGCCGGTTGCGTAGGCAAATACCGCAATGCCCCCGGATGGAACCAGTTCAGTAATATTACGGAACATCGTGAACTTGCCTTTAATATCCCGCTGATCGAATGTCTTGACAAAGGTGTGGTGCGAGAGGGTGTCTTGCGTGCCGAGGGGGCCTGGAGGGTGAAGGAATGCCCTGACTGGGTGACAGTCTCGCCTTCAAGCGGAGAAGCCAAGGATCAGCTTACGGTGAGGGTAACCTCCCAGGCCTATGGTTCAGAGGCACGCGAAGGGGAAATTGTTTTCCAGCTTGACAATAACAAAGATTATACCTACTCTGTCGGTGTGCGGCAACTTTCCCATAGCGAATACGGGGAAGATACCGAGATAGTGCTTCAGACCGCTTCTGCCGATGGTGATGCCGTTCCTGTGATGATTGTGGGGGAGGGTTTCACAGCCTCTCAGATCACGTCTGGAGAATATCTCGCCAGGATGAATGAGACGATGGAGCAGTTCTTCGATATAGAACCATACCATAGTCTGCGCGATCATTTCACCGTAACTACGGCATTGGCATGTTCTCCTGAGGAGGGTGTGTCGGATTATACAGTTACAAAAGCAAACCGGTTTGGCACCTTCGGACTTGAGCCTGACGAAAGTCGTCTGCGAGATTATGTTACCTCTGTTTCGCAGGTTTTGTCCGGGCGTATGGATGATGCCATGGTGATAGTGGTGACGAACCACAATGTATTCGGCGGATGGACCACGATATGTCAGGATGGCTTCACGATCGCCTCAATCGGTAATATCCCTGAAGAGGATGCTTATCCCTACGACCGTCGGGGGCTTGTGCAGCATTATGCCGGAGGAGCGGCATTTGCCGGACTCGGAGAGGAGCACGTGAGCCATTTCGAGCACATAAAGAGTTGCAAATGCGGAAACTGTAACGCTCTGGGGACTTTCAACGAGATGAAAAGCCGTGGTTATTATGCCAATCTTTCCCTATCCGGAAAGATGAGTGAGGCGCCCTGGAAAGACTTCATATTCCATCCCGGATATTCATCTGATGTCGATATGTGGGAGGGTGGCCACCGCCATCTGCGGGGAGTGTGGCGCAGCGAATCGCAGAGCGTCATGGGCACCTATATAAGCTATTTCAACGCCATCTCGCGCTTTGAGATCTACAAGAGAGTTATGATCAGGGCCGGCCTTGACTGGAGTCTTGAGAATTTCATCAATAACGACAATATCGAGAAACCGCAACAATGAGAAACAACAGATATATAATCGGGTCGGCGTGCGCTCTTTCACTTCTCGCGGCGTCGTGCGGAGACGATGGCGTGTGGCGGGATCATTCGGCCGACGGCGCCCTGGAGCTGCGTCTACAGGCCCGGATACGCCAGGTTAATCTGACCCGCGCCGATGATTCAGGCTTTGCCGATGGCGACCGCATAGGGATCTATGTGGTGAATTATGTTGACGAAAAGCCGGGTGAGCTTCTTGAGGAAGGGAACCAGGCGTCAAACGTCAGATTCACATACGATGAAGCCGCCGAGATATGGAAGGGAGACCGCCAGCTCTACTTCAAGGATGACAATACCGCCGTGGATGTCTATGGCATCTATCCTTACCGTTCGGATATCGCCGATGTCGGCGCTTTCAGGTTCAGTGTGGAGAAAAACCAGGACTTTATGCCTGACAACGGCTCCATGGGTAATTACGAGGCCTCCGACATGCTCTGGGGAAAGACAGAGAATGTGATGCCGGCTGACGGAATGATAACGGTTGTCTTCAACCATATCCTTGCCGGAGTGAGCATCAGCGTGGTCGAAGGTGATGGTTTCGACACAGGCGAATGGGCTTCGCTCGACAAGACAGCCTTTGTAGCCGGTACGTGTCTTGACGCCACGGTGAATCTCTCCTCCGGGGAGGTCGCTGCCGCAGGAACCGGTGCGGTGCCTGTCACAGCCTTGCGACGCGGTGACGATTTCCGTGCCGTGGTTGTCCCCCAGGCGGTGGCTTCAGGCACTCCTCTGATATTGCTTAATGTAGGAAGTGAGAGTTATAAGCTTGTCAAGGAGGAGGAGATGGTATTCTCGGGGTCGAAACTTCATAAATTCACCATCCGTGTCAACAAGACGACTCCCGCCGGTGATTATGAGTTCTCCCTCGTGCAGGAGGCTATAACGGCATGGGAAAGCGATCCGGAAAGCCATAACGGCGAGGCGAAAGAATATGTGACTGTCAATGTCGACGCTTTTGGAGGCCTGGGCAAGGCCGTAGCCGATGCAGGGCTTGATCCGTCGCATGTGGTCAATCTTAAAGTGACAGGCCATCTGGATTCCGACGATTTCGCCTATATGCGTTCGGAGATGAAGAATATTGAAGCACTCAATTTGCGTGAGGCGACGGTAAAAGGAGACATATGGTATAAATGGGAGCATATCACTCCTCTTGAACAGGAACTTATGGACAGATACAACGGTAAGGAGCAGACACTTCCCTACGATGCCTGTGCCGGCATGGATTATCTGCGCCATATCGTGCTTCCTGAAAAACTCAAGGCCATAGGCAATACTGCTTTCCACCAGACTGCCCTGACAGGTACGGTGGTTTTTCCCGAAGGTCTGGAATTTATCGGACGGGCGGCCATAGGCAATTCCGACAAGATGAGCCTGACCGGGGAGCTGCATCTTCCGTCGACAATGCTCTATATCTGGGACGAGGCATTCCTCGGTACCGACTTCAGGGGTGAATTCATATTGCCTGCCGGTCTGAGATATCTCGGAGACAACGCTTTCACGCGATGCGAGTATTTTAAGGGGAGGTTGCATCTTCCGGAAAATCTTGAATATCTCGGTTCAAACGCATTCTACAGGATGACCGGAATTTCCGGCGAACTGGTATATCCACGCTCTGAGACGGTTGTGCGTCCTTTGGCAGCTGGCTCGGGAATAGAATCCGTGAGGCTCCCGGAGGCACCTGTGGAATTCGGGGCATATGCGTTGAGTGAGATGCCTCTGAGAGGGGATCTGGTGATTCCGGCATCGGTCAGGAAATTTGGGGTAGAAGCTTTGTCAAAGACAAACCTGAGTCATATTGTGTTTCCTGAAAATCTCGACATAGATGTGATCCCCGGCAGCCTGTTGGCAGATAATGAATTTCTTATCGACACGATCCGCTTCCCTGAAAAAGTGGAGATTATCGGAGAGTATGCTTTGGGAAACTGCAATAAACTTGATGCGGTGATTATCCCGAAGAATGTGCACACAATAGGGGACCGGGCTTTTGCAGGATGCCCTTCGCTGACATATCTGCGATGTGACGCCGTGGAGCCTCCCTCGGTGCCTGATAATGCATTCGAAGGGATCAACAAGGACAACTTCACCATAGAAGTGCCGGAGCAGAGTGTGGATCTTTACAGAAACGCTCCGGGATGGAAGGAGTTCCAGCGCATCGCCGCCTATAAGAATTTTGTCGCACGCCCCTTGAAATACAATCTGCTTAACAAGGGAGGTGAACGCGAGATTGTCCTCAATGCGGATGGCGACTGGGAAATGGAATCCAAACCCGACTGGTGCGCTCTCGACAAGACCTCAGGCTCAGGAAAGACCGTCATAAAGCTCACGATAGAAGACATGCCTCATAATTCCGGGAACCGTAGTGATAAGGTAGTGTTCAGTCTCACCGGGCCGGAGGGATATAAGACATCAGTGACCGTTACTCAGTATGACTATGAGCATGAGGAGGACAGTTATGTGACCCTTCAGACGGCTACGAAAGGAAGCGGCATAAATCTGTTTTTCGTCGGCGACGGCTACGACGCGGCTGATATATCGTCGGGGGAGATGCTCGCCGCTATGCGAGAGGAGATGGAGTATCTCTTCGGCGTGGAGCCTTATACCACCTATCGGGAATATTTCAATGTATACTGCGGCATAGCGCTCTCCGACGACAGCGGCATAGAGGATGTCAACCACTGGCGCAAGACCAAGTTCCATTCCGTTGTCTCTAACAGCGACACGCGTCTGACCACCGACTGGGCGAGTGCCGTGAATTATGCGGCGGAGATATGTCCTCCTCTTTCTCAAGGTACTCCACCTCATATGGTTGGATGCATCCTTGTGCTCAATACGCCTCTGTACGAAGGTATCTGCTATTCGGGTGGCGATAGTTTCTGCGCAGTCGTGACACGCAGCGAGATGGACTATCCCAACGATGCGCGCGGCATCATACAGCATGAGGCCGGCGGCCATGGCATAGGATGGCTCGGCGATGAATATATGTATCATAAAGCTTTCATCCACAACTGCCCCTGCATCTGCTGCAAGCACGTTGAGGATCTGAAATTCGACCATTCCACCGGTTTCGCGCTCAATCTCTCGCTCAACGGAAAATTCCGTCAGGTGCCTTGGTATCATCTCATCACCAATCCGGTCTACAGCGACATAGTGGATGTCTACGAGGGTGGCTACTTCCACAGCCGTGGCGTCTTCCGCTCTGAATACAATTCATGTATGAACAACAATGTGCCCTATTTCTCCACCTGGAGCCGTGAGCTGATAGTGAAGCGCATCATGAAGCTCGCCGGAGAGGAATTCTCACTTGAGAATTTCTATGCCAATGACAAGCGCGGGATGGGGACGAAAGCTGCGTCACGCAGCCTCGACATAACACCGGGAACGGTGATGCATGGCAGACCGCCTGTACGGGTGCCGGATTTCAAATTTGGAAAGAAAGGAGGTAAGAAATGAAGAAGACATATATACGCATACTCCTGACAGCCTTGCTTCCTTTAGGTGCCTGCTCAGACGACCTTAAGACAGGCGCCGGCGAAGGCGACACCTCTCTGCCGATCATACTGAAGGCGGCTTATCCCACTGCCACGAGAGCCTCGGATGCCGGTTTTGAAGACGGCGACCGCATGGGCCTTTATGTGCTTGATCACACCGCGGGAACTGCTCAGGCAATCGACGGCGCTCCGCATGCCTCCAACGTGCGTTTCGAATTTGACGAGACCACCAACACATGCAGGGGAGTGACGGATATATACTGGACAGACAAGCAGACTCCAGCCGATTTTGTGGCATACTATCCTTTCACGGATGATATAGCCGATCCCCGGGAACTTCCTTTGGCAGTGGAACGTCGTCAGGACACTGAGGGAGAGGATGGCAATCCCGGAGGCTATGAGGCGTCGGATTTCCTTTACGTACGTCTTCCGAAAGTGATGCCAACCGGCGAGACTGTAAATCTTACATTCGGACATGCCTTGGCCGGAATAAGGGTATCGCTGGTAGCGGGCGATGGGTTCGGGGCCGACGAATGGAGTGGAATGGAGAAATCCGTAGGCATCATGAACACTGTCGCTGCAGGCTCCATCGATCTCGCAGACGGCACTGTGACCCCCGGATCAGGAACACCCACGACAATAATCCCGCTTCAACATGACGGAGATTACCGTGCTGTGGTCATTCCGCAAAGTGTCGCTGCCGGTAAAAGCCTTGTTGCTCTTACTGTCGGCGGCATCGGATACGAACTTGTCAAAAGCGAGGAAATGATCTATCAGGCTGGCAAGATGCATTCCTTCACGATTACTGTCAGCAAAAAGGGGGAGGGCGGACTGAGTTTCGCCCTTACTACCGAGGGAATCACCGACTGGTTCGACAGCGTGGAGTTTCGCGACGGACTTATGAGGCAGTATATCGTGGTGGATGTACCCGAAGCCGGTACTCTCGGGACGATAATGACTGAGCGTGGCCTTGACACGAGGAGGGTCTACAACCTCAAACTCAAGGGGAAGCTCAACCATGATGATTTCGCTTACATCAGAGAGAATGTCACTAACCTTAAGGCTATAAATCTTTTGGAGACAAGCGTGGAAAGCTTCGTCGATCATGGGAGTGGCGTGTCAGGAATCGAAAAAGACCTCTTGCCTGCAGCCGGTTTGCGCGGCATGGAGACACTCTCCCACATTGTCTTCCCCCGTTATGTAAGGGAGATTGGAAACGAGTTCTTGCGAGGCTCAGGGATTATGGGCGATGTGGTGATTCCGGAAGGCGTTGAAGTCATAGGCTGGGCCGCTTTCATGGATTGCAAATCGATTCTTGGAGTGAGCTTCCCGTCGACGTTGAGAGAGATAGGTGGCGCGGCGTTTCAGCGCACCTCAATCTCCGGCGAACTGGTGCTTCCCGATGGTCTCGAATCGATCGGTGGCAGCGCTTTCCAGGGTACCCGGCTAAGCGGCGAATTGCATTTCCCCTCATCGCTCAAGGCTATTGGTGAGGAGGCGTTCCGTGACTGTGCCTTCACCGGTTCACTTGTTTTCCCGCAAGGCATAAAGGAGGTGCCGGCACGTTGTTTCTCAGGGTTCTCCGGCACATTGACACTTCCCGAGGGAGTGGAGAAAATATGCGCCGAGGCCTTTGAAAGATGTGGTTTCCGTGGCGAATTGAAATTGCCGGAATCTTTGAAATCCATAGAGCATCATGCATTCCGGGAAAATCAGATATCATCGATTGTGTTCCCGCGAAACCTTGGAGTTATGGGAGAAGGGGTTTTCATGAATTGCTCCCGACTTTCGGGCACACTCGAGATTCCGAAGAATATGAGCGATATTCCGAGAGATGCCTTCAGAGGATGTTCGCTTCTCGACGGCATAGTGATTCCGGCGGGTGTCAACAGAATCAACGGCGGAGCGTTCGCCGAGTGTTACAATCTTTCCTCCATTGTGTGCCATGCGGAAGAACCTCCGTTGCTGAAGCATACATATGTGGAGGATAATCTCAATCGTCCTATGCTCGTATTCCAGGGAGTCCCCCGCGATAATTTCACGGTTGAGGTTCCAGCTAAGTCAGTAGGGGCATATCAGGAGGCTATTGAATGGAGTGAGTTCAAGCGGATAGCGGCTTACAGCGGTTTCGTGTGTCGCCCGGCATCGGCCTGCGCCCTCAACAATATGCATAGAGAGGAGATCGTGCTGAATGCCGACGGAGCCTGGACTGTGACACATTGTCCGGACTGGGTTACTCTTTCACAAACTTCCGGCACCGGCAAGACATCATTGAACCTGACATTCCAAGAACTTGCGAAAGGTAATGGTGAGCGTACCGATTATGTGGAATTCTCCTTGGCCGGAGAAGAGGCTTTCACTACACGCTGCGAGGTGGCACAGAAAGATTACGAATATGAGGAGGACGGATGTCTGACACTTCAGACCCACACTGCAGGCAACGGCATAGATATTGTCTTTGTCGGGGATGGGTTCGATGCGGCAGCTATAGCGTCGGGAGATTATCTCAAACAGGTACGAGCCCAAATGGAATATTTCTTCGGAGTGGAACCTTATAAGACATATCGGGGATATTTCAATGTCAAGGTATGTTTCCCGCTTTCGCAGGAGACAGGGGTCAACACTTCCAACAATTGGAGGAATACTAAATTCGGCACATACTACGCTCCGCCGTCGACATGTACTTCCGGGTTGCTCGAGTGCCATGATCCGGATGCCGTTTTCAGCTATGTGGAAGAGAAAGCCGGTATTGATGCCGGAAAAATGCGGCAGACGCTTGTGGTCATGAGCCTCAATTCGGATGAGTACGGCAGCAATTCGATAATTGCCGAATCAGGGGCCTCGATAGCTGTCGTGGGCAGGAGCGCGGATCCCTATCCTATGGATTCCCGCGGTCTTATGCAACGGGAGGCCGGAGGCGTGGCATTCGGCAAACTTGCCGATGAGAGGATGACGCGGGTCATGTATCTGTCGAAGTCTGAGAGAGAGACAATCGCAAAGAATCAGGCCAAGGGATGGTATATGAATCTATCTCTGTCGGGAGGCCTCGGACAGGTGTGGTGGGCTAAGTTCATTCTTGATGCCCGCTATAGCGAGAAGGTAGACGTATATGAGGGAGGTTTCGGAAAGACGAGGGGATGCTTCCGTTCCGAGATCAATTCCTGCATGAATTTCGGCATACCGTATTTCAGCTTCGCCGCGCGCTATGACATCGTACGGAGGATAATGGAATATTCCGGACAGACATTTACTGAGGAATCTTTCCTGGAAAAGGATTCCGATGAATGGGGTGCTACTGATGCCACGCGTGCGCAAGGCGACATCGCCTCTCCGAGAATTTCATATCGTAATCAGACAAAGTATTACAAATCACGTAAATATTGACATATTAATTTTTCAATCTATCCATATGAAACCATATATCAACATAAAACTCTCTCTTCTTGTCCCTGTCTTGGGATCACTCCTTTTCTCCTGCGCCAATAGCGACGATCCGCAGGCGGAGCCTGCAAAGAATCTGCCCATGATGTTCGATTGCCGTCTGGGAGATACACGCGCTACCGACAATGCTTTCGAGGCAGGCGACAAGACCGGGGTCTTCGTGGTCAAGACCGGGGAAAATCTTCAGCCGGCGGGAAATGTAATCAACAACGAGCTGTTTACGTTTGATGGATCGGCTTGGGCTTCCTCGCGCACGGTGTATTGGGATGAGGGTACGTTTGATGTGTATGCCTATTATCCTCATGTTGCGACTGTGAGCGATACGGAGGATTTCTCTTTCTCCGTAGCGGAAGATCAGAGCAATCATGCCGGATATACAGCGTCTGATTTAGTGTGGGCGTCGAAAAATGGGGTCGTGGCATCGGCCGATCCTGTGGCACTGCAGTTCTCCCACCGCATGAGCAAGGCTGTTGTGAAGCTTGAGAAGGGGGAGAACTATGAGGGAGAGATCCCGGCTGATGCGGAGGTTTATCTCCATTCAACCGTGACCGAGGCTTCTGTCGACCTTTCCACAGGCGATGTCTCCAAAGCTTTGTATGGTGCCACCGCAACCATAAAAGCCTGCAAGAAGAGCGCCACGGAATTTGAGGCCATAGTTGTGCCGCAGAACATTGAGTCGCGCCGTCCTCTCGTGGAGGTCGTGGCCGGAGGTGTAAGCTATCTGATGGAGGGTAAGATCTCCTTCCGCCAGGGTTATTGCCACACTCTTGTGGTGACTTTGAGCAAGAATCCTGAGCAGACCAAGATCGAGATCGGCGGCTCCATAGGTGGCTGGGGTAACTAATGAATCATTGATTGATGACCGCGATCTATGAAATCGATTGTATCAAAAAGAATATTGAGTGCGGCGATATGCGTGACGGCCTCTGTCATACCGGTGTCGGCAGCGGGATACCGCGGTGACGTCAATGCAGACGGGAAGGTCGACATGAAGGATATGGCCATGCTGGCCACGGCACTCAAGAACCAGTATTTCGCTCCTCCTAAAAGTAATGACCTGAATGCCGACGGGAAGGTAGATGACAAGGATCTCCATTATCTGGCCGACCTGATCATCCAGGGTAAACTTATCGACAATTCAGGTGTCAATGTCGGCATTGGCGGCTGGGAGGATTCCGGCGAGGATTTCGGCGGCACAGTCGGAGGAAACACACGTTCGGGCCTTACCCGTGCCGATGGTGATTTCTCTCTGGATGCCGGAGCCATGTCATATGATAGGGGCACGGGTCTCACATATCGTGAGCTGACCGTATCCGGTACTCCCGCAGGTGTTCTCGTAGACCTTATCGTGCCGTCGGAGATTCAGCTTGATCCGGCGTATGTGACGGTATTGACGGGCAACGGAGTTGTCAGCGACCAAAAATTGTATGGCACCCCGAAGATGATGAAGCGAAATGATGAACGACATTTGCGATTTATCGTGATGTCGCCGGCACTCACAGGGTTCACCCAGTCTGGTGCTTTCTGTCGTATCGCTTACAAGACAGAGAGCTCCACTACGAGTTTCCGTTTCTCGGAATGCCAGACTACGGGAGGATCGACGTTCTCTTATGATGTGGGTAAGGAATGGAAATTTATCTCTGTTGAAAGCATTGAGCTTGTTGATCAATATCCCGAGGGGGGATATCGGCTTGAAGTCGGCTCTGCGATTGATCTGCGTGTGACAGTTTCTCCGGGTGAGGCATCCGACCAACGGCTCTCCTGGTCGTCGTCGGCTCCGGGTGTCGCGTCTGTCGATGATAACGGACATGTGGATATCAAAGCGTCGGGCACCGCTGAAGTGACTGTCAGCGCTCTTGATGGCTCCGGTGTTGTCAGAACGGTTTCTTTTACCGGTTATTCTCCGGTAAAGAACATTGAGATTTCGGTGCCCGGTCTTGAAGGGAAGAATCCTGTGGAAGGGACAACCCTGCAACTCGGCGCTCTTATAACTCCGGAGACCGCAGACAATAAAACGGTGGAATGGCGTTCCTCGGATGTTGCCGTCGCCACGGTCAATAAAGATAATGGTCTTGTGACTTTTGTCGCTCCTGGCGATGTTACGATTACCGTCAGGACTCTGGATGGATCGGAGCTTACAAAATCGGTAAGTTTCACGGTTGATAAGAGAGTTGTGGCGGTGACCGGCATCACTATCAATGATCCCGGACTTGGCGGCAAGAACCCGGTGGTTGGAAGCACGCTGACGCTGACCGCGGCGGTGACGCCCGACGACGCCACCGACAAGAGCGTTGCGTGGACGAGTTCCGACGAGACGGTCGCCACGGTCGGCAGGGATAGTGGTTTGGTCACCTTCGTTGCCTCCGGCACGGTCACAATCACCGCTACATCCAACGGTAATCCGGAGCGTACCGCTTCCTGTACATTCACCGTGGAGAATCAGACGGTGGCAGTTGAGGGAATCACGATCAATGATCCCGGACTTGGCGGCAAGAACCCGGTGGAGGGAAGTACGCTGACGCTGACCGCGGCGGTGACGCCCGACGACGCCACCGACAAGAGCGTGGCGTGGACGAGTTCCGACGAGTCTGTCGCCACGGTGGGCCGGGATAGTGGTTTGGTCACCTTCGTTGCCTTCGGCACGGTCACGATCACCGCTACATCCAACGGCAATCCGGAGCAGACAGCCTCCTGTACATTCACCGTGGAGAAGCAGACGGTGGCAGTCAGCGGCATCACTATCAATGATCCCGGACTGGGGGGCAAGAACCCGGTGGTTGGAAGCACGCTGACGCTGACCGCGGCGGTGACGCCCGACGACGCCACCGACAAGAGCGTTGCGTGGACGAGTTCCGACGAGTCTGTCGCCACGGTGGGCCGGGATAGTGGTTTGGTCACCTTCGTTGCCTTCGGCACGGTCACGATCACCGCTACATCCAACGGCAATCCGGAGCAGACAGCCTCCTGTACATTCACCGTGGAGAAGCAGACGGTGGCAGTCAGCGGCATCACTATCAATGATCCCGGACTGGGGGGCAAGAACCCGGTGGTTGGAAGCACGCTGACGCTGACCGCGGCGGTGACGCCCGACGACGCCACCGACAAGAGCGTTGCGTGGACGAGTTCCGACGAGTCTGTCGCCACGGTGGGCCGGGATAGTGGTTTGGTCACCTTCGTTGCCTTCGGCACGGTCACGATCACCGCTACATCCAACGGCAATCCGGAGCAGACAGCCTCCTGTACATTCACCGTGGAGAAGCAGACGGTGGCAGTCAGCGGCATCACTATCAATGATCCGGGTCTCGGTGACAGCGATCCCGTGGAGGGGAGTACGTTGACTCTTACTGTCACGGTGACACCCGACGACGCCAGCAATAAAAGTGTGGAATGGATCACATCTAATCCGCAGGTGGCGACTGTAAAGGATGGTGTTGTCACGTTTGTAGCGCCGGGAGAGGTGACGATCACAGTCAGGACGCTTGACGGATCCGGGCTTGAAGCAAGCTATAGTTTTACCTGTGTCGCCAGGATACATCTTGCCACTGGCATTACGATCGTTGACGATGAGACTGGAGAAGCTGTCCCCGAAGGAGGGTATTCGCTCGAAGAAGGGAGTACCAAACGTTTGAGGGCTGTTGTGACGCCCGAGGAGACCACAGACAAGAGTGTGGAATGGCTTTCTTCCGACAGTTCCATAGCGACGGTCAATGGGGGTGTTGTAAAGGTCCAGAAAGCCGGAGTGGTGACAATTACTGCCCATACACTTGACGGATCCGACCTCAAGGCAGAGTGCCGGATTACAGGAACATCCGGCATAGAGCAGATACTGGAGGATGTTACCGGTCCGGTTGACATTTACGATATGCGCGGAATGACGGTTAAGATCCACGCTTCGAAAGAGGATGTATACGGTCTCCCTCAGGGCACGTATATCATAAAATCGTCGACTTGCACCATTAAGATACGTCGTTGATCTTCAGCAGACACCGACAGACAGCGCACCCATCCGCCGGCCGGCGGATGGGTGCGCTCTGTCAAAATATAGCGAAAGTCTCTTTTGTCAGCTGTGCACGGCAGGCTGCGGCTGGAAAGCCGCAGTCCCATGGCTACGCAACTGAGCACTCGACAACTGGCTGAGAATGACTGTGATAATGACTGTCAGGAAATGACGATGGAGGAGGTAAGGATGGAGATGGAAGGTAGCGACAGGAAGAGGCAGGTGTCGGTCAGGGTTTTTGACAGCGATGACAGGCGCGATGGTTCGGTGAGGAACGAGGGATCGACATGGATCTGACTCATGCATATGTCGGCCATGTCAGTATCGCCATCGGCGACACCGGTATTTGGGATATCTGAGATATTGATGTTTATGAGGCGGAAGCCGTAGTCGGAAGGTATGGGGAAGCGTCGCCGGTGATCAGCCCAGAGGAGGGTTATATCATGGAGTGAGTCAATCCTGGTGGGAGTTGTCGACTGTGTGGGTAAAACCACGATGTCTATGTCGCGCCAGGCTTTCAGGAGAGTGGTGAAAGCGGAGGTAAGGGATACCGGCTCGGAGAGGTCGACAGGATGGAAGCGTACGCCTTCGGAGTATGCCATCTGCTGACCCGGGGAATCGTACGAGTCGAAGACCGCAACTTTGCATCCGGCGTTAAGAAATCCACGGGTAATTGTGGCGAATATGCCTGACGCACCTCCGACAACGAGTGCCCTACGCCCCGGAATGTAGAGTGATATGGCATTCTGAATGCTGCCTTTTGACGCATGAGGAAGAGTACGTGCGACAGCTTTTGCGGGACGGCGGTTGCGGAGTTCGTCCATTTTCCTTTCGAGATAATTGTCGGCCATTTCAGAAGAGTTTCAAGCGTAGATATGTTATCATCCGGTCTATCGGATCTGCAGTGTAAAATTAATACAAAAAGAGAGTAAAAACAAATATCCCGCCTGGATGGGCGGGATAATGGAATTTCTTTCATGAATAAATGCAGTCTCAGCCTATGGCTGTAGCTACTACCTTAGCCACCGCCTGCGGATCGATTGCCGAACCTTGCGGGATGTCGACACCGTCGAAGACATCGGCCTCCGACATATATTCGCGTACTTCCTGTCGGATCGTTTTCCCTTCGTCGCCGTTGTGCACCACCACAGGTATTATACGGCGCCCTGAGAAGTCATAGTCATCGAGGAATGAATAGACGCCCATCGGATAGTCGCCGTCCCAGTTGGGAGCAACGATGATTATGGTCTTATAGTCGTTCCAACGCCCCACGCGGTGTGTAAGTGCCGGACGCAAATGATTTGTTTTCTCCAGACGCACGATCTGGTCGAACTCCGCGGGATTATCCACGGGATAAGACTCTACGGGAGTCATGGCGTATTCCACGGAAGCGCGCCCTTTTTCGAGGAGGGCTGCGGCGATATCGTCGGCCACACGTTTCGAGAATGATGATGCATGGCTTTTGCGCACGAAATATGCGATAAGAATGTTGTCCATAGTAATTTTAAAATTTTGGTCTACCGATATAACGCCTGCTACCCCCATTCGGTTATCTTTCCATTCATGAAAAGATCAACTTTTCATCCCGAAGGATTGTCAGCAGTCTCTGCTTTTACAAACGGCCAGAAGTTTTCAGGGGTTATAATTGAAAAAGGGGTTTGAGGATATGCCTCCTGGAAAGATAATGGCTGCCTGGCAGAGGTTTTCTTCCCGTATTTGAATTCGAAGCTGGAGATTTTGCCATCGAGTATCTCAAGAAGATCTATCTCACTTTGTGAATGTGTCCGCCAGAAGTATAATTGTGCGTAATTCCTGAGGTATGCGTTCTGTTTAAGTCGTTCGCTTATCATCATATTTTCCCATAAGGCCCCATAGTCATTGCGAAGCTCCATAGGGGCAAAATTGGAGAGGACGGCATTGCGGACACCATTGTCGTAGAAGTATATTTTTTCCCTTTTTTTATCTCGTTGCGCAGATTTCTGCTGAAAGACTCAAGGCGAAATACGACAAAACACTTTTCAAGAAGATCAATATAACTCTCTACGGTTACTTTGTCAATTCCCAACAACAGAGATAGTTCGTTGTATGATACCTCACTTCCGACTTGCAGGGCAAGAGCTCTTACGAGCTTCTGAAGCATATCGGGCTTCTTGATACCTCCTAAGGCAAATAAGTCTTTATACAGATAGTCGTTTGTCAGTTCCATAAGTATATGTCTGGCCTCGGAGGAATCGGTCACGATTTCGGGATAGCAGCCATATATGAGACGATGTTCAATAATCCGGTTTTCTTCCCGTTCTGCGGAATGGGATGCTAATTCCGGGAGAGAGAGTGGGTAGAGCTTAAATTGTGTTATCCTTCCGGTATGGTTAACATTTAATATTGTTTAGAAATTTGGGTTGAGGTGAGGCAACGGCTTATGCCGTCACTCTTCCGGCAAGGGTCGATATCCGACGGGTGGAATTAACGGGCCTTGCGATGGTCGGTCATGTCTTTTTCATTGATGGGTAGATGGTTATTACAGGTAAATATTAGGTTTAAATTCGGGTCTGTAGAATCACGCGACGCAGGGATACGTAGCCCGGAGTCCGGGATAAGAGTCTTTCCATGCTTACGGCGGCAAAATTACTCCATATGCGCGATGCGGGCGTTATATTCTGTATCCGTAAAGGGGTGTTAAATTATGTGGGAAGGTTATATTATGTTAACAATTTAGTAATAAAATGTTCTCAAAAATTGTTTAAATTTTTAAATATTAACCATATATGTGTAAAATAAAACCAATAAAAGTTAACCTGTAATTTGGATAATAGATAAGGAATAGTTTATTTTGCATATCGAAATCATTCACCTGAGAATCTGTTATGCCTAAAAGACCACTGATATTGCTTGCAGCCTTATTGGTTTCCTTTCTCTCTTCAGCTGCTTCCGAATACGGTTTCGGAGTGCGACATCTCGATGTCGCTCCGGAGCTCTCAAATACCATGATCAATGCCATCTATAAAGATAGTCGCGGTTTCATGTGGATAGGTACGTCGTCGGGACTTTTCCGCTACGACGGCTTCGGCGTGTCGACGTTCCGTGGGGCCGACAGAGGATTGACAAGCGTGCTCAACAATTATATCGACGACATACAGGAGGATTCCCAGGGGAGGCTGTGGGTGCAGGCCGACACCGAATGGCGCATCTATGATCCCAATACGGGGAAGGAGACCGACGACATAGGCCCGGTGCTGGAGGAGATGGGCACAGGCGGCTATGTCACGGCTCTCATGATCGACAAGGATAAGAATATCTGGCTTGGCATAGAAGACAAGGGTATAAGTATCGTGAAGGGGGGGAAGTCAGTGACGGTGCCTGTCCCCGCCGGAAGCGGAAGGCATGTCACGGATATAATCGAGATCCCGGGAGGAGTGGCTTGTGTGACTAACAACGGTTCACTTCTTTTTGTCGATGGGAAGACATGCAAGGTTTCCGGTCCTGTGAAGGTGCCCGACGAGGTGCCCGACACCAGGGAGTTCATCTACGATCTCTATGCCGACCGTTCGGGGCGCCTGTGGGTGATAAGCAATGAGCGCCTTATGCTTTACGATCTCAAATCGCGGAAATGGCTCAACTCCATTCTCCCCGGCGCAGGACGTGCCGGGGTGGTGAAGTGTCTTTTTGAAGACAGGCAGGGAAACCTGTGGGTGGCGCGCGACCACCACGGACTCGAGCGTGTGGAGAGTCAGTCGGGAGAGATCCGGTTCACCCCTGTCGACATGAAAGGGGGACTCTCGGCCAACAATACCGTGAACTGCTTTATGGAAGATCCGCAGGGCACACTCTGGATCGGCACATATAAGCGAGGCATGTTTTTCCATAACGAGACCGTGGATAAATTTCACAGAGAGGATTTCCCTGACACCAATTGCATCGTGAAAGGGGAAGGCAACGAGATGTGGATAGGCACGGACAATGCCGGTCTATGGAGGTGGAATGTGGCCACCGGCGCCAGGGAGTCCGTCCCGGACCCCGCTTACGGCGCGCAGCCTCCGGCCATCACGAGCCTTCTCAGGATGCCTGACGGCACTCTTTACATAGGATCGTTCTCCCGAGGCCTGCGCAAGATGAAAGACGGCGTATTCTCTGACGTGACGACAGGCACCGATCTGGACGCATGCTACGTATGGGCGCTCTCTGCCGATCCGCAGGGAAAGATATGGGCCGGAACCCTCGGGGGCGGACTGTATCGCATCGATCCCTCAGGCGGGGAGACAAAGGCATTCAAGGAGTCGGATTCGGGCCTCGCTTCCGACTATGTCCTGTCGGCTATGAGGACCCGCGACGGGAAGATGTATTTCGGCACATCCTACGGTCTTAGTGTCTATGATCCTGTCACCGCGGAGATGAAATCATATCTCAACAAACCCTCGGAAGAGAGTCCGGGGAGTCAGAACGTCAACCAGGTGTATGAAGACTCGCGAGGCCTTGTATGGCTGGCCACACGCAACGGCCTCAGGGTTATCGACCGCCAGCACAATAAGCTGCACAATGTGCGCCTGCTCGGCAAGATAAGCCAGCTCTTCATACTCGGCGTCATTGAAGACAACGGAGGTTCGATGTGGGTGTCGGAGGGGAGCAATCTCATAAACCTCAAGGTGATGTATGACGAGAAGACGGGAACCCTGCAGGTCACCCCTCATGTCTACGACGGGCGCGACGATTTTCAGAACTGCGCGTTCAACCAACGTTCGTTCGCCAAACTGTCGTCGGGCGAGATAGTGGTGGGGGGACTCTATGGTATCGACCGTTTCCTCCCTGCCGACATCCGATACAACACGGTGCGTCCGAAAGTGATGTTCACCGATCTCTACATGGGTGGCCGGAAGATAGACATCGGTGAGGAGGTCGACGGCGACGTGGTGATGACACGGGGTCTCAACAGCGGCCGGGGCATAGATATAAGTCACAGGCAGAAGGAATTCACAATATGTTTCGCCACGGATAATTATGTGCTCCCGGAGAAGACGGCATTCTATTATAAACTTGTCGGGTTCAGCAAGGAATGGACTGAATGTGCGCAAGGTGTGAACCATGTGACTTATACCAATCTTTCTCCGGGCCATTACACACTCCTTGTCAAGGCAGTGAACGGCGACGGCTATGAGAGTGAGGCGCCGGCGGAGCTTAAGATATATGTGCGCCCTCCGTTCTGGGCGTCGGCATGGGCCTATGTGATATATGCCATCCTTACAGTCGCGGCCATATATCTGGTGATGAAGATGGTGAGCCGTCGGGAACGGCGCCGCTTCGAAGAGAAACGAAAGGAGGACGCCCGCAAAAGGGAGGAGGAGATGAACCAGTTGAAATTCAAATTCTTCACCAATGTCAGCCATGATCTGCGCACGCCGTTGACCCTTATTGTCTCTCCGCTCGATACGATGCTGAGGGAATCGAAAGACGAGAAGCAGACAAAGCGGCTCACGCTGATGCGCAACAATGCGATGAAGCTTCTCAATCTTGTGAACCAACTGCTCGATTTCCGCAAGATGGAGATAAAAGGGCTCCAGCTCAACCCTTCGGAGGGTGATATCGTGGCTTTTGCGAAGGGTGTGTGCGGTTCATTCCTCAATCTGTCGGAGCGCAAGAACATCAACCTTACTTTCTATTCTTCGCGCGACAGGATCGAGATGATGTTCGATCCTGACAAGATGGAGAAGATACTGATGAATCTTCTGGGCAACGCCTTCAAGTTCACACCGGCCGGAGGCAGGGTGGATGTCTCCCTGGAAGTCCTGGAGGGTGAGAAGGATATGCTCAGAATAAAGGTCGCCGACACAGGCCCCGGAGTCAGCGATAAAGACAAGCCCCATATCTTTGAGCGTTTCTATCAGGTGGATGACAACGGTGATCCACATCCCGGCATGGGAAGCGGAATAGGCCTGAGCATGGTGAGCGAATATGTCAGACTGCATGAGGGCACGGTCAGGGTGACCGACAACGTAGACCATGGCAGCGTGTTTGTCATCGACCTGCCGCTACGGTCTCATGCCTCGGCGGAGAGAATGCCGGTGTTGTCAGAACAGGGCGCCTCCGACCGGTCTGACTTGTCAGGCCAGTCGGACCAATCAGATCAGTCAGTACAGTCAGACAAACCGGAGAAGGGGGTGAGGAGAGGTCGTCCCGGAAAAGAGGACAAGGGTCTTCCTGTGGCCCTCGTGGTCGATGACAATCCCGACATGATGGAGATGATGAAGGAAGACCTGGAGGATGATTTCGATGTGGTCACGGCGTCAGACGGTATCGAGGCGCTGGAAAAACTAAGGACTGTCACCCCCGCCATCATAGTCGCCGACCTGATGATGCCCCGTATGGACGGCATAGAACTGACACGCAGGCTTAAGAGCTCGCCCGACACCTCGGCCATACCGCTGGTGATCCTCACGGCGCGTCACGATCTCGACACGAAGGTGGAGGGCCTTACCTTAGGTGCCGACGATTATATCACCAAGCCTTTCAACATCGATCTGCTGCGTCTCAGGATGAACAAGCTCATATCGCTCTCGCAGAAAGGGATGCGGCGGAGCCACATAGATCCGGAGCCGGAGGAGATCAGGATAACCCCGCTTGACGAGAAAATGATCGGTAAGGCCGTGGAATATGTGTCGCGCAACATGGACAGCCCTGAGCTCTCCGTGGAGGAGCTCGCTTCCCACATGGGGATGAGCAGGGTGAGACTCTACAAGAAAATGAAGCTGATCACCGGGAAGACACCCATAGAGTTCATAAGGGTGATCCGACTGAAAAGGGCTGCACAGCTGCTCCGCGAGAGCCAGCTCAACATTTCGGAGATAGCCTATCAGACCGGTTTCAACAACCCCAAGGTGTTCAGCCGGTATTTCAAGGAGGAATTCGGCATACTTCCCTCCGTCTACCAGAATCGTGAGGAGAAGGAAACAAATTACACCGTATAAGGAAACATTTTATCTCCCCGTCTAACATATTTCCCCTGCAGAGTCAACGCATATGTACTCCGCGGGGGATTTTTTTATTGTAACTTTGCAGAAGAGATAAGACGGGTTTCCCTATGCCCGGCGCTCCCGCCTTACATACCTTGAAATCGGGGCGTCAGAACCTTAAATCGTAAAATCAAACAACTACAATATGAAACTGCAATCGATCACAACATTGATTCTCGCGGGGCTCCTCGGAGCCTGCGGATCCGGTAAAGTCCAGAAAGACGACACCGGCATCACAGTCAACGTCGCGCAGCAGAACGATAACGACGTGCGTAAGGTGCGTCTGCAGGTGTTCGGCGACAAGATAATACGCGTCACAGCCACCCCCGACAAAGAATTCTCACAGGACACCAGTCTCGTGGTTCTCCCGCATGTGGGAAAGGTGAAATTCGATGTGGAGGAGACCGACTCCACGGTGTCGGTTGTCACGGCGGCGGTTAAGGCTACCGTCTCACTTGCCACGGGCGACGTAAGATTCTATAATAAGGAAGGACGCCTTATCGTGAAGGAGGCCGAAGGAGGCCGTGAGTTCTCCCCTATAGAGGTGGAGGGCACGAAGGGCTACACCGTGCGTCAGGTGTTCGAGAGTCTCAATGACGAGGAGGGTATCTATGGCCTCGGCCAGCATCAGAGCGACGAGTTCAACTATAAGGGTAAGAACGAGGAGCTTTTCCAGTATAACACCAAGGTTTCGGTGCCGTTCGTTGTCTCTACCGACAACTACGGCATACTCTGGGACAGCTATTCTCTCTGCCGCTGGGGTAATCCCGAGCCCTACAAGCAGCTCGGCGGTGTGTTCAAGCTTTACGACAAGGATGGCAAGGAAGGTGCCCTGACCGGCACTTACGTTCCGGCCGATCCCGCCGGAGAGACTCTCGTGCAGCGCGAAGACTCCATTTATTTCGAACATCTGAAGCGCGGCGACCTGGCCCACGTGGTCAACCTGCCCGAGAATTTCAACTTCGCAGGCAGCCATGTCACCTATGAGGGTGAGATCGAGGCCTCGGTGAGCGGGGAGTATAAGTTCATACTCTATTATTCCGGCTATCAGAAGGTGTTCATCGACGGTAAGGAGATAGTGCCGGAGCGCTGGCGCACGGCCTGGAACCCCAACAGCTACAAATTCTCCTGCAACCTTGAGGCGGGGAAGAAGACTCCCATAAAGATAGAGTGGAAGCCCAACGGCGGCGTGGCATACTGCGGCCTCCGCGTGTATGATCCCCGCGACCCGAAAGATCAGCTCGACATGAGCTGGTGGGGCGAGATGCAGGACGGCATCGACTACTATTTCGTGTATGGCGATAACATGGACGATGTGATAAAGGGATACCGCGAGCTTACCGGCAAGGCTCCCGTGATGCCAAAATGGGCCATGGGCTACTGGCAGAGCCGCGAGAAATACAACACTCAGGAAGAGGTGCTCTCCACTCTCGCCGAATTCCGCCGCCGCGGCATACCTATCGACAACATCGTCATCGACTGGCTTCACTGGAAAGAGGATTCATGGGGCAGCCACGAGTTCGACAAGGAGAGATTCCCTGACCCGAAGGGTATGGTTGACTCGATCCATAATATGAACGGACGTGTGATGGTGTCGGTATGGCCTAAGTTCTATGTCACCACCGACCATTACAAGGAGTTCGACAAGAACGGCTGGATGTATAAGCTTCCGGTGCAGGACAGCATCCGCGACTGGGTAGGCCCCGGCTATCTCAGCTCATTCTACGATGCATATGATCCGGAGGCGCGCAAGCTCTTCTGGAACCAGATCAACGACCACTACGTACCTCTCGGCATCGACGCCTGGTGGATGGATGCCTCTGAGCCCAACATCCGCGACTGCACCGACATACAGTATCGTAAAGACCTGATCACCCCGACGGCCCTCGGCCCCTCCACGAAGTATTTCAACGCCTATGCCCTGGAGAACGCCGACGCTATCTACAACGGCCAGCGCGGCGTGGACCACGACAAACGCGTGTTCCTTCTGACACGTTCCGGATTCGCAGGCCAGCAGCGCTACTCCACGGCTACCTGGAGCGGTGATATCGCCACAAGGTGGGAGGATATGAAAGCCCAGATCTCCGCTGGCCTCAACTTCTCGATGAGCGGTGTGCCCTGGTGGACAATGGATATCGGTGGTTTCTGCGTGGAAGACCGCTATGTGAAGGCTGCCGCCGAGAATCTCAAGAGCGGCGCTGAGAACGCCGACCTTAAGGAATGGCGTGAGCTAAACACCCGCTGGTATCAGTTCGGTGCCTTCTCACCACTCTTCCGCGCCCATGGCCAGTGGCCCTACCGCGAGATCTTCAATATCGCTCCCGAGAGCCATCCGGCCTACAAGTCGGTGGTGTACTACACGAAACTGCGCTACGACCTCATGCCTTATATCTACTCTCTCGCCGGCATGACCTATTTCGACGATTACACCGTGATGCGTCCGGTGGTGATGGACTTCACGGCTGACAAGACCACCTACGGCGTGCAGGACGAGTATATGTTCGGTCCCGCGTTCCTCGTGGCTCCCGTCTATACCTACGGTGCCCGCTCGCGTGAGGTATACTTCCCGAAAGGTGCCACCTGGTATGACTTCTATACCGGCAAGGTGGTGTCGGAGGGGGGACAGACCCTCAATATGGCCGCTCCCTACGAGCGCATGCCCCTTTATGTGCGAAGCGGCTCGATCGTGCCTTTCGGCCCCGAGATGCAGTGGAGCGCCGAGAAGCCGGCCGACGTGATCGACCTCTATGTATATGCCGGACAGAACGGCGAGTTCACGATCTATGAGGACGAGAACCTGAACTACAACTATGAGAAGGGACAGTATGCCATGATTCCCCTGAGCTACGACAACGCTACCGGCACATTGACCATCGGTGACCGCAAGGGTGAATTCCCCGGTATGCTCAAGACTCGTAAGTTCAACATCGTGAAGGTGTCGCCCGAGAATCCTGTGGGCTGGTCGCGCGATGTCAAAGGTCAGGAAGTGACATACTCCGGAAAAGAGATAAAGGTTAAAATTTAAGTTTAGAGTTTAAAGTTTAGAGTTTAAGTTTTAAACCCTCAACTCTCAACCCTCAACTCTCAACCAAAAGAATATGATAAGTAAGTTCTTCATGCTCGTGTCGGCTCTGGTCGTCGCTTTCGCGGCGACGGCCGGGACTGACAACCGGCAGGAATCATTCAATAAGGGATGGCGTTTCTCGCTTTCCGACTCCGGGACGCTTTCGGCTCCCGGATATGACGATTCCTCCTGGCGCTCCCTCGACCTCCCACACGACTGGGCGATAGAGGGTGATTTCAGCGAGACAAATCCATCGGGAACCGGCGGAGGCGCTCTCCCAGGCGGCGTGGGATGGTATCGCAAGACATTCGAGTATTCCCCGTCATGGAAAGGAAAGGATGTGTATGTGGATTTCGACGGGGCGTATATGAACGCTACAGTCTTTATCAACGGCCATGAGCTTGGCACGCGTCCCTACGGCTACGCTTCTTTCAGCTATGATCTGACCCCCTGGTTACGTCCCGGTAAAAACGTGATCGCCGTCAGGGTAGACAATGCCGAACAACCAAACTCGCGCTGGTACAGCGGTTGCGGAATCTACCGCAATGTGTGGCTGCGCGTGGTTGATCCGGTGCATGTGGCTCTCTGGGGCACATTCGTGCGCCAGGACAAGGTGACCCGTGAAAAAGTCGACGTCACGGTCATAACCGATGTTGACAATACCGGGCGTAAAGGACGCAAAGGAACCTTGACCACAGAGATCGTATCGCCTGCCGGGCTTGTCGTGGCCACCTCAACCTCGCCTCTCCGTCTGAAAAGGGAAGGCTCGCAGAACGTAAGCCAGCGGATGACTTTCAACGATCCGCAGCTCTGGTCGGTGACGGATCCGGTGCTATATACGGTTGTGAGCCGGGTGGCTGTCGACGGAAAGACCGTAGACGAGAAGCGCACGCGTACAGGATTCCGCTTCCTTGAATTCGATGCCCGGAAGGGATTCGCGCTCAACGGCGAGAGGATGAAGCTCAACGGAGTCTGCCTGCATCACGACGCAGGTGCCTTGGGAGCCGTGGTCAATAAGGCCGCGATCACCCGACAGCTCAAGATAATGAAGGAGATGGGCGCCAATGCCATCCGTTCCACCCACAATCCGCCGGCTCCTGAGCTCCTTGATCTCTGTGACTCGCTCGGACTTATGGTGATGGATGAGACCTTCGACATGTGGCGCAAGAAGAAGACGGCCCACGACTACTCACGTTATTTCCCCGACTGGCATGAGAAGGATCTGCGCGACCTTGTGGTGCGCGACCGCAATCATCCGTCGGTGATAATGTGTAGCATCGGTAATGAGGTGCTCGAGCAATGGAGTGACGCCCAGGCCGATACTCTCTCGCTTGAACAGGCCAACCTGATCCTCAATTTCGGCCACGGGAAGGATATGCTCGCTTCCGAGGGGGATTCCCTCTCGGTCAACTCGCTGTTGACTAAGAAACTCGCCGACATGACACGTGAGCTCGATCCCACGCGTCCTGTGACGGCCGGATGCAACGAGCCCGATCCGGGCAATCATCTCTTCCGCTCGGGCGCTCTCGACGTAATCGGCTTTAATTATCACGACGATTGGTTTAAGGATGTGCCACGCAATTTCCCCGGCAAGCCGTTTGTGGTGACGGAAAGTGTATCCGCCCTCCAGACCCGCGGCTACTACCGGATGCCTTCCGACAGCATGTATGTCTGGCCGAAGCGCTGGGACGTGCCTTTCGAGGATCCGTCGTTCTCCTGCTCGAGCTATGACAACTGTCATGTCCCCTGGGGGAATACCCACGAGGGAACAATGCGCCACGTTGAGGACAATGATTTCATCATGGGGCAGTTCGTGTGGACTGGGTTTGACTATCTTGGCGAGCCCACGCCGTTCGGCTGGCCCGCGCGCAGCTCCTATTTTGGCATCGTGGATCTGGCGGGATTCCCGAAAGACTCCTACTATATGTATCAGAGCCGGTGGCGTCCCGACAAGAATGTGCTCCATCTCCTTCCCCACTGGAACTGGAAGGAAGGTGAGAACGTCGATGTCTGGGCCTACTACAACAACGCCGATGAGGTGGAGCTTTTTCTCGACGGCGAGTCGAAGGGGGTCAGAACTACCGACGGAAAGAGTTATCATGCCATGTGGCGTCTGCCGTTCAGACCGGGAGTACTTGTGGCCGTGAGCCGCAAGGGGGGCAGGGAAGTGGCTCGCGACACCGTGCGCACGGCCGGAGAACCGTACACCCTGCGGCTGACTCCCGACAGAAGGGAGATAAACGCTGACGGCACCGATCTGAGCTATGTGGCCGTGGAGGTGGTCGACAAGGAGGGCAACCTCTGTCCGTGGGCTGACAATGAGGTGACCTTCACCGTGGAGGGCGCGGGCTTCAACGCCGGCGTCGACAACGGATCGCCCATATCTCTGGAACGGTTCAAATCCGACAAGCGGAAGGCTTTCTATGGAAAGGCCCTCCTGATAGTGCAGAACGACGGGGAGAAAGGCGACATAAAGATACGCGCCACATCCCCTTCACTTAAAGAATCAAACTTGACAATCACAGCAAAATGAATATCAGATCTCTATTACTGACCATCACCCTTGCCGGCGCTACTCTGCCGGCGCTCGCGGAGAGACCCCTCTATCAGAACGAGGACGCTCCGCTCGATCAGCGCGTGGAAGACGCGCTCAGCCGCATGACCCTCGAGGAGAAGGTGGCTCTTTGCCACGCACAGAGCAAGTTCTCGAGTCCCGGAGTGCCACGACTCGGCATCCCGGAGCTCTGGATGAGCGATGGCCCCCATGGCGTTCGCATGGAGATAAACTGGAACGACTGGGGACACTCCAACTGGACCAATGACTCGATCACCGCCTTCCCGGCGCTCACCGCACTCGCTGCCACCTGGAATCCGGAGATGTCGGCCCTATATGGCAAGAGTCTCGGAGAGGAGGCCCGCTATAGGGAGAAGGATGTGATGCTCGGTCCGGGTGTCAACATCTACCGCACGCCGCTCAACGGCCGTAATTTCGAGTATATGGGCGAAGACCCGTATCTGGCCGGAGAGATGGTCGTGCCTTACATCACGGAGATGCAGAAGAACGGTGTGGCTGCCTGCGTGAAACATTTCGCCCTCAACAATCAGGAGAAATGGCGAGGGACGGTAGATGTCGATGTCAGCGACCGCGCCCTATATGAGATCTATCTTCCGGCGTTCAAGAAGGCCGTGGAAGATGGTAAGGTGTGGAGCATAATGGGCTCTTACAACCGCTTCGAGGGGCAGCACGCCTGCCACAACAAGCGTCTGCTCCAGGATATATTGCGCGGCGAGTGGAATTTCGACGGCGCCGTGATAACCGACTGGGGGGGAGCCCACGACACTAAGGAGGCGGCGCTCAACGGCCTCGACATAGAGATGGGATCGTTTACCAACGGACTCACCTCCGAGAGTGACTTCGGATATAACGACTACTATCTGGCCGATCCCTACCTGAACATGCTGAAGAGCGGCGAGGTGCCGATGTCGACTGTCGACGATAAGGCACGCAACATTCTGCGCCTGATCTTCCGCACGGCCATGAACACGCGCAAGCCTTTCGGCTCCAAGACTACAGAAGAGCATTATGCAGCCGCCAAGCGAATCGGCGACGAGTCGATCGTGCTTCTTAAGAACAGCGGTATCCTCCCGCTTGATCCGGCTAAATACCGTAATGTGCTCGTGGTGGGCGACAATGCCACCCGTGTGCTCACCGATGGCGGCGGTTCTTCCGAACTGAAGGTAAAGAACTATGTTTCGCCGCTTGAGGCTATAAAGGCTATCTACGGTCCGGGCGTGAAGTATGCTAAGGGTTATGAGGCCGGGCGCTCGATGTATGAGCGCGAGGACACTATCCCTGAATCCGTGCAGGCCGCTCTCCGCGAGGAGTCCGTAAGGATGGCCAAGGATGCCGATGTGGTGATCTATATCGGCGGACTGAACAAGAATGCCTGGCAGGATTGCGAGAGTACTGACCGTCGGGAGTATGAGCTTCCTTTTGGCCAAAGCATCCTTATAAAGGATCTTGTGAAGGCTAATCCGAACGTGGTTGTCGCCAACATCTCGGGCAATGCCTACGAGATGCCGTGGGTGAAGAGTGTGCCTGCCATTCTCCATGTCTCGTATCTCGGCACCATGGGTGGCGCGAGCATAGCCGATGTGATCTCGGGCAAGGTGAATCCTTCGGGTAAGCTTCCTTACTCGATACCTGTACGTCTGGCCGACAATGGCGCGATGTCGTTCGGCACTGAATCCTATCCCGGCATTGAGATGGGAGGTGGCGACAAGCGTCAGGGCTGGGGCAATAACCCTGTGCAGAAATACAAGGAGGATATCCTCGTGGGCTATCGCTGGTACGATACGAAGAAGATCCCGGCTCTCTTCCCGTTCGGCCATGGATTGAGCTATACGCAGTTTGAATATGGTAAACCGGTGGTTTCCTCCACGAAGATCGGTCCTGACGGGAAGATCACTGTCGATGTGCCTGTCACCAACAAGGGAGACCGCGAAGGGAGCGAAGTTGTTGAACTTTACATCTCCGATCTCAAGTCGTCAGTGCTACGTCCGGTGAAGGAACTGAAGGGCTTTGACAAAGTGAGCCTGGCTCCCGGCGAGACGAAGACTGTGAGCTTTGAGATCCTTCCGGAGGCGCTGAAGTATTTCGACGAGAAGAGCCATTCATGGGTGGCGGAGCCCGGCAAGTTCAAGGCCCTCATCGGCGCATCGTCGACCGATATCCGCCAGACAGTCCCCTTCGAATACAAAGAATAACCCCAATTTTGATTAAATACACTCAGTTATCTAAGGTAAATTAGATTGTAGGCAGGAGGCCCGCGACTTGATGCCGCGGGCCTCCAAATTCTTTTGTTTATTTTTTAAGTGTAAGCAGCTGTTGCTGTTAAACTTACAATATTCAACATAATGCTATGTTGAATGTTAACAATCTTCAACAGAGCATTATGAATTATGAATCATGCATTGTGCATTACGCATTAATGTTCATTCCTTAATGCGGTCGGGATCAATGCCGGTAATCTCAGCCACCTGCCTTATGTCGAATCCGGCGGCGAGCATCTTACGGGCCAATGCCATCTTCTCCATCAGCTGACCCTCCGCAAGTCCCTCTTCGCGTCCTTTTGCCAAGCCTTCTTCAAGTCCTTTTGCCAGGCCCTCCTCGAGCCCTTCGGCGCGTCCTTCCTCGTGGGCTGTGTCGAGCACGTCGTTCTGCACCATGATATTGTCCATATGGGCGTCATACGCGCGACGCTCCTTCGGGGACATGGCGAGATACTGTAGCTTCCTCTTTACCTCTCGTAATCCCGGAACATCGGTGTCCTCTTTGACTTTGCCCGTCTTCAGATAGGTCATCCATTCGTCGAGAGGAGACTCCGGAACCTTGTTGTAGGCGTTTACGCGCACGATATAGTATTCCGGGAACACTTTGTGCGGGTAATGGGGTATGATCACTCCCTCCTCCCTTATGCTCACCACAAGGTCGCTTCCTGAATGCAACCCCTTGAAACGGGTCATGCCATGGTAGACATAGTCGTCGCCCTGGCCGAAATCGCAGTAGAGGATGCTGATGGAGTACACCTTCTTCACCTGGTCGTATTTGTCGCCGATGCTCATGTGCTCGGTTATGGCCTTGCACGTGCCGTAGAGTATGCGCTGCAGGTAATACAGCTGGCGTGTGAGCTGCACCTCCACGATGATCAGGTGCCCCTTGCTGTTCTTGGCCTTCACATCCACGCGGTTGAACTTGTCGTCTGCGCTCTCCTGGTTGCTCTCGCTCTCCAATATCTCTACAATCTGCACGGTTTCGCCGGTAAGCACGGAGATAAGCCCCTCGAGAATGCCGAAGTTGGCCTTGTCGCGGAGCATATGCTTCATCGCCCAGTCAAAACGTATGTAGGTGTTTTCCTCTTCCATAGCCTATCTGTTTTTAAGTGATCTTTCTTGCTCACTGACAAAGGTAATGAAAAATTCGCATTGTAGCAACTTCTTATTTCATGACTTCGTCATTGCGTGAGTATGATTTATCCTCACGGGATAAAAGGGGGAGTGTCAGATGTCGTAGAATTTGTCGAGGAGATCCTTGCGGTAGTTCTTGGAGATCTTGATGTCGGCGGAGGCGTCGAAAGGGGGAAGAAGCACGCATTTCCCGGATGTGATCATTGATATGTAGGATATGTTGACGATAAAGGATTTGTGGGTGCGCACGAACTCCGGATGGCGCGAGAGGATGGCCTCGGCTGTGGTCTGACGTCGCAGTATGTGGTGGCGGAAATCGTTGAGCACCACCTCCCAGAGTTTTCTCTCACTATGGTATTTGAAATAGACTATATCCTGGATGCCTACGATTATGCGGTCGTTTGTCACGGTAGTGATGGAGAGTGCTTTCCTCTCGGCCGGCATACAGTCGCGCGACAGTTGGCGCAGGGAGCACTCGCGGTCGTGGAGTTGCTGCCGGTAGATGATGAAGCGGTGGAGTATGAGCGAGAGCTCCTCCGGATCGACGGGCTTGAGGAGGAAATCGAATGCGTGGGTCCTGAGGGCGTTGATGAGATATTTCTGATAGGCCGTATAGAAGACGATAGCGGTGTCGGGCGACGCCTCCGCCAGCTTCGAGAGTATGTCGATGGCCGAGTCTTCGTTGAGCTCTATGTCGAGGAAGAGGATGTCGGGATGGGCTACCCTCATGATCGTGATGGCGTCGTCGGTGCTTCTTCCGGTGGCCGGGGAGTGGATGCCGAAGGTGTCGGCGAGCGCCTCCCCGAGCACCCTTACGGCGCCGGGATCGTCATCGACAATGGCTATGCTGAGGTCTTTGAATGATTCCGTTGGATATCCCATAATGAAGTCAGTTTTTAAGTATTGAGGTGATATGGTGTTTTTATTTCATGGAAGAGGGTGGGAACGGGAAGCCGCAGGGTATGGAGAGCGAGGCCGCGGTGCCTGCACCTGTCGGGCTGTCAGTCCAGTCGGTGAGACTGAAGAGGATCTTGCGGTCTTTCCTGTCGTTGAGTATCTGGAGGGTGCCGGATATGATTTTCAGCCCCTGACGGGTGGATTCGGCGCCGGAGGGGGAGGTGTGGCCCTGGGCGGCGTTGTTGCATACGGTCAGGCATATGCGGCCGTCGCTCTCATCGGCCTTTATCTCCAGGATTCGCGGAGCGTCGGGAGGAAGGGTGGAGAAGCCGTGCTTGAAGGCATTCTCCACGAATATCTGGAGCGACATCGAGGGGAGGAGCACTTTCCCGGGATCGATGCCTTCGGCTATCGACTTCGTGTAGGCTACTCCTGAGGGTTGGGTCTCGCCGCGCAGCGCCACATAGTTGTCGACGAAATCGAGCTCCTCGGCCAGGGTCGCGGTTATCTCGTCGGCCATGATCTGCTGCTGGCGCAGCAGATGCACGAGCCGGGATATCCCCGATTCTCCGGAGGCGTGGGAAGTTCCGAGCTCATTGTTGAGTATATTGTAGATGAAATGGGGCGTCAGGCGGTTGCGCAGCCCTTTCATACGCAACGACATGATCTTGCGTATCATCTTGTCCTCACGGTCGCGGGCCATCCTGCGCGAGAGTATCGCCACGGCCGTCAGAGCCGCGAGGAGCACCACGGCGAGGATGATTATTATGTAGCTGTAGAATAGCTGGCGGTTTTTCTCTTCAGCTGCCGTGCGGAGATCCTTCATCTGCGCGTCGTGCTCATACTGGCGCCTGATGGTCTCGATGTTCATGCGCACCTGGCTGTTTCTTATCGAGTCCTCGAGAGCCTGCCAGGCGTTCTGGGCCTCGAATGCTCGCTGCCAGTCGCCCACGGCGGGATATATCTTCTTCTCGAGCTCGAGCCGCAGCGACAGCTGTTCGGGACGCGTGTCGGGGGCGAGAGGGTGGGATCGGAGCATGTCGAGAGCGGCGGCTGTCTGCCCGGTCATCATCAGCCAGTCGATCTTCTGGGTCATGACGTGGGTGGCGGCGTAGTCGTTGGGCTGGGTCTCCGTGAAATAGCGCAGGTTCTCGTCGATGAGTTCAGCGGCCTTTTCCGGCATGCCGAGCCGCAGATACACGTCGGAGAGGTTGGCCCGGCAGAAATGCCGCTCCCAGTCATATTCTGGACGGTCGCCGAGCATCTTCCCGAGCTCCAGATATGAGTCGAGGGCCTTGGCATATTGCTTGCCGTAATAGTAATCGTTGCCGCGGTTGTTGTAATACTGGAAGAGATCGTTGAAGCTCATCACGTCGCGCATATCCGCGGCCTTGTCCCACCACACGGCGCTGTTGTCGAAGTCTCGCAGACTCGTGAAGTCGGCGGCCATTCCCATGTAGAGTGGCAGGCGGGCGTTTCTGTCAGCTCCGATAGAGTCGGCGAGGGCCACGCCCCGGATGTAATATTCCATCGACCGGTCGAAATGACCGGCGTTCTTGAGGGCGTCGCCTATGTTGGAGTAGGCGAGCAGGAGGAGATGGCGGTCTTCAATGCCTCCGGCCACTTCGATAGCCCTTTCCATGTAATATATCGAGGAGTCGGAGTCGAAGCGGTATTGCACGAAAGAGGCGGCTTTGGCCTGGAGCGCGTTGAAGAGGGCCTTGTCGCGCCGTTCCGAGCCTGGATTGGCAGCCGCATATGCCTCTATTCTCCCGGCCTTGTCGTCGAGGCTGTCGAGGCGCGCGTTGTAGTAGTCGAGTGAGGTGCCTATTGCGAGGGTCTCGTAGTATGAATCGCTGTCGGGGGCCTGGGCCAGCGAGACGCGGAAAGCGGAGTCGGCCCTTGCGAGATCTCCGGCGAAGACGAAGGAGTCGACAGTCTCCTTTATACGGTCGGCGGGGGATTTGTCGGGCGAGCTCCCCGTGCAGGCCGCAAGAAGGCAGAGGAGGGGAGGCGTCATGGCCATGACGCCTGTCCTTAGTGTATGTCGGCTGATAAGTTCCATGTCTTGTCGGGTATCGGAGATGGTTTGATGTGGCCGGCGATGTGGTGGATGCTTGCGCGATGTCGTGTGGTGAGAATCCGCGGGCATTGACGGTCATCGTCAGGGCGGTATCTGTTTCATGTGCAAAATTAAACAAAATATTCGAAAAATACCAGAAGGTATAAATGCCGGGTCGGGCTCCGGTGGCGCGCGTGATGATAAAAAACAGCCTTTCAGCGGTGAATATTGTCGCGTTGTGGCGCGGAAAGGGCCTTTCATTGCAGAAGTGGCGCGTAGGCGTTTGCCGCATCATAAATTATGTCTTAAATTTGCACCGGATCAAACTGAATTGCAGACAGCGGTTTATGTGATCCCCCCTGAGCTTTTTACTTGCGTATTTAAGGCCGGATGCTGAAGAAGTGGCATCCGGCCTTATGATGTGGCGCGGCGGTGTGGTTGCCGGCGGTCAGCGTGCGATGAAGTCCGTGAGCTGGTCGGCGATCTGGGTCATTCCTTTCTTGTTGGGGTGGCCGGCTGTCTTGTCGATGTCGTGGAGCTGTATGTGGCGTATGCCGAGGCGGTCGCATGCCTCGGCCACGGATGAGGTGATCTCCGGTTTGAGGTCGCTGTTGATGATGTAGATTATCTCGGCGTTGGGATGGCGGTTTTTAAGGTATGTGAGCATGTAGGCGAGGGCGGGTCGGAATTCCTTCATGTTGCCGCCGGCCACGTTGTTCCAGTCAAATTCGCCGATGGGTGATCCGGCCCAGGAGTCGTTGGTGGCTCCGAACACGAGTATCATGTCGGGGCTGCCGATGTTCTTCATGCGGGTTATGAAGGAGCGCTCGGAGTAGTCGTTGCCCTGATAGCCTGTGGTGGAGACGGTGGCTCCGGAGTAGGAGTTGTTTTTCTCAAGCAGGAAGCCGTTGCGGGTTATGAACTGGTGCCACCATGTCTGGGTGACGTCGTTGACGTCGGTCTGGCTGGCTTTCGGTTTTGCGTAATACCACAGTTCGTTGGTCGATGGCTCCACGTATCCCTCAAAAGTGGAATAGGAGTCGCCGAGCACCGACACGCTCTTGCGCCCCTGCGCCGTGGCAGGGAGCGTGAGGAGGATCAGCAGCATAAAAGACAGGAATTTTCTCATAGCTTAGGTGTTTGATAAACGTTTCTGCAAATTTAATGAAATTATCCGAATCTATCCCTATCGGTTTGTGAAAGAGAAGCCTTTTGCATGCCTTTCCTTGTCAGTCCGCGTATTTTATCCTGAATTTGCGGAGCAGCATCTTGAAATTATCCTGTGCCGACAGGCATGTGTCGAGGAGATAGCCCTTGATGCCGGGCCAGTGGTGCAGGCCTCTGTAATAGAACATTTTCAACTCGTCGGTTATGATGAATGGCACATAACCGAAACGGAGCAGTTCTCGGAACATTATCAATCTTCCTACGCGCCCGTTGCCGTCCTGGAAAGGATGGATTGCCTCAAACCGTTGATGGAAATCGATAATCTCCTCAAAAGAGGGACGTTTTGTGGAATTGTATTCTTTCAGGAGAGCCTTGATCTCTTTGTGTACATTTTCCGGCTCGGTCGTGTCATTGCCGCCGACCTCATTCGGGAGCTGCTTGTAGTCTCCGACATTAAACCAGTCCTTGCGCTCATCGGAGGTGCCTGATTTCAACAGGAAATGAAGGTGTTTGATATATGTTTCGGTTAGTTTGCCGTCGGTATTGTCGATGATATAGTCGATTGCCCGGAAATGATTCGTAGTCTCGATTATATCGTCCACATTCACTGCGCCGTCCGACAGACCTATTGTGTTGGTCTCGAAGATATAGCGTGTCTGGTCGTGTGTCAGCCGGCTCCCTTCCATATGGTTTGAGTTATATGTCAGGTCAATCTGTATGCGATGGTAAATACCCCCCTTGGCTTTCCCGGCTTTCTGTTCTCTGAGCACGGACAGTAGCGGAGAAACCGATGATTTGTCAGCCCGCTTTGTCAACTCTGCGTCTGCCGGTATATTCCACGTCTTCCCTGTGCGGAAGGCTCCTTCTATTTTACCTTGCGCACAGTAATTCCTGGCCGTCCTCTCCGCGACGCCATTCCTTCCCGCCCATTCCTTAACTGAAACAAACTCCATCTGTCGGCATGATTTTTATTGAAACATACCGCAAAAATAGCGAAACTTGCCGATATCGGCAAGTTTCACAGCTTTTACATCAATCTCGGCACAATACCTACATTGATTTCGGTACAATTCCTACATTGATTTCGGTACAATACCTACATTGAATTCGGCACAATTCCTACATTGAATCCGGAACAATTCCTACATTTTTGGTGAGTGGCGTAATATCCTCAGAAAAATATTATCTTTGATCTGATAAAATAAAACCAGATAGCTTGACGAGTCAGGGGCTACCTGGATTCAACACTGCAGAAGTAGTGTTTTTATCTTAAAACAAAACTTTACTCCAAAAAGCGTCTCAATAGGGTCTGTTGCCAGATCAATCAGCTTAAAGCGGGAATTATTTCGCAGAAGGGCGTTTACGTGTGATCAGGGCTGTCGCTCCCTCCTTCACGCAGCTGCCGATGATGCCAGTGCCCCCATTCACGTTGGAATAAAGGCCGTCCGGCTCCAGCAGACCGAACCCGAGGAAACTTCCGTGGATGCTGTCATCCTCAGGGTCGTTGGCCAGCAGAGAGAGCATGAAATCGTAGTAGGCACGTGAGATAGAGTAGAGAGTCACCTCCCTCTCCCGGCCGACATAGTCGTCGGGATTCCAGACAAAAGGGAGAATCTCCCCGACGTGGAGAGTGTGGCGCTTCCCCTCTATCCCTTTGTCGGAGAAGGGGAGACCGGTGAGGGAGTATGGTTCCCAGCCGGGTACAGTGCTGTTCATGATCTCAGCGAGCACCTGAAACACAAACTCATTCTTATACAATCTTTCTCCGTCGAGAAGGAATTCCCCTTTGAAGCGTCCGCCGAACGAGAGGAAATAGAAATTCTCCTCCTCCGCCGGGTCGGTAAACGTTATATCGTATTCTATAAGCCAGCTGTCGGGCTGATGGATAGTGAAAGGGCCGTCGATGGTAGCCGTGAAATCCTCTATCCTGATTTTTTGCGGCATTGTGTCGCGGGCTTCCACAGTCTTTCCCTTCCAGAGGGTGCGGATCTCCACCACATCCCCCTCTTCGGGCGTCACGTCAGCCAGATAGCAGTGCCGGTTATTGTCGTATGTCATATTCCCGGCATCGACACCGTTGACCGACAGCCGCATGTCGAGACCTTTCTCATAGGAGGGGTCATGATGCTGGTCGGCGAAGAAGTAGGGATGTGTGGCCACGACCCTCACCAGTGAGTCAGGCATAAGGATACTGTTGAGTACGAGTCTCTCCTCTATATCCTTGTCTCTGTATCTGTCGAGGTCTATATCGCTGTAGCAACCTGTGAGCATGGGCACGAATATGGCTGCCGCCGCTATTATATATCTATGCATAAATTCCAAAATCAACAATTAAGCTTACTCTCAACCCTAAACCCTCAACTCTCAACCCTAAAACTTTAAAGTATAGGAGACGGACGGAAGGATCGGGATGAGCGACAGCACCTTGAAATTGCGGTTCCATCCCTCTCCGTTCCATCCGTCGCCATATAATATATTGTCTTTCTTCACGGAGAATGCGTTCTTATGCCAATAGGCGTTGTATAGGCCGAAATTCCATTCGTAGCTGGGCCCCTTTCTAAGCTTTCCTGTCACTGTCAGGCTGAGGTTGAGCCTGTGGAAAGCCGGCAGACGCACATTGTTGCGCCCCGTGTAGTAGTCGGCTCCTATATTGTCGCCATACGCAGGTCTCTGCGGCAATGGCGTGGGATATCCGGGAAAGAACTGTTCGGGGACATCGACATTGTATAGGGCAAGCGTCGTGCGGTTGCCGGTCATGTATTGCCATTGCGCGTTGAGGGTCATGTTCGGTTTTATTTTCCATCCGGCGGTAATGTCGATCTTGTGGCGGTTGTCGAATTTCGCCGGGAAGCGTTGGCCGCCGTTGAGCGCGGCGAATTTGCGCCAGTTCCACAGCAATCCGTAGGACACGGCCACTGAGACATCGCCGAACTCTTTCTCAGCGGTAAGGTCGGCTCCATACGACCATCCCCGTCCGAACGTCACTTTCTTCTGCCAGGGCACATCAGGATTGGCCAGCGACACCCCTTCGCGGAATTCCGCCAGGCCTTCCATCCTTTTATACCATATCTCACCCGACAGCCGGAGTCCGCTTCTTGTCAGGGCATATGCTCCTGCGGAGAAAAGATCGGCGGTAAGGGGGTTGGAGATAGACCCGGTCGGAAGCCAGGAATCGGTAGGGAGTGAGATATAGTTTGACGACACCTGCTGCATGAACTGCGACGAGCGCGAATAGCCCAGTTTCAGGCTCGCGTTCTCCGACAGCGATATCTGAAGCGCGGCCCTGGGCTCCCACAAGACGCGCGACCTCCCCCGGCAGAGATATGACTGCATCCGCAGTCCGGCAGTAAGGGAGAATGGCAGTGACGGAGTCCATTCCAGTTCCCCGTATGCGGAAAGTTCGGCGGCGTTCACCCTGTCGGGGCGACCTGCGGAAGAGAGTGTGGCCTCGTTTTTGTCTAACCTTATCAACTCCCGTCGGTCGGGGTTGTAGCGCCTCAATATCTGCGACATGCCGACATTCAGGCCCAGCACCTCCGACATCGGTGTGCCCCATGCCTCGTTAAGCCCTGTCTCTGTTATGGAGTTGAAGTTGGATGTGGTGGAATGTTCATCGACATCGCTGTTGGTGAAGTCTATGGTCTCGCTTTGACGAGAGGATGAGCCGGTCAGGTACAGGTCGGTGGAGAGAGACCCTTTCCCTACAGCTGCGGAAAGCGATGCGATGGCTCCGTAGGTGGTCCATTTGAGCCGCGTCACGTCTTTTCTGTTGTATACGTCGGCGTCATCGGTGTCGTCATTGTCTGTCGCGAATCGTTGTTCGCCTATTCGGAAGCTGTCGTGGGCGATGAATGCCGTCAGGGTAGAGGTGAGTCCGGAGCGCCATATATGGTCGAGTCGCAGTGAAGCGTCGGTGAATGAGTATCCTCCGATAGTCTTTTCCCCGTCCCCTTTTTTCGAGGCGTTGATGATGGCGAGGGCCGGGGCCGTTACCGCATCGAGCCACGTGCGGCGCAGGGAGGCAGCCAGTGCGGTCTTTCCCTTGCGGAGCGGGGTGGTGACGAAAGCGCTTCCGCTTATCAGGCCTAAGGTCACTGTGCCCCGCGTATGGAAGAAGTCGGGACGCCGCATCTGCATGTCGGTGACGCTCGCCACCTTTCCCCCGATCCATGCGGGGAAAGCCGACTTGTAGAAGTCGGCTTTCTGCAGGGAGTAGGCGTTGAAGGTGGAGAAAATGCCTCCTAAATGGCTTACGTTGTGGAGCGGCAGCCGGTCGAGGAGGAAGAGGTTCTGGTCGTTCTCGCCTCCTCTGACGTATAGCCCCGAGAATCCCTCCATTCCTGCCGAGACTCCCGGGAGGGCGTGGAGCACCTTCACCACGTCGGGTTCGCCGAAGATCGCAGGCATCCTCAGTATCTCTGAGGCAGACAGGGAATGGAATCCCATTTTTGTGTCCTGCAGGAAATTGCGTTGTTCGGTCACTATCACCTCGTCGAGGCGTGTGGTCACCGTGTCGCTGTTCTCCTGCCCCCATGCTTCAGCAATCAGAGCCGCGCAGGCCATTGCGGATGCAAATCTCGCCGTCATCATTTCCCGGATTCCTGCGTGGTTGTGATGTTGATTGTCATGCCTTCGAGCACACGGATGCTTCCGTTGACTTCGACGGTCGTATTTCCGGATTTAGATGATGTGGAGAAGTCGTAGGTTCCCGTCGCCTGATTTGGAGTGAAGGGCACATCTTTTATCTCCATCTTTTTGACCCCCGGCACGAGTCCGTTGATTGTGAAATCACCCTTGTCATAATCCGGGGCCATGACGCTGACGGTCGCTCCCGTCTCCGCGATGTCCTTTCCGTTGACTGTGGCTGTCAGCTTATACTCTTTCCCATAGTTACCCGTGAGATAGGATACTGAGTATACCGGATCATCCTTTTTGTCGGAGCAAGAAACCGCCATCATTGCTGCCGCTATCAGGGCGATAGCCATAAAGAAAATCTTTTTCATCTCATAGAATTTAAAATCGTTTACATTTCCCCCTGCTTTTATGGGGGCTTCATTAACAAGATTGGAAATATCTTAAAATATTACAGATATACCTCAACTTTTAACTTTAATTAATGTGCATTTTATTAAATTTATTAAACCGAACAATAGGGAATCTTGGTTTTGTACTATTGTCCGGTTTATAGTTCACGCACAAAGTAAATGTGCATTTTCGAATGATTGAAATTTAAGAG
>CAJUQP010000007.1 GCA_910588245.1 uncultured Muribaculaceae bacterium | reverse complement strand
CTTTAACCTTTAATCTTTAACCTTTAATCTTTAACCTTTAACCTCTGACCTCACCCCAACCTCTGTATATATTCCGCCGGGGTTATCCCCTCGAATTTCTTGAAATAGCGGAAGAAGGTGGAACGGCTTGTGAAGCCGGCTTTCGCCGAAAGGGCACTGAGAGTGAAACTGCGGGTCTTCTCATCCTGCACAAGACGCTTGAACTCCTCAACCCTGTAGCGGTTGATGAAATCATAGAAATTCTGGTTCAGACACTGACTGAAATACTGCGACAGCCGATGAGAGGATATATCAATAAGTTCCGAAAGATCGCCTATGGTAAGATTTTGATCGAGATAAGGCTTGCGTTCCTCTATCACTTTGTCAAGACGCTCCCTTATGTCCTGCCGGTCAGTCTCACTGAGCCTATGAGAACTGTATTTTTTCCGATCCTGGTTTTCAGCAGCCTCCGGTTTCGACACATTCTCATCCCCGGCACCCGGATCCTGACCCTCATAAGACGGTGTCCAGACATCGTCTTCCTCCTCGGCCATCCTCTCCCTGCGGCGACGCATCACTACAAGCGCCACAACCACGACAACTATAGCCGATACGGAGACAAGAACAACCCAATACCACACCGGATAAGGGACATTTATCTCGAGTTTGATCTCGTTCCCCTTGTTCTGGGTGTTGCGAAGCATCACCACATTACGTCCCCAGTCAAGATTGTAGAGGATAAACGACATCTCAGACGACGACTTCTTCCACGTCACTCCGTCGGTGGAATACTCATAGTTGGTGGTCTCCGGCTTTGAATAGAGGAAATCGGAGAAATCCACCTTGAGGATATGCGGTTTGGAGTCGAGATCAATATGGTAATGCCCGTCCTTACCGGTCCGGAAATACATTTCGTCAGAAAAGCGGTCGTCACACGTGATGCCCGTTATGGCTATCGGGGAATTGTCGGCTGGTTCCTCGATACGCGCGGGATTGAAACTCAACAACCCGTCGGGATTGCCTACCCATATCATGCCATCTGAGTCCTTCACCGGATTGCCGCTTATGAAAGCCGGATTGAGGATACCATCTGCGAAACCGAACCGCTTGGAGACCTTATCCTTGTCCCAGCGGAAAATGCTGTTGTTGGTAGTCACCCACATCTGGCCGTCGTTGTCCTCTATCACCGAACGTATCTCGGCATTGTTGAACAGCTCCGGATCAACATCTTGGAAATCAGTCATATCGAGGTTGCTCACCGTAAGAGGCCCTTTCTCAGGCACAAAGTATAACCTTCCCCCCGTTCCTTCGTAGACGTATCTTATCGAACGCGAATTGATGAAGCCCTCAGGGAAAAGGTCTGTGCGCAGACTGCCTCCGGCAGGATCGATCACGGCCATGCCGCGGCCTGTGCCGACCCAACCTTTCCCCGTCGAGTCGAAGAAGATCTCATAGACATTGTTGTCTGGCAGGCGGCTTCCGGATTCAGTGTAGTGGCCCGCGATCTTCCCATCACGGTATGCTATCAGGCCTTCCGATGTGCCGAACCACAGGGTGCCGTTACGGTCGCTGGCTATCGAGAAGATATGTCCTTTCCCGAGCACGTTCTCCCCGTCTGCCGGAAGTTCGCCGAGAGTGTCGGTGAGCGGATCGTAGACCATACACCCTCCTCCATACGTGCCTATGTAGTACAGACCGCCGGCCTGATGGATGGCAAGCACCATATCGCTTCTCAGACGCGGCACACCCACATGGCGCACGGTCTTGCGGTCGGGAGAGATGTAATAGAATCCGGTGCGCGTGCCGAGCATAAACCCCTTTTCCGATAGACTGATGGTGCGGATCGTGAGTCCGTGAGTGTCGAGCACTCCGGGGATATCATACACCCGGAAATTATCGTTGAGATGGAGAGAATAGTCGGCGGCTCCCTGATAGTAGCCCACCCACAGTTCACCATGGCTGCAGGCCATGACCGCATAGACCTGGTTGCTGGTGAGCAGTCCCCCCTTGGGAGTGCGCTTCTCGAGATGCTCCCTGACCGAGAGATCGGAACAATCAATGGCTATCACCCCGTTGCCGTCGGTGCCCACAAACAGAGGGCCGTTCTTGCGCTTCGAAAGCGACGTCACCACATTGCAGCCCACATCGACAGAACCCAGAACGCGGCCGTCGGTGGCATCGAAAACCCTCAGTCCGGAGGTGAGGCTACCGACGAAAAGACGCCCGTCGCAATATGCCACAGACGTGGCGTCGGCCATGGAGCTGTCTGCCACAAGGCGCTTGTGCTTGAGGGTGCGCAGATCGACGATGAAGATCCCCGTACCTGTCACGGTGAAAAGCACTCCATGCTCCCTGACGGCCGCCCGCACGTTGTTGGCGGCCGAATGCCGCTGACTGTCGAAATATACACTCTTAAGCTTCTCGGAAGGATATTCATAAATATGCAGTCCCTCCGATGAGCCTATCGCCATGGTGACGCTGTCGGTCACGTTTATGCAGTTGACCGCGCGTATCTCCTTCGGGAAGATGCGGCTGAAGACCGGATGCCCCTCGCGGTCGGGCACACGCCAAAGGCCCACTGTGGTGCCGGCCACCATAAACCGGCCAGACACCTCTCCGATCGAAGTGATATAGAAAGTGCCCTCATAGTCAGACGGCAACGGGAAGTCAACGAGATGTGAACCGTCGAATCTCAGCAACTGGCGGTCAGCCCCAAGCCAGCAGAAGCCGGAGCTGTCGCGATAGAGCGCCCTGACCGTGGAGCTGGCATGATGGCCCGTCCATGATATATTCCTGAGCAGCAACTCTCCGGCATGAAGAGTCGCGCCCAGGAACACCAACGTGATTATCAATGAGATTATTCTTCGCATCATGCATCGGAAACGCCCCCGATGATCTTCGGCGAGACCGTTTCCATAGGTTTTATCGGTTTTTATAAGCAAATTTAATTATTTTTTGACAAGGCAACAAGCTTCGGCTCCACTTTTTCCATATGTTTCAGCCGGGTCAGGGCCTCTATATAATAGTAATCGGCATAGATGATGGAGTAGTCTATCTCCGATCCGGCCGGGTGATGCCCGGTGGAATGCATGAGGAAAGAGCAGTTCTTTCCGTTGGAGCGGTATTTGTCCTCCTTGAGCGAAGTCAGCATTTTCCCGGCCTCGGCCATGTAGCCCGCCCCTTTCTCCTCATCGACATACGAACTGAGCTCTATCAGGGCTGAGGCCACCACACATGCCGCCGACACGTCGCGTGGCGTGGGATCGGCCTGCGGCACGTCGAAATCCCAGTAAGGGATCCTGTCGGCCGGCAGCCGCGAGAGATAGACGTCGGTCACTTTCTGCGCGAAGTCGAGGAAACGCGGGTCTTTGGTCTCACGGTATACCATCGTGTAGCCATAGATTGCCCAGGCCTGTCCGCGTGCCCACATCGAGTCGTCGGCGTTGCCCTGATGGGTGCAGCCTTTTATGAAATCGCCGTTCACCGGATTATAGACCGCGACATGATAGGAGGTGTAGTCGGGACGGAACTGATGGGCCATCGTGGTCTCGGCATGCTTCACGGCTATGTCGTAGAGATAGGGATTGCCCCCGTTCTTGGCGGCCCAGAAGAGCATCTCCAGATTTATCATGTTGTCCATGATTGTATTATGACCGCCAAGCATCTCCACATTGCGTGGCCAGGAGCAGATAGTGCCCACGGCAGGGTTGAAGAGTGTGGCCAGGGAGTCGGCGGCATGAAGTATCACCTCTTTATATTCAGGATTGTGCGTGAGGCGGTAGCCGTTGCCATAGCTGCAAAAGATAAGGAACCCGAGATCGTGGTCGAAGACAGGGGCCTCCACTATCGGCTTCAGCGAGCGGGTGTAGCGGTCGGCCTGCTCAGCTATATCCTTGCGTCCGGTGTTCTCGTAGTCATACCAGAGGATGCCGGGCCAGAAGCCGCTGCACCATTCCTCGGCACATGCCGGGCGGCATGCCCAGGCAGTGTCGCCCGGGGCTATGTTGCGGGGCTGCATGGAATAGTCGGTGCTCCCCGAGGCTGTCAGATTGTGTATGCTGCGGTCTATCTGCCGGTCACAGTATGCAAGACTGTTGTCGACGCTGTTGTCGGCCGACGCCGACGTGCAGGACGGAAGCGCTGCCGCCAGCCCCGCCGGCAGCAGGAGCATCATAAGTTTCTTATGGAAGTTCATGGTGTATATCTCTTTTTTACCTTAAATTATATATATTTATCTGTATATGTCTTTATGATTTGCGGGTCACTTTGGATTTCGCTCCATGCGGAACCAGTCGAGGTCAACCCATCCGCGGCTCTTGCCGGAGGGCTGGACGCTGAACGCGCCGACCTTGGCTCCTATCCATTTACCCTCACGTGCCTGGAACGGCTTGCCCGCGGGCAGGAATTTCTTGCCGTCGGTGCTATAGGAGAAACCGCACACTCCCCCTTTGCCGACCTTCACGCGCATCCAGATATCGAGCTCGCTGTTGTCAAGGTTGCCCGCGTTGTAAAGCCTCGTGGCCGGAATGCGGGCTAACTCCTCAACCTCTTCCGCAGCGCCACCCTCAGCCTCGCGGCATACGATGTAGTTCAGTATGAATTCCTTCCCGGCGCGCTCCGCCGAGAGGCGGGCATAGTCGCGGCCCATCACTATCAGGCCCGACTGCTGACCGTCTTCCTGAGCCGACACCTTCATCTTGGCCGTGGCCGTAAACTCCGGAGCCGGGAACTTCTGGAGCAGAAGATTGGGCACCTCCCAGAAATTACGGAAACCCTCCGAGAGAGGATGCCCGTATATACGCATGTAGCCATAAGGGGAGGTCATGCCGAAGAGAGGAGAATAGTTGGCGTGCCACTGCCACTGGCGTCCGAGCTCAATACTGTCAAATCCGTCGCTCTCCTGCGGATTGTATCTCTCTTTCGTGGCCACAGGCTTGCGGTGACGCTTCACCGGCTCACCGTTTTTCCCCATCTCCGGCCAGCCGTCCTTCCAGGCCACCGGATTGAGATGAATCACACGTCCGTATGGCTGCGATTCCTGGAAATGCAGGAACCATGATGTGCCGTCAGGAGCGTCGACAAGGCCTCCCTGATGAGGGCCGTTGATATCTGTCTTGCCCTGGCTCATCACCCGCCGGCTCTCATACGGGCCGAAAGGCGAGTCCGAGCGGAGGGCAAGCTGCCAGCCGGAAGCGACGCCCCCCGCGGGACAAAGAATATAGTATTTACCTGCATTTTTATAGAATTTCGGACCCTCCGCCGTATGATTGCCATCCTTGTTGCCATCGTAGACGAGCACGGGAGCACCCGTCAGCGATGTGCCGTCGGGCGTCATCTCCCACACCGTAAGGACGCTGTTCATCTTCGAGCGTGAAGCCGCCCAGGCGTTGACGAGATAAGCCTTACCATCGTCATCCCAGAGCGGACAGGGATCTATCATCCCCTTGCCCCCCTTTACGAGCACAGGCTCGCTCCATTTTCCCAGAGGGTCGGAAGCCTTGACCATGAATATGCCGAAGTCGGGATCACCCCAGTAGATATAGAACTGGCCGTCGTGATGACGGATCGACGGCGCCCACACTCCCTTGCCGTGCTGAGGCAGGGAGTATACATCCACCGGAGGGACGGCGTCGAGAGCGTAGTTGGCGATAGTCCAGTTCACAAGATCTTTCGATGTGAGGATCGGCAACCCCGGGGCAGCCTGGAAGCTCGAAGCCGTCATGTAGAAAGTATCACCCACACGCACCACATCCGGATCGCTGTAGTCGGCGTATATCACCGGATTGACGTATGTGCCGTCACCATTGTCGGGACTCCATGTCTCCGACAAGGCCTGCGCCTGCGCCGTGAGGCATATGCCACAGGCCATCAACGCTGTCATTATCCTGTTTGCTCGTTTCATAAGATAAGTTCTGTGGGAAAGGCTGTAACCCATGCGGCTACATTTTGAGTCGCCGCATTTCCGTGCCTTTACATATATATATTCGTTTTGACTCCCGCAAATACTCAATCAAAACCAAAAAAATTTTCATTTTCCATATGTTTTTTCAAAAAAAATCCCGGCGGCGAGGGCATATAAGACCTCGCCGCCGGGAGAAACTATCCGGCGCACAGTCGCGGGAGTGTAGCCGTCAAGGCACCTTTAGCCCCATCGAGGCGATATATCCCTCCTGAGGCACGCAATTCTCAACCTTGCACTGCTCTATGAACTTGTCGAGAGCCACCTGGGCCTTGGCCCGGTCGGGCCTGGCGTCGCGCACTTCCGCGAAAGTATGGTGCGGACCTTCGGCAAACCTCACCACCTCTTCCCACTCCTCGGGCATCGTGATGCCCATCATGCAACTGTCGTCGCGCTTCTTGTAGGGCCAGAATGTATAGCCGATATTGTTGTCTTTCATCACTTTCACAAAGTCGGCCTGCCATTCGTCGGTGTTATGGCCGATCTCTCCCATATACATGGGGCGGTTGCTGCGGTCGCGGAAATCGATATACGACCGTATGGCGTCAGCCGTGGCCGGGCCGCCGTAGCGATGGCATGTAAACATCAGCTGCGGATCATAATCAGTATCCTTGAGCGGCTCGAAATTACTGTTCCACTGAGGGGCGCCGATAAGTATGACATGGTTCTTGTCGACCTCACGGATGGCGGCCACCGCCTTCTTGTGGAGAGGTTCGAGCTTGGCATTGAGTTCATCCTGATTGTCGAAATATGTGGCGATAGGCTCGTTGATAAGCTCATAGCCGAGGATCACCGGTTCATCCTTGTAGTGGTCGGCGATGCTGCGCCATATGTCGCAGAACTGTTTCTGGCATTTCTCGTTCTCCATAAGCCAGGGATAGCCGTAGGAGTCGTCGATGTTGTCGCCGGTCTGACCGCCGGGAGCGTCGTGCATGTCGAGAATCAGATAGAGACTGTCGGCACGACACCAGCTGACCACGCTGTCTATCCTGGCGAAGCCGTCCTGGGCTGAGGTAAGGCCCATATAGTCCTCGTCGGTAAAAAGCTTGTAATGGAAGGGGAGCCGGATGGTGTTGGCTCCGGTAGAGGCAATGTAGTCGATGTCGGCCTTTGTGATGTAGTTGTCCTTGAAGCGCTGCCAGAATTCTGCCGTCTTCTCCGGACCGACAAGGTGGCAGAAAAGATCATTGATCTGGCGAGGGGCGTTCATGCGCTGGAAGCCGAACATATATCCCTCCGGATTGAGCCAGTTGCCGAGATTGGTGCCCACGATGAAAAGCTTCGTGCCGTCGGGCTTTATCAGATCGTGGCCTTTCACCTGCACGAACTTCGTCTCCCCGGGAGCCCCCTCAGCCTTCTCCGCGCACCCGCCGGCAAGCACCCCGGCAAACAGCGAGCACATCCCGCATATTATTGTTGTCTGGATTTTATTCATTTCACTTGATGTTTTAAAAAAATTTACGGACATGCCTCGCATATATCTTATATAACTGATAATCAAATTATATTTAACATATCTGAGACATGTCCGCATATTATTCCGCTCTTCTCCGGGAATCAGGGAGAAGATGAGTATGTCACTTAGACCTGTGCTCCTGGACAATGATATCCTTGATGGTTATCGTTGTGCCCTGAGGACAGCCGCCGAAGTCGAACACAAGCATCACGTCGTCGAGTTGCTTGCCGGTCAGGTCGGCGAAACCGAAAGTGATGTCGCCGTTCGCATACAGATTCACACGCGGATCTATATAGAAGGTATCGTCGGCACCGTTTGTCATCTTGATGGTGGCGCCGAAGAATGTGGAGGTCGAACCCAACGTCACACGGTAATCGTAGCTCTTCGACGCGTCGAGCGAAAGATCGGATTTCAATTTGAACTGAGCCTTCCACTGATCCGTGCCCGGAGCCTGATCATACGTCAGAATGATAGAATTCCCCTCCTCCTTTACCGTAGGATTGGCCACTCCGCCGTTCCAGTCGGCGCCGGAAGTCCACATGTCGATGGTGTAATGAGCGTCGTTCCAGAGATTATCCTTGGAATCGACCCCGACCCACTGGCAATCGGGTGTATCCGGGAGAATGATATTATTGCTCTCGCCATGTTTCTTGAATACCACATTCTGCACAACGAAGCTCTTGCCGGCATTCCCTCCGAAATCAAGAGTCAGGTTCAGGCTGCCGTCGAATCCCGGAAGGTTCGCGAAATGATAGAAGTTTCCTCCGGCTACGAAATGAATCTTATCGGCGACAAAGAATGTGTTGTCGTCGCCATCCTTCTGAACCTTCACAGTCACGTCAGCGTCGGCCGACGGATTGATGAAGATTGAGAAATCATACGCCTCGGAAGCCTCGACCGGGATATTGGTGGAAAGATGCACCTGGCCCATCCACTGATCACCTCCCATATCCGTCGGACAGGTGAAGCTGATCTCCTCATTCGAGAGATTGATGTCGGGGGTGGCGATCTGCGACCATCCGGCAGCGGCAAACCAGTAGGAAGGAGTTATCGAGCAGTTTTTCCAAAGGTTCGAGGGGCTGTCGTATTCATAGCCCATGAAGGCGTCTCCTCCGAGATTGTTTTCAATATGAATGGTGGAAGATGCCATTGTCCTTGAAAGGCCCGCATGGTTCATGACCTGCAATTCTATGGGGTAGTCACCCTTCTGGCGGATCTGTCCGGCCACCGCGTCGGCAACCTTCACTGTCGGTTTCTTATCGGTTCCGTTTTCATAGACAGTCCAGAGCAGACGTACGCCTTTGGTTGATCCTGACGGACTGACCGCGGATGCCGACCATTCATTCGTTTCCTGGTTTACCGTCACATTGATGGTGTACTGGCTTGCATCGGCAAGCTCCGACTCCGACGGATAGTCGATCGACTCCGACGCGCAGGAAGACATAGCCAGAAACACTCCGGCCGTCGCTGCGAGGGAGAATATCTTATTGATTACTTTCATTTGTGATCTTGTTTTTATGGGGAGGCGGCCAGCGCCGCCTCCCGGTGATTTTTAATCCGTTTATCAGTTGTAGTAAGGATTCTGTGTTATCGAACCATTGCTACGGTCGATTGTCGACTGTGAGAAAGGCAGATATTTCTTGTTGGCGGTGTACGATTGCTGACGGTTCATCGTCGGGTCGTCAAGTTCGTTGTCGGGCACGAGCAGAGTCTCGCCAAGGCCAGAGCGGAGGATGTCCCAGTAACGTTTTCCCTCACCGAGGAACTCGAATTTACGCTCGTCGAGAATATTGGCCAGGGTAGCGGGTTTGGAACCCAGCCCCGCGCGGCCGCGCACCTGGTCGAGCCATCCCTGGGCATCGCCTGACCCGCCTCCGCGCACCGCGAGCTCGGCTGCGTTGAGAAGCACCTCTGAATAACGGTAAAGGCGCAGGTTGTTGTTATAGTTAAGGGTCTTGTCGCCTGTGGCATCCTTATTGTTTATGTCCATGGGAGCATACTTGGCGAGGAAGTAGCCTGTGTCCTGATATGCCGGGTTGTACGACCCGGGCTCGGGTGCCCATATCGATGCGTCGCGACGCACGTCACCCTCCTCGAAAGAGTTGTAGCAGGATTTGCGCACCGTGCCGAATCCCCAGCCGTTGCCGTTGTGGATGCCGTCTCTTCCGTCATAGCCGCGAGGGCCTATCATGGCGGGCACCACAGTACCGCCGGCCACACCGCCCCAGCTCCAGCCGCGGTTGGCCTGGAAGCTCGAGTAGTTGATCTCGAAGATCGATTCCTTGCACCATTCACCCTCAACCGGCCAGATGCTTGCGTAGTCTTCCACAAGACCATAGTCGGAAGAGTTGATAATCTCCTTCATATAGTCAAGACACTTGCCGAAACGGCTCTCGTCGTTCTGATACATGACAATTTCCGTGTAGAGCATATACACGAACGGCATCGTGACATGTCCCTCCTCATCTTCCTTGGCTTTCCACTCGAGATTGTCGGCGGCTATGATCCCCTCGAGATCCTGCACGAGGAATTCATAGACCTCGTCATGCGGATATTGCACGCCCGTATAGCCGTTGGAGGCGCTGAGGTTTTCCGAATAATAGGGAATGTTGCCCCACCAGTGCCACAATATATTGTAGAAGAAAACTCTCAGGGCCACGACCTGGCTCTTGTAGTAGTCCTCTTTCTCCTGTGTCCAGCCATGGGCCGCGTCTTTCACCCAGTAATTGTTCATGTAGAAAATCACGTCGTTGCAGCGTTTCACGCCGGAATAGGCGTTCTCCCAGTTGGTTGTAAGCACCTGTGAAGTGGAGACATTGAAATTGTATACACCTTTCCACTGGGCCATATCGTTGGCGTCGCCGCCGCCGGGATAGCACTGGTCGGCAAGCACCTCGGGATATATGTTGAGGCCGCAGTAGTTGTTGGCATAGTCAAACCAATGCATCGGATCATATGCGGCGGTCAGCGCCTCCTGAATCTTGGCGTCATTGGTATAATATACCTCTATAGTGTCTTCTGTATTGGGCAGAATCTCAAGCCATTCGCTGTCGCACGATGTCATCGCGCCTCCCAAGGCAAGCAGAGAAACCGCCATCAGTATTTTATTAAGTTTCATATTTTTCAGGTTCTTGGAATTGTGATTAGAGAGCTATGTTGAAACCGACAGTCCATGTGCGTGCCACAGGATAGTTGCCGTAATCTATGCCGATCGCCGTGCCGTCGCCGACCTCGGGAGTGAAGCCATGATATTTGGTGGCCGTGAAGAGATTTTCACCCATCACATATAATCTGAAGTTCGACAGTCCGAGTTTGCTGACCCACCGGGTGGGGAGAGTATAGCTGAGAGTCAGATTGGCAAGACGGAGATAAGCGCCGTTGTGGACATAGAGATCTGAAGATTTATAGTTGTGCTGGTCGCTCAGACGATATGCGGGATATTTGTTGGTCGTGCCCTCCCCGGTCCAGCGGTTGAGCATCCATGCAGGGAGGTTCTTGGCAGGTGTGTCGCCACGCAAGGAGGCATCGTAGACGTCATTGCCCCATACGCCCTGGAAATAACCGGTCAGCGCGACCCCTTTCCAGTCGACACCGAAATGGAAACCGTATGTCCAGTCGGGAAGTCCCTTGCCGAGTTTCGTGCGGTCGTCGGCGTTGATTGTGCCGTCGCCGTTTGTGTCAAGGAAGATAAGGTCGCCGGGGCGTGCGTAATACTCGGTATTTGCTTCCGTCAGATTATATTTCTGGTTGTATTCGTCAGCCTGTGCCTGGTTCTGGAATACACCCCCGGTCTTGAATCCATAGAAATACGGGAACACTTCCCCATCCGCATAGCGGGCGATATCGCCGGCAGTACCATTGCTCTGGGCTGTAGCCCAACCGTTGGCGTTGCCGAGATAGATAAGCTTGTTCTTCATCCATGAGAGGTTGCCCGCGAGGTTCACGTTGAATTCCCCGAAACGGTTGTTCCAGCGAAGCTCCATCTCCACGCCCTGGTTCGACATCTTGCCGACATTGCCTATAGGAAGCGACTCGCCCACATAGTTGGGAATCTGCATCTCCATAAGCATGCCGATAGTCTTCTTGTAGTAGTAGTCGGCTGTGAATTGAAGGGTGTTGTTCATGAAACCGAGGTCAATGCCGGCGTCATACTGCTCTGATTCCTCCCATTTCAGGTCGGGATTGGCAAGCCCGGAAGCCTTTGAGCCATAAGTCTGAGGAGTGCCCTCAGGACCGAAATAGTAGTTGTTGCCGCCGTTGGTGAGCACTGTATAACGGAAATCACCGATATTCTCATTACCGTTCTTACCCCAGCTAAGACGAAGCTTGCCCGCTGTGAGCCATGGAGCCTTCCCTTCGAGGAAAGATTCGTTGCTGAAGTTCCAACCTGCCGACACAGAGGGGAATGTAGCCCATTTGTTGTTCGAACCGAACCTGGAGGAACCGTCGCGGCGCAGAGTGAGCTGAAGCATATAGCGGTTGGCATAGTCATAGCTCAGACGTCCGAAATAGGAAGCCAGACGCGGCCAGGCGTTGTCAGGGCCGGCGTTACCTGTGCGGCTTTCGCCATCCTTGCCCGAGTTAGGCTGAGCCAACGCTGTGTCAACGTAAGGTTTGTCGAGGTTCATCAGCTTGTTGGCGCTTGCGCTTATCCACCATCCTGTCGCCTCCTTTGCTGTCTGACCTAACACCACGCTGAGATTATGGTCTTCAGCGAATGTCTTCTCATAGGTGATGACATTCTCCAGCTGCCATGTCCAGCCTTTATGCCAGTTGTCCCACGCTGAAGCCTGATCTGCGGAACGATAGTTCAGGTTACTGAAATAAGCAGCCTCGTTATGTCCGCGGTCACCCCAGAAGCCGAAGTCACCGCCGAAACTGATACGATATTTGATGGCATCCCAGATCTGAAGTTCGGCATTGAAGTTTGCCACAATCTTGTGGCTCCAGTTCTTTGCCGCGGGGTATGACCATCCCTGAAGCGGGTTGGTCAGCTCCTGATAACCGCCGCCGAATGCCTCAGGCACTGTGTAAAGGTTGCCGGCGGCATCGTAGCGGGGCACATAATTGGAGTTGGCCGCATAGAATGCCATCTGCTGTTTATACATGTCGCTGCCGGGTTCCAGGGTCGGGGTGAGCAGGGGCGACATGCCGAGGGCGTTGGTGATCGCACCGCCGTAATAACCGCCGCCGCCACCGAAGCCTACGCTGTGTATGCGTGAATATGCGATGTTGGTGGTCAGCACCAGTTTGTTCAGATAGTTACGCTGCTTTGAATCGTCAAAGAGTATGTAGTTATTGTTTGAGCGGAGCGACAGACGGTCATAGTTCGACTGGCCATAGTTGCCGCCCATGATGCCCTCCTGCTTGTAATAGCCGAGCGAGAGGTAATAGTTCACTTTTTCCGTGCCGCCGGAAACCGCAACCTGATGGTTCATGACCGGCGCATTGTCGTTGAATATGGCTTTTTCCCAATCATAGCCTTCACCCTGCGACCATGGATCGCCCTGCACCTGCGACGGAATCGACTGTCCGGCGTTGATATATCCCTCCTGCTTCATCATCATATACTGCGAGGCATTCAGGACCTTCACCTTTTTCCCTACGCTCTGCCAGCCATAGCTGAAATCGTAGGTTACCTTTGCTCTGCCTTCCTTACCCTTCTTGGTGGTGACAAGCACGACGCCGTTGGCTGCACGCGCACCATATACGGCACCCGATGCCGCATCCTTAAGCACCTCGATGCTCTGGATATCGGAGGGGTTCAGATAATCAAGTCCACCCTCGATAGGCATGCCGTCGACGATGTAAAGAGGATTGGAGTTGTTGATGGTTCCGACACCACGCACGCGGATCTGGTTGCCATGGCCGGGTTGTCCGTTGGGTGTGGTGACTGTCACGCCGGCGGTGAGGCCCTTGAGGGCATCCTCGACGCGCACGGGCGCCGTCTGGGAGATCTCCTTCTCACTCACCTTGGAGATGGCGGCGGTCACTACGCTCTTCTTTTGGGTGCCATAGCCGACAACCACAACGTCGTCGAGCACTTCCGAGTCCTCCACGAGAGAGATCCTCACATCCGTCATCGCTCCCCTCACCTTGAGCTCCTGCGGCTTATAGCCGACATAGGTCACAAGAAGCGTGGAGCCGTTTCTTACCTGGACGGTGAATTTACCTTCAATGTCGGTAGCGGTTCCCGATGAGGAACCCTTCACCATCACTGTTGCCCCGATCAGGGGCTCTCCATCGGTCGAGGAGACAATCTTTCCGGTCACTTTGACATCCTGGGCATATAGCCCCAGACATGTCATGACCGCGATGAGAAACATGGTTAACTTTTTCATCTGATTAGTATTAAGTTAGTATTTAAATTATTGTCCCTGTGTCAATTCATTGCTTTCTCCGCATACAGTGTCCTGCCAGAGCCGCGAAGAAGGCCGAGTTTTTCAGAATCCGCCGGATGATATCATCTTTTTCTGCGGAAGAGGGGCAATGAAGGTATCCCCACGGACACCTTTCATTGCGTCTTTCCATTCTGTCTGCATTATTTCATTCTCACAGACTAAACCTGTATTTACACTGTAGACCCTTTCAAAGGGTAACCGATTATTGTATCCGCACCGTGTCTTATTCAGACCATTGCATGTGCATTGTGTTATATTCTTTCGATGATTTCTTCCGGCAGGAGCCGCTCACTTCTTCTGAAACACCCTCAGATAGTCCACTTTCATGGTGACCGGGAGCGCGCTCTCGTCAACACCCTGGCTTCCGCCCCAGTCTCCTCCCCATGCGAGGTTCAGGATAGGATAGAAGGCGTAGTGGAAGGGCCACGAATCGTGGTCAGCCCCCATAGAGGCTTTGGTGACCTTTAGCTGAACCTTTCCGTCGACATAGGTGGTGATCCCGTCTTCTGTCCATTCCAGGGCGTAGACATGGAATCCACCCTCGGCTCCGGCGCAGCGCATCTCATGGGTCTTCTGAGTTCCTTTTGTGTGATTGTATTTCTCAGTGTGGAGCGACGAGGAGACCATGTCGGGATTATAGCCGACCTCCTCCATGATATCGATCTCTCCGCACTTCGGCCAGGGATTGGCAGTCCAGTCGTTGCCTACAGGCATCATCCAGAATGCCGGCCATGTGCCTTTGCCGGAAGGAAGGGATATACGGGCCTCAAAATATCCGTAAGTCCAGCCGGTGGCCACACGGGCATAGACACGTCCCGAATATATGTTTCCGTCGCTCCCCTTGAAGCAGTTGATGTTGAGCATCCCATCCTTCAGTTCGGTGACACGCTTTCCACCGGCCGAACCATTGACGTAGTGCTGAAGCTCGTGGTTCACCCATCCGGGTTTCTGCACTTCATGCGTCCAGTCAGAGGGATTGAGGGTGGTCCCCTCATTGAATTCATCGCCCCAGACAAGCGCATAGCCGTCAGGCACCGTGATCTCGTCGCTCAGCTGTGATACGGATATTTCCGATTGGGAACCGGCATAAGAGAGGGTGAGTTTTGCTTCACGTGCATCTTTAGTGTCGTTGAGCGCGGCCTTTACTGTCACTTCCGTCTCACCTTTTTCCCCGGCGGAGGGAGAAACAGTGAGCCATTCCGCATCAGGAGACAGAGTCCATGCGGTATTGGAGGTTACGGTGATCTTCGATTCGCCGGCCTGCGCTCCGAAAGCAAGCGTCTTCACAGAGGCAGACGCACTCTTCGCGCATTCCTGGATAAGCGACACCCTCTTCACAGTCTTGCCTCCGCACAAAATGGAGAGAGCGGCGGTGCGGTCATCGAGAGTATTGTTGGCGGCTACCCTCACAGTAATCTTTGAAGAGACATTCTTCACGCCTCCCGACGGACGCACCGTAGCCCAGTCGCGATCGCTGACTATAGCCCAGTCGGCAGATACGTTCACCGTGAGGTCAAGTGCGGTGGCGTCCGGACCTGCGGCAAGATTATCGGGAGATACCTCCACGCTCACATTCCCGCTCCCCTTGTCAGAAGGATTGTCGGGACTGTCGCCGCCGCATGATCCCATGCAGGGAACTATGCAGGCCATCCACATCATAATGGTTATCCACGCAGTTTTTTTCATGTCTTAGCAATATGGTTAGTTAATGCGTCATCCGTCAATGTTGCCCGGAGCCCGCATGATTCATTCAGTCAGTTTTAGTTTTTTGGGTTGTGTGTGTTGTGAAATCTTTTCAGGCGGCTCACTGTGTGGTCATGCCCACAGCTTGCCTCCCGCAGTGGTTTTCAGTTGCAAATGTAGCCACAAACCATGACGTGATGCAATACTTTGAGCTATTCTTTATTACGTCAGGCAAGTTTTTTCAATACGTCAAAAATACGTCAGTTTCCGTTTATTCTTTATAAATCATCATTTTAAGAATACGCAATCATATCACGTCAGTTCCCCTTTCTGTAAAAAATCAGTCAGGCTCTCATCTCTTTCAAGCTGGAATTTTTTCCTGATGCGGTATCTCATCGTCTCCACACCCCTGACTGAGATATTAAGCAACGGCGCGATCTCCTTGGTTGAGAGATTCATTTTTATATATGCGCACATCAGGATCTCATTATTCGTAAGCTCGGGATAACGGTCCTTGAGACGCTTTATGAAATCATTATGGACAAGGTCAAACTCCTCCACAACCCTGTCGAACACCTCATCGCTCTTAAGGTCGACCGAAATCTTTCCCTGAAGCTCGACAATGGCACGGCGGGCGTCGGAAGAAGTCTTGGGAAGCAGTTGCTGTATGTCCTGGAGATCCTTCTTGACAGTCTGCAACGTCTCGTTCTTATGCGCCAGACTCATCATCACATTGGCCATCTCCTGAGCCTTATGGCGAAGCTCCTTGTCGAGCTGTTCCTTCTCCAGCTCCACAATCTTGTGGTCTTTCATCTTCGATTCCCATTCGAACACTGCCTGCTGACGGGCAATCTCGTCGTTCTTCTCCCGGATAAGTTCCTGCTGCTGCAACCTCACTCTCCTGCGCTCCATCAAGACAAGCCCCCACACGGCCATAGCCACCAGCACAACATATGCGGCCATAGCCCATCCCGACCGCCACCAGGGGGGAAGCACCACAAAACGTATCTCGTCCATAGCCTCCCTGCCATCGGCGCCTATCGCTTTTACCTGAAAAAGGTAATCACCCTCCTTAAGATCGGTATACTCCTTGACCCCTGACAAGGTGGGATGCGTCCATTTCCCGTTATTAAGGCGGCAGCTATAGAGCGTGCCCACCTCGTCGTGCACATTCCCTCCGAACTCAATCTTTACCGAATTGCATCCGAAATCGAGAGTGATATCCCCCTTCTTTCCGATAAAGTTTCCGGTATATATGGTTGAGTCCTTGGGAGTGGTCACAGCAAACCTGTTGATGCGGGCCATGACACCGGGCACAGTATCAGCTCCGGCCGGCTTAAGCGAAGGGTCCTTGAAATCGAAAAACGCGAAACCCAGACATGTGGGATAGGCCACATAACCGGGGGCAACGTCAAAGAGGAGGTTTCCATCATGCATGGGGCGTCCGTCGCCTATCATCACCGGTATGCGCCTCAGCCCCTGTATTCCGGCGGGATCACCCTGAAGGATCTCCTTGTCGGTGAGGGCATAGAGCCAGCCTCCCTGTTTCTTGAAACGCCTGACGCTTCGTGGAGACCCGAGAAGGAGAGATACTGATTCATCTCTGACAATCTCATTCCGCCGGGAATCAAAGCGGTAGATGCCCGCAAGTGTGGAAAGATAGATATCGTTGTCAACGCGGCTGACATATACGTCGCTCCTCAGGGAGACTCCGTCGGCAGTGGTCAGGAAGTTTTCTATTTTCTCCACTTTCGTCCCCGCAGGATCAATATGAATGCGGTAGATGCCCTGCTCTCCGCTGCGGGTCCATATCACCTGGCGTGATTCCTGTTCGAAATTATAGCTGCTGTCGCTGTAACCCGTTATCTGACGCTCCTCGACCCAGCGGCCACCCTTCCTGGAAAGGATATAAAACCCGGTATATGTGCCCGCGAGGATTTTCGATTTATCGTGGAGATAGGGCTGCACTTCCCATACACCCGTCAGATTCCCGATCTTTGATGCATTTGATCCTGCCACAAGATACAGTCCCCGGTCATGGCAGCAGAAAAGGTCGTCGCCAATCTTCGAAAGCCCCCATACCTGACCGGTCAATCCCTCAACCCTCCGGAAAACAGCCTGCGAAAGATCCGCCCCGGGAAGATAATCCACATGAAAAAGTCCGCGATTGGTGCCGAGATACAATTTGTCGCCTACGGTCTGGACCACGTAGCCGGAACCGATCTGAAGAGCCTTATTGTTGAAGGTCTCTATCGGAGTAGTCATCTTTATCTTCGACACTCCAGGATCAAGACCTGCCCATATGTCGCCCCGGATATCAAACTTCACTGACAATGCTGTATTGTTGGCCAGGCCGTTGCATTCATTATACAATATGGTGCTTCCGGAATTAAGATTGATCACGCCGACACCATTGTCGACACCTCCAAGCACAAGAATGGAGTCGTAGAGATCGGCGCTGAATATGTCTCCTATGGCGCAAGCCGCTTTCGAGGCAGCATCCAGACGGGTAAGGTTCGACCGGTCATACATATAAATGCCGTCGGTGGCCGTGACTATGAGGAGAGCTTTGTTGAAGGGAAGTATGGCACGTATGCGTTTGTCGCGCAATGCTTCCGCCCCGGGAGCATCGATCACGTTGCTGCCCATGAGCAGACGAAGGCCGCGGTCGGTGCCGAGCCAAAGCACACCGTCAATAAAATTGGAACAATCAAGCTTACACTGGGTATTGATTATCTCATGCTTGCGCGTATCCTCATGATAGACCGCAATCCGGGCATCTCCCTGCGCTATCACTCTCCCCTGCCACGGATAGACGCCCCAGATGTTGCCGATATGGCGGTCCTGCCCGAGGCTGTCGCTCAGACACACATATTCGAGAGAACTGACAGGCGAGGGTACGAAATAGCCGAATTCGTTGATGCCCCCGACATACACACGGCCATGCTCCCGGTCTACCTTCACGGAACGCAACGCATAGCGGTTGTTTACCTGAAACATGCGTGCCACAGCCCCGTCATACTGCACCAGTCCGTCTTTGGTGGCGAAAAAAGCCCAGTCATCGTCGTAAATATCTATCCCCCAGGTTTTAGATGTGGCAAGAAGGGTCTGGGGATATTCCTTCACTATCTTAAGCCCGATCGCATATGTCGGGAGGCAGGTTATCAGGAAAACGGATATCAGGAGATGCTGTATGAGATTTGTCAGGTTCATGAAAATATATTTGCGCTGTAAGGTTGATGTCAGATTATGCGATGGATCCGTGTGATCAGAAAACACACATGTTTTACCCATATGGTTGCAAATTTAGAGAACTTTTGTTATATAAGCAAAAATTTCGCTGACAAATTCGCGGGGATTTATTAATTTTGCAAAACATTTCGTCTGCTATGCCACAATACTGCTATATCGAACAACCCTTCACTCTTGAAAGCGGCGAGACTCTTCCGTCGCTCACAATCGCCTATGACACCTACGGGACACTCAATGAAGACCGCAGCAACGTGATCTGGGTGATGCACGGACTCACCGCCAACTCCGACGTGGCCGACTGGTGGCCGCATACCGTTGAGAAAGGGAAATTTCTCGACCCCGAAAAATACTTTATTGTCTGCGCCAACATGCTCGGATCCTGCTATGGCACCACGGGACCGTCGTCGGTAAATCCCGCCACCGGCAAGCCCTGGTGCGGTGATTTTCCCCGTGTGACGATACGCGACGCCGTGAAATGCCACCGCTTGCTTGCCGAACGCTTAGGCATAAGCCGCATCCACGAGATGATAGGGGTCTCACTCGGCGGCTTCCAGGCCATAGAGTGGATGGTGACCGATCCGGATATAGCCGACAACGTGATGTTCTGCGCCACAGACTCCTCCTGCAGCCCCTGGCTCGCAGCGTTCAACAAATCCATGTATATGGCCATCGCCACGGATCCCACCTATGGCGAGCACCGCCTCGACGCGGCCCGCAAGGGGCTCGCCACAGCCCGCTCGATCGCGTTGATCAGCTATCGCGGACCCTTCGCCTACAACATGAGCCAGCGCGATGACGAGAACCGCCCCGATCCTTTCTTCCGCCGGGTGCAGACTTATCAGGAATATCAGGGAGAGAAACTTTGCAGACGGTTTGACGTGTATTCTTATGTGAGGATATGTGAGAGCGGTGATTCCCACGACGTAGGACGCGGACGTGGAGGCATCCGCGAGGCTCTGAAAAAGATAAAGGCAAAAACGCTCGTGATCGGCATCAGCTCCGACATCCTTTTCCCGCCGGCATGCCTGAAGGAGCTTGCCGACTCCATCCCCGGCTCATCGTTCAGGGTCATGGAGTCTGACTTCGCCCACGATGGATTCCTCATAGAGCACGCCAAACTCGACGCTCTGATGAAGGAATGGCGAGCCACCCGCTGACAGGTTGGTAATTTCTGTTAAAATTTAAAGCAATCCGCTTGCATACACCGCTTTTTATTGTTTTCTTTGTGGGTGATTTCCTCACGCATGAAGGCCCGACAAACCGACATGCATTAACAAAACCCAAATATAGTTATGAAATTCAAGGCTTTATTTATCGGTGCGGCGCTCATCGGCATGATGTCGACAAGCTGCGTCACCAACAAGAAGTATTCCGAGCTCCAGGGGAAATATGACGAACTGCAGTCGTCCTACAATTCGACACGCGAGGAGCTGATCAACTGCAACGCCGACACACGCAACCTGCAGCAACAACTCCAGGCTGCGCAGCAGAGCAACGGCGAGCTCAAGCAGGGCATGGCCGAACTCAAGAACACCCTCGACAAGAGTATGGACGCCAACGCCCAGGGGAGCGTCAACATCGCCAAGCTCGTCGACGAGATCAATGCCTCCAACAAATACATCAAGCAGCTCGTCGACGCCAAGTCGAAATCCGACTCCCTCAACATCGCTCTTACCAACAAGCTGACCCGCTCGCTCTCAACCGACGAGCTCAAGGAGGTCGACGTGAAGGTGCTCAAGGGAGTGGTCTATATCTCCCTGGCCGACAACATGCTCTTCAAGACCGGCAGCTATGAGATCAACGACAGGGCCATGGAGACCCTCTCGAAGATCGCCAAGATAATAAAAGACTATAAGGACTACGACGTGCTCGTGGAGGGCAACACCGACAATGTGCCCATCAGCCGCCCCAACATCCGCAACAACTGGGACCTCTCCGACCTCCGCGCATCGTCGGTGGTTCAGGTGCTCCAGAACGATTTCGGCATCGATCCCAAAAGGATGACGGCTGCCGGCCGAGGTGAGTATAACCCCATCGCAAGCAACGACTCGGAACTCGGCCGCCAGCGCAACCGCCGCACCGAGATAATCATCACCCCGAAACTCGACCAGTTCCTCGACCTCATCGACCAGGCTCCCGAGGAAAAAGACAAATGACAATCCTGCGGAAAATAAAGATAATGACGACCGCCGCCATGTGCCTGTGCATGATGGCGGCGGTCTCTTCTTGCGTCAACGATGATGAGCCGGAAAACCACGGTGTGCGCCCCGGCGATCCCGTTCCGCAGTTCTCCGTAGTGACCGGCTCCGGAGAGACTGTCTCCTCGTCGTCGCTGCGAGGGAAAGTGGGCGCCATTGAGTTTTTCAACACAACGTGCCCCGACTGCCGCAGAAGTTTCCCGGTGCTTCAGGATCTATGCGAACGTTTCGCCGACGACCCGAGAGTGGTGGTGCTCGCCATAGCCCGCGATGAAAACCGGGAAACAATAGAGGAATACTGGAAGGCAAATTCCCTCTCCATCCCCTTTTCCCCACAACCCGACCGCAAGGTCTATGAGCTTTTCGCATCCACCGGGATTCCCCGCATATTCATCATATCGCCCGACGGCACGGTCGCGGCAGCGTTCGGCCCGGAAGACCAACCGACATCATCCGCCCTTGCGGAAGCCGTCATGTCGCAACTACCAGACAATCACTGAGACCATATGTCACGTTTAGATATAGCACGCATACGCAAAGACCACGGCATGAGCCAGGGAGAGCTTGCGCAGCAGCTCCAGATCACGCAGAGCTTCCTTTCCGCCATAGAAAATGGCAAGAGTCCCCTCCCCCCCGAGAAGGAGAGCCGCATACTGGAGATATTCTCTCTCGATGATCCATCAATATATATGACGGAGACACCGTCGCAAGCGGAAACCGGCCCACGCCCTCTTGAGGATATGAGCGAGGGGGATCTGATAGGGCAACTTCTGAACAGATTCCACGAACAGGCACACCGTAAAGACGGCATGACCGCCCACCACCACGAGCACCATGACCGCATCGCGGCCCTGGAGGAGGCAAACGCGGCTCTGCTCCGACACATTGACTCCCTGCTTGAGCGTAACGACCGGCTGGCGGCCGATAATGATGCGCTGCGGCGCCGTGCGGATCACCTCCAGGAAGAGATATTCCGGCTTAAGACTGACATCAGGCCCTGACTTCCACGAGATACTTCCCCTCATCGTCGGCAAGCACCCGGGAATGAAGGCAATAGACGGTGAGCCTCAGCTGGAGTATCCCCGGGGTGGGAAGATCGTCATGATCCACTTTCTTCTCGCCATGGATACGGTTGATGAAGGTATTGTCGCTCGGGAAGCCGATTAATATCCTGCCGCCAGACTTCAGGTTTTCTTCCGCGAGACGATGAAGGGTGTCGTAAGGGGAGTGCAGATGAGGATACACACAATACATCATTATCAGGTCATACTTCCCGTCGATCTTGTCGCGCTCGAAGTCGAGACGCCGGAAATCCACATTCGGCAGGCTGCCATATTTGCGCGTAGCCTCCCTGAGCATCCCCTCACTGAGATCTATGCCGGTTACCGATCCGCCGACACCCACCCTCTCCGAAAGATAGGGTACAAGCACTCCGGTGCCGGTGCCGAGGTCAAGGATATCCATCCCTGCTCTTATCCCGGCTATATTCAGAATCTCGTTGACCTTCTCCGGAGTAGATTTCACCTCCATGCTGTCCCACTTGGGAGCAATGCGGTCGAAAAAATTGAGTTCTTCGCTCGTCATATCTTCATCTTTTTACTGATATTCCAACCAATTTCACTTATTATCTGTGAAATCATATGATAAAAATGGATATTTATCTGTTATAACAATTGAATTCCATTTTTAATCGGCCGGACAGCTTGAAAAGTTGTCGGCCGTCACTGATCAATCATTTATAAATGCAGATGTATAGACCCTTCACATTCGCGATATGCTCTTTGCTCGCTTCATTTCCACTCCTCGCCGAGGATGAGACAGAGATTTCCCGTGACACAGTCGCCCTGCGCGGCATAACCGTGACAGCCCCATATAAGACCGATGTGCTGCTCACCCCCCTCGATGTCACCGTAGTGAGCCGGGAGGAGATCGACCGGTCGACGGAGTCATCGCTGCTGCCGGTGCTCATGCACAAAGTGCCGGGGATGTTTGTAAGTGAACGCGGTTTCGCAGGTTACGGCGTATCCGGGGGAGCCGCCGGCACAGTCAATATACGCGGCGTGGGAGGGGGCAACAAAGTTCTCTTCATGGTCGACGGTCAGCCGGTGTGGGCAGGGCTGTTCGGGCATGCCCTTCCCGACACGTATGTGGCCAACGGAGTGGAAAGCGTGGAAGTGGTGAAGGGCCCATCCTCATTACTCTACGGATCAAGCGCCATGGGAGGATCGGTCAACATAAAGACACGCCGCCAGCATACTGAAGGAGCGTCGGGCAAAGCACGCGCCATGTTCGGATCATTCTCCACCCAGAAGTTCAACCTCTCCACAGGTTATAGGAAAAACAAGTTTTCGATAACCGTCGCCGGGCAGCTTGACCGCAGCGACGGCAACCGCGAATGGAGCGAGTTCTGGCTTGCCAACGAGTATATCCAGGCGCAATATGAGGCTTCAAGCCACTGGTCGTTCGGAGCGAACACGGAGATGACCCAGACCAAGGCCAATAATCCCGGCACAATCCAGGAGCCGCTCGAAAGCATGTGGACAAAAGTGACGCGCGGCACAGCCTCGGTCTATGCCAACAACACCTACGACAGTTTACACGGAGGTCTGCAGGCGTTCGCCAGCTGGGGGTCGCACCATGTCGACGACGGTCACGCGCCCGGTGCCGATCCACGCGACTATATTTTCCGCTCCACCGACTATAACATGGGCTTTACCCTTTTCCAGACTGTCAATCCATGGGAAAACAACGACCTTTCCGTAGGCCTTGACTTCCTTCACTGGGGAGGGCATTCCTGGAATGTCTTGAAAGCGGACGGCGCGGAAACAGCGTCGTTCCGCAAATGCGAGAACGAGGTCGCGGGCTACGTGATGATGCAGCAGGGATTCTGGGGCGACAGGTTCTCTCTGAACGGCGGCGTGCGTCTGCAGCACGGATCACAATATGGCAACGTATGGGTGCCGCAGGCGGGACTGATCTTCCGTCCGTCGGCCACAGGACATATAAAGTTCTCTTTCGGCAAAGGATTCCGCGCCCCCAACTTGCGGGAGCTATACATGTATGCCCCTGCGAATCCCGACCTCAAGCCTGAGTATATGCTCAACTATGAGCTGTCATACCGCCAGACTCTCCTCGACAACCGCCTGAGCCTCGGAGCCGCCCTCTACTTCATCGACGGCAAGGATATGATACAGGTGCAGCGCATAGACGGGCGCCCGAAGAACGTCAACACGGGCAAATTCAAGAACAAGGGTTTCGAACTCGAGGCCGGCTATCGCTTCAATGACACCTGGAGCATAGATGCCAACTATGCTTACCTGCACACTGACAACAGCACCCTGCTCTACGCACCCAAAAACAAACTCGACGCAGAGATCAACTGGAACCCGGGACCATTCCGGTTCACTCTCGAAGACTCCAGCATATGGAGTCTGCAGACAGGCAATCCAGATAAGAAAGAGAACTACACCCTCCTGAATTTCCGCGGAGCCTACACCTACGGCGAGCGCGTGCCTGTGACATTCTTCGTCAAACTCGACAACATCCTCGACACCGACTATGAGATAGTCTACGGCTGCCCTATGCCCGGCATCACCATCCTGGGCGGCGTAGAATTCTCCTTCTGACCCCTCCCCGCTCCCCTCTTCTCTCCCCATGCCCCTCCCCTCTTCTCTCCCCATGCCCTCTTCTCTCCCTATGCCCGGCATTGCCGGGCGTCCCGTGCCGCGGCCGAATGCCGCGGTCCCCGCCTCCTCTCAACCCCTTTAACCTTTAACCTTTAACCTTTAACCTTTAACCTCCCACCCCCTTTAACCTTTAATGCAAACACGCCTGTCGACACTCTACTTCCTGCAGTTCGCCATCTGGGGCTGCTATCTATCCTGCTTCGGACAGCTCCTCGGAGCCGGAGGCCTCGGGAAAGACATACAATGGTTTTACGCCGCCGTCGGCATAGTGTCGCTGCTAACTCCTGCGTTGATGGGGCATATCGCCGACCGCTTCCTCCCCTCACGCAATCTTCTCGGAGCCTGCCATCTTGCCGCGGCCCTGGCAATGCTCGCGGCATGGTTCTACGCCTTCACCCATCCGCAGATGGAGTTCGCCAGCTTTTTCCCCATATATCTTCTCTTCCTGGCTTTCTACATGCCGACACTCGCGCTGGCCAACACCACCACGTTCGCGATACTGAAAGCCAACGGACAACGGCCGGTAGATAGGTTTCCCGCAATCCGCATCTGGGGCACGGTCGGATTTGTCGCCGCCATGTGGTTTGTCAACTCAGCATATCTCTGCGACGGGGCATTCGGGTTCACCCTCTCCGATTCCGACACCGCCTCCTCCTTCCGTTTTCAATACAACTCATTCCAGCTTCTGTCGAGCGCCATAGTCGGCATCATCACGGCCTTATACGTCTTCACACTTCCGGCCGGAAGCACCCCTGCAAAAACAGGCACATCCTCCCTTAAAGAGATTTTCGGGCTCAATGCCTTCACCCTTTTCAAGAAAAAGACTGTCAGGATTTTCCTTATATTCGCTGTTTTCACAGGGGTCTGCCTGCAGATATCCAACGGATTCGCCATCCCTTACATCAATCATTTCATGGGGATGCCGGAATTCGCCGGATCGCTCGCCGCCGGTAATGCCACGATGCTCTTTTCGCTCTCCCAGATAGCGGAGGCGGCGTGCATACTTCTTGTAGGCGTGGCCATGAAACGGCTCGGCTTCCGGTGGGTGATATTTCTGGCACTTCTTGCGTGGTGCCTGCGTTTCCTTTTCCTCGGCATCGGCAATCCGGGCGACGGCCTCTGGCTCCTTGTGCTCTCCATGCTTGTCTACGGCGTGGCCTTCGATTTCTTCAACATCGCCGGCCACATCTACATGGATCAGATGAGCGACAGCGGCGTGAAAGGGTTCGGTCAGGGATTGCTCATGATGATGAGCAACGGCATTGGCGCAACTTTCGGCATGATCGCGGCCGGAGCCGTGGTCAACAGCTATTGCCAATGGCAGCAGATGCCTGTAGGCGATTCCTCCATGCGCCTCTTCATGGGCGACTGGATAGCCCCCTGGCTCATCTTCTCGGCCTACGCCCTGGCCATAGGACTCCTCTTCCTCATCTTCTACCGCACATCCCGGCGCCCCGGCGCCTGAGGCATCCCCGACACCCATTCAGATACCGCACCGCACGACCGATAAGGGTTATGCCCTCCCATTCGCCACAGACAACCGCAGGATAATAAAGATCGGCGTCAACTTCTCCACAGAGAAACGCCGCATCACCGGCTGGCTCAGTGAAAGCTGAAAAAAGCATCTCAACGCTGAGAGCAAATTATTTATTCCTCAATGAAGAGTGAGGTGGAGAGGTAACGCTCTCCCGTGTCGGGGAGGAGGACCACGATCAGTTTTCCGGCATTCTCCGGACGGCGCGCCTGACGGAGGCCCGCGGCAAAAGCGGCTCCCGAGGATATGCCCGCCAATATCCCCTCCTTGCGGGCAAGCATCCTGGCGCCCTCCATCGCCTCCTCATCGCCAACAGTCATTATCTCGTCGACAACATCCCGGTGGAAATTACCAGGCACGAAACCTGCCCCGATTCCCTGTATCCTATGGGGACCCGCGGCACCTCCCGACAGCACAGGGGATGCTTCCGGCTCCACAGCCACGATCTTCACACCCGTGTTATGGGCTTTAAGAGCCTCTCCCACTCCTGAAACGGTGCCACCCGTGCCGGCGGCAGCCACGAAAATATCCACCTTCCCGTCGGTGTCGCGCCATATCTCCTCACCGGTCGACATCCTGTGGGCAGCCGGATTCGCCGGATTATCGAACTGCCGCGGCATGAACGCCCCCGGATTCTCCGCAAGGATCTCCTCAGCCTTGCGTATGGCCCCGGCCATACCCTCCGCTCCGGGCGTAAGCACCAGTTCGGCGCCATAAGCGGCAAGCAGTCGCCTGCGCTCCACGCTCATTGTCTCAGGCATCGTCAATATGAGCCGGTAGCCCTTTATCGCCGACACAAGCGCCAGACCTACCCCGGTGTTTCCGCTTGTAGGCTCCACGATAAGCGCTCCGGGGCGAAGCGCACCACTACGCTCCGCATCCTCCACCATCGAGAGTGCCGCACGGTCTTTGGCACTCCCTCCGGGATTGAACGACTCCGGTTTCACCAGAACTCGGGCCCGGAGCCCCTCCTCTTTCTCTATCGACCCAACCTCCACAAGCGGAGTGGCACCGATAAGCTCCGTCATATTCTCATATATCCTCATATCCTTCTTAGAAGTTGTTTAAAAAGCAACGTTTATGGGGCGTAAAACGAAGCGTATGAGGAGGGATGGAGGGGGAAGTGAGGGGAAGGAGTTGGGAATGTGGGAGTTAGGTGACGGGAGGTGGATCGGGGCGCGAAAAACGAAGCGTTTATTTTTTCACAGGGCTTTTACATGGGGTTTACATGGGCGGGGTGGATAGGTGGCTTTTGAGGGGGATGGCTTTACATGGGGGCGCTGGATGTGGGGGATTTCGGGCGATCGCGGCCGGTTCCGGAGGATTTTGAGGGGAAATTGGGCGGCGGGAGCTGTTTTTTTGTGTGGTTTTGCTGAAATTTATTTAATTAAAGGTTGCAAATAGCGGTTATTTGTGTATATTTGCGGGTGGAAATGGACGGGATGGGCGCGATCGGGGCCGGTTCCTGGTTAAAATTGACGGATATGAGACAGACGAAGGTTATACTGGTGCATCTGACAGGGAAAAGGAGGACGCTGGCGTTCGGATCGATCGCGGCGATCTTCCATCATCTGACACCGGATGAAGTGGGTTGCGGATACGATTATCTGCGCCGCGCAGGGTTGAGCGGAGGCGGCACGGTGGTGACTAAACTCGCAATAATACAACAGACTACGCTACTGACAGCGCCACGATCCGTAGACGGCAGCGCAGAGGAATAAGAAAATACATGGGAGCCTACGGATGGCCTTGGAAAGGCATTTAAACGGCCTCAAAACGATGTTGGAATAGGGATTGGACAGTTGCGAGAGCGGAAGACGGAGAAGAGCCATAGCGGGCCTTTCTCCGTCTTCCGTTTTATGTCGATGACTATTGTCAAGAAAGCCTCAAAACAGGGTCAAAATGGGTCGATTTTCGGTTTAGGGAGTCAGTTAGGGAGTCAGTTTAGGGAGTCATGGCACGATATTGGAATGATTATATTAGGGTGTCATAACGCAAAGTTTAGGGAGTCAGATTCGGGTTTTTACCCCCCCTAAGCTGTGGGGGCGAAATTATCCAATTTTTTTGGATAAGTGTTAAAATATGAGGAGTTATTGCAATCAAATTACCCCCTTGCTTTTTCGGCACTCCTTAATAATATAGCGAGGAATCAGTAGATTAGCTTTATTTACGCTCCTGATTTAAGGGAAATAAGGGGGGAGAGGAACCCGGGCGCAAGCGCCCGGTAACTGAACAAGGACGGGATGGGGGGTTGGATAGGGCCAGGGGTGACTCGGTGGAGATCGGTTAGAAATGGCGGATGAGGCCGACCACGATGGCGAGATGGTAGATTTCATCCTTGGGAATCTCGAAATCCGGGTAGTCATGATTGACAGAACGGCAGAGGATGGCATCCTTCTGGTTGAAGATGCGCTTGAGGACAATTCCCTGGGCCGTGTCGAGGACATGGGGACGCCCCCATTGGATGAACTTCGACTCCTGAACGAAGACGCAGGCAAGTTCATCGCCGGAGAGGATATCGGGGGTCATGGAGTCGCCCCTGGCAATGATCGTGAAGTCATAATCCGGGAGAGTGGGGATAAGAGGAAACTGTTCGCACTGCAAAGAAGAGACTCCAGGCATAGCCACGGACAAAGCTCCGGCAGCTGCATCGAACGGAATGCGAGGTCGAGTCTCCCCTTTCTCATTTTCCGTAAAGGCGGGATCATAAATTTTGATATTCGAGCAACCATTATCTATGGGAGCGGTGGGAGGGACATAATTTTCACCCTTGGCAGGATCGGTTTTTACAAGTTTAGAATCTACACCAATGCTCTCTGAACTTAACATTGCCCCCACCCCTGACAGGAGCCATTGAGCGGAATATCGGGGATAATTCTCAACTATGGCTTCAAGCCATTTGGATTGTATATCTGTGCCATTCGCTACAGCCCGAGATAGAACACCCTTACTCGCGCCTATTTTTCGCTCCATAGCTCCGAGAGTTATCCCTTCATTGAGGGCAATTTCTTTAATACGAGGAAGAATTTTACACATTAGTTGAAAATTTATGCCTTAAAATTTTTATAGTTGAAAATTTTCATCTATCTTTGCAGAGAATTTAAAATTCAACGGCCCCAAAGGTACAAAAAAAGGGCGAGTTTTCAAAATCCGGGTTCTAAAGGGCCCGACAAAAAGGATTGAAAATGGATAAGAAACAGATCAAGCATAAGCACGCGCACATACACGGTCTTGAGCATCTTTTCCCATTGGAGGAGATTGACCGTATCAAGCTGCATCCACAGAAGCACAATAAGTGGACAGCCCTAACGCCGGAAGCGACTGTGGTGGTTTGCAACGAGGCAAACTGCTTCCTCGGTATCCATCTCGCTCTTGCGACTGACGGGATGATATATTCGAGTTACACGCTGTCCAAGGATGATGAAGGTAACAGCTCCTGGCCGTGTCGCCGTCATTATGAGACGCCGGGGAAAACCATCAGGATGGCGCTCAGGAATTGCCTTGAGAGACTGAGAGGCTATCCACACTACAATGGAGCTCCGGAGGACAGGAAGATCCGCCAGATAGTAGACGATACCATAAGGGAAATCAGCGAAAGGAGCCTGTATCAGATGTCGATATTCGACATACTGGGGCCACAAAGATAACGGGGTCAGACCCAAGAGAGGGCGATCCTTCGGCCAGAGGGTCGAAAAATTGTGAGATACAAAATTTTTCCAACAAAAGATTCGGTCGCCGTTCGCCGTGAGGCGCGTGGCGGCACAAAGGAGGGATAGTTCAGTTGGCAGAGCAAACGGCGGTAACCAATCCGACTGTATCGTCCTCGGTTCGAGTCCGAGTCCTTCCACCAACAATCAAAAAAAATAAAGCTTATGAAAGCAACAACAGAAAGGATGGCCGCCAGGGCGGTGAAGGTGCTGAGGCAGAGTCTCAGCCAGAACCTCGAGGATGTGAAGGGAGTGCTTGACCGGTTCGAGGCTTCCCACAGCGAGGCAGAGAGGGAGAGATCGACGGAATATGGCGTTCTGGTCGAGTGTCAGTTCGGGCTTGAGGAGGTGATAGATAAGATTGATATTAATATCACTTGCAAGACTCCTCAATCAGCTGAATCATTCCTGCCTCGCTTCCATCAGAATCGGAAAAGACATGATTTGCCAACTCCGCATCAGCCCTTGAAATCTTACGAATCAGATCGTACCCTTCAAGTTCTCCCTGAATATAGGCAACATCCATCAAAACCTGGAGTTGGAAACGGCGATGCTCAATCTTCGCCAAGCCAGGAGATGATTGCGAAATCTTTGAACTCAATGACGAAAGATTCTCTCTCTCAAATCGCCAGAGAAAATATTTAGCCAGCCAGGTTTTACTTCCATCTAATTTCTGCTGCTCATCCTGGCTGAAAATTGTTGGGAGCAGCGACATGAAATAGGTGCGTAAAGCCTCATGTTGGGCTTTGAGCATTTCAAGTTCAATGTTCATAAATAATTTGAATTTAAAAATTTCTGCAAATATAGTAAATATGGGCGAGATAGCAAAGAGAGAGATAGTGGTTACGAAGGAGAACCGGGAGTTTCTGAAGAAGCTGTTCGGCTGCACCGAACAGACGCTGTACAACTCGCTTGACCTTCAGAAGCCGAGTTCGGAGATGCGGAAGCGTATCCGTAAGGCAGCTCTGGAGCGAGGCGGTGAGGTTATGGTGACGTTGCGTGAGATGGAGACCTTCTTCACTTCGGATGGGAACATGGTGAACAGGCTCCCGAATGGGGCGACGCTAAAATTTTTCCGTGATGACAGTCACGGGGAGATCTGGCATAAAGGGATTCTTAAAGAACGGGCCGACAACGTGAACATAGCCATGATCTACGAGATGCAGGAACGCGCGGCCATGATGAGATAAGGAGATCGAACTATGGAATATATCAACGGCACATATTGCATATCATACCGGGAACTCATAGACGGAGGCATCGTCACTCAGGGCAATTACAAGAATTGGCTTCGGCGTGACAGAGTCATTAAAGTCAATGAAGGAAAAGGCCTGGGCAACCGCGCCATGATCGCCGTTGACAGCCTACCGGAACCATACAGGAATAAAGCCAAGGAGGTCTACGGTGGTAAGGAAGCGCAGCTACGGGCATGGATCAGGAGCAACTATACCGTCGATCATGAAGCCACGAACTACTTCTTCGACTTCGAGAAATGCGGTGTGGAGCTCAAGGATGACCGGGCGAGGGAATACGTGACGAACGCGTCGGTGCTCAACACCTGCATAAGGCTCTACGATGACGCGAAGGCCAGGCGGCGCCTGATGGGAGAGAAATATGACTGGAGCATGATGGCGACCGTGATCGAGACCCTGAGGGCTGAATTCAACCACACGCTGCCCACGAGCGTGCAGCGGTTCCAGAAGAGGGTCAGCGAATACCGGAGCAAGGGTTACGCCAGCCTCATGAGCGGGAAGTTCGGCAACCAGAACACGCGCAAGGTCAACATCAAGGTGGAGCAGCTGATCCTGTCGCTCGCCATACAGATGAACCGTCCCTGGCACAAGGACGTGCACAGGTATTACAACCAGTTCGTGAACGGCGAGCTCGCCGTCTGGGACTATGAGAGCGGGGAGATGATCAACCGTGAGGACTACAGGGACAGGAAGGGGAACCCCCTCGAGCTCAGCGAGGCCACGATATCGGCCTATCTCAACAGCCCAAAGAACCAGATCCTGCTCTCGCACCGGCTCGACAGCTACACGACCTTCATGCACGAGACCATGCCGCACATGCACCGCCACCGGCCGGAATTCTCACTGTCGAAGGTATCGTTTGACGACCGTGACCTCCCGCGCAAGCTCAAGGACACGAAACAGAGGCCCAAGGCATACTACGCCTACGACGTGGCAAGCGACTGCTGCATAGGTTTCGCCTACAACAGGAGCAAGACCGTGGATCTCGTGATCGACATGTTCCGGAACATGTTCAGGCTGCTTGACAGGAACGGCTGGGGTACTCCCGCGGAGGTCGAGGTGGAGAACCATCTTATGAGCCAGTGGAGAGACAGTTTCCTGAAGGCAGAGGAGGTCTTCCCGTTCGTAAGGTTCTGCGCCCCGATGAACTCCCAGGAGAAACATTCGGAGAACTGCAACGGAGTCAAGAAGATCAGCATAGAGCACAGGAACCACGTGGGGATAGGACGATTCTTCGCCAAAAGGAAAGCTTACCGCACGGAGAGCGTGAAAGTGTTCGACGAGCTTAACAACACTTACGAGGAGAAGAACTATTACTCCTGGGAAGAGCTCATAGCCGATGACATGAAGGACATTCAGGAATATAACAATTCCCTCCACCACAACCAGAAGAAATACCCCGGGATGACCCGGTGGGAGGTCTTCACCAAGAACATCAACCCCACACTCAAGCCTCTTGACAACAGTAAACTCGCCCTCTACATCGGGGAAAAGGTCAGCACCACGATCAGAAGGAACTCCTACTGCAGGGTAGCGGGAAGAGACTGGTGGATCAGTGATACGGAAGTGCTGGGGAAACTCGCCCCCAACAACTACAAGGTAGACGCCTATTACCTCACAGACGATGCCGGGGAAATCACGGATATCTACATCTACCAGGGAGACAGATATATCGACCGGCTTTCTGACCCGGGGACCTATTGCACCGCCAGAGCCGAGCAGACCGAGAAGGATGAGGAAAGCTTCATAGAGCAGCGGAAGAGGATCGCCAAGTTCAACTCATTCGTGGAGGAGAACGCCATCCCGAGGGTCGGCATCATGGAATACAGGAAACGGGACGAGGCAGAGCCGGAGGATCTTTTAGTGGAGACACCTGAGCCCGAGGCCGTCTATGCCGACACCGAAGAGGAATTTGAATTCACAAACAAGGACTACAGCAACGCCGGGAAGATGGCGGTTTAGAACGAAATTAAAACACTGTTAGAATATGATTACAACAGAGATCAGACAAAGGATACTCGAGGCGGTCAAGACGAACCGCGCAAACTATCCGAGCGACGCGAAACATGCCGCCTCTCTCGGCATTACGACCTCGGTGTACAGCTCGGTAAAGAACGGCCAGACCGACCGCGTATTGAGTGACGCCAACTGGATCAGCATAGCCCGTAAACTCGGCGTGAGCCTGCGCGGGGAGATGGAATGGAAGGCCGCGAGGACGCCGACTTTCGAGTATATCAGCGCGCAGCTCGAGACCTGCCAGAGCGGAGGCCTGAGCGCGATCATGTGCGACCTTCCCAACATAGGAAAGACCTATACTGCACGGCACTATGTAAAGACCCATCCTAACGCGGTCTATATAGACTGCTCGCAGGTGAAAACCAAGCTGAAGCTCGTGCGTAAGATAGCCTCGGAATTCGGTGTAGACAGCAAAGGCAGGTATGCCGACGTTTACGAGGACCTTGTGTTCTACCTGCGCTCGATAGAGTGCCCCCTTATCATTCTCGACGAGGCAGGCGACCTGCAGTATGAGGCATTCTTAGAGCTCAAGGCTCTCTGGAACGCCACCGAGAGGTGCTGCGCATGGTATATGATGGGTGCCGACGGTCTGAAGGAGAAGATAAACCGCTCGATAGAGTGCCGGAAGGTGGGCTACACGGAGATGTTGAGCCGCTATGGCGACAGATACAGTTCCGTTGTGCCGAAGGATGGCAAGGAGCGCCAGCGGTTCTTGATCGAGCAGGCGCGGATAGTGGCGAAAGTGAATGTGCCGGAGGGGGTTGATCCCGCGACCATAGCACGCAAGAGCGGCGGGGGTCTCCGCCGGGTATATACAGAAATCGAGAAACTTAAAAGGCAATGAAATTATGAAAAAGACACTATTTCGCAATCAACAGACAGAGGTGGATAAATCCCGTCGCATACTTGAGCGTATGCAGAGACTATCTGCGCTAAGAGCATCGCTCTATGAGGCGATTTGCAGGGTCGACGAAGAGTTAGAGTCAATCCGGCGTAATGAATCCCAGCACACTCGGCGCTTTCATCAGGATAATATACAAAAAGTGATTCCGACCAAAATTCATCAGAAAGGATATCGTGGCAACATTGACCCCGGAAATAACGGGCGAAATTTTTCAGACCTTTCTGAGTCTGACTACTGTCGGATCGGTTGGAATGAAGTGTAACTGTGAGATGAAGTGTAACCATAGCGCAAAAATAATAAAAAATGGCGAAAAAAGCATACAGTCCAAAAGATGTGATGGGACGGAAAAATCAGGAAATCCCATGGGAAGGGGAATGGAGGGAATCATTCGGAAATATCCAGTACAATGAGCTCTGGTTCATCTCCGGCGCCTCAGCAAGCGGGAAGAGCAGTTTCGTGATGCAGCTCGCACGGGAACTGACAAAATACGGCCGAGTCCTTTACGGCAGCTATGAGGAGGGAGTCGGCGATTCGTTCAAGAAGAGGATCCAGAGGGAGCGCATGACAGAGAAGCAGGGACGGTTCAGAATCATAACCGAGGACAGCTTCGAGGACCTTATGGAGCGCCTGTCGAAACCGAAGGGCCCGAAATTCGTGATCATCGACAGCTTCCAGGAGAGCGGGCTGACCTATGAACAGGCAGTCGCACTGAGGGAGAAATTCCCAAGAAAAGGCTGGATCTATATCTCGCAGGAGTATAAGGGCGCCCCGATGGGTAAGGCTGCCGCAAGGCTCAAGTATAAGGCCGGGGTGAAGATCCGGGTCGTGGGCTACAAGGCATATTGCCAGGGACGCTTCTCAGGAGATGAGAGCAAGCCCTATACGATATGGGAAGACGGAGTGATCAAGTCGACGAATAATGTTTGAAGGTTAAAGAATTAAAGGTTAAAGGTTAAAGAATATGGCAAAGAAAAATAGAATAGAAGAGCTTAAGACTCTTGATGCACAATGCGGCAATACAAAACGGGTGCTTGATACCGCGTATCGCAATCTTGATATGATGGCAGAAATTGAGGTTACAAGAGATTCCGCCATGGTAAGGACCAAGATAGATGAGGCCAGGATGTGGCTTGACAAATACTGGGGTGCCGTTAATGTGGAATTAGCCAATAAAACTTGCAGATGATATGGAAAGTAAGGTGAAGCATTTCGGGAGGTTTTTTGTGGCGTTCAGGCAGCTCGCGGTGTATGGGGATCCGGAGGAGACCAGACGGCAGCTCGTGCTGCAGTACACGGGAGGAAGGACCGACAGCCTGAGGGAGATGACGATGAAGGAATATGGAGAGCTCTGCTCGGGCGTGGAGCGCATGGGCGGGACGCGCGAGGAGCTGAGGCACCGCCGGAGCGCTGCCCTCAAGCTGATGCAGGAGCTCGGCGTCGACACCACGGACTGGGGACGGATCAACGGATTCTGCCAGCAGGCGCGGATCGCCGGGAAGCCTTTCGCTAAACTCGACATAGAGGAGCTGAAGGATCTGGCCACGAGGCTGAGGGTGATGAAGAAAAAAGGCTGGGAACGCCGGGAGCCGGGGAGGCAGCCTGTGGTGATCAACATCCTTCCGACCGGAGGAGCCGGGATTAATTAGCAATGAGAAACCAGTAATGAGGTATGAGAGATGAGCAATTAATGATCATGGACATGAGAGATGAAATCAGGAGATATAAGAAAGAAATCAGCCTTCTCGCGGTGGATCTTCCGGACGAGGAATATGTGGAGATGATGCGGGATCTCTCCTCCTGGGCTGAATCGGAGGCCGCGCGGGTGGAATTCGAGATGGATATCAGGGAGTGGAACGAGTGACAATCAGCAATGAGAAATTAGTGATTATAAATAATACAAATCATAAAATTATGGAGACAGAGACAATGGAGAGAGTGGAGATGACGGCCGAGGAGCGCCGCGAGTATGAGGAATTCAAGGCCGAGAGGGCGCGCAGGCAGCGCGAGGAGGCCAAGAAAGCCGCCAGGGAGACCTACGGACAGCTTGTTGACTCGGAGGTGGCGCAGGCCATCGAGGAGCTGGAGACGCTGAGCCGCGACATCAGGACCGTGAAAAGGAGCGTATACGAGAATTTCCAGACGATCCTGGGGATGAAGGGAGAGCTTTTCGGGACCTCGGTCGACGACCAGAGGAGCCACACGTTCACCACGAGCGACAGCAAATACCGCCTGACCCTCGGAGTGAATACCGTGGACGGTTACCGCGACACAGTGGAGGACGGTATCGCGATGGTGAAGGAATACATCGAGAGCCTTGCGAAGGATGACGACACAAGGGCGATGGTCGGCGCGATCATGAGACTGCTGAGCAAGGACCAGAGCGGCAACATCAAGGCGAGCCGCGTGCTGCAGCTCCGGAAGATGGCCGAGGAGACCGGCAACGAGCGCTTCATGGAGGGCGTGAAGATCATCGAGGAGAGCTACCAGCCGACAGTGACGAAGCGCTACATCCGGGCCGAGAGGAAGAACAGCCGGGGTGCGTGGACGTCGATACCGCTGAGCATGACCGACGTTGACGAGACGATGAATGACGTCGACGAGACGATGAACGATAAGGGATAAAAAAGCACTGCACGCAGCGTGCAGTGGAATTGCAAACTGCGTGCAGCATTTTAACGCTAAAAAATTTGGAGATATGATAAGAGAGATAAAGAGACCGCCGAAAGTGGCGCTCTGCCAGGCGTGCAGGGGAAGAGGCTGGGTGGAGGGCGACGAGCCCGGAGAGCGCGTCAGATGCCTCCAGTGCGAGGGAAGCGGCCGTGTGACAGTGAGCTGCGAGCTGACGCTTGACATCAGACCGTACAAGCCGAGATAGACATAGAGTGTTAAAAATGTAAAAAAATCGTGCAAGAGAGCCCGATTCTCAAATAAATGTCGTAATTTAGCGGTGCTCTAAATTTTAAAACAGTTGAGACAGCGAGTCCTGTCCGATGCACCGCGCGGGCATTTTTTATGTCCGCAGGCATAGCATATAGACGGTATCCAACCCCGTGCATGGGCTGTAATGGCCTATGCAAGTCCAACTGTTAGGATTTAGAGCGACGGGAAGTAGGTACCGTCTTTTTCATGCCTACACAAATGCTCTAATTAATAACAGTATGTCAAACAAAAATTCAGAAAGGCCTACCGACGTAGGTGAGATTGAAGTATTCAACTTCAACCGGGAGAACTCGCTTGTGCGTTCTCGTCTGATCAATGGGGAACCTTGGTTCCTGGCTAATGATATAGCCGAAATATTAGGCTATTCCAATCCGAGGGATGCGATCAGGAAGCATTGCAACGAGAAGGGGGTCGCGTTTTGCGACACCCTTACAGACGGTGGCATTCAGAGGATAAAGTATATCAATGAGGGCAACATGTATCGTCTGATTGTCAACTGCAAATTGCCGATAGCGGAGATATTCGAGGAATGGATATTTGACGAGGTGCTTCCGAGCATCCGCAAAAAAGGCTATTATGGCATCAGGAAAGGGACCAAGGATTATCTTGACGTGCGGGATGTCCCTTACAAGGTGGTGAATTTTCAAGACGGAGAAGTCCGGGTAGTGGAAGTCGGCGGCGAGAAGTGGTATTCGCTTAACGATATCCACTCTTGCATCGGGGCTCGGACAGAAAGCAGCCAAAGCGTCAGGCGTCTCAACGCGAAGCATGTGCTGGCAAGGAAGATGTGGCTTTACGGAGTGCCTAATCCGGGCTGGTTTGTAAAGGAACTTGGAGTCAGGCTTCTGCTTTGCGCCAGCCAAAAGATGCGGGGCTACACGCTGCCGACGTTGGATTTTGACGGAAAGGAGGTCTAAAAATGGAAGGTTCAAGAAAGATACCGGCGATAACAAAGCTAATACAGGACGGATATGGAAAAGGAATGCTGGCAACCGTGATCGAATCTTTGAGATGGATGGCCATATCAATGAAGGCCGAAGGCACTATCTCGGGTTATGAGGAGGCAGGAATCCTCAATCTGCTTATGCTGCAGGAGGCGGTGCTTAAAGATTGCTACGGCATAGACCTCTATGAAACGATCTGAGGATTAATTGTAAAATAGAAAGCGGCGTGGAACCAAGTTTTACGCCGCTTTTTTATGAACAAACCTGAAAAATAATTAACTTTGCAAAACAGAGACAGGGACATGGGAAAAGGCAGAGACAAAGATCTAATCAGGCTCAGGGACGCAGCATTGTGCCGCAGATACTACTATTGGACGGAGAAACAGCGTCTCCGTTTCGATGACGCTCTGAAGATACTTTCGGAGCGGGAATTCTTTATATCCGAGGAGAGGATAATGTCTATTATCCGGAAGATGGCGCGCCAGGACCGACTGAACGGGCTCCAGCCGTTGCCAAAGGTCAAGAGCCCGCGTCTCACAGCCTCACAGCTCACCCTGTTCCCGGAACTATAGCCTGTCGTTAATCGTAAAGGAGAAGGTGGTCTCGAAAACCTTTATAAAGCCGGGCAGTGTATAGTCCCGGCTTTTTACGCGCACAAGAGGAGTGGCGCACTGGGCGCTCTTGAAGCGATTCAGTGCCTTGTAGAGCCTGAGGTCTGACTGACGCCTCTCGCGGACACGGTCGTAGGTCCCGGAGGAGTAATGGGTGTCGTCGTAGCAGTCGATGGCGAGGCGCACAGTCACCAGGGCCGCGCCCTTCTGGCATCCGAGTCCCTGGTCGCGCCAGTCAGCCTCAATATTGCCGACCAGAACACAGGGGAATGTGACAGGATAGCTGTCGTCTTCTGCCGACATCTCAAGCTGGCCGTAGTCTTCGTCGAGCATGGAAAGCTCCGGCATTTTCGCCGCTATACGCTCCATGATGTTGATAAGAATTTCATCCATGATTCTATGAGTTTAAAATTTTACGAATTTCGTTTTCAACCCGCTCCGCTATGCCCGACGTGAGCTCTGAGCTCTCGCCCCAGAACTGACGCTGCGGGATCCTGACCTGCAGCTTTGTTTTCTTTGTCAGCGCGAGTCGTTTCCAGAATTGCGCCTGAGGATTCTCCTGCCCCTTCGCAGAACCGACTTTTTTGCGTTTCTTTTGCCCTGTGGCGGCTTTTTTAGACATTCCTGAGGACTTATAGAACATATACCATGCGAAGCGGCGCATGCGGTCTGTGACGGTAGGATTTACAATGCCGCCCCAGTTGTGTATAGGTGCATAGCGCAACTCGTTTGACACGCGCACCCGATAGTCGGCCGGGGTATAGTTTATGGATCTGAAGAGATGGTTTCGTCTGGAGAGCAGCGGGCCGTATTTGGCGGCGGCTCCGGAACCGCCGGAAGATTGTCTCCGTGTGGTTGGCCACGGATGCAGGCCGCCGTTGACAAAGCCCCCCTTCCGGAAATTGTCCTGGAAGTGATCCTTGGCCATACGCCCGACAATGCCGGGCATCTCGCGGCGCATAATGGAGTCGAACTTGCCGCGCATTGAATTCATATAATTTGCGAAATCTTTTATATCCATAATTTTGCTGCGGTCAAAAATAAATATTACTTTTGCATACTCCCTGCATCCACATATAGGCTGAATCGGCTTGTGGGCGGGGATTTTTTATTCCTTAAATTTTGGCATGGTCAAAAATAATTATTACTTTTGCGATGCCAACTGAGGATTAAATGTTGCCGAGTGTCCGCAAGGGCACCCGGTGCCGAAGGGTAGCCACCGCAAGGTGGCTTTTTTGTTATACGTCATAATGCAAAATGTCTTTGCTGCCTTTGAGTACTACATATATACGTTTAATGAGAGGTATGACATATTGTCCGGAATTATCATAAAAATGTTTAAACATATTGATTGAATGCCGCAGATTTTTTTCATTGAACATCGATGGCTTATGAAAATAAAGACACAGAGCCTCTGCCGGAGTAGTTACGTCCGGGCGTAAATTGTATTTATACAATTGCTCATTTTTCTTTACTAATGGCCTCCAATACCAACCGTTACCGGTTATTGACTTGATGTCCATCATCTTTCCATCGAGCTTCAGATCGAGGGCTGATGCTTTTTCTCCAGGCTTAAATTCTTTTGACTCGTCGCAAAGGATTACCTTATGCCCTAATTTGAAGAGCTGTTCCGCACATTCTTGTTCGAGATCACCTCCTGACATAGTATTATTGAAAAATTCCTTTTTGCCAGTGTTCTCGTTATGACCGACATGGGTGGCCCTTACGCCTCCGGTTTTCTTGTCGTACCTGACATCGTGATAGTCCGGGTCGTGCTTGAGATCGTAATATTCCGATTTCGCCAGATATTTCGGGTCGGCGAGTTTCCTAAGCCTCTTGTCGATGTTCCGGCATTTGAAGCAGTCCTTCTTGCGTCGAGCCCCGAAGAAACGCATGAGCGAGTCGGAGAGCCCCCCTTTGAACGGGCATGAGGAGCAGTCGGAGGGGAAATAAGGATGGTCGTCGGAGAAAAGGCTGCGGGTGACGGCGGGATTCCCCTTCAGTCCCGGCTGTGGGTCGGAAGCCGGAGCCGACGTTCCCCCAGGGATACGTGTGGGTGGGTCGGTCGTAGACGAGAGGGTACACTTGCAGTTCCAGCGGTCGCCGGGACGGTGGCGGTTCCAGAAGGGGTCGTCGACGGGACGCACGACATTCCAGAATATCTTGTGGTCCTCGCCGGGAGTGACGGACGTGGATGGCATCCACCGGAGGTTCGGCAGGATATCCTTCTCGCGCAGGAACTGCCTCCAGTCGGCGGCCTGGTGCGCGCGAATTACGGCGGTGTCGTATTCCGTCCTGAGCCATGTGCGGCACTGGTGGGAGGCAATAGGCATCACCTCCTTCGACCATTGTGAGAACGGTTTTAGCGTGCCGTCAGAATCCAGGAGGAGGCGTGCCATGTCGTTCTGCGCGCGATGTACCTTGAACGCCGAGAACACGGCGTTGCTGTGGCGTATGGCGTCGGCAAAGCCGTCGCCGACGTCAGGATGCCCGGCATCCCGGAAACCCCGGGCAGTCGCCATGTTAATCCCCTTCCAGATCTCGTTGAAAAGATTCTCCTCTATGTCGGAGACAGGATGGAACTCCTTGGAGTATATGTTGAGCAGTGCTTTGCGGAGCACCTCGTCGGAGAACTCGAAAGAGGACGAGACAGAGTCGCTGTCGTAGTAAAGCCTGTCGACTACCAGTCTAAATCCGCCCCGCCGGACTGCGGGGCCGGGGCGAAAAAATCCCGCAGGCGGTCTTTGAAAGACCTTTTCTTCTTTGCCGGGGCATCCTGTCCCCCTTTTTGCGGGTCGGGATCCGGCTCAGTGTCATCGTCAGGGTCCGGGTCGCCATCGTCGGTCTGCCTTACAAGCGAGGCAGCGGCCATCAGCTCCTCCTTCTCGCGGGCCTCGCGCTCCTCTTCCTCCTGCCGCTGCTTTATAGCCTCGTATCCCTCCGGCTTCTCGATGCCGAACTCCTCATAAAGCCAGTCGTCGGATATGGGGAGATTGAAGCCGGTCTTGAGTTGCGTGATGATGTTGACCTTAGATGTGGGGTCGATATCCTTCTTTTCGGGATAGCAGAACTCTCCGCCACGGGTGTCGATTCCGAGCGCCAGGAATATATCAGCCATGTCGTAGTTGAGGACATCGAGGATGAACTGCCTGTCTGACTGCAGGACCTTGTCCTCGCTCTTCTTATGGACGGTGCCGAGAGCCTGTGTGCCGGTGGAGGAGGCCTCTGTGGTGAGCGTGTTGAGAAGTATGGCCTTCGATATCTCCTTGTTGCAATAGTCTCCGAGACGCTCCCATACGTCGGCAGAGCCTGTCTTGTTGCCCGCCTCGAGGAGGTTGAGGGATGTGTCCTTTCCATGGACGAAGACCGCGAGACTTCCGGCATTGGAGGCATCGTCGATGGCGCGCTGGCGTGAGTCGTCGTAATCGGTGTCGTAGGTATACTCCTGGATAGGCATTCCGAACACCTCCGAGAACTGAGACCAGTCGCCGACACCGTTGCGCTTGTATATGACCCACGGGGCAGCCTTCGAGAGCAGCCCGAGAGCGCGGGGAGTGCCAACAAACAGGAGGTCCGGGTATTCATCCCAGGATGTGCCGGTGATGTCGGTCTGCCTGTGGAGTATAGTCTTTCTCACAGGGTCGACATGCTTGCGCGGTATAAGGTCGTAATTGATCCAGTCGCCGTCCTTATAAAACTGGAGTAAAGTGAAGCCCCAGAACTGGGCATCGAGCATGTCGGAAAGCATGCGCCGGAACCATGGAGACCGGATCTGGCTGTTTATTGCATCGTCGGGAGCCCCGTTGCGACGAAACTCTATCTCGGAGCACAGGAGAGCCGCGCGACGCTTCTCCACCACGCAGGTAAGGTGGGAGTCGATAAGGATATCCTCATAAAGGTCGTAAAGGGCTGTGCGGCGTGGCCAGTCCACATTTTCTGCGGCGCGCACTGCCGAGGTAAAGTCGGCAATATCGATGCCGAACCTCTTGGGCTGTGTAAGGACGATGACACTGGGTCCCTTCTGTCCCGGGACGGGGACGTTGCCTCCGGCAGTTATGCGTCCGGGGTTCTGGTTTCTTTTCTTTCTGCTCATGGCTACATGTGTGATACTCGTTTGGGGTTGCTGGCAATCCTGAATGCCGAGGAATGGCGTCTGTCCTCTTCCGGGAGAAGCGGGGCGCCGTCGATGGATATATTCTCGTCAGCCACAGCCCTGAGCCATTCTATAGCTCTCTCGTAGCGGTCTTTCCTGACCTGTGAGAGCTTCTGGGGATTGTGGATGCAGAATATGTGGTAGACCGCCATGTCGATGACCATCATCAGCAGGAGCTGGTTGCGGTCGTCGCCGGACGCGGAGAAGAGCGCGTCGCAGTCGTATCTGCGGGCAAGATAGCTCCTTGCCTGTGCCACGGCACGGTCCTCGCAAATCTCCACTACGGCGTTGTCGTCGCGCGTCAGGGCGTCGAGAATCTCCCGGTGGATGGAGGCGTCATAGTCTGAAAGTTGTATAAACTGGCTCATAGGAATTAATATTAAAGTTACATTCTGCGTCGGTTGCGTCTCGCCACCTCGGCGCGGGACTTCACTGCGGGGGGATCGGCGCGGCGCATGATGTCGTCGATGACGGCGTTGCCGCCCTCCACGGCGTCGGGGCCGTCGGCAGGATATCTGAGGGAGAGCGTGAAGAGCCGGAACTGCTCCTCGAGCTCCTTCATGTGAGGATTGTCGCGCTCCGCCTCATTTAGGATAAGGTTGCCCTCCCGGTTCATAGGCTCAAGGTTCGCCTCTATGCGCGTGGCCTTGTCGGTCTTCTTCTTCTCGTCGCCCTTTATATAGAGCGACACCCCGCGCTCCTTGCGGACCTTTGCCACGAGTGGACGGAACACCTGCTGGAAGAAAGGATCCTGCAGCTTGTTGTTCTCCATGTAGCAGTAGACGGGGCATTTGCCGCCTACATATTCGAGCAGCTGCACATACCAGTCGATGAACTCGGCGTTGAGAGCCTTGTCGAGGCGCTCGGCGATGACGTAGAGCTTCCCGTCGAGCTTGCCCAGGAGGGAGACAGCCTTGAACGACTTCCCCTTCTTCGCGCGGCTCTCGCCCGGCGACGGGTCGCCGTAGATTACCAGGAATCTGAACTTCTTAAGTGAGGGAACCTTGCCGTAGGTGATGGTCTGGAACACCTCGCCTTCCGATATGGGGTTGTTGAAATACTCCCCCTGCGCGGCCTTGCGCGAGATCTTGGAGAGCGTGCGGTCTATGTGCTGCTCCGAGTTTTTCTCGGGCCATGTAGACCTGCCGTTCTTGTCGCGTATGTTTATGATATCCCAATGGTCTGCCATTGCCCCGGCGCGAACCACGCAGCAGTCGCGGGCGATGATATTGCCGCAGAAGATGACGAGCGTGGGTTCGGAGATGGAGCGTGTCGGATAAAGGGCATTCTCCCACCATTCCCAGCGTTTCTGGATGGTGTCGGGATTCTTGGTGTCCTCGTCGGTGTCGAAATCATCCACGAGCAGCACGTCAGGACGGACGGCCTCGTTGCGGGAGCCACGGGGGGACTGTCCGGCGCCGATGGCCCTGAAGGATGCCCCCTGCTTGGTCGTGAACTCGCTCTCGGTCCATGTTCCGAGGGTCTCCTGTCTGCCGTAGTAGGCTATGATCCTGCCGTTGGCCTCGAGCTGCCCCCTGTAGGGAGCCAGGAGACGGACGGCGTTATCCTTGGAATTGGAGGTGAGTATGATGTTGCGCTTGCGTCCCGTCAGCACGAGGTAGAGGACAGTGAACATCGTGACCGTCGACTTCGCGAGCTCACGGCTCCATGAGAGCACCTCAAACCATTCCGGATTGGAGATCATGCGGGAGATGGCCTTGCGGTGGAAGGGGGCGAACTCATACTTAGCGTAATTCGGGAAAAAGAACTTTATCCACTCGACCGGACGCGCCTCAAGCCACAGGCGGTGTTTCTCACGCTCGGCATGGGTCATTGTGCGGTCGACCGGAGTAGACCTCGCGATATCCTCACGGAATTTCTCCCAGTCGAGGAGCGCTGTCTTGTCAGACTGTCTCATGATGGCTCAGGTATTACAGTTTATCCTTTATATATGCATCGGCGAGGCGCGTGAGCTCCTTGGCCTTCTCAAGGTCGACCGGCCGCATCCAGTTGATGAAGTCGGTGAGCACGGATATCTTGTCGGCGATACCGACCTCCTGCTCCATGCGGGCTATGGATGCCGCGAGCTTGCCGAGGATGTCGGCCTCCTTTGACGTGGCGTAGCGTTCGCCTTCGGGACGCGCGGCGATGGCGCGGTTTATCTCCGCCACCTGCCGGTAGAGGTTGGCCACCTGTTCCTGCCGGGTGAGCGTGATACCGGCCTTCTGCTCCTCCCACTTTCCGGCACGCGACCAGTTGGAGACAGTGACCCGGGAGACACCGACACGGTCGGCGATCTCCTGCTGGGTGAGGTTTTCGCGGAGGAAGAGGGTCTTTGCCCACTCCTTCTTCTGGTTCATAGTCAAATCTGCCATAGAATCGATTGTTTTACAGCTGCAAAGTTGGCCAGAAAAAAGGATTCGGGGAAAAGCAGAAAGCATGATGACGGGTTACGGCGTTATCATGACGCCATAACCCGTCATCATAAAAACAGGGTTTTCACAGGCCGTGGAAATGTGACAACTTTGCAGCGGGAAACGCGGATGACAGGCGCGAAACCCGGAAAGTGATCATGAAGAGATTTTTCAACATACAGACCAACATTGACGGAGAGAGTACGATCTTTCTCTACGGCGACATAGGAGACGGCTACGACGTGAGCAGCGGCCGGATAGCCTCGGAGCTTCTCGAGGCTGAGAGGAACGGCGGCCGGATCAACGTCAGGATCAACTCCAACGGAGGGGACGTCTACAGCGGCATAGCCATATTCAACGCACTCAAGGGTAGCAAGGCCGACATCAGGATATACGTCGACGGGATAGCCGCGTCGATGGCCAGCGTGATAGCCCTCTGCGGACGTCACGTGGAGATGAGCAGATACGCCCGCCTGATGCTCCACAGCGTGAGCGGAGGCTGCTACGGAAACAAGAGGGAGATGCGTAAATGCATCGATGAGATCGAGAGCCTGGAGGACACCTTAGGCGAGATATGCGCCGGACGTCTCGGGATGGACAAGGAGGAGGTCAAGGCCCGCTATTTCGACAACGAGGACCACTGGCTGACGGCCGACGAGGCGCTGCGCCTGGGTTTCATCGACGGGATATATGATTCGGAACCGGTGCCTGCGGAAAGCACCCCGGAACAGATATACACAATATTCAACAACAGGCTCACTGAGCCACAAAACGACAACAGCATGAATCTGGAAGAACTTAAGAAGCGTCCCCGCTTCAAGGACTGCGCCACCGACAAGGAGGCTATGGCCGAGCTTGACAAACTCGAATCGGAGGCCGGGAAGGTGGCCGGACTGGAGAGTGAGAACGCCGGTCTGAAGGCGAAGGTGAAGACCTTCGAGGACAAGGCCGCGGCCGACGAGGAGGCAAAGCGCAAGGAACTGCTCGACGCAGCCGAGCAGGACGGGAGGATCAACGCCCAGACACGCCCCACGTTCGAGAATATCCTCAAACAGGACATGGAGGCCGGCAAGAAGGCCCTCGAGGCGCTCACCCCCCGCAGGAGCGTGATGAAGGACATACTCAAGACTCCCGAGACCGGCGGCTCATGGAACCAGCGTATGGCGGAGATCCGCGAGAACCGCAGGAAAAGACGATAACCATAAAACAGAGATAATATGGCGATAGTAGTAAAGAATACCAATTACAACGGTGAGGTCCTTGAAAAGATCCTCACCCAGGCCTCTACAGGGAACGAGCTTGTGGGGAAGGGACTCATCATGGTGATCCCCGGGGTCGAGAAAAAGGTGAGCGTGCCCAGGATCAAGACCGGCAAGATGCTCCAGAAACGCAAGCCGAATCCAGGGCTGGATGACAGCAAGGGTGATTTCAACTACAGCGAGAAATCGCTTGACCCGAAGGACTTCATGGCATTCACCGTGTTTAACCCCCGCACGTTCGAGAACATCTGGCGCCCATTCCAGCCGACAGGCAACCTCGTGTTCTCACAGCTGCCCCCCGAGGGACAGAACGCCCTTCTCGAGGCGCTGTCGAAGCAGGTGCAGTTCGAGCTCGGAGACCATTATGTCAACGGCACATATGTCAATGACGACAAGGATGACGAGCATCTGATGGACGGCATCCTGACCCAGGCCGCCAAGGACACGGAGTGCATCATAGTTGATCCGACCGGCTGCACCACGATGCTCAAGACCCTGAGGTCCGTGCGCGACGCCATCCCCACGGCCATGCGCCAGAACCCGAACCTGACGATCATCATGGGCCCGAAGGACTTCGACAAGTATGATGACGAGCTCACGGCCTACGAGAACAAGCATTCGGACGAGACGGAGGTCAACAAGCACAGCTACAAGAACATCCCGATCGAGGTTGTCGCAAGCTGGCCTGAGGGGGTGATCGTGGCGACACTGTGCTCCCCCGACGCCGACGGCAACCTTTTCGCCGCCGTCAACCTCCAGGATGACGAGAGCGTGATCCAGATCGACAAGCTGAGCAACGCCAGCGAGTACTATTTCTTCAAGCTGCTGATGAAGGCCGACACCAACATCGCCTTCGGCGAGGAGTTTGTCGTGGCCGACACCCGCGGGGCCAAGGCTGTGTTCAAGCCCGCGACCACGGATACCGAAACCGGCAAAGGTGAGTCCGGAGGCCAGGGGGCTGGGAACCAGGGCACCGGTGGACAGGGAAATCAGGAGTCAGACACCCAGACCCAGGGGGGAGAGTAATACAAGAACCGACTGAATCCGGGCAGGCATGCAGACGAGCGAGATTTTGAACTGGATATTCGGCGGCGGCATGGTGGCCCTCGTGGTGGCGCTGGTGACCCTGCGGGCGACACTGAGGAAAGCCAACGCGGAGGCGGCGCAGGCCCAGGCGCAGGCTGAGAGCGCGCGTGCGGCAGCCGAGAGCATAAGGATCACGAACTCGGAAAGCGCCACCCGGGTACTGGTGGAGAATATCGTAAATCCATTGAAGGATGAACTTAACGCGACACGCAGGGAACTGCAGGAAACGAAGAGGGAGCTCAGGCTCCTGCGCCGCGCGATCGACCTGGCCAACGGCTGTCCTCATATTGATGATATGGGCGCTTGTCCTGTCGCCAGGGGGATGCGCGAGCTCACGAAAAGCGCTGAGCGAAACGGAAAGGCTCGAGGAGGTGTCGGGCCGGGACAGCCTGGAGGCCGTCTCGGCGACCGGGACCCTCCTGGAGGCCGGAAGGACGGAGAGCTCGAGGAGCGGGAGCCACAGGCTTCTGGTCAGGGAGGAGATGATCCCCGGGACGGAGGCGAGGCTGACACTGCCGGCAGCGAGCCTCCTTGAGCTGCCGGAGGGCGCGGGCTACGGGGCCCGTGACGGCAGGAGCTCCGTGAGGATAGAGCGTCATGGCGACGGCTTCGAGATAACAGGCACATGCGACTCCATATCGCGCCGGTGCCTCTATCTGGAGGATCTGTCGGAATCGGAGACACACAGGGCCGACAGCCTGCAGCTGGAGCTGACCACGCTGAAATGGACGATGGAGGGGAGCTCGACCCTGCGACGTCATGAAGCCGGGGAATCAAGGAATGAGAGCGGCAAGCCTCCCAATCTTTTCTGTTGGGCGATAGTATGGCTGGCGGCCGGAATCATAGCCGGAGGGACACTGAGCTTTCTGGCGATAAGGAAACTTAACAGGTAAAGGAATTCAATATGGTATATGAGAATGACGGTTACATCATGCTGCTTGACGCGGCGGTGTTCAACAACAAGAAAATAGGAGTGATATCCGACGAGGGTATCGACTGGGGCGGTGATGCCGCCGAATATATCAGGCTGTGGGGCGCCCAGGTGCGCAAGGCCCCTGTAAAGAAGATCAAGAAGAAGGACGGCACGAACGTGCTCAAGTTCACATTGATCGAACTCTTGGCCCAGAACTGCGCCGACGTGATGGGTGGCACGGTGAACGGGGAGCGCTGGGACGCCCCGGCGAATTCAGTCACCCTGGAAGGCCCCCTGAAGATACTTGCCGGAACCGGCCAGACCATCGAGATCAAGCAGATGACCCTCGACGGCCTCGTGCGCGGCAAGATCGGCGGGGATACTCCCCTCGGCATAGAGTGCGAGCTGGAGATGGTGAATCCTGCTGACGGCAGCTCCCCCTTCGCGATGTATCCGACAGTGCCTTTTATCACCGCCACGCCGACCTCCCTCTCGTTCGGGAAGACCGGGGAGAGCAAGGTGATCGAGATAGACGCCTCCGGCCCGTTCATCGCAGGCGCGCTCCCGGCGGGATTCTCCATGGAGATCGTCAACGGGAGGATAACGGTGACGGCGTCGGCCAATACAGGCGCGGCCCGCAACGGGAGCGTGGAATTCACCCTCGCGGCTGATCCGTCGAAGAAAGTGACTGTCTCCCTGACCCAGGCCGCCGGAAACGCCTAAGCCATGACCCGGGATATTGAGATAGAGGCAGCCGACGCCCTGCTCGACATAGGGGTGTCGCTGCCGCTGCTCCGGGTCAGGATCCCTTTCCGGAGGAAGCCCGTGGAGATCCGTCTGACGATGAGGCGCCCGAACCTGGGGAGCCAGATCAGGATAGCGCGCCTCTATCTCAAGACCGGAGTCACCTACGAGGAGATGGCGCGGTTCACCAAGCACGATGAGCTGGCGTTTCTGGCGCGCCACGGCAAGACAGTGAGCCTGATGGTGGCCCTGACAGTGTGCCGCGGACGCCTGACAGGCCTGCTGCTCACTCCGGTCGTGGCGTGGATGCTGCGACGGATGGTGGATGACCGGTGGGTGGCGGCGGCGAACCTCAGGTTCGTGAGCCTGCTCGGTACAAAGTCTTTTATGAACATTATCGGCTCGGCACAGCAGATAAACCCGCTCGCGCCGAGGACGAGCCAGGGAAAGAGGGGGAGTTAACGACCGAATATGTCGGGAGCCATAGCCCCTTCGGGATAATGTGGCAGATAGCCACCGCGACAGGATGGAGCCGCGAGCGGATAATGTGGGGGGTGAATTACCAGACCCTGCGGATGATGCTCGCCGACGCGCCCCATTACGAGACCCGGCGCAAAGGTAACAGGCCGGGTAACAAAGAATCCGGTAAAAAGCCCAGGAGCACCGCCGGATTTTTCCAGACAAGACTACAAAACAACGACTGAACGATATGAAACCTGTAGAGATCGAATTCCTCATGCGAGACAAGCTGTCGCCCGGCCTTGACAAGGCCGGGCAGGCCGCCGAGTCTCTGGGCGAAAGGACCGAGAATGTGGCCGAGGGCATAACCGCCCGCATCGCCGCCCAGAAGGAGGAGATCCGCAGGGTGGAGAACGATCTCAAGTCGCTCAGGAAACAATATGACGCCATGGCTCCCGGAAGGGCGCAGCTCGAGATGCGCGCGGAGGTGGAGGCCTGCTCGAAAGCCCTCGAGGAGGACAGGCTGATCCTCGCATCCCTCGAGGAGGAGCACCGTAAGAACGCCACGTCGACAAAACGCCTTTCCATGGAGTTGCGGGAGCTGCTCGACGCCATGGCGCGCATGCGTCTGGAAGGGAAGCAGAATACCCGTGAATACGAGGAGATGGCCTCGAAGGCCGCCACGCTCTCCGATACTATCGGCGACCTCAGGACTCAGACCAATATCCTCGCGAATGATGACGCCGGGCTGCAGGGTGTGATGAACGGCATCAACGGCCTGTCGGGGGCCTTCACGGTGGCGACAGGCATCATGGGTGTCTTCGCCTCTGAGAACGAGGAGCTGGTGAAGATCCAGACGAGGGTGCAGAGCGTGATGGCCATAACCATGGGGCTGCAGCAGGTGTTCAACACCCTCAACAAGGACTCGGCTTTCCGCCTGGTGACAGTCAGGAAGGCCAAGGATCTTCTCACAGCCGCCAACACCAGACTCGCGGCATCGCTGGGCATATCGAACGCCGCGGCCACCGCCCTTATGGCAACCCTTACAGCGGGGCTGTCGCTTGTGGTGACAGGGCTTGTGGTTGCCTGGAACAAATATGCCGACTCCCAGGAGGAGGCCGCGGAGAAGGCCCGTGAGCTCGTGGAGACTGAAAGCGCCGGACGCGCGCAGATGGTCAAGACGAGATATGAGCTCGACAACACGGTGCGCAGCCTCAAGGAATTCACCGGATCCAAGGAGCAGGAACGTATCAAGGTCGACGAACTCAACCGCAAATACGGGGAGAGCTTCGGCTATTACAATACCGTCGCCGAATGGTATGACACCCTTATCCGCAAGGGAGAGGACTACATACAGATGCTCTTCCTGCAGGCCAAGGCTCAGTCCCTTGTCGACAAGGCCGTGAAGTCGGACGAGGAGGTGGCGCAGATAGAGGCCAACGGCGTGGAGCATTACCGCCCCATGTGGGGTGCCGGAGGAAAGGCCTGGAGATTTTTCGGAGGTGGCAAGAAAGGCCAGTTCGGATCTGATCCGGCGGAGCTCGCCTATGACAAGGCCCTCAAGGAGGCCATACAGAAACGGCAGGAAAACCTTTCCGCGGCCGAGGATCTGCAGAGACAGATCGATGAGCTCCGGGAGAAATCGTCCATCGGAGGGTTTGCCGCTCCCGTAGCGGGTGGATCGGGTGCAACGGACACCCAGAAGCCTAAGAACACCCTCGCCCAGATGGAGCTGGAGGCCGCCAGACGAATTGAAGACCGCCGGCTCGACATCATGCGCGAAGGATATGAGAAGGAACGCGAGGAGGCCCGGATCAACTTCGAGCGTGAGAAGGAACGGATCGCCGAAGAGGAGCGCCAGAGGGTGGAGCTTTACGAGAAACTCCGGAGCGCCGGCGAGAAGGTAACTCCGCAGCAGCTCTCCAATATCCATGCGCAGGCTGCCACACAGCGTGTGCTCGCTGCCGAGGCTTACGATGCCGCACTGTCCGGTATCTCGGCCAAGGAGGATAAGGATGCCGCCGAACGCGATAAAAAACGTAAGGAGGAGCTGGATGCACTCCTGGAGAAATATCAGGATTTCGAGGCGCGGCGTGCCGCCATAACGCGTCAGTGGAATGAAGACGTGGCCGCCCTTGAGAACGCCAGGACCGAGAAGAATGCCGATGAGATCGACCGGGCCATAGCGATGGCCATGGAGAAGATGCGCCAGGGGATCCAGGCGGTGAACGACGAGGAGGCCCGCGGCGTGTCGGAAAACAACGGTTTTCTCCGCACCCTTTTCAGTGACTATTCCTCCCTCGGCATGGACCGGCTTCAGGAACTGATATCCCAGGCCCGTAAACTACGCGACTATCTCAAGGGGGAGGGGCCGGCCGACGGGATTACATTCATAAGCCGCGAGCAGCTGAGGAACATCGAGGCGAGCCCTGCCGAGCTCGACAAGCTGCGCAAGGCCCTTGACCGGCTTCTCGGCGGAGGCAAGGGGGAGACAAACAAATGGGTGCGGATCTTCGAGACATTCAAGACCGGCATATCCTCACTTCGCGGGGCGCAAGGCGCCAAGGAGATCGCCTCATCGGTGGGCACCATAGCCGGCGCGGCACAGGAGGCCGGGATGGAGCTGTCGTCAATGCTCGAGGCCATAGGAGAAAGCGAGGTCGCCGGCGTGGTGGAAAGCATGAGCCGGCTTATGGGAGCTGTCTCCAACATCGGCAAAGGGTTCGCCACAGGAGGACTTGCCGGCGGCATAGCCGCTGCCGCAGGAGAGGCTGTCAACTTCATTTCCTCGGCCTTCGCCGCCGAGGCACGACATAAGGAGGCCCTGAAGGAGATTGAGCGTGCCAGGCTTGATTTCCAGAGACAGTACAATCTCCTCCTCATGCAGCAGAATCTCCTCATGGAGGATGCGGAGAGCGTCTTCGGGGAGAAACAGATAGCCAGGGCGGCGAACGCCCTTGAGGTCTACCGGCAGGCCCTGGCGCAGTTCAAGGAAGAGCTCCGTGGGGAGGCTCCGGAGAAAAGTGTGTTCGAGACGCTGACGAACGATGCCGCCGGCACCTACCGCAGCCGGCTGGAGGCTTACCAGAACGGTCTCGGTGCCCTCTATGACGCGAAGATCGTCACGGGCCACAAAAAGACGGGACTGTTCGGATGGGGTAAGGGAAAGGATCTCTACAGCTCGATCCTGACAGTCTATCCCGAGCTCATAAAGGCGAACGGGGAGCTTGACACGGAAATGCTCCGCGTGATACTCGACACCCGGAAGATGAGCGACGAGACACGCTCATATCTGGAGAATCTCCTGGAGCTGAAGGAGGTTATGGATCAGGCTGAGGAGTCGCTTGAGAGTTATCTGTCGGAAACGTTCGGCAGTCTCGGCTCAGGCATAATGGACGCCGTGACCTCCGCCCTGCAGGGAAGCGGCACCGCCCTCGAGAACTTCGCCTCGAATGCCGCCGGGGTGCTGGAGGATTTAGGTGAGCAGATCGCCTATTCCCTGTTTTTCGCCGACCGGTTCACTGAGCTGCAGGACAGCCTGAAGAAAGTCTACGGCAGCGGCAGGGACGAGGAAAGCATAGCCCGCGACGCCATGGGAGTCATCGACGGCTTCTATGACAGTATCGGGAGCGACATGGACGCCGCCCAGGCATGGATGGAGGCGTGGCGGGAGAAGGCTGCGTCGATGGGGTTCGACCTGTGGAAATCCGATTCCCAGGGAGGATCCGGGCAGAGCGGAAGGGCCGGTGTCTACACCGCCATGAGCCAGGAGCAGGGAACGAAGCTGGAGGGTCTCTTCACGAGCGTGCAGATGCACACGGCACAGATCGATGAGCGCCTTGAAAGTTTCATGGACACTTTCGGGCAGCTCTGCGACACCATTGGGAAGATATTGGAGCGAGTGGATGTATTGCCGGAAATGGCTGACGACATCCATGAGCTCCGTACAAACGGAATCAAACTGAGGACGCTATGAACGACGAGATAATGGAAGGATTACTGCTGATAAACGGCGTAGACATCTGGACTGAATACGGAGCATGGCTCGCCGAGGAGAAGGAAGGCGAGACAACCAATTATTCCGCTCTCCTGAAACCTCCGGCCGCGAAGGCGCAGATGGCGGTCAGTTTCCGTGAGGATGACGGTGAGAAGCTTCCCGAGGATCTCGGGCAGAAATGGGAGGCCCGAGACGTGACCCTCAAATTTGCGATCGCGGCTCCTACCAGGGCAGCATTCATCGAGCGCAGGAACGCGTTTGTAGCTTTCCTCAAGGCAGGAGACAAAGGATGGCTCAGTATGGCTGTGACGGAGCTCGGGCGCACATACAGGATATATTACAGGGAGTGCGGCAACTACACCCATTTTCAGGACACCGGAGGATCTGTGGCCGGACTATTCACGATAAAATTCAGGGAGCCCGATCCGGAGTTATAACGAAATTAAAACGACATTAAAACGGCATTACAATGAAACTCAAGATATATTCATCGACAGGACAGCTCAAGATGACGGTTGAACCGAAGGAGAGCAGCACTCAGACCGAGGAGATCCAGGGAGGAAAGGTCATGAACCTCGGGTTCGTCCTTCCCGACGGCGTCGCTCTGGAGGTGAACGACTATGCTGATTTCAATGGAAGCCGTTACTGGGCGACTGAGCGTTACCAGCCGACCCAGAAATCGACCGTGGAATGGGAATACACCGTGAAGCTCTATGGTCTCGAGAACCTGATATCGCGTTTCCTCGTGCTCGACAAGACCGATGGTGCCAATGAACCGGAGTTCTCCCTGACAGCACCCCCGCGGGAGCATGTGGCCCTGATTGTGGCGTCGATCAACGCCGGATTCGGGACACAGGACTGGAAGGTCGGACGTGTCGAAGGTCTGGAGAATATTGTCGTGGATTACCATGGCAAATATTGCGACGAAGGACTCAAGGCGGTGGCCACGGCCGCCGGGACTGAATACTGGATAGAAGGAACGACCGTAAACCTCTGCCGCTGCGAGCATGGAGAGAGCGTGACGCTTGGTTACCGGAAGGGGCTCACCAAGATCCAGGAGGATGTGGCGGATAATGCCAAGGTCTATACGCGTCTGTTCCCTTCGGGATCGACACGCAACATTGATCCCTCCAGCTACGGGCACAGCCGCCTGCAGCTGCCGGACGGTCAGAAGTATGTAGATATCAATATCGACAGGTACGGGATCATCCATCATTATGAGTCTGCCGCCTTCGCCGACATATATCCGCGCTATACCGGAACAGTGAGCAGCGTGAGGAGCGAGGAGCTTACCGGAGAGGACGGCTCGGCATTCACTGTGTATTACTTCAAGGATGATTCATTGCCGTTCGACCCGAACGACTATGAGATAGGCGGTCTCGTAAAACGTGTGACTTTCCAGGAGGGGAGCGAGCTCGCCGGTCTGGGAAGCGATGACAACGGGACTCATTATCTTGAGGTGAATTTCGACAGCAAGACACGGGAATTCGAGATAATAACCCTTTTCGATGACAACGGACAGTTGCCCGGCGGAGTGCTGGTGCCGAAAACCGGAGACCGATATATACCCTGGAACATCAGGATGCCGCAGGAATACTACACCCTCGCTGAGCAGGAGTTTCTGACTGCCGCCGAAGCATATAACCGGGAACACTGCGTGGACGTGGCATGCTACAAGGCTCCCACGGACTACACGAATATCGAAAGCCGTGCCCTCGAGCTGCATGTAGGGCAAAGGATAAGGCTGGAGAGTGACAGGTTTTTCCCGGGGAAAGGATACAAGGACAGCCGGATCACCAGAATAACCCGCAGGGTGAATCGGCCATCGCAGATGGATCTGGAGATCAGTGACGCGCTGAGCAAATCCGCCATCGAGACTATCTCCGACGATATAGAGTCAGTGCGCAGTTATGCAAGGTCGATAGCCGGGAGCATGGCATTGCCTGACATCATCAAGACCGGAGACGGGACCAGGCCGACAGACAACAACCTGCTTAGCGCGTTGCGCAGCTACAGGGATCTGCTACGAAAAGACCAGGATGACCGGACGGATCATGCACTGACTGTGGGAGGAAAGCTGACAGCGGAGGATGATCTGGTGTCGGCGGATTTCGTCTCCGGGCTGATCGGATGGATCGTCTCGAAGGCGGGAAACGCGGAGCTTGAGAGCCTGAAGGTGCGCAGCTTCATGGAGATTGCTGAGTTGATCACGAACCGGCTGACGGCCATTGAGGGAGACCAGGTGTTTACCGAGGGCGACACTATCGAGACCGTGACCGCCAACGCCGACGGGAGCTACACCCTTAAACTGCATGAGAAGTGGGAAGGCTATTTTACGGCGCAGTTTGAGCACAACGTGATAAAGGGAATATATAACAATATCACGGCGGGGCTGACCCCGGGACAGGGGCAGCAGACGGTGCACAACGCGATGTATTACACCTCATGGATGAACATCATATCCCTCGACGCCGCAAAAAACGAGATAACCGTAATACTCTACCCCGACGCCGAGACACCCGCCGGACACAACTTCCCACCGGAGCCCATGATGAAGATCGCACGGTGGGGCAACTCCGGCGACAGCTCCGACCCGCGCTACGCACGCCGCCAGACATGCTTCTACCTCTCCAGCACCGAAGGCCGCATAACAAAGCTCAGAGGAGTCACAAAGCCCATAATCGACATCGGAAACATAGCCGCCACATTCGGAACACTCCCAGAGCTCCTCGCATCCCTCGACCCACGCATACAGCCCGGCGACGACGGCATCTACGTCAAGACCCTCGCCGTCCAGAACTTCCTAAAGGTCGACAACCTATGCCGCCCCGTACCGACAACCGTCGACGTCGGACCATGGCAGCCAGGCCGCAAGTACTCCGACGGAACCACACCCACCGACACCGGCGAATACGAACGGCACCTCGTCTGGCACCTCGGCCACGGATGGCTCTGCAACACCACACACACCTCCGACGCATCCAACGCCCCGGCCTGGAACTCCACCTACTGGACACACGTCGCCGGCGACAAGGCACTCCGGCTATCCCTGCAGGCCGACGCCGACGCCGTCGACGCCGACGACCCGCGGCTCACACTGCTCGCAATGGCCGAACTGTTAGGCGAGGACATCACATCCGACCCGCAGCTCAAATGGGACTGGACACGCCAGACATCACGCGGCGGGGTCACCGACACTGCCTCCGACACAGCATGGAACACGGCGCACGAGAACACCACGAACACCATCACGCTTACGCGAGCGGATATGAACTACGCTTTCGGGGTGCATCCCGACACGTGCATATTCACCGTGACGGCGACACTCATTGACCCGACTACCGGCGACCCCGTCACATATGACGGCAAGCCCATGATACAGAAGAAAGGGATAAAGGTATGCTAAGAAAAAAGATAAACAGAGTGGAGAGCGAGCCTACGGCATACGTCTCGCTGATACCCGACCCGGGTGCCGTGACCAGACAGGTCTACTCGACGGCCACGGGCGCCTACTATCCTGAGCGCTCGGTGGCGCCGCTGGCGCTGAACCCGACCGTGGGCTACGAGATAAAGGATACCGGCAAGACGGTGGAGAATGCCGCCCGGGAGCTTACCGACGGACACTGGTACCGCCTCGCGGCAGGCTCCACGGGAGGGCTGACGCCTGCCAACGAAATAACCAACGGCATGAAGGTGACGGCTCCCGACGGCACACAGGTAGACCGATACACCATCGACACGACGGTCGGCTCGCCGACCTACGGGCGCATACTGATTCGCGAGAACACGCCTGTCAGCTCGCCCGTGACTTACGTGTTCGTGGCCACCCTCAACGTCGGCTCCGGAGTGAAGCTGATGAAGTCTTTCCGCTCCGACACGAAGGGGGTGACGGTCATGCCGGAGATACAGTTCGACAACGACCCGCAGGCGCTATTCAATCCGTGGCAGGACGGCGACACGTTCACCATCACGCCCTCGATCACGCCATCCTCGTACACGGCCACGTTCGCGTGGAAGACGATGCACGGCACTGCATGGGGCGCGCTGGGCTCGACACACTATGACTGGGCGCTGAGCGTGAACGCCGCGACCGGAGCGCTCACCATCAACCGCAAGCAGATGCAGGACGAGATCAACCTCAAGTGCGTGGCACAGGTGAACATTGACGGCATACTCGTGGAGATCGAGCGCATGGTGACACACCAGCGCAGGCTCCCGAAGTTCGAGGCCGAGGTGCGCCACATAGCCGACATCCTCCCCACGCAGAAGACTATAGCGCCGAAGCTATATGTTGAAAGCAACAAGGTGGAGATCACCGACCCGGCCGGGGAGCTGCTGATCCCGTGGTACGGCCCGGGCACCACGCCGATAGCCTACGGCGCGAACCCCACAATCCACGTGAGCGCCCTCGGCGCAGCGATGGAGCTCGGAGTCCACCCAAAAGACCGCGGAGGGTGGAAGGCTCTGGAGGATGGTTCCGGCAACTACCTCGTCACCTCCGACGGCAAGCAGATAATCGCCCGCTGACAACTGAAAACTGAAAACTGAAAACTGAAAACTGAAAACTGACAACTGAAAACTGAAAACCTATGGATAAATACTACAAACTGCCGCCGGAGTGGGCGGCGAAGCTGAACATCACGACAACGAACCCACGCCATCCCGACGGATGGTACCTCGCGATGCCTCCCGACGTCATACCGCTCATCACGATGAACGGCACAAAGGAGGACGGCACATGGCCCACGCTCGACGAGGCAGTGACGGCCATCGGGGGCTGCATATACAGCACGACAGAAGCCCTCGCCTCACAGCGCGGGGAGAAGGAGTACATGATGGCCGCCGATGCCGCAAAGGGTGAAGAGCCAAGTGTGAAGAGTGAAGAGGAGCCGGAACCGGAAGACCCGGAGAGCGACCCAGTACCGTCAGAAGCGTGACCTATAGTCCGCAATTCAAAATTCAAAATTCGAAATTCAACATTCAAAATCATGTCAGCAGACCAGAAACAGGCATCAGTATCACGCCGCGTGATCTTCAAGAGCAAGATGGGGATCTACTCGGCTCTGTTCATGAGCGACATGGGAGACCTATTCCAGGAGTATGACGGCACACCATCGGCCCCCACGGCCTTCTATCCGGACTTCACGCAGACCCCGCGCACGCTGTACCTGACCGTGACCTCGGCCAAGGCGACGGGGGCAGTGACTCCGGTGAGCGTGGAATATACCGTGGCCGGAACGAAGCTCGCCTTCAACGCGGCGGGGGCATGCACCACGACGGGATTTACAGACAAGTTCAAGATTGTCAACGGCAACCTCGTGATATTCGGCAACCTCGTGACCGTGGCATCGGGAGCGGGATTCAACATACAGGCCAAAGCGAACATGAGCGCCACAGACAGCAACGCCTACATCATCATCAACGCGCCGATAACGATAGCCAAGCACACGACGGGATCGGCGGGACGTCTCACGATCATACCGGGCGACACGAAGAACTTCACCATCGACCAGACCGGAGGCTCCTGCATACTCAAGGCGCAGCTCTTCAAGGGGGGCACGTGGATTACACCGGCCACCGTCAAATGGGAGCAGCTTGTCGGGACATCATGGACTACGCTCTCCACGACGGGAGCGACTCTGACGGTCAACGACTCGATGGTCAACTCCTACTCCATATTCCGCGCCACGGTCGTTGACGGCTCGGAAACCTACATGGACTCGCAGAGCGTGCTCGATGCCTCCGACCCGCTCGACATCACCCTCGTCACCAAGTTCGCCCCCTCATCGACGGCCACGGCCACGGCCACCAACGACCTGACGCTCGACGACTCGATGGACGCCACGGCCTATATCTCGTTCACGCCGACGCTCGTGCGCCGCGGTGAGACAACGGCGGTGCCTGGCACCGTGACATGGAACGCCGCCCAGCTCGTCAACGCGGCCGGAGTGATCCTCAAGACCGTGGCCTATTCCTCGGGCGTCTACAAGCTCACTGAGGCCATGATGGCCTCCGCGGGGGCCGGGGAGTATGACTTCATCATCTCGTGCTCGCTCGCGTAACTTATGACTTCTAACTTATGAACGCATCGAGAGCAATAAAGGTAAGGTATCTACACAATCCGCAGGACGGCGATCCCGGACCAGCCGGGCCCCCCGGACCCGCCGGATCACGCGGCCCATACATCCCCGGCTACATGCCCTGGAGCTCCTACCCCTCAGGCTACCAGTTCAAATCCGGAGCCGCGGGAGAAGGACGCCTCGACATAGTCCTCGTCGCCTCAGGCAACCGCCTCATACCATACTACTGCAAGGCGTCACACACAAAAGGAACCACGCCACCGAATCAAGACACCACACACTGGGGAATCACAGACGCCGGAGTATACGACTGCCTGGCCACAAATATGCTCCTCGCGGACAACGCCCGCGTCGAGTTCATGAGCGGACAGGCAATCCGCGTCGGCACCGGGACAACCGTATGGGGATACTTCGGCACACCCGCCGAAGGAGGCGAGATAATATACACCGGAGGCGCCACGCCCGCCGCGGCGACATTCATGGTCGACCTCCACGGCAACGCCCGGTGGGGAGCCGCGACAGGACAGCGCATAGAAGTCGACCCAATAGCCGCCGCCCTGCGCATCTTCGACTCCTCCGGAGCACTCCGCACCACCATGTCAGGAGAGCGCAAGGATCCCGCCACCGCAATCCCCGGAGGCGGCGCCGACACATCACTGACAGGAGGAACAACACTGGCCGCCACAGCCACCGGCTCACACACTGTCATCGCCGAGAACACAGCCTCGGCCGACGGCACAGTCAACGTCAACGTCCCGGCCATGACAATCACCGCGAAAGCGAACGACATGGGCTCCGGTGCCGGATCATCAGGCCCCGTCATGCAGCCATACACCAACGTCGCCGTAACCATACAGGTATGGGTCGGAGGAAAGGTCGCCGCACGCCGCCAGTTCAGCGGACATGCATATTACGAGGAAGTCGCCACCGGATCTGACCCCGTCTCCGTCGAGCGCACATTCGTCACACAGCCTACGGCGATCACCGCCGCAGTCAAGAAAAACGACAAAGTCAAGGTCACCGTCGAGGTGGGAATCACAAAGGCCGGGGGGACAGGCTACGGAGGATCCGGATCCGTCACGGCCGGCACAGCCTTCTCCGGAAAGTTCGTCTACTCCGGAGTACAGTGCATATACGCCACCAACGGCATATGCATATCCTCCAACTCCGACAACTACTTCTTCGCACTCTTCGACACCTCCGGCACCCTCCACATCGGATGCAAGGCCGCCGGAACAGTGAAAATCTAATGAAAATCACCGATCATGACACCCATCCAACATTCAAAATTAGCTCCGCTCAAGCTAAAGCAAGTCAACATTCAACATTCAAAATTCAAAATTGGCCGCGGCCCACCGCGCCGGGCCAGCATGACCCGGAAAACAGTCACTGAACACAAAGCCAACATTCAAAATCCCAGATTATGAAATTAAAACTTCTCACACTATCACTCATCCTCCTTTTAGGGGGGGCATTACAAACAATCCAGGCGCAAGGAGGCACCCCTCCGTATGAGCCAGCCCATAACCTTGGCCGACATAATCAAGTCGGCTCCGGAGACAACATCGCTTTCTGGCCTCTTCTCTCTGCTGACCGACCAGCAGGGATTGCTGAAGAAAATCGGATTCCCAATCTTATGCGGATTTATCGGATCGATGATATGCAATCCTGCGGAATATGTCACGAATATCGACGAGGCTACATCCCCGGGGATATTTTTGCTGGATGGCGGGGATATGACAGGAACTTTCCCGAATCTAATACATTCAAATTTTGGACATCTTTGTGTCTTAAGGCGGTCCACCACCGTGCAGCAGATACTTGTTTGCCGAAATGGATTTGCTCTAAGATTCAGGACATCGGACACTCCATGGCAAGAGTGGAAGCTGATTCCCGCAACCTGATATCCCCCGGATTAGGGGGGGTATTACAATCAGAGACAGAAAGGAGGCCCGGTCATGAGCCAGCCCATAACATTGCAGTCGGCCTTGACACCCGAGCTGCTCAAATCAGTGATCACCGATGCCCTGCTGAGGGAGATCCAGCCTTACTCTTTTGTCAACCGTGGGATAGCTCCCATGGATGCACGGGATATGACCAAGCCCGGAGTCTATCGTCTCGACCGACCGGAATCGGAGGATCCGTCACTGCGGTCACACTATCCATCGACGGCGTGCCGGGCACTGATCTCGGTATTTGTCGGAGGGGATTTTGTACAACAGCTCTTTACCGCACAGGCCACCGACGAGTCATACATCTGCATGAAATGGTCTTCCGGAGGATGGGGGCCATGGCGCAAGATCACCTGACATCCTCCAAATTAGGGGGGGTATTATATTACTCCAACGGAAGGAGGTGGTTGCCTGATGTCGGAAGCCAAAACCCTGTCCAACGAGCTGCTGAAATCCATGATGACAGACGCCCTGGTATACCGAGGGGTTGCGACAGACCTGAATGCATGTTGGGAACCGGGATATTATCAAGTACAAGAAATGTCTACTCAAAATATTCCGACAGGGGTATATCCTTACGGGATTGTTACTGTCAAGCGGACTGTATCGTTTATAACACAAGAGTATGTCCCCCACAACAAATCCTCAACTGCCTCAAAATACCAAACAGCGAGCAGAGCATATACTCAAGGCTATTTTACGCCTTGGCGGGTCTTGACATGGGATTAATCCCACGGAAGGAGGTGGCCTATGTCTGAATCCAAGACACTCGCCGACGTGCTGAAATGCTCGCCGGAGGTCACCTCCCTCACAAACAATGACCGCCTCCTCGCTGTAGGCGCCGACGGAGCAACGAAGAGAATCTCTGAAGACAAGCTTGTATATCCCAATTACAGATCGAAAGATTTCCCTTCGACAAACACCGATTGGGTAAGAATAGCATCTACTCCGGAGGATACTCCAGCCGTAGCCACGGTCTATTTTACCAACGGATATTGGGCAGGAGGTCCGTCTGGGCTTGCTGTCGTATTCTCAACAAGGTATGAGAATGGCTCATGGGTAAAGCCAGGAGTCAGATTTATAAGCGGCAATAACCCTTATCTGTTGATAAGAACTGTGAAAATCGGAACCTCCTTCCATCTGGAGGTAAAGGGGTACAGCCGCCGCCTGATTGTTTGTTGCGAAGGTATCAACGTGTTTGTCCCGGATACTCTCGAGACTCCGACAATCCCTGCCGACGCTACCATATATACATATACATCAGTCGAATTGTCGGGAGGGGGGGTAAAACGCTGCACTTCAATCAGTTGTGGAGAGCCACAGAAAGGAGGACAGCGTGATGGCGGATCCGATAACCATAAAGGAATGGGCAAACTCTCTTCCTTCGCTTTCCTCCCTGACAAATCAATCGCTACTGGTGAAAGGAAGTTCCGGAGAAATCGGAACTGTAGCCGATTTGAGACTGCTACTACAGAGGTTATTTGTCGCAGCTCCTGCCGGGAATATGGACGAACGTCTGACCCCGGGCTTGTATGTGACGGGATCAACCACTACGGGCACATACCCACAGGGAGGACAATCAGAGTGGATGTACTGCATGCTGGAAGTGTTCGCGACAGGTTCCGACATAGTTCATCGCCTTACGCGATACAACGCAAAAGGAGTGGCGATAAGGTATTACGACACGGTCTCGAAAGATTTCAAACACTGGGTGGTAATATCTTCTTAGCCCTCGGAAAGGAGGTGGCGGCATGAGCGCACCTATCACGTTGCCCGACTTGATAAAGTCGCTGCCAATAGACTCTGACGCGAGTGGGAAGAGCATCCTGATGAACGATCCGACAGGCAATCTGCACAGGGTGGCGAATCGGGGAATCCTCGGTCTCGGATTCACCGTTGCAAACGGAGGAGGCGCTAACATCCTGCCGAAAGGGACAGCTATTATCCTCGCGGTTGATGACAACGCAAGTGATAAATATTGCCTGTATGTCGCAAGGAAAGTTTCTGCTGATTCCTTTGTCATATGCCATGTGATAAGCAACAACGGGATAACAATTAAAGCCACTAACACCTTCGGCACCATCAATGTGACAGGCGCTGACAGTATCACGCAATATGCGCTCATCATGCCCTGAGCGCCTCCATCCTCCGCCCGGCATTGCCGGGCATCGCGTGCCGTGGCCACACGCCGCGGTTCCCCGGCAAAAAAAGAGCCGCGACACCTCACGGCATGCGGCCCCCGTTGTAAAATTTTTTGTGTTTAACCATTCCCCAAAATTAACCAAAAAACATCAAACCGACAAAACTATGAAACTACTATTTGAAGCGGGCCACGGCGACCCGCCGCTGACCGGAGGCAAACAGTCCCCCGACGGGCGCCTGAAGGAATACGTCTACTGCCGCGAGATCGTCCGCGAGGTGGTCAGGAGGCTCCGCGCCCAAGGCTACGACGCCGAGTGTACCGTCCCCGAAAATGGAGACATCCGTCTCGGCGAGCGCATCAGCCGCGTAAACGCATGGTGTGACCGCCTCGGCTCCAAGAACGTCCTCTTCGTCTCCATCCACAACAACGCCGCCGGATGCGGGGATTGGATGAAAGCCCGTGGCTGGGAGGCATGGACATCCAAAGGTCAGACCCAAGGCGACAAGCTCGCCGACTGCCTCTATGACGCCGCTGTGAAATATCTGCCCAAAGGAACGCCCATCCGCACCGACCTAACCGACGGAGACCGCGACAAGGAAGGCAACCTCGCCGTGGTACGTGGAACAAAGTGCGCCGCCTGCCTTACAGAGAATCTCTTTCAGGACAATCGCGAGGACGTCGCCTACATGCTCTCTCCGGAGGGCCGCGAGGCCATCGTCACCATCCATGTCGAGGGGGTCAAGGAGTATATCAAGAAGTATGGGAAATAAAAAGAGAGTATAAGAACATCTAAACTATAAATATTATGGAAACATCCGCCTCATGAAATGATTAAAACGGCATTCCAACGTTGTCAGAATGTCGTTTTAATGAGGGTGTAAAAAAGGCCCTCAGTCTGTTAACAGTATCTCACCACGTATTAACATAAAGCGACATCCACGCGACTGAGGGCCATATGCCTTCTGCCGTGGATGTCGCTATATATTTTTAAACATGGTGAGATACCGCAAAATTAACAATTTTTGCAGATGAAAACAATAGATTTACTCAAATTATTTCGTGAGCCTTATTATTTGTTTGTTGCAAACGGAATACAACTTGATGATATTAGATTTATAGACATGTATGATGACTATGTCAAGATGCATACGGATGGCGAGAAGGTGACATATATTGTCTCCTTGCTTGCCGGAAAATACACTATCAGCGAGAGGAGTGTTTATAAAGTTCTTTCTCGACTTGAAAAAGACTGCATGCAGATTGCAGCAAGTTGAAGGATAATTAAGACCAGCTTGAAGTGGGAATCCGTATATTCGCAGCCTAAACTTAACCGTATGAACAAATATCATCAAATATTGAACCAAATACTTGTTAATGGAGAGACACAGCAAAATAAGAAAGGAAATATACATTTCCTTCTCAACCAGACGCTGACACTGTCCCCGGGCGATCTTCTTGACATTTTTGAGGGCCATTCCATAGCGCGTAAAAAGCTGAGAAGTGAGCTTAAGCTCTTCATGAGCGGCGAGAGACAGGTTGCAAAGTACCGTGAAGCTGGCATAAATTGGTGGGATTACTGCGGGTCATTTCTCATCAATAGCTATCCAACATACTTCGCCAAACTGCCTGGGCTTCTGGCGAGAATAAAGAGGGAAATGCGCAACAGTAAAAACTATGTTCTCTTTCTGGGGGAGACTGGAGCTGAGAGCAATCAGGCACCTTGCCTGAGCCTGGTGCAGTTTCAGCTTGCCCCCGACGGGCTCATTCTGTCAGCATATCAACGCAGTTCTGACGCCAATCTGGGGCTACCTGCTGATCTTTACCATCTCTATCTGATGTCGCGTGAGATAGATCTGCCACTTAAGTCAATAACGCTATTTCTGGCTAATGTGCATATCTACGAGAACAATCTGGATAAAACCCGACTATTGCTCGATGGAGTGGAGAATGTCAGGTTTGAGCTTAATGTCTGAAGAAAATCTCACTGCAATAAATTTGCAGTGAGATTTTTGTTGTTGTATTGGTCGAATAGAGGGGAATATCTAACTTTGCACCCGCTAAAATCAAAACAACAATAATGAAGGAATATATGTCGGCCCCTCTTCCATTTGTGGGGCAGAAACGGATGTTCGCTGGAGAATACAAGAAGGTGCTCGATACGATTGAAGGGGCCAATGTTTTCGTTGATCTTTTCGGAGGGTCGGGATTGCTGTCTCATATCACCAAACGCAAAAGGCCCGATGCTACAGTAGTATATAATGATTTTGATGGCTATAGAAAAAGACTTGAGCATATTGGAGAGACGAACCAAATTCTAAAAGAACTGCGGAGTATTACAGACCCACTCCCACGCCATAAGCTGATTCTGCGACCGGAGAAGGAAGTCATCTTTTCACTGCTTGAGCATAAGGAAAGGGAGTATGGCTTCATCGACTGCATCACACTCTCCTCCTCTCTTCTATTCTCGGCAAAATACGCAACCTCACTCAAGGATCTCAAGAAGCATTCCCTTTACAATAATGTCCGCAAACAGGATTATAGTGCTGAGGGTTATCTTGATGGTCTGGAGATAACGAGCTGTGATTACAGGATTCTTTTTGAGAGGTACAAAGACCGTGACGACGTTGTATTCCTCGTGGATCCACCTTACCTGAGCACTGATGTCGGCGCATACGACATGGGCTACTGGAGACTGTCAGACTATCTCGATGTGCTCAAAGTCTTGGTCGGTCATCGATATGTATATTTCACGTCCAACAAGTCATCCATCATCGAACTGTGTGACTGGATCGGAGATAACATCGCTCTCGGCAATCCTTTTGCAAATGCCGTAAAAAGAGAGGTCAATGCACATCTAAACTACAATTCCAAGTACACAGACATCATGCTCTACAAAGTGAGTTGAAAAGCGAATACACAAATAAAAGCGCCGAAGGTGATTTTCCCGGCGCTTTTATTTTACCCTATTTCCCCGACTGCTAAAAGGGAGTGATCCTGATACGTTTCGTTTTTGAAATCCGTTCATTTCGTTTCCCCAATACCTCTCTTCAACCCCCAAAACAATACATTTCGTTTTTTTAAGTCGATACGCTTCGTTTTGCGGATTATACGTTAAATTATGGGTCGCAGTCTCGGAGCAGATTTTTTCTTGCAGGTGAAGGAACATAGCGGGCTATGTGACTGAACCAAAAGGGGAAATATGCCCGGGAATGCGAGTCCGGAAGTAACTTTTATGACAGTATAATGTTAAATCTATTAACCTATGAAGTTGACCGGAAATGAAAGTTACCTTAAGTACGGCACTTTTTTGTTAAAATCCAATCGCGGCGCAGTCACATAGCCCGCTATGCTCCTTTGCCTTAATCGGATTTTAACTAAAAAATTGCCGCCCATAATTTAACGTTCATTTTAAACAACTTCTTAATCCAATTAGTCATATGTTATCACACATTCAGTCGCTGACTGCCTTTCCCTGGAGTATACGCGAGCCCGGAGGCACGGAATAGGTGAGCCACACGTTGCCTCCTATCACCGACCCGCGCCCCACGGTTATGCGGCCGAGGATCGTGGAATTGGAATAGACCGTCACATTGTCTTCGATTATGGGATGGCGCGGTATGTTGACAGGATGCCCATGGCTGTCGAGAGTGAAGTTCTTAGCGCCGAGGGTCACTCCCTGATAAAGTGTTACGTGCGATCCTATCACGCAGGTCTCCCCGATCACGACCCCAGTACCGTGGTCTATGGCGAAATATTCCCCGATAGCAGCCCCCGGATGGATGTCGATTCCGGTGAGCGAGTGGGCCAGTTCCGTCAGTATACGAGGTATCACCGGTATGCCGAGAGTGAGCAACGCATGGGCCAGACGGTAGTTGACCATCGCCTGCACCACCGGATAACACAATATCACCTCTGCATAATTGTCGACAGCGGGATCATTGTCATACATCGCCTCCACATCCGTATAGAGAAGGCGTCTGATCTCCGGCAGCATGTCTATGAACCGCAGCGCGAGCCCCCGGGCCTCGTTGTCGGCATCCCCTTCCGTGCGGTCGGCGCTGAAACGTATGGCATGCACTATCTCACGGCTCAGCGATGAATAAAGTTTCTCAAGCGATGTGCCGACAAGATACGACCGCATAGTACGGCTGTTGCGCCTCATGTCGACAAAATCAGGAAACACTATGGTCTTAGCCAGCCTCACTATCTCCTTAAGGGCGTCGACTGACGGGAAATGGCCGCTCCCCCGCGGCAGCATCCTCTCGGCCGCGGCCAATGGCGCCGCAAGCATCTCCGCATTCCTTTTGATCACCTCTTCCGGCTCGACATTACCGTTTCTCTCCATATTTTGCGTTTAAATATGCAAATTTAAGAATAATTATCCATTATCCAAGCAAAATTCCAGAAAATAATCCTCGACATACTCATAAGTCACAGGATACTCCCGGACAACCCGACATTCTCTCAGAATGCACTTTATGAAAGATCGAATCCTGACGACTGCAAGATAGTATGGCTCGGAAAGAGGGCAAATAATTCATTCAGCGGTCTGTATCTTCCATTGTGAGCGGCGGCAGACCTGATTCTATAATATCTCAGATATAAACTCGTTTTCAAATGTGTATATGGTTTAAACTCTTGCATCATGAAAGCTTTTCAAAGAAACTTTATGGAAATACTCGCCGCGGTGTGCCTGATATCGACGCCCGCCCTCTCGGGATGCGCCTCGGCCAAGGCTGGATCTGCCGGATCATCGCCTAAGACCACCGCCATGCATTCCTCGCTCGTGCCTGCCGGCGAGGGATTCTCCCAGACTTCGGTCAACACAGCCGTGTTCCGCGGCTCGTCGGTGGCCACCCACGGCGACACCCAGTATATATCCTACTACGATAAAGACGGCTACGTTGTGATCGGGAAAAGGCAACTCGGAAGCGACGGATGGACTCTTCGCCGCTCGCAATACAAAGGGAACATCGGCGACGGCCACAACGTGATCAGCATCGGCGTCGACGGCGACGGATATCTCCACGTCTCCTTCGACCATCACGGCCATCCACTCCGCTACGCGGTGGCCGAGAAGCCCGGGGCGCTCGTGCTCGGTCCGAAACTCCCCATGACAGGAGTCGGCGAGGACGACGTCACATATCCCGAATTCTACACCATGCCCGACGGCAACATGATCTTCGCCTACCGCTCAGGCGCCTCCGGGCGAGGCAATCTCGTGCTCAACCGTTATGTGACGAAAGAAAAACGCTGGGAACGTATCCATGATGTGCTCATCGACGGCGAGGACGCCCGCAACGCTTACTGGCAGATGTATGTCGATCCGAAAGGGGTGATCCATCTTTCCTGGGTGTGGCGTGAGACATGGATGGTGGAGACGAACCACGATCTCTGCTACGCCCGCTCGCTCGACGGCGGACGCACATGGCAGCGCAGCGACGGTTCGCGATATTCCCTTCCCATCACCCTCGCCACTGCGGAGAAAGCCTGGGAGATCCCGCAGAAATCAGAGCTAATCAACCAGACAAGCATGACCGCCGACAGCGAGGGACATCCTTATATCGCCACCTACTGGCGCGACAGCGACAGCGATGTGCCCCAATACCGCCTCGTGTGGCACGACGGGAAGAAATGGAACATGAATACCGTCGGACACCGCACCACTCCCTTCTCACTGGCGGGAGGGGGCACCAAGATGATTCCCATATCGCGTCCGCGTATCGCCAGCGATGGACGCAAGGCATATTATATATTCCGCGACACGGAGCGCGGCAGCAGGGTCAGCGTGGCCTACACGCCGCATCTCGGCAAAGAGGGCTGGAACGTGACCGATGTGACCGATTTCTCTGTCGATGCATGGGAACCGTCGTTCGACATCAATCTATGGAACAAGCATCGCCGTCTGAACGTCTTCGTGCAGACCACCCATCAGGGCGACGGCGAGAAAATTGCCGAAGGCGCCGAGATCTCCTCCCCCGTCTACATCCTCGAACTCGACTGAACCCTCCCCTCCTCAACCTGAATCACCTCCCTCCTCAACCTCATCCTCCCCTCCTCAACTGAATTGCCTCGGGGCTCGCCAAACCAAAAGCGAGCCCCGAATCTCATCACCCAGTCCAACAAATCGATCCCGACGAAGCCGAAGCCCAATAAATCGATCCCGACAAAGCCGATCCCAACAAATCCGATCCCTCAAAGCGCCGGCTTCGTTGCGTTAATCGCTCCTTGGAGCGATTCAAGCCATGTCGCCGCGAATCAAGCCGCCTCTCATCAGCCCTTATCCCTTGACTATCTTCCATTCATCGGAAGCCGCTTCCGAAAGCCATCTTGCAAATTCATTAAGTTCAAGCGCTGTCTGCCGCGAAAGTTTAAACTTTTTCATCGAATAAACCTCCTCCCCTATTATCAGGAGCCTCCCCTCTTCACAAAGACGGAAATACCCGCCTTTCGGCGCGAACCGTTCCAGGAATCCCTCAGCCTGCAGATGGATTATTGCTGCCCCGGCTTCAATGAAATCATTCCGCAGGGTCTTCTCTTTCTCCCCGTAAAATGGAGAGATAAGCACTCCTCCGTTTCTTGCCACAGACTGCCATCTCCTCATCCAGGATAATCTTTCCTCCTCATCATAACGGCTGCTGACAATCAACGGAGCCTTATCCGGCTCCTTAAGCAAAAGAAAATTGCCATAGATCCTCCAGCGTCGTCCACGGCATTCAAGGATATGCCCGCTTGTGAACATATCCGGCTTTCTCCTTTTGATGAGATATCTGACAGGATTTTCCAAAACATAATTACGCAACCTCGCAAGCATCCCCTTCCTGGTGACGATCCTGTCATGATAACCATCCGAGAATAAGCTTATCCCGGCAAGCGCGAATTGAGTGTCAACCTCACGCAGACGCCTGGTGCAGCTTCCTTTGAAATAATTGACTGCCGCTCCCAATCCAAATTCAAACTTCTTCTGAATAAAGATGATGGCATGCACATGATCCGGCATCACTACATTGCCCCATAACCATACCTCTTCAAAATGCCTCTCCATATCGTAAAGCTGGCTAAAAATGATCTTGCCGGTAGCCGTGAGTGTAAGGTCTGCTCTAAGTCCACCTCTCTGATCCCTTCCATTCTCCCGGATTATGCAGAACGGGCTTTTCCATGACTTATTCCTCACCACTGTCACCATATAGTAGCACCGGGAAGTATAATCATGCCATTCCGCCCTCCTGTTGTAACATGGAATTCCCTCACGCCAATACGCAGGAAGGCTCCTCCCATCTCCTCCCGAAGTTCCGTTGCAATCCATCATATCCATTCTTTGATTAAACTTTCACGAAATTAACAAAAAAGGAAATAACCTCCAACAAACCAATTGACAACAATATGAAAAAACAGGACTAACCGCTCCAAGGAGCGATTAACACAACAAAACCGCCCCCATCACTTCGGCCAATATCGCCGCAGCAAGCATATATAGCGGCAAGACCCGGCAGCATAGCCCACGGCCAGTCTTCGTTGCGTTACCTGCCCCCCGGGGCAGGTTTCCAACCAATTACTTTTGACCTCCCCTCAACCTCCTCGCTGAGCGCATAAAACTTAAGAGGGGGAACGGCATCACTGCCGTCCCCCCTCGGTCGGATAATTCCTTAGGGAAATTATTGAGATTATTTCTTCGCCATATCAACATGATATGGGACCTTATCAAGGTAAAGAGTAACTTCATAAGTGCCGGCGTCAACCGAAAGATTACCGCTTCCGCCACCAACTTCAAGATTATTGGCGTTTGTACCGAGACTGATATCCCATGCTCCATTAACGTTGAGTTTCCACTCGCCACCATCTCCGAAGTCTACAGTACCAGACCAGATTGTAAAGTTCGCATTAGGTGTAAGCTTAACATTATCTGCTGCATTCCAACCATTGAATGCACCTACACAACCGATACTTTCAACATAGGTATTCGACCATTGTAGATTCTCAAGGTCTACTGTCAGCCAATAAAGGCCAGCCTCTGACAACGTGATATTATCACCTCCTTCAACCAAAGTAGATCCCTCTGCTGACCAGTTTCCATCATCCCAATTCTTCTCTTTCGTAAACTTGAAGCCACCGTTCACATATGCAAAACCTGAGAAATACTGATCATTGTCGTTAGATGCCACCAACACCGGCGCATCATCAAAATTCCAACCACAAGCATCTCCCATAACATACACCACGTTGGCAGGAGGAACTACATTCAAAGATGCCGCTCCGTAGAATACATCGGCACCTCCCATGCGTACAGACTGCTCGTCTTTTACAGCATTGACAGCAAAACGCACATATGTCTTCACTGTCTGAGGATTTTTACCGAAGATAAGTTTATGGACTTCCAACCAATCCCCGGCAAGCACATAAGCATCGCCATCGACCATCTGGGCATTAATTGGAGCTGAAACGGCGAAATCCTCCGTGCTACTGATTTCCATAAACGGGATTTCTGCCGTGAATCCTTCCGGCCAGTCCTCGCCACCGAGAACAGAAGCAACCTGAAGGGAACCTGTAGCAGTAGAAAGATCCACGCCAGACGCTATAGCCGCCCCGGGAGTAACCACGACACTCTCTACCGGCACTATTGGAAGCTGCGGATTAGTGGCAGGCAGATTCTCCGAGTCTTCGATCTTATCGCAAGATGCGATGCCGAACATGAGCGCTGCCAGTCCTATATATGCTATTTTTTTCATATTTAAATTTTGGTTTTGATACCCTTCCCTGCCTATATTTCAAGGCAGGGAAGTTTTCTTAAAAATCATTACTCGCATGTTGCCTTATAGGGCAAAGTATGAAGATCAAGAGTCAACATATTAGCTCCGGCGGGAGCTATCAGGTTATCACCATTCTCGACAAGTTTATTGAAATTACCGCCGAGGTTGATGTCCCACGATCTGTTGAAGATAAACTTGAACTGACCGGCATTAAGATCGCCTTCGTAAGTCCACGTCTGGAAATCATCAGAATGCGACATCTCAGGCGCTGAAGCCGGATCCCATCCGTTGAAATCTCCAATCACGCATACACTTTCGATATAAGTCGTTGTGTAAGTAAGAGCCTTTGTATCGACAACTACATAATAAAGACCTTCTCCTTCAGCCGGTATATTGAGGTTGCCACCACCTGATGTCACGAGCGTGCCAGGAGTTTCTCCCGCACCCCATTCAGCATTCCAATTTGCTTCGGGAGTGAATTTAAACTCACCATTGATATAAAGCAGACCCTGGTATATATTCTCATTATTAGGATTCACAAGAAGCCTCTGGCAAGTAGAGTGATTCCATCCATTGGGATTGCCCGGCACATAAATCGCATCAAGTTCCTCAGAAACGAATGCACTGTAACCCTGCACCTGAGGGAGTTTGATTATATTCGATTTTATCTTGGTTATATCCTGGCCATTAATATCAGCCGTAGCGCGTACATACACAGTCATTGGACCGGCATCAGTATATTCGCTATCCTCCTTAATTCCCCGGAGAGCGCAAAGACCTGCTGCCACATCCGATTCATTGATTGTGATCGTTGCTGAATAAGGATCGCTTGGAAGGATCGAATACACCAATGGAGTAGGCTCTTCCTCTTCATCAGCACGTGTAGACTCTCCGAAATCCTCGAGAAGCGAGATCTCCACTCCATAGGTTGGAGCCAGTGAGAGTCCATAGTTAGGCTGACTGACAGTAAACTCTATCACTCCTTCCGGGCTCAATTCATAGAGCATATTTGCAAAAGGAGGTGTATTGAGCACAAACTCAGTCGGAGCCTGGATCTTGGGACTGTCATCATCCTCACAAGATGTGAAAGCGACAGCTGTCAAGGCCATGAGGCCGAAAATATGATATTTATTCATATATTTTCTTACTTATTATCCGTGATTTATTTTTCCAGATCATCAATAACCAGGATTCTGTCCCAGTGTAGGAATAAACTGGGAGGGTATACAGAACAGATTGCGATAGGATGCTATATTCGCGCCCTCCAGGATACCGCCTTTCCATGACCAGTTATAGGAATTCCCGGCGAACTTACCGAAACGGATAAGGTCAGAGCGACGGTGACCCTCCCAATAAAGCTCACAAAGACGCTCCTTAAGGAGGTCATCAGCTGTATATGAACCCACCTGAGCCATTCCGGCACGCTTCCGAACATCATTATAACGATCTACGCCATTACACCCGGTAGCACCATGAAGCTCACACTCGGCAAGCATCAAATAAGTATCAGCAAGACGGAAAAGAGGATAGTCCGCAGAGTTGAAAATAGTGCTTGAGCCGGAATTGCCAGATTCATTATAATAATCCGTTTCAGGTGTGTATACATATTTAATACACATGTATCCATCGCCTGTAGCTGTCCATGACGACAAATCTGTCAGACTTTCATTGAATGTACCTTCATAGATAAGGCGACGCTTGTCTGTCTTGGCAAGAGCCTTGGAAAGTTCCGGACGTACACGGGCGCCATTCCATCCATCAGCACCTGCCCCGAAAGGAGTACGGTCAACCTCTGCATTATATGCGCCTCCGGAAAGATATGTTGTGCCTCCGTATGTCTGAAGTGTATTGGCATCCTGAGGTATAGCCCAAATTATCTCACCATTGCCAACATATTTGTCGTTAGTAGCGCAGAACAGATATTTATATTCCGGAGCAAGTTGATTGATGGTCTTTGTTATTTCAAGACACTCGTTTGCACACTCCTGCCACATTCCTGTGCCAGTATATACCTCAGCATTAAGATAAAGTTTAGCAAGAAGCATATGTCCCGCCTCTCTTGACAGACGTCCGTATACCTGTGAAGCAGCAGGGACAAGATGAGGAATCGCATCCTTTAGGTCAGCGACTACTGCCTCAAAAAGCTGCGCACGATCATATGTAGGAGGTATGGCGCCCACCACACTTTCCTCCGTAGTCCACGGACCGCGTCCATATAGATCTATCATATGATAATATGAAAGATCTCGAAGCACACGTGCCTCAGCCTTGAATTGATCCACTTCCTCCTGCGAGAAGAAGGCAAGAGCTCCATCTGCGACACGAAGAAATTCGTTGCAGAGTGAAATCTGGAAATTTATACGGCAGAAGCATTCATAAAGCCAGTGGTTGTCTGCTGACCAGGTAGAGAAATCAAGTTCATCTATACCGGCGTCATTCCAGTTTGTACCAATGATAGCCTCATCTGTCGGGAGTTCTTGAAGATTCCATAACTGACGTGTATACACACCAGCCCCTCCGTCGTCGACCGTGATGCCGCCTTCCAAAACAAGGCCACCATATGCGCGGGCCAACACTCCTAGATAATCCTCCTTTGAGTTGAGCTCCGTCTTTGTTGTCGGATTCTCAGGCTTCACATCCAGGTCTCCCACACAAGAGGAGAGACCTATCGAAAGAAGCGCACCCGTCAATAAATATTTATATATCTTCATATAAGTCAAATGCAATAATTGATTAATAGTTAGAAGGAGGCGACAATACCCACGGAGAATGTGACAGGACGTGGATATACACCATTATCGATACCTGAAGCGATCTCAGGATCAAGGCCTTTGTACTTAGTTATGACAAACGGGTTCTGGACAGCGCCGTAGAGACGAAGGCGCATCTGTCCGAAGAGCTCACGCCATGTATAACCAAGAGATATGTTGTCACAACGAAGGAACGACGCATTCTGCACGAAATAATCGCTCATAATTGATTGAAGTGTCTGCTGTTCGAAAAGGAATGTATCAGCCATAAGATTGCTCAGAGGGAGCGAGGAGTTTGTACCTTTGAAGACATTCGAGGCCTGGGTATTATTGTAAACCCAGTTGCCAAGACTTGCCCTGAGAGTAATGCCGAAATCCCAATTCTTGTAATTGATGGTATTGCTCCAATTAAGCGTCACTTTAGGATCTTTGCTGTGGTAAAGATATTTGTCGGCTTCTGTGATCTGGCCGTCATTATTACGGTCGACAAACACGCCCTCTACGGGATCTCCGTTAGGAGCATATACTTGCTCATATACGTAGAAACTATATGCAGGGTGGCCAACGTCATGTTTCTGGATTGTACCGCCAGTTCCTGCACTTATACCGCCAGTCTGGGTATCCGCACCGTCAGCAAGACGCGTAATCTTGTTTTTGTTCCATGCGACATTAAGAGAGGAAGTCCAAGTAACATCATCCGTCACTACAGGACGACCGGTTAGTGTAAACTCAACGCCTGTGTTCTCAAGATCACCAATATTAATAAAACCTTTGTTAGAAAGATTGGAGCCAGCAGGGTAGTTGGCGAATGTCAGCAAATCCTTTGTCTTACGCTTGTAGAACTCAATATTTCCGGAGAGTCTGTTATTAAAGAATCCAAAATCAAGACCGACATTCCATGTGTGAGTCTCCTCCCACTTCAGGTCAGCGTTATAAGAAGAAGGTTCAACAGGAAGTATTCCAGTGCCACCTGTGCCGATAAGATTAGGATACAGGGTTGTGTTACCCGTCCATTGAGAATAAGTAGGAAGATAAGCGAAAAGGGAACCGATATCCTGCTGACCTGTAACACCATAGCCAGCACGAAGTTTGAATTCGCTCATCCAACCTCTGGCGCTTTCCATGAAGCTTTCCTCAAGAAGTTTCCATCCGAGAGCGAACGCCGGGAAGGTACCCCAACGGTTATCTTTAGAGAAACGGCTTGTTCCATCATAACGGATGGTAGCTGTAAGAAGATACCTGTTGAGCAAATTGAAGTTAGCACGTCCAAAGAAAGAGACAAGCTGAAGAGGTTCAATCGATGGGTAGGAAGGATAAGGAGCATAGGCTGCCTCTGTGCCCAACACTGACTCATATGGACTTCCAGGTGCGACTGTGTTCACATAAGTCTGCGAACGGAAACTGCTCCAGAATTTCTGCCAAGAATAACCACCGGTAACATCAATGGAAGACTCTATCGATTCAAACTCATGATTATAATTCAGATAGAAATCGAGAAGATAATTACGACGAATCTGTTTTTCGTGAGTAGCGGTCGTGCCTCCGTCCTTAACATTCATGAATGTACCGGGTTTTGAAGGATCTGCAACCTGATAACCACTGCTCCAGGCCAGTGGAGAGTTGAAATAATTATAGTTGGTGCAAGTGCCATGCTGATAATCATAGCCAATATTGAGATTTGCTCGGAGATCTGTCAGGAACGGCATCTTAAGGTCAAGCTGAAGATTTCCGACAGATTGATAAGCAGTGCCCTCGCAATTATATTCATCAATAGCGGCGATAGGGTTAAGAGGAGCTGTTGTATAATTGAGGGATGTTCCCTGTGTATCAGGGCCAGCAAGGGTTCCGTTGCCTACATATGATGTCCAATAATTGAATACTGGAGACCCATTCTCAAAATCGCGTACTGGTATGGTGGGATTCATGCTTGTCGCTGTGCCAAGTTCATTATGAGTATACTCATTCTTAATATATGCACCCTTTACATTGGCACTGACAGAGAGGAGTCCGTTGAAGAAAGTCGGGGTAAGATTGATTGATCCAGTAAGACGATCCATGCCAGTATTACGGAGAATACCGTTGTTGTCCGTATACGCCACAGCGACACGATAAGGTAAAACTCCGACTGTTCCTCCGACGCTCACACTGTAATCTGTGGAAAGCGTGGTGCGGAGAGCTTCTTTCACCCAATTTGTGTTTGAAGTACCCAAAGCTGCCGCCTGATCAGAATCTGCACCATACTCATTGGTAATGAATGACCGGAACTGATTGCCATCCATCATATTGAGATATTTGCGCGGGGTATTAACATAGGCATTGATCGTAACATTAACCTGAGGCCGTCCTGACGTACCTTTCTTAGTTGTGATAATAATCACACCGTTAGATGCGCGCGAACCATAAATGGCAGTCGCGGAAGCATCTTTAAGAATCGTCATTGATTCCACATTTTCAGGAGACACCAGTGCCAGAGGGTTAGAAGCGCCAACAATACCTTTTGTATCCATAGGGACACCGTCGATAACGATCAGAGGCTCATTTGATGCTGCAAGAGACGCTCCACCACGGATCTGTATCGATGCACCTCCTGAAGGATTACCGCCATCAGTTGTAACAACCACACCCGGACTGGCGCCCACAAGAAGATCCTGTGCGGAAGTGGCCAGACCGGCCTCAACCTCGTCAGGCTTCACGATCGCTACCGAGCCGGTGGCATCCGACTTCTTCACGGAGCCGTAGCCGATCACGACTGTCTCGGCGAGCATCGTCGCGTTTTCTTTCATGGTGACCTTGATGTCGGTCTTGCCATTGACGGCTACCTCTACGGGGTCGTAGCCTATGTAGCTGACCACCAGTGTGGCGTTCGGCTCGACATTCAACGTGAATTTGCCGTCGATGTCTGTCGCCGTGCCGTTGGAGGTGCCCTTTTCCATTACCGTGGCACCGATCAGGGGCTCGCCAAGCTCATCATCCACATACCCGTGGACGGTGATCTTCTGCGCAAAACCCGGAAGCGACAAGGCCAGCAGCATTGCCATCGTGACCCAGAGCTTCCTGTTCAGATGAAAACAGATGTTCTTCATGCAAGAATTGATTTAATTAATACTTTAGTTAATAATTTCCCTATTGTCGAGAAGAGAGGTTATCATAGTCGAGACGCAACCAGCCACGGAGAGCTGACTTAATCTCTCGTTGATATCTTCTTGATTATTTTTCTTTTACTGATTTAGTTAAGCTTTCTTGCGGAGCTTGCCCCGCCATAGATTTATCCAACTTGGCATAGATTGCTGAGCTTTTCATGCGTAAAGTCGATAAAACCAGCGCAAATATACGGCTTATTTACGTTTGTCTGTATTAATTTAACGTTCTTAACTTTGTTAATTAACACTATTAACAATATGCGGCTTCGCACGGTGTCCGCATACGGACATCCTACGGACACACCGTACACCCGTCAGCGCCATGCCTCACGCACCCTGCGACTCACTGATATTATATTGAAAACCATGACAGCCACAGTCAGGATAAAACCCGCAACCGGGCCGAGCCACCATCCGCCGGTAGCGGCACCGAGCCCCTCAAGAGGCTTGATATAGCACATCCGAAGCAATTCCCCGCATGCCACGGCAAGGAGATAGGCTGCCAGCGAAGCCCATACCACTATGCGGATATAAGGAGCCGCCACTTCACGCGCAGGGCATCCGAGCATCAGAAGCGAATGGAGCTTGTCGCGGTTCTTCTCCATAAGAAGCGACATGGAAAGAAGGAGTATGAAAAACGACAATACAGTGATCAGCACTCCGATGGCGAGCACTATGCCGATCACGACCTTCAGCAGAAACGAGGCGGCCGACCCGCTTTTGTCGCCGGCCACCTCGAGCGAATGGCTGTCGAGATAGTCGCGTATGGCCACATCGCCGGGGCTGCTGACGTCGATGATAAGGCGCGAAGGACGCTTCGTGCCTCTACCCGTCCCGAGCTCTCCATTACTCCAGTCCATGAAAGTCTGGGGCACGAGAATGGTGTTGAGCCGGTTGGAGAAACCCACGACCCTGGCGTCCATACGTTTCTGCCGCACGCCATCGTCGGAGGTCAGCACGAGGCTCAGGGGGATGCCCCCGAGTATCGATTCCGACATCTGCGGGAGTCCTGCCGAGCCGGCGAATCCGAAATTATAGAGAGTGAGGTAGTCTTTGGATATGATTATCGGCACCACCCTGTCGCCGGGAGCGAAACGCCAGTCGGCTCCCGCACCGTCGACAAACCCGTCGGGTATCGACTCGAAGAACATCATAGTCGACATTCCGCGCCCTCCCTGAGCCACGGAGGCCCACACCCGATAGTCGGTCGAGGTGAAGGCCCCGACCCCTCTTGTCCAGGGCTGCGCCTTGATGTCGGCGATCTCCTCCGGAGTGAAACCGGAGTCGTTCTGGCCCCACGTATTGGCCGAGGTCACCTTCTTGTTGACCACAAGATAGTCGGTGCTCACGAAACTGTCATCGGCCGTCCAGAGGCTGCGGGCATCCTGATAGAACTGCAGACCGCCTACAATGATGGCCAGGCCTATGAAATTTGACAGTATAAAGCCGGCCACACGCGCCGGAGAAGTATTCTTGCGGAGCAGACTCGAGATAAGGTTCATAGCTTAAGATTTATACATTCATCGAGCAGAAGGGGATTGCCCACGGAAGTAGTGATTATCCCGGCGTTCTGCCTGCGGGCCTCAGAGGCGATCATGCGCGCGGCCTTCAGGTTGTTCTCCTCGTCGAGATGGCTCACGGGCTCGTCGAGCATGATGAAATCGAATGGCTGGCAGAGAGCGCGTATTATGCCCACCCTCTGCTGCTGCCCTATCGACATGCGCCCCACGGGATAATCCCTGCGGGAATCGATGCCGAGTTCATGAAGCCATTCCTCTATCCTCTCTGTGCCGACGTGGGAGGTCAGCGAATTCTTGAGCTCTATGTTCTGCAGGGCCGTCAGCTCAGGGAAGAGGGAGAGTTCCTGGGGAAGATAGGCGAGATTGCGCCGGCGCAGCTCCTGCCATCTCTCCATGGGGAAAGCCGCGACGTCATCGCCGTTGAAGGCGAGCGTGCCCTCATAATCAACGCGGGCTCCATATATATAGGAGCACATCGACGACTTTCCGGCGCCGCTGGCCGCCTCCACCCTGTAAAACTCACCCTTACGCAAGGTGAGTTGCGTGCGCCAAACGTCTGAGCGAGGAATCCTCTCTGATACGAAAACCCGCGGGAGCATCCCTGTGAAACTGATCTCTCTTATCTCCATAGTCGTGAAAGCCGCGGAATCATCTTCCGCGGCCGTTGTTTCCTCACTTATTATTCTTGATCAATGTGACGAGCATGTTCTCCGCAGGGTCTGTCCCCTCAATGTCTACTCTCGCCGTTATGCCTTTCCCCTCCGGAGCCAGGGAGAATGCCAGTGTCCTGAGGCCCTCTTTCGGTCCCCCGAGATCGGAGGCGTCGGCATTGATCATGATTCCTATCATGGCTCCCTTGAAGTAGTCGGCGGCCTTTGACATCTCAAGCGATCCCTTGGGTGTGCCGTTGGTGATCCTGACCACCTTGCCGTCTTTCCTGGTAGCCCCGAACTGTGAGAGAAGCTGCATCAGATCGTTTGAGGGATTGCCGTCGGTGGTCACGGCGCCGCTCAGTCCGTCGGAAAAATTGTCAAGGTCAGACACAGCCGCGGCCACAGTGCCGTCGATCGAGCCGAACATCTTTATAAACGCTCCGAACATATTGCCGCCAAGCGACGAGCCGGCCTGATCGATCTTCTTCATGAGATCCTTGGATATCGAGAGCGCCATCACCGCCTCGGCCTGCGAACCGAGCGACTTGACCAGATCGGTATCTATCTTCGATGTCGGAAGCAGGAACTTGGCCGTCTCCCCCTTGCTGTTGAAGACCTCGGCACGAAGCTCCATCTTTCCTTTGAGGAAATTGCATTTCATGGCAAACGCCGAGGCATCTTCAAAAAGAAGCCCCAGGGCCATATTGGTCTTTGCCGCGCCGATGAAAGAACCGCTTCTGCCGGAGCTTATCAGTCCTGTCTGCACGAGGCCGACAATGTCGTCGGTCATGCCGGCGATATCAGCCGAATAGGGATTGCTCATGAAACTCTGCGACTCGTCGAGGGCGCTGTAGTTCTTCACCGCCTTGGGGTCGATCGTGGCCTGGGAGCTGAGGCATACCCACATCTGGGCGCCTGACATGGCCACATTGCCACAGGTCTTCACGCCGTCGGCCTCCGTGAATTTCTGCCCGCTCTGCTTCTCGACGAATTCCTGAAACTTGCCGGTGTCGGCGAGCATGGCGGTCAGATAGCTGTTGTAGGCGTCTACGAAGAAGATCGCCCCCACCGGATCTATACCGCTCTCTCCGGAGAGCACGAGGCGCATGGCTTCATTCTCGCTGGCTGTGGAGTTGGCCTTGCGCGCGAGCCATCCTTCAACCACCTCTCCGGGAGTGATGTCGGCACCGTCTACCTTGCAGCCGGCCTTCTCGAGCATTGTGCGAATGTTGAGGCCCACCACGGCACTCGCCGAAGAGGGCACTGTGGAAAGAAGTCCTGTGGTGTCAGACACCTCTTTCTTACATGAGGTGAGCGACGGGATCGCGGCCAGCACGATGCACAACATGGCAAACCGGATAATTGTAAATGTCTTTTTCATATTGCAGTGTAGTCTTTATATTCCATATCGGGCGACCTGCGCGACGCCGGCATCTGCGGCGCCGGCACCGGAATGGTCTGACGACTTCAAGGAGTCGGGGGCAAAGTTAACGAAAAAAATTCATCTTTCCATAAATATTTTTTGTCTACTCATTAATATTAATTAACTTCGCGCAATCAGACGCATCATGGGGGCGGCACGCTCCCATGGCGGCAGTGAAGGATCGATTTATCTTAAAACAACGTAAAAGCATATGAACCAGATCTCACAGCGCATTCAGGCGCTTTCGCCGTCGGCCACGCTGGCTATGTCGCAGAAGAGCGCCGAGCTCAAGGCCCAGGGCGTGGACGTAATCAACATGAGTGTGGGCGAACCCGATTTCAACACTCCCGATTTCATCAAGGAGGCCGCCAAGAAAGCCATCGACGACAACTTTTCCCGCTACACTCCGGTGCCGGGCTACATGTCGCTGCGCAAGGCAATAGCGGCCAAGCTCAAAAGGGAGAACGGCATAGAGTTCGCTCCCGAACAGATCGTAGTGGGCAACGGCGCCAAGCAGGAACTATGCAACGTGATCCTGGCCACTATCAATCCCGGCGACGAGGTGATCATTCCGGTGCCGGCATGGGTGAGCTACGTGGAGATGGTGAAACTTGCCGAGGGCGTCACCGTGGAGGTATACGCCGGTGTCGACCAGGATTTCAAGATCACACCCGAACAGCTTGAGAAAGCCATCACGCCTAAGACCCGCATGATAATGCTCAACTCCCCCTCCAACCCCACCGGGAGCATCTACAGCCGTGAGGAGCTGAAAGGGCTGGCCGATGTACTGGCAAAATATCCCGACATCATCATCCTGGCCGATGAGATCTATGAGCACATCAACTTCGTGGGTGAGGTGCACAGCATCTCAGAGTTCGAGGCCGTCAGAGACAGGACCGTGATCATCAACGGTGTCTCAAAAGCCTATGCCATGACAGGGTGGCGCATCGGATACATGGCCGGGCCGGCCCCGATAGCCAAAGCCGTAGGCAAGCTTCAGGGACAATACACCTCCGGCGCTTCCTCCATAGCGCAGAAAGCCGCCGAGGCGGCTTACGACGGCCCGCAGGACTGCATCGAGGATATGCGCAAGGCTTTCGAGCGCCGTCGCGACCTGATCGTCAGCCTGGCCAAGGAGATTCCCGGATGGACCATCAACCATCCGCAGGGAGCCTTCTACCTCTTCCCCGAGGTGAAAGCCTATATCGGGAAGAAAGCCGGCGACCGTGAGATAAAGAGCAGCGGCGACTATGTGATGTATCTGCTTGAGGAGGCTCACGTGGCATGTGTCGACGGAGCGGCTTTCTGCGCTCCCGGCTACATGCGTCTGAGCTACGCCACCTCCGACGACAATATCCGCGAGGCCATGCGCCGCATAAAGGAAGCCTCCGCGAAGCTTGTCTGACATCTTTCTGACAGCGCCTTACACCTGTCGCGGAGGAAAATCTCCGCGACAGTGACTCAAAAAAATTTGCATGGTTCGAAAATAATTCGTAACTTTGCAGCGCAATCGGGAAAGATTGCGCCTCGGGTGGATACCAGAGTGGCCAAATGGGGCAGACTGTAAATCTGCTGGTTTATACCTTCGGTGGTTCGAATCCATCTCCACCCACACTACGACATCAATTCAATTATTGCACATAACAACAATAAAGGCGGATCCGTGAGGACTCGCCTTTTGAGTTTCATATCCCTATCCTGCTCCGGCATCACGCGTTTCATTCAAACCGCATAATGCCATTATATAAAAGCATCATATTGCTTCAACCATTGATCACATAATCACCCAGATATGTCTGATTAAGACTGTGTTCAATATCCGTGATTGATATATCTCCCGATGTCAACCGCTTCATATTAATCAACAAATAAATTGTATTTGTCGTATCAGCCACTTGATAAAATGTCTCCGGTCCGAATAAATTGACCATCATACGTTGATAAAACCTAAACCTTCGGTTCCCACCTTCCACTACTGCCCTCTTTCCTTTAATATCCTCAGCGAGATCAGGAGCTGCGACAAATCCGAATGAAGAATATGGATTCCTCCGATAGTAGTCCAACATAACCTCAATACAGGAACGCACAATTTTACGGGGTTCATAGTCATTTGTAAGCATGGAATATCTATCCTTACTCTTTTCCACACCTTTCCAATAAAACTTTATCCCATAAAATCCCTCCTCAAACTCCTCAATCTCGACAATATAACGTTTATTGCTTTTTGATGATCTGAATGACCATAAATCAACAATGTGAGGCAAGGATTTATCCTTACATCGCATTATGAATCCAGGCTTATAGTATCCTTTGAATTCTGTCACGGGAGCAGATACTGATACGAGGAGATTCGTAGACTCTGTCTCTCGGCGGATGTGATCGCTTTAAGCTTAATCGCATGTGCTGCCACACAACCGCCTGCATCCTCTTTTGAAGATGTGGTAATCATTAATAACGGCTTATTGTCTAAAGCTTTCATCATTCTCATTTTTAGTCAGCACAAAATTACATCTTTTTCTCTTTTGCCGCAAGTTTTCAAAGCATTAAATATATTAGCTTAATTTTTTCCAATAAACACATTGACAAGTTGAGATGTTCATAATCGAATATATCTAACCATGATAAATAGGATGCTCCCGGCTTGTTTCCAGGTCGGGAGCATCCTGATGTCGTAAGGGAAGCCGTCAGATGGACAGGCGGCGGAGTGTCGACATAAGCTCCTGGTTGATGGGCTTATCATTCTTGATGGCCTTAGTGAAAGGCACATATACGATCTCGTCGTTCTTGATGCCGATCATCACGTTGCGCTGGTCGTCGAGAAGAGCGTCGACAGCGGCAGCGCCCATGCGCGAGGCGAGAATACGGTCGAAAGCCGTGGGCGATCCGCCACGCTGCAGATGGCCGAGGATCGTGACGCGCACATCGTAGTCGGGATATTCCTTCTTCACCCTCTCCGCAAGACCCATGGCGCCCCCCGTGGATGGAGACTCGGCCACAAGCACAATCGAAGAGTTCTTCGATTTGCGGAATCCGTTGGCGATAAGTTCATCGAGCTGGTCCACCTGAGTGGAGATCTCAGGTATGATGGCAGCCTCGGCACCCGAGGCGATAGCGCCATTGAGGGCGAGGAAGCCGGCATCGCGGCCCATTACCTCGATGAAGAAAAGGCGTTCATGGCTCGTGGCCGTGTCGCGGATCTTGTCGACACACTCCATGATGGTGTTCAGGGCCGTGTCGTAGCCGATAGTCGAGTCAGTGCCGTAGAGGTCGTTGTCGATGGTGCCGGGGAGTCCTACTATCTGGAAAGAGAACTCATTGGCGAAAATCCTGGCTCCCGTCAGCGAACCGTCGCCGCCGATCACCACAAGGGCATCTATGCCGTGGCGCTGCAGCACATCATAGGCGCACTGGCGTCCTTCAGGAGTCTGAAACTCCTTGCATCGCGCTGTCTTGAGGATGGTGCCTCCGCGCTGTATGATGTTCGATACGTTCTGGGTCGAGAACTCCTCGATCTCATCGGTGATAAGGCCCTTGTAGCCCCTCTTGATTCCGTATACCTTGAATCCGGCGTAGATTGCCGCGCGGGTGACGGCACGGATGGCCGCGTTCATTCCGGGAGCGTCGCCTCCTGAAGTGAGAATGCCTATTGCTCTTTGGGTTGCCATATTTAGTTTGATATTTAGAAGTTATTTCAGCTTTTGAGTCATCGGAGTCTGGCGGCGGAAAGGCTGAGAAAGAGGCCCTTTTCAGCCGCGGGGCAAGAATCTTCTGCACAAAGGTAATATTTTGTCCGGACAATCACAAAAAAATATTAATTTTGCACCTACATTCTATCGACAACGACATGAAGAATATTAAAAATATAGTTTTCGACCTCGGAGGCGTTGTGATCGACCTCGAGAGGGAGCGGGCCGTCAGCGGCCTCCAGAACCTCGGGATCTCCGATGCCGACAGGCTCCTGGGCCAGTATGCCCAGAAAGGTCCGTTCCTGTTGCTTGAGTCCGGACTCATCACCGCATCGCAGTTCTACGACGGGCTCCTCCCTCTGAGTCATCCCGGCACCACATGCGCCGACATCCAGGATGCCTTCGAGAAATTCCTCGTAGACCTTCCCACGGAGCGTCTGGCAGCCATCCGCGCCCTGCGCAAGCGCGGCTACCGCCTGTTTGTGCTCTCAAACACCAACCCGGTGATGTACAACCACTGGATCGACCTGGCTTTCCGGCAGGAAGGGCTCACGATCAACGACTATTTCGACGGCATCGTCACCTCTTTCCAAGAGCGCACCTGCAAACCCGACCCGCAGATTTTCAGGAATCTGCTGAGGCGGTACGCACTCGACCCCGCCGAGACACTTTTCCTCGACGACTCCGAAGCCAACTGCGCGAGCGCACGCGGAGAAGGGATGAACGCCATCAGGATAACAAAAGAAGACGACAACTCGTTCGAAGCCGTCACCGGGCGCCTTCAGGAGGAGGCTCCCGCGAAGTGAATGGGTGCGCGGCCGCGGTAGGCACATTCGACGGCGTACACCTGGGGCACGCCGCAGTCCTCTCCACCCTCCGGGAGATCGCCGGTGAGAAAGGGCTCGACGCCAAGGCCATAACCTTCGACCGCCATCCCCTGGCGCTCATAGCCCCCGATCGCGCGCCTCTGGCCATCACCACGCTTAAGAAAAAAGAGGAGCTGATCAGCCACCTGGGAGTCAGTCCTGTCACTATGGTCTTCGACGAAGAGCTGAGGGCCACCACCGCCGCCGACTGGATGGCAATGCTCCACGACGACATGGGGGTGACGGAACTCGTGGTGGGCTACGACAATACTTTCGGCTCCGACGGAGTATCTCTTTCCATCGCCGACTACAGGGCCATAGGCCGGAAATCCGGCATAAACGTGACGGAAGCCCCGTTCGTGGCGGGCATAAGCTCCTCGGCGATCAGGAAAGCCATAGCTTCAGGCGACATAGCCTCGGCCAACAGCATGCTCGGGCGTCATTTCGTGCTCCCGGGCATCGTCGTAGACGGCAACCGTCTCGGACGCACAATAGGATTTCCCACAGCCAACCTGCTTCCCGAAGCAGGGCTCGTGGTGCCCGGCAACGGGGTCTACGCTGCAGTCGTGACCCTCCCCGACGGGGAGCGGCGCCCCGCGATGGTCAATATCGGCACCCGCCCCACCGTGAGGCGCGGCGACAATCTCACCGTCGAGGCACACATCCTCGGCTGGAAAGGCGACATCTACGGAATGCCTCTTCGCCTGGCATTCCATGGGCGCCTCCGCGACGAATCCAGATTCAATTCCATTGATGCGTTGAGGCGCCAGCTCGAAAAAGATGCACTCCAGGCACAACTTTTTCTCTCCGATTCGACAAAACCCGGGATTTAATGGTTATATTTGCAGAACGTTAACTTTAACCCAAGCCGAAGAGGGCGCCACGGCGCCACCGGAGGCCCCGATTCCACCCCATCGATGCTATGAACGATATAGAGATCATCAACTTCGCCACCACCCCGAGTATCGTGAGCCGATACATGAGGGAACTACGCGATGTCACCATCCAGGGAGACCCCATGCGCTTCCGCACAAACCTCGTAAGGATCGGAGAGATCATGGCCTATGAAATCTCCAAAAGGCTGAATTTCACTCAAGAGAAAGTGCAGACGCCGCTGGGATACGCGATGTGCCACGAGATCAGCGACAAGGTCGTGCTCGGCACAATACTCCGCGCCGGTCTTCCCTTCCACAGCGGATTCCTCTCATATTTCGACAATGCGGAAAACGCCTTCGTAAGCGCATACCGCCGCTACAAGGAGAAGGGCGACCAGTTTGACGTGCTCGTGGAGTATATGGCCTCCCCCTCGATCGAGGGGAAGACCCTTATCCTTATCGACCCCATGCTCGCCACAGGCAGCTCCATGGAGCTCGGCTACCGCGCCCTGCTTCGCAAAGGGACTCCGGCAAGGATACACGTCGCATCTGTCATAGCTTCGCGCCAGGCCATAGAATACCTCTGCGAGACCCTTCCCGGAGGAATCACCACGATATGGACCGCCGCTATCGACCCCGACATCAACTCACACAGTTACATTGTGCCCGGACTCGGCGATGCCGGCGACCTGGCTTTCGGAGAAAAGATCGACGGATGATTCTCAGAAACATCGACATAGTCAACTTCAAGAACATAGCGCAGGCCACCCTGGAATTCTCTCCGGGGGTCAACTGTCTGCTCGGCATGAACGGCATGGGGAAAAGCAATCTTCTCGAGGCCATTCATTTCCTGAGCATGGCCCGGCCCATGCAGTCGATGCCCGACAACGCCCTCGTACGCCACGGGCAGGACTTGATGATGGTGAAAGGGGAATTCGAGGCCGAGACCGGAGCCGCCGACACAATCGTGTGCGGCATGGCTAAAGGAAAGGGTAAAAGCCTGAAACGCAACGGAAAGGAATACAGAAAGATATCAGAACACATAGGCCGCTACCCCATCGTGACGGTCACCCCCGGCGACTCGCAGCTTGTCGGAGGACCGGGAGAAGACCGCCGCAAGCTCATGGATATGGTAATCTCCCAGGCCCACCCCGACTATCTGGCCCAGCTCATACGCTACAACCGCGCGCTTGAAAGCCGCAACCGCATGCTCCGCGCGGGCGTGAGAGACACCCTGCTGTATGAGAGCGTGGAGGCAGGCATGGAAGAGGCCTCCGCCCTCATCCACTCCACACGCGCAGACTGGGTGAAGGCTATCGCACCCAAGGTGAGCGAATGCTATGCCCGTCTCTCCGGCGGCCATGAGTCGACCTCCATATCCTACCGCAGTCAGCTCAACGGCACGACATTGCGCGATCTGCTTGCCGAAAGACGCCAGAAAGACACGGTGCTCGGATACACGTCGGGAGGGACACACCGCGACGACCTGGAGGCCGCTCTCGACGGATATAGCCTCCGCCGTCTCGGAAGCCAGGGACAGGTGAAGACCTTCGTGGTTGCCCTGCGACTGGCAATATTCGATTATCTCCGCGAGACAAGCGGCATCACCCCCCTGTTGCTCCTCGATGACATATTCGACAAGCTCGACGCGGCACGCGTGGAGAGCATAATGCATGAGGTGACGGGCTCCAATACGTTCGGACAGATTTTCATAACCGACACCAACCGCAAGCACCTCGACGACATAATCGGAGCTATCGACGGGCCCAGAGAGCTCATCAACGTTTGCGAGGGTGAATTCACGCCACTGACCACTGACTGAAAGGGAAAAGATGGAGAGAAAGGAATCACAGAGCATCGGCGATATCCTGCGCATGGCTTTCCAGGAGAACTGCATGCAGGAGCGTCTGGATGAATGCAAGGCCGCGGAGATATGGCCCGAAGTGGTGGGGGCGTTTATCAGCGGCCTATGCGGTCGCCCCTCCGTGAAGGGGGGCGTGATGACGGTAGGCGTCCCCGACGCACCTCTGCGCCACGAGCTCACCATGACCCGAAGCCGCATAGTCAGGGCAATAAACACAAGGCTGGGGAAAGAGGTGGTCAGCGACATACGTTTCATATCCTGATCCCCCCTGCTGACAGAACAACAACCAATAGCAAGACAGACAAATGGATCCGCACAATATACCAGATCTCTCCCACTTCCGCCACATCACTCCCCTGCAGCTGCGTTTCAACGACGTAGATGTGCTCGGCCATGTGAACAATATGGTCTATTTCGGTTTTTATGATACAGGGAAAGCCCGATATCTCGAGGCCGTGCAGGGCGCGCCCGTCGACTGGCAGCATGTGGAGACGGTCGTGGCCAATGTGAACTGCGCTTTCATCTCGCCCATCTATTTCCAGGAAGAGGTGGAAGTCCTGACCATGTGTGTGGAGATCGGGGTGAAAAGCTTCAGGCTCCTGCAGGTCATACGCGAACGCAACACGGGCGAGATAAAGTCGATGTGTGAGACGGTGATGGTGTGCTTTGATCCGCAAACCCGCAAAGCATGTCAGGTAAGCCGTGAATGGCGCCAGCGGCTCAACGCCTTCGAAGGGCGCCCCCTTGACTCTTCACCCTGGACTCTTCACCCTTGACTCTTCACCCTTGACTCTTCACCCTTGACTCTTCACTCTTGAAAATATATAAAAGCATCAGATATGACACCGATTCAGATACCACTCATGCTTGAGAAATTCGATGACGGCTCCCGGGAGCTTGACATTCTCAAGGAAGCGCTCGAATGCCGCAAGACCGCAGAACAACTCATCGCGGAAGAGCGATATATGGACGCCATGGAGCGCACCGTGGCGGCGTTGAAGACACTGCGCGACTTCTCCGACTACGAGAACGTAGAGTTTCGCGCAGTGCTCGTCGCCCTCCTCTTTGACCTCTCCGAGATACATTTCGCTTTGAAGAACTACAAACAGAGCGAAAAGGAGCTCGACACCCTTTTCAAAGTGCTCGACAATCTGGTGAAGCATGACGAGGAACGCTTCGGGAAATTCCATATCCTGGCTATGGAGCTCTCAACAAGGATACTCCGCTCGCGCAAGAAAGCTCTCGACCTCCTTGTAAAGCAGCAGATCAACGCCGGAGCGCTCTACGACAAGGTAAACGCCGGCGTAGTGGCCGCCACAGACAAACTCGTTGACTCACTCCGAAGCCTCGGACAGCTCCTCGCATCGACAGGCGACCTGAGAGCCGCGCTCAAATTCTATGCCGAGGCAATCAAATACTCCAAGAAACGCACCGGAAGAGTGACACGCAAAGAGATAAAGATGACGCTTGAGATGGCCGAGATAATGATGAGGATCCGCACCATGCGGCCGCGCGCACGCCGTCTGCTGAACGCCATCCTTCCTCACGCCATATCGCAGGAGACCATCGAGCTCGAACGCGATATCCTCGCCCTTATCGAAGTGATCGATGCCGACGTGGAACGCGAGTTTTCATGGAAACTCTTCATCCACAACATCACCACGGCCGCCAAGTCAAAGCTCAAGAAGACTGAGAAATCTGTCAAAGAGATAAAGGATCAGGCAGCCAGAAAACTCGACGAGGTGAAAGATAACATCGACGACTTCGGCGACGAGATCGAAGACAAGGCTGACGAAATCCGTGAGGACATGGAAGAATTAGGAGAGAAGATCGAGAAGAAAAAGAAAAAAATCAAGAAAGCCTTAAAATAACGGAAAAATGTCGACTATACTCAACACCAACGGAACGTCTGTGCAGATTCCGGAGATCCATAAGGATGTCACCGGCCGGTTCTATGTCTTCACAGCCGACTGGAACGAGAAGATCACCCATGCGCTGCGCGACGGAGCCACAGGAGTGCTGCGCCGCTCCGGAATAGCCAAAGACCATATAATTTCCATGAGTGTGCCCGGCACAGTGGAGCTCGTAAACGCGGCCGCCGCTGCCCTGCTCCATGATTCCGCCAACACCGAGGCGATAATCGTGATAGGATGCGTGATCCGTGGCGACACCCCACACTTCGACTATGTCTGCGAGATCGCGGCAAATGGAGTGGCCCGGCTTAACGCGCTCGGAAAGGCGCCCGTCGTATTCGGAGTGCTCACCGTCGACAACGAGCAGCAGGCCCTTGACCGTGCCGGGGGCATACTCGGCAACAAAGGTGCTGAAGCCGCTGTCGCCGCAATAGAAATGGCGAATCTCCACGCCGGCATCAGGGAAAATCTGTAAAAACAATCTCTTTTACAGAAAAAAAGTCCAATAGGATTTTCTCTGGCACCACGTCATAATCACCTAAATAATAATCTTTTAAAGAATAAATACAGCAGAATGGAGGCTTAGGCCCACTCCATTCTGCTATTTTTATGCACATTTTAACTTTTATAAACCAATATTTACATCATATCCTGCGTTTCTATTACGAAAAAGTCAGAAACGATCCATACGATCCATAACAAGGCCTGAGGGCCTGAGACTGCGACAACAACAGAACGACAACAAAAGAAACAATACACAAACGGTTTGGCCGGTGCCTTCAGGCTCCGGCGGAATCTCCCCGATATTAACGAATCCTAATAAAAAACAATAAAATATCTGCCAGCATGTTTTACAGCACACCGACTTCGACAGCCACTGACACAGACTGCCTCTATCACGGGGCGCCCATGCACGAACAGATCTGCGGCACACTCGCCGATGACTCTGCGGCATACAAGATAACTGAGAATTTTTTTTCATGACTTAGATATGTTTTAGGGCCTTAAACTATGCCTAAGGGTCTAAGATCCATCACTATGAAAGGATTAATCGGCTTCTTATCTGAGAAACATAATTGTCTAAATTTTGGGTTATATACATTAGTAATTTCTATCATCCGGCGCAGATACGGAAGCCGACGGCCGCTCGGCACGTTCTCTCCTTGAATTGCCGCAACTGCCTGCGGAATCTGCGTCGGGAGGAAACCGTTCACCGTGAGGTGGGCGGTTTTTTTGCTTTTTTCCCTTCTTTTAATTAACTTTGTGACAATATAACACGACAGACATGACTCAATATCTCCCTCATACCCCGCAGGAAGAGGAGAAAATCGTCGACGGCGAATTCAAGGCTCTTCTCCAGGCATATCTCCAGAGCAACCACCGCAAGAAGGTTGGCATAATCGAAAAAGCCTACCGCTTCGCGAAGGAGGCCCACAGCGGCGTGCGCCGCCGAAGCGGGGAGCCATACATTCTCCACCCCATAGCCGTGGCAAGGATCGTGATCTCAGAGCTCGGTCTCGGCTCTACCTCTATATGCGCGGCTTTGCTCCACGATGTGGTGGAAGACACTGAGTTCACGAGAGATGACATAGAGTCGGCTTTCGGCAAAAAGATAGCCGACATCGTTGAGGGGCTGACCAAGATATCCGGAGGCATATTCGGCGACAAAGCATCCATACAGGCGGAGAATTTCCGGAAACTGCTCCTTTCGATGTCGACCGACATTCGAGTGGTCCTCATAAAGATGGCCGACAGGCTCCACAACATGCGCACCCTCGGATCGATGCGTCCCGAGAAACAATACAAGATCGCCGGTGAGACCCTCTACATCTACGCCCCTCTCGCCCACAGGCTCGGGCTATTCAAGATCAAGACCGAACTCGAGGATCTCGCTTTCAAATACGAGCATCCCCAGGCATACCGCTGGATCACCGACAAACTCAACGAGACCGCCGACCATCGCGAGCGTATAGTTGAGGAATTTGTCAGGCCCGTGCGCGAGAAACTCGATGCCGCCGGATTCAGATACGAGATCAAGGCCCGCGTGAAAAGCGCATACTCCATATTCAACAAGATGGAGACAAAAAAAGTGCCTTTCGAGGAGATCTACGACATTTATGCCGTCAGGGTGATATTCGAGAACGACGATGACTCGCAGGAAAAGATAAGATGCTGGCAAATATACACTTTCTTCACCGACGGCCACCGCATACATCCTGACCGCCTGCGCGACTGGACAAGCATCCCGAAGGCCAACGGCTACCGCGCGCTCCATCTTACCGCCATGGGGCCCGAAGGGAAATGGATCGAGGTGCAGATACGCTCCCGCAAGATGGACGACATAGCCGAACTGGGATATGCCGCGCATTGGAAATACAAGACCGGAGTGCAGGAAGACGAGACGGAACTCGACTCCTGGATGAATACGATCAAAGACATCCTGGCCAATCCGGAGCCAAACGCAATCGATTTCCTCGACACTATAAAGCTCAACCTTTTCTCCTCCGAGATATATGTGTTCACTCCCAAGGGCGACCTCATTACACTCCCGTCGGGAGCCACCGTGCTCGACCTGGCGTTCGCGATACATACTCAGCTCGGCATCCACTGCATGGCCGGGAAGATCAACCACAGGCTCGTGCCGCTGTCATACGAACTCGGCAGCGGCGACCAGGTAGAGATAATAACTTCAGAGACCCAGACTCCCCAGCCCGAATGGATGAACCACTGCCACACGGCAAAAGCACAGAACAGGCTCAGGGCTATCCTCCGTAAAGACAGGAAAGCCCTGATCGCACGCGGGGAGAAGCTCTTCAACGAATTCATGGACCGCGAGGGGATAGCCCCGACCAACGAGACCATCACGAAAGTGGTGGCCAACTATCATCTTAAGTCGCGCGAGGAGCTGTTTCTGATGCTGGCCAACGATGAGATCAACCTCACGGCCAAGGAGATGAAGGAGCTCAACAAGAGCCGGCGATCGCTGATGAAGAAGATTCTCCGCAACCCGTTCTCCTCAAAGAAAAAACCGGGAGAGGTGAAGAAAGAGCCGGTAAACCGGAAGGAGGTATACGTGCTCCACCCCGACGGGGAAACGCCCAACTACCGTTTCGACACGTGCTGCCAGCCCATCCCCGGCGACGACGTGCTCGGATTTGTCGACGACGACGAAAACGTGATCCTGCACAAGGTGAGCTGCCCAAATGCCATGAGGCTGAAATCCGCCTTCGGTTCGAGGCTTGTGGCCACAAGATGGGGCGGCGTGGCCGACAAGTTCATAGCCACGATAAGCATTGACGGGATTGACCGCCACGGGATTCTCGAGGAGATCACATCCACCGTGTCGAAGAAACTCTCCATCAACATACGCGGACTGAGCATAGCGGCCCGGCAGGAAGTGTTCCACTGCGACCTTACCGTGCAGGTTGACAACGTCGACACCGTGACTACAATATGCGACGCCCTCAAAAAGATTAAAGACGTGAAATTCGCCCGGCGGTCATCCTGACATGACAGAACCAGGGCCATCATAACGACTCAAAATGTGGAATAAGATTTTCTCACAACTCAACCTGATAAGATTCGGCCTCGCCATCATCTCGGTGGCGGTCATACTGCTCATCCTTCCCCGTGCCGACCATCAGAGTTTCTCATTTGAGGAGAACCAGCCGTGGAAATATCCTCTCCTGACGGCCGACTTCGACACTCCCATACTGCGCGACTCTGCCTCCGCGCGCAAGATGCGCGACAGCATCGACCGCGTGTTCGTGCCTTTCGTCAGGCGTGATGTGGCGGCCGAAAAAGCCAATATCACAAAATTCGCCAATCTTCTGGAGAACTATTCCTCTCCCACGGAGAGGTCACTTCTCGTGAAGCTCCTCAGAAACGTCTATTCCAAGGGTGTGCTCGACTCTAAACTGTATGAGAACGTGGCCTCTCGCGGCAACCACGACCTCAGGCTCGTGGAAGACTCATCAGGCAACGCACGCTCGGTCGTCACGATCAACGCCGCGGAAATGCTTTCTCCCGGAAGGGCCTACGCGAAAATCGACTCCACATTCATGGCCGAGACTCAAGGCGGAGAGGGGAAGACATCTCCTGAGATCCGGAAAGCTCTCGGAATGTGTCTCACCCCGAACATCATGATCGATTCCGTGGCCGACGCAAGATATCGCAGCCAGGAATATCTCAATGTCAACGGAGCCCTCGGAGTCATAAAGAAAGGACAAAGGATCGTCGACCGCGGTGAGATAATCAATCCGCAGATATTCACCATCCTCAACACATATCTTGAGATGATGGCCTCGCGCCAGTCGGATACCCGGAGCCACACATACTTCATTCTCGGGCAGGCGCTGTATATCATCATCGTCTATCTGCTGCTCTATTTCTTCATGAGTCTCTACCGGTCGAGATTCTTCTCCAATGTCAGGCAGATGATGTTCCTCATGTCGTTTATCACCCTCTTCGTGGTCTTCTCCATTGTGATGTCGGAATACATGGCCAACGGCATATATCTTGTGCCTTTCGCCGCCGTGCCGGTGATAATCCTTGTCTTTTTCGACTCCCGCACAGCTATCTTCGCCTTGCTCGTCACAATCCTGATCTCCACCCTCGTGGCTGTATATCAGTTCCAGTTCATAATGATGGAACTATGCGTCGGTCTCGCCGCCACGTTCAGCATACGCCAGCTCAGCCGCCGCTCGCAGCTGCTCCGCACCGCCATCGTCTCATTCCTGGCATATGTGGTGAGCTATTTCGCAATGTGTCTCCTCACCGAGGGCAACCTCTCTACCTTCGCACCGAGAATGATGGCCCTGTTCGCCATCAACTCCGTCATCCTCTCTTTCGCATATATCCTGATATTGATAATTGAGAAACTGTTCGGATTCACATCCACAGTCACTCTCGTGGAGCTCAGCGACATCAACAGCCCTCTGCTGCGCAGGCTCGCTGAGGAGGCGCCCGGCACATTCCAGCATTCCATGCAGGTGTCAACCCTCGCGGCCGAAGCAGCCCGGGCCATAGGAGCCAACACCACCCTCGTGAGGACAGGCGCCCTCTACCACGATATAGGCAAGATGAAAAGCCCTATATTCTTCACTGAAAACCAGCATGGAGTCAACCCCCACGCCGGCCTCGACCCCGAGACAAGCGCGCATAAGATCATATCTCACGTGACCGATGGCCTCGCGATGGCATCGAAAGAGAAACTCCCCCAGGTGATACGCTCTTTCATCACAGAGCACCACGGACGGGGAATCACTAAGTATTTCTACAACACTGCCGTCAACGATAATCCCGACAAGGTTATCGACAAAGAGAAATTCCAGTATCCCGGCCCGAATCCTCACAGCAAGGAGACTGCCATACTGATGATGGCCGACTCTGTGGAAGCCGCTTCGAGAAGCCTGAAGGATTTCACCCCAGAGGCGATAGGCAATCTGGTCGACAGGATAATCGACTCCCAGATTGCCGACGGGCTCCTCAAGGAGGCCCCCATATCATTCAGAGACGTGGAGACAGTGAAAGATACCTTCAAGAAACGCCTCTCGACGATCTATCATTCAAGGGTGGTATACCCCGAGATGAACCGCGACACGGCAACGGCGGAGGCACGGATCCTCGAAAACAAGGAGAAGGTTTAAATAATTCTAAATATCAGGGATGGCGGGAAGTTTTTCCGGGCGCCCCTTAAACTATCCACGGACGCGGTTTGTCTGAATTTACAGACACACATGATTCACAGACACGCATGCACCCGTGACAATCAGAACCCGATATGATAAACGGAATATACAGACAACTATACAGGATGATCGGAGCCGCCGCAATGGCCGCCCTCATCGCACTCTCACCCTCGGCGGAGGCACAGACATCGGCTCCTTCCGCCGCGGCGGCAAGCAAAAGGAAGATCACAGTGGAGAAACCCGACCTCGACATAATCAGGCAGGAGACCCTCGATCCCTCCAGCAGGTTTTATTTCCCGAAACTCATGGCGAAATACACACGCAACGACACGACCATGACCAACGAGGAATACCGTAATTTCTATCTCGGGTATATGTTTCAGGAGGACTACGACCCCTACCGCACCTCCCCGTATTCTGGCAAGACAGACGAGCTCCGGCAGAAAGCCACCCATTCGAAAGAGGAGATCGACACTATCAGGAAATACGCGGAGCTCTCGCTACGCGACAACCCCTTCGACCTGCGGCAGATGTCGTTCCTGGTGCATGTGCTCAAGGAGAAACGCAAAGACATGAGCGCCAAAATATGGGAATACCGTCTTGAGCATCTCCTCGGAGCCATCAAGAGCACAGGCACCGGAGAAGATGTCGAAAACGCATGGTATGTCATATATCCCATGCACGAATACGACATGGTGCAGCTCCTCGGTTATGAAGCCACCGACGCCGAATATCTCGATCCCGGAATCGACCATCTGATTGTGGAGCCCGAGCCGGAGACCAGACGGCGCCTGCGCGACAAGGTAGCCCAAGGCTTCTATTTCAATGTGGAGGTGCTCCAGAAAGAATACGCGAGGAAGCACCCTGAGACCTCCGACGATGTTCCCGCCATGTAATGCAGGCTCCAGGCTCAATCTTGAATCAAACTAAAACAATATATCTTATGTCAGAAAAAGAAAAAGTCGGCCCCGGTAAATTCGTGGCCTATTCCTACAAGCTTTACGACGATGCCACAGGAGAGGTGCTCTTCGAGGCTTCTGAGAAAGCTCCCGATGTTATGGTCTATGGCGTCAGCCATGAGATTGTTCCAGGACTCGTGGCCGCGCTCAAGGATCTTGCCACAGGCGATAAATTCGAGACCACACTCCCTCCCGAAGCTGCGTTCGGCCAGCGGAGCGATGATTATCTTCTGGAACTCGATCCGGAAATATTCATGCGCGACGGCAAACTTGCCAAAGAAGTGACGGTAGGCGCCGTCCTCCCCATGATGACAGCCGAAGGATTCAGAGTGCAAGGCATCGTCAAAGAGATAGGCGATAAGATCAGGATGGACTTCAATCATCCATTCGCGGGGAAAACCGTCCGCTACGAAGGGAAAGTGGAGGAAGTCCGCGATGCGACTCCCGAGGAACTGCAGCCTCAGCACGGCTGCGGAGGCTGTGGAGGTGGAGGTTGCCACGACGGCGCTTGCGGCGACGGTTGCTGCGGCTCCGAGGGCGACAGCAAAGGCTGCTGCGGAGGCTGCTGACCCCGACATAGCCCCATCCCCTTACCGGCGTCTGATATCACGCCCTGAGTGATATCCCTCCATAGGTGATATCCCTCCATTTACAGACAAATTAAAAAGCATTTCCAGAGTCTCGGCTTCGCGACCCTGGAAATGCTTTTTATTTGATCTCTAATCCTTCCCTCCATCAGATTGACTGCCGGATGGCATCACCAATCCAAACCCTCTCGGATTGACTGCCGGATGGCATCACCGTGCCGCGGCTGAAAGCCGTGGTTCCCCGAATACCCCCCTCAGATCTCCTGCCACGAACGAACCCTACTTTAACCCCGGCAACAAATTCCCATAGTCAACAACTTTCGTCCTAAATAATTGATTAAATTATTCCTGTGTCACATTATGTCTGTTTTGTGTCAGAATAATGAAGTCAGAATAATTTCATAGATGGCTCTACATCCAGGCCATCACATAATTTTATGAGTAAAACTTGTATTATAAAAAATATTATTATCTAAAAATCAGGGGATTGCCAAATAATGATGTTTAGCTTTCATCATAATCTCTTAGAAAGAGATGATCAATATTGTCGCAAAATTAATAAAAATTTGAAAAACTCCACAATTTCAATCAAAAAAACTTAAAAATAGGTATGTTAAATTTTTTATTTTTCTCGTGAAAAATGCTGATTGTTTAGCAAAAGATATTTCACACAACCATAAAATATTAAATATCAATATTTTATAAACAATATATATCTCTTTCTAAGAGAGGCTTATTACATCAATAAAAGAAACGACAGAATATGGAAAAAAAGATCTTTAAGATTGTATTGCTTTTTGCACTCTTGTGTGGCTTCAAGGTTGCGTACGGCAAGGATAAGAATAATGAATCCTTATCATATGAGATTAAATGCGGCGGCACTGCACAGCAAGGATATTATATAGTGGAAATAACAGCCTACGCCCCTAAAAAGAAGCAACTCAATATGGACCTGGCAAGGAAATGTGCTGTCCATGGAGTTATTTTCAGTGGTTTTTCCGGTGAACAGGGATGTAAGGCTCAAAAACCGATGCTCAATGCTACTAAAGAACAACAACACGCGGACTTCTTCAATGCTTTTTTCAAGAATGATTATATGAGGTATGCAAGTGCCGTTGATCCGAGCATATCAATAATGAAAGTTGGTAAAAGGTATGCGATTACGGCGACAGTGCAGGTTGCTAAAGATAATTTGAGAGAAATGCTTGAAAAAGCTGGTATTATTAGAAAGTTGGGTTTTTAATACATCTATCATGATGCGTTTTGTATTTTTCTTATTCGTTGTCGGCATTTTGTCATCATGCCATACCACTAAACATACCGCTTACATGACGTACGAGACACAGTGTCTTGGTATTGAACATGATGGTTCGCAGACTCTTCTTGCCTGGGGAGAGGGCAAGAACAGGACAGATGCGGAAGAACAGGCTAAAAAAAATGCCGTTTTCGATGTAATCTTCAAAGGTATCAATTCGGGAAAATCCGAATGTACAAAACCTCCTCTTGTGAACACTCCGAATGCACGACAAAAGTATGAGGATTATTTCAATACTTTTTTCGTTGATGGTGGTGCATATACAACCTATGTATCAATGCAAGACCATAAACGTAGAAGTGGAGATAAAGAGCATTACCAATATGGTGAAAAACGAAGTGTGACAGTTCGTGTCATGCGTTCTGAATTGAAAAAACGTCTTCAGAATGATGGCATCTTACCTAAATAATATGCTATGAGTAAGATAGGAATATTTATTATTTGTCTGTTGTCAACAACAGGTGGTCTTATGGCTCAAAAAGCTACACGACCTCGCGTTATGGTACGTCCTGCTGAAACGTGGTGTACTGAAAACGGCTATATGTCTGTTCATGAAAACCATGACATCAAAGAACTGATTCCGGATTATCAGGTCGCCCTTCAGACAAATGGAGATCTGACTCTTGTAATTTCCAAGATCGAATCCTTGATGAACGACCGTGGGTTCCGTATATCAAATTTCCTGCAGGCCATACGTGGTGTCAAGGCTCAGGCCGCACGCAACAATGGTTTGACATCAAAAACGACAGGGAATGGAATAGCTGTCTCTTTCATGGATGAAATCAATAATATGGCTAAAGCCGATGTATACTTCGACGTATACTGGAAAGTATCGAAAAATGGACCTAAAAACACAGTCTCTTATACCTTAAGTGCTTATGATACTTATACCTATAACTCTATAGCATCTGCTTCCGGCACAGGATCTCCATCTTTTACAGCGGAGATACCCGTTCTTGTTGAAGAGGCGGTGATGAACAATATGGATTCGTTTCTGGAACAATTACAGGGTTATTTTGATGACTGTATTGAAAACGGCAGGGCCATATCGCTTGAAATCAACACTTTTGATGAAGATGGAAGCATTGATATGGAAAGCTTGTATGACGGACGGGAACTGAGGGAGATTATAGAGGATTGGATTTCTGATAATTCCGTAAATCGTTCTTATAATCTTGTAGATGATACGGAGACTGCAATGGTATTTCAAGATGTCAGAATACCATTATATGACGAACGCGAGCGACCTATGAATGCCGGAATATACGCAAGGAGCTTGAGAAAGTATCTCGAATCACTCCAAATCCCGGTGAAACAAGGCAACAACACTCTTGGCAGATGCCAATTGATTATAGGACAAAAATAAGAGTAGAAATGAGAAAGGTAGTTTTCACTTTGTTATTGGGAATTGTCTCGCTGACCGGATTCGCCCAATCAGACTGCGATATCGCTCTGAGTGTATATTTCGGAAATAATGGATCCGGATTGACTGAACAGAACAAGTCCTATCTCAGAAATGTGATACGTAATGCCATGTTGCAAAGTTCTGGACTGTCAAGTCTGGAAGATTCGCAGTTTGGAATTATTGTGAACGCGGATGTTGTCGACAAGCATATCATAGCCGGTGCTCCGGCAAAGACTGTTTTGAGTATCAATATGGTTTTCTCTTTGGCCGATATCCATGATGGGAAACAGTTTTCATCCTATACCATTGATCTTAATGGTGTCGGGAATTCCCAGGGAATTGCTTTTAATAATGCCATTCGGAAACTTAAGAGTCAGAACAAATCCTTAAGTGATTTCACATCTAAAGCAAAAGATAAAATCATTGATTATTATAATAGAAACTATTTTGCAATAATAAAAAAGGCCGAGGCTGAGGCCTCGATGAGAAATTATGAGGAAGCGATATATCGTCTCATGTGCATTCCTGTGTGCTGTGCGGGATATGATGAGGCGATGTCTAAAGTCAGGATAATTTACAAGCAATTCGTTGATCGGCAATGCCATGAAAATCTTGCACAGGCACAAGCCGCATGGATGTCAGGATATACAAGCGAGAATGCGGCTGTGGCCAGTATTTTCCTGTCTGAAATATATCCCGACGCGGCATGTTACGAAGAGGCAATGGATCTTGTAGCAGAAATCAAACGTCATATGGGTGAGGAATGGAATTTTGAGATGAAACGTTGGTCCGATATGATGAATGTGCAGGCACAGCAGTTGAAATTTGCTCGTGAGATAGCACTCGCATACGCCCAGAATCAACCCCAGACAGTTATACATCCTCTTTTGAGATAACCGCCATGACACGAGTTGTTGCTTTTCTTCTTGCATTATCCACCTTGTTTTTATGCTCGGCTCAGAAAACTTATGTCCTGGCAGTGGGTATATCCGACTATAATGAGATAAATGATCTTAATCTTTGCGAAAAGGATGCATATGCCTTTGCATATCTGATGCAATCCGCAGATGCTGATGTTCAGTTGGTAAAAGGGAAGGAGGCTACTCATCTTGCAATTGTCTCGTCTCTCCGTATGATGCTTGCAAAAGCAGCTCCCTCTGATTGTGTCATCTTCTATTTCAGCGGTCATGGGTATGAAGGAGGTTTCTGTTGCTGGGATATGTCGACGAAGACACCTTCGCTTAGTCAAGGGTTATCTATCGGTAAAAAGATTGACAGGACGAAGCTTAACTCTATCAATCGATATTATGGAGGATTGAGTTATGTGGAGTTGCAGGTGTTGTTCAGAAATTGTCGCGCGGGAAAGAAACTTGTGATTGCGGATGCATGTTTCAGCGGTGGACTAAGGAAAGGCAATCATATTAATACATCGGTTCAATCTGCAAGAAAAGGTGAGTTGATTTATTTCCTCTCTTCACGCACCGATGAGACTTCCCTGGAAATTCCGGGTGGAGATAACGGCCTCTTCACAACCTTCCTCTTGAAAGGATTGTCTGGAGACGCCGATACAGATGGTAGCAATACCGTGACATTAAAAGAATTGTATGATTATGTATATGAGAATGTGTCCTCTTATGCTTCGAAAATTCCTCATTCGCAGCATCCGGTAATTTGGGGAAAGTACAATAGCGAAATGCCATTATTTCAAATAAAATAACATAACAAAAACGATAATGAAGAAAAAAATTATTGGCTTATTATTCTTCTCCGTATTATTCTCTTTGAATTCCGCTGCGCAAGATCTTGTGCCCATGCATAATGATAAAGGTCAGTTTGGATATGGAATCAAGGGAAGCAGGGAGTTTGTCATCAAACCTCAGTGGGATGACGCCAAGCCTTTCAACGATAAGGGCATTGCGATTGTCAGAAAAGATAAATCGTTCGGAATAATCGACAAGTCGGGAAAAGCCATAGGAAAGTCCATGGGTTACTCCTTAATCGCTCCATTCGATGGCACTGACCTTCTTCTTGTGGCCGAAGGTGGAAAACGTGTGGAAGATGCGGGAAAGATCAAATCTCGTAAATCAATATGCCCATATGGTTTCAAAGGTTCTTTGAGCTATCCGATAGATGGTGCCAAATGGGGCCTTGTCAGTCAGGATGGTCAATTTCAGATTGCGCCTAAATATCAGGAGATCAGCAGCCGTATGGAAAACGGCCTGATAATTGTTCAACTCAAAGGATTACTTGGCATTATGGACATCAATGGCAATTCCATCTTTGATGCTGTTTATGATGCAATGACTCCTGTCAATAATCAGGGAATCGCGGCTATCCGGAATAAAAAGACTCAGAAATGGTCGCTTATATCTAAAGATGGGAAAATTTTGGTCGATGAAGATAAGAATACATCATATTTCTATCAGTACAGAAACAACCATTGGGGAACTCTCAATGATGTGTCGGCTGATTCTTTATTGAATAATAGGATGCTGTGGTTTGAGGAGGATCGTCTTATGCCGATAATGACCTTCAGCTCCTCATGGATTAATACCACTCATCCATACATTGCTGCCCTGAAGATAAACAATAAGAAAAAGAATCCCTCCAGTGAGCTGGGAATCTATGATCTTGATGGCAAGGAAGTGATACCGTTCTCCGCTGGCCTGACGTATTCTTTCGTCCCTTCGGAAGGAATCGCGGTGGCCTTCCGTGATAAACAATGTGGTTTCTATAATATTGGATCTAAAACTTTCACTCCTGTCGATAATCGCAATTATCTTCCATTCAAGAATGGTCTCTCGTTGTCATATTCAAAGAACAATGACGATTTTTATCTTGTCGATATAAACGGAAACCGGAAGACAGAAAGATATGATGAAGTGTCATTGGCCAAAGACAGATATGTAGTCAGGAAAGGTACTCACTATGGCTTGATATCGTTGTCGGGCGAAGAGATAATTCCTGTAGAATGCTTGGAAATCCGTGAGGCTTGTGAGGGAATATTCGCTGTCAGGGATAATACGGGCGCGTTTGGATATCTGGATAAAAACGGTAATATTATAATCCCGCTCGAATATGCCGACGGCAGTAATGTTGTAAATGGATATGCGATTGCCTCAAAGAAGATGCCGGGAGTCATGAAAAAACTTTCAGGGGTCATAAACCTTAAGAATGATATTGTCGTGCCATTGGAATATGAGAAGACTGTAGCTACGGTCGGCGCCGATGGCAGGCTCAATGTCTGGGTCAGGAAAAATGGCGTGTTTAATATATATAACATGCAGAATGCAAGATTGACTCCGACCAAATATGTCGATATGGAAATGGCAGATTTCGGAACAATCACCAAAAATCAGAATGGGAATTTCGGCCTTATATCAGGTAGTGATGAAATAATACCTTGTTCTCTTGGAGAGGCTGATGACGTCAGGACGATCTATGCTTATATGTTGGCAAACAATATTCCCTCAGTCTCTTCTTCCGAAGCAAGGACAATATCAATTCGATTGAATCCTGACAGGAATAAATTTAAGATAAATGAGAAAATCGGTGATAATTATTGGGATTTCTAAATAATCAGACTATATGAAAAAAATTTCTATAATCGCTATAATGATTGTGCTGCTTGTTGGAGTGGCGCAAAGTAAGGAAAGGCAAATCGATGACATTTCATACCGCCGGAGTTCGCTTTATTCTCTCCTTATATCACATACTGACAAGAAATTCAATACAGAGATAGAGAATTGTTTTCTGCAGATTCCTATTCCGGATACCTATAACGACCATGATCTCAGTGTTAAGATTGTTAATATTGAGGGGGATGTAGAGAAAGAAAAAGTTGGGAAAAAAGACACTCCCAAAGGACCGGCGCAAATCACGTCGTTTCTTGAGGAAAACCGGGTAGCCAGCCGTCTGGTTGGAAAATGGTTTATGCGTGACTTTAACAACGGAGAGTGCATGATGGATCTTATTGGATCGCGGGGAATTTACGCCGCGAGCGAGATTGATAAGGCGAAGGCGTCTGCCAATCTGAAAGGAGAAGCTATGCTTGCGGATGCCGGGGAAGATCTTATCCAGAATACTTTTGTGCTTGTCAACGACATAACATATATAGATAAAGGTGTAAGATCAAAGAATGTCGGGATGGGACTGCGCATTTTGGGTGCGGTAGCGGCTGCCGCCACAGGTATAGATGCGATTGAGGACATCGGTAATCTCGCTGGCTCTATGGCAGAAACCCTAAAAGGTTTCTCTGTCAGAGTTAATACTTCTCTCTATCAGTTAGTTTGGGATGATGAAGCAGCAGCCATTACTTATGATAACTGGAGTGATCGGCAAGCCTTTGAAGATAATAGAGGTAGCTATAAGCTTAAGTATGTAGGCAATCAGTTGAGTAGCGGTGGCACCACTTCTTTTCTTGGAATACGCGAGGATCAGCCGGAGATAATGATACGCAAAGCTTGTCAAAGGGCCCTGGATGAGAATATCGCGAATCTTCAGCAAAATTTTCAGGCATTTCAGATCAAGACGCCTCTGGAAAACGTAGAACCTTTGGAGGCACGAGTCGGTAAAAAAGAGGGAATTACCGAGAATTCCCGATTTGAAGTTCTTGAACCTCAAAAAGATGAAACCGGAAAAATCACATATAAGAAAATTGGAGAGATTAAGCCGGTACAGAATCTTATATGGGACAACAGATATATGGCCGAAGAAGAAATGGCAGAAGGGGCAACTCTTGGTTGCACGACTTTCAAGAAAGTCAGTGGAGGAGATTTCTTGCCGGGACATCTTATTCGTCAGATAAAATAAAATCTCTTTATAAATATATTATTAACTAATCATTTTCAAACGCATGAAAAAGATCTTTTTGATGGCTGTGATGGCAATTATGGCTGTGACAGCAACTGCTCAGGTTGAGCAGGGATTCCGCATGGGTGTCCGTGTAAACGGAGGTATGAGTAATGTAACAGGATTCGATGGCGACAAGATGGCCTTTGGATATGGTCTGGGATGGGTGGCAGAATACAATTTCACTTCCTCCCTTTTCTTGCAGTCTGGTCTCGGACTCCAGAATATCGCTCACAAGAAGGATGCTATCGACGGGACCCTTAACGCATATTACGCACAGGTGCCTGTACATATCGGTTATCGATTTGGAATAGGCGATGCTTCTTCTCTCTTCATTCAAGCTGGACCCACAATCGGATGTGGTTTATTCGGCTCGAAGATTGAATGGTATGAAGGAGGTGAATCGGATTATTTCGATATCATGAAGAGGTTTGATGTAGGAGTAGGAGGGCGCGTTGGCTTAGAATTCAGTTCATTCCAGATAAGCGCCGGAGCTGATTACGGTGTACTCAAAGTCACGGATCTTGGCGGTCATAATCTCAATATAAATCTCGGACTTGCATATATGTTCTGACCAGTGTTATTCCTGCTGGAATAATTATAAAGCAAAGAGGGTGCGTCTTTAGGCGCACTCTTTTTGGTATGATGGGTAAGTAAACATCTGTAGAGAAGGTTCACAAATGCCGCAGTCTCCCTCCCCTCAATCCAAACCTGCGAAGCCGGTTTATCAAATGTGAAAACCAAGCAAATCCTAATCCCACAGATATAACCTTTCCCGGCCTGTACTGTCGTCCGGCAATGCCGATCCTCGTGTGCCGCGGCCGAATGCCGCGGTCCCCCTCCTCGTCCCCTAAACCCTCAACCAGCGGAAAACGGAAAACTGACGGAAAAGTTGCGGAATAAAAATCTCCCCGTCAAATCCCGTATTAACTTTGCCTCCGGAAACAGGAAAGAAGAGTCTTTCCTTGGCATAGAAGCCCTCACCGGCTTCACCGCCCACGGTCCGGACGCCCTCCCCAAAAGGGTCGGCATCCACAGTCCGGCGTCTGAAGGGAACATCACCGATGGACCGCCGATAAGACAGGACACGATGGGTTGAGGTATTAAATTGTTGTACAGCCTGGATCCCCCTCCGGAAGGATCCTCATGGCCCGGAAGCATATGGCACCTCCGGAAGCATCCCGCTCCCGCAGCCTAAGGCCGCTCGCGACCACTGTACCCCGGCGCACAGAACATCCTACCAAGTTGGCCGCGTCCGTTTGTCCCCACCGGCGTCACCTCACCCCATCGCCCCGCCGGCGCTCCCAATGGAGCCAAAGCTTCAAAAGAGAAGCACCGGCCCCAAAAAAGCACCGGCCCCGGCTACTGTCTCATCCCCGATCCGGCACAGCACGAAAAGATCCGAAGGCGAATG
>CAJUQP010000006.1 GCA_910588245.1 uncultured Muribaculaceae bacterium | reverse complement strand
GGCGGCTTAAAAATTGGAGGGTGTACCAAAAACTGAATTTTGATACACCCTCTTTCCATGTATGACGGTCCGGTACATGGTGAAAGTCCACTATACAAAAATCTGCGGTTATAATCCTTTGTAGGTACAAATTTTTGCGATTATAACCGCGATTTTTACAAAAACTGAGTTTAGGGCACGGTTCGCTGCGAAAATTGCGAGAGGCGTGGCTGCTCGTGTTGGCGTCGGCTATGCCGTCAAAGAGTGGCGGCGAGGCAGGCTTCACTGACACCCTACGACTGCGCGTCGACTATGAGAGGGGGCTGAACACCGATTGCCTCATACGCCTTGTGGAATCGCGATAAAACAACCGCATCAGGATGTCGGTCCTGATGCGGTTGCAGTATAGATCAAGTATGATAAAGATGGGGGAGAGGGTCATTTGGCGGCTTTCACCGGGGTGACAGTGTAGCCGAGATTGCGAAGGCCGGCGATAATGCCTTTGTCGCCTGCGAGGTGGAGCGCGCCGACAGCTACGAAAGTCGGGCCCTGCTTGAAGATGCCGGGGAGTTTGGTGAGCCAGTCAGCGTTCCTTCGGTCGAGTAGGGCTTCCATGAACTCGGGGTGCTCGTCGTCTTTCTCAGAGAGCGTGATCATCTTGTCGAGATCCTCGGCGAGATAGGCGCCGGTCAACTCTTTGGTGCTGTCGACTGATTTCTGTGGGTTTTTGAGCATCTCCACAAGAGCCTCAGCCTGGAAAGCTATCGGGGTGGTGTCGAAAAGAAGAGTGGCCTGCTGCTCCACAGTCTCAAGGGGCACTATGGTCTTGCCGTCGGTCTTGCCGGTGGTCTGGAACCAGGTGTCGAGCTGTTCGCCCGGTTTGTAGTCGGGCATGGCCTTCGTGGCCATAGTGGCGGCCACCATAGCCGTGACCGACATGGGCTTGAGCATGTCGAGCATCTTGAGCTCCATTCCCGGCATTGGCGCCCAGTTCTTGAATTCCTCGCTTATCACCGCGTAATCTTCAGGAGAGATCACTTTGGAGAGGGTGCTGTCGGCGGGAGCCATCATGTGCGGCTGCATTTTCATGGCCATCTCCGTCTGGCTTCCGGTCATGTCGATCTCTCCGACCACCTGCGAGGCGGATTTATAAGGATCGGCAGCGCCGAATTTCTCGATCACAGAAATAGGAGCGAGGTGATGAGTGCCGAACACGTATGATGGAGCCTGGAGGCCGTTGCCTTCAACTTTGTAGAGCACCTGGGCCGAAGCCTGGAAAGACGCGGCGATCACGAAAGCCGCGAGAAGTGTTTTGAATCTTGCCATTGTCATTGTTGTTTGAAACGTTTGCATATTTTATATGTATATGACGAAAGGAAATCCGATTAATTTCATAACTGCTATAATAAATTTGGATATTGGAGGCATATCTCCTTTTTTTTCGTTAATTTTGTTGGAATTTCGGTATTAATCTTGTGAAAACAGAACTATGGACAACAAGACTCTTGTAGACACACTGTCGAGAAATCTCGACATATCGCGCGACACAGTCGGAGTGCTGATCGACGGTCTGGCCACCGCGGTGGGTGAATGCGGGGCCTCTCTCGACAGCGTGGCTCTGACGGGGTTCGGCACATTCGAGCCTAAGAAACGCATGGAGCGAGTGGCCGTGCATCCGGCATCCGGCAAGAGGCTTCTCGTGCCGCCGAAAATCATCATGACGTTCAAACCTTCGTCTATCTTGAAACAGAGAGTAAGGAATGGAAACTAAGATAACCATGCCGCGCCTGGCGGCCATGCTCGCCATAACCACCGGGAAGCAGAAAAAACTTTGTGAGGATTTCATAAAGGAGATTTTCCGTATCGTCTCCGACGAACTCGCAGCCGGTGAGAGCGTGCGTATAAAGGGATTCGGCACCTTCAAACTCGTGGAGGTCGAAGCCCGCAAGAGCGTGAACGTGGCCACAGGCGAGGAATATGAGATAGCGGGACATCAGAAGATAATGTTTGTCGCCGCCAAAGAACTCGCTTCGGCTGTCAATGCGCCTTTCGACGCCTTTGAGGCGGTGGAGATATCAGACGACCTTCCGACCGACATCTTTATGGCTGAGGAGGTGGCAGGATGTGCTACGGAAGAATCCGACAGTGGCGAGGCGGAGAGCGACACGCAGGTGGCATGCGTAGCAGCCGGAGTAGCCGACGACGCAGTGCCGGCGGATGACGCAGTGCCGGAGACTCAGGATAAGGTGCAGGGAAACGGGGGGATGAATGAATCCGATGCCGAAGCGTCGGAGCCGTCGCTTATCGAGGAGTCGGAAGAGGAGGACGCCGCTGATATGGCTTCGGAAGAGGCCTATGCCGGTGCTGATAGCGCGCCCGTGGAGAGGGCTCCCTATTTCTCTATTGTCATCCCTGAAAATAATGACAGCATCCGTGATTCCGACAGAGGCCCGGATAATGAGGAGACATGCGCTGAGGCCGGTGACGGCAGTGATGAGGAGAGACATCCGCGACGGTTCGTAGGAGGTTTCGTCGCCGGGTTTATTGCGGCCGCGCTTATTGGCGGAGGTTTGCTCTGGTGGATGCACACCCGGGAAGCGGACACAGTCCGCGTCGTAGAGAATGCCGGAATCGAGGCGCAGGCCGTGGTGCCTTCACGGGCCGGTGACTCTCAGGTATCCGCCGACAGCGTAGGCGTGAGAACTGTGGCGCCTGCTCCGGAGAGCGCTGACAGCGCTGTTGCCGCCACTTCATCCTCCACGTCATCCTCCAGGCTCTCGGCCGATGACGATGTCCCTACCGTTCCGTCAGACAGGCCGGTCTACGACACAGTGACCACCACCCGTTATCTGACCATCATTGCAAAGGAGCACTATGGCAATTTCAATCTCTGGCCTATAATATATGAGGAGAACAAAGCCATACTCGGCCATCCCAACCGCATAAAGCCAGGCACGCGTATCGTGGTGCCACCCCTCTCGAAATATGGGGTAGATCCATCCGACAAGGCTGATGTCGACAGGGTAAAACGGCAGGGGACAGAGATTTACAAGCGTTTCAAGTAGCTTTCTGACCCGGTCAGATTCCCGAGGCAATGGCAAGACGTAATCGGAAAAAAATAAAAAATTGATAAAAATGCCTCCGAAATTTGGCGGAATGGAAAAGAATTGCTAATTTTGCACTCGCAAAGCCGGAGAGACGGCTTGATAGGGTGCCATGTCCGAGTGGTTAGGTACCGGTCTGCAAAACCGTTTACACCAGTTCGAGTCTGGTTGGCACCTCAAAATAATTCCTGCTTCTAAGAAAGAAGTGGGAATTATTTGTTTTAAGGACATTATATTGTCTTAGCGTATGGCAGAGGAAGGGAAGACCGCGAAACCGAGCATGCCGGAGAAAAAGCTTTTCTCCATATGGAAGATCATCACCCCGGTGGTGATCGGCATGGCTGTTGTCGCGTTTATGTTCTGGAAAGACACGAAGAAGGAGGATGTCGCGGCAGTGTGGCACAGCCTCCATTTCACCCCCTTCACATGGTTTTGTCTGGCCCTCGGCGTGCTCTTCATGTTCGGCCGGGATTTCGGCATGTCGTGGCGCTTCAGGGCCCTTACGGGGAAACAGTTGTCGTGGAAGAGCGCATATGAGGTGTGTTTCCTTTGTGAGTTCGCCTCGTGTGTCACCCCCTCTGCAGTCGGTGGAAGTTCTTTCGGAATGGTTTTCCTCAATACCAAAGGGATAGAGTTCGGCCGCGCCACCGCACTGATGATAACCACGCTTTTCATGGACGAGCTGTTTTTTGTGGTGTTCTGTCCGCTTGTGGTGCTTCTCACTCCCGGCAACGAGCTTTTCGACACCGGCGCGTCAGGTTTCTCGGCAGGAATAAAGCTCACGTTCTGGCTTATATACACTGGCATATTCATCTGGACCGCCATCCTTTTTATCGGCATCATACTCCGGCCCTACTGGATAAAGGCAGTCATCGGAAAGGTGTTCGGATGGCGTATCCTTCACCGGTGGCAGGGACAGGCCGAGAGCCTTGGCGACAATATGGTTGCCACCTCCCGGGAGCTCAAGAGCCGTCCGTTCAGATTCTGGGTTGAGATATTCGTCGCCACGGCGCTGTCGTGGTTCTCCCGTTATCTTGTGGTCAATGTCCTTTTCCTCGCTTTCGTGCCGGGATCCGACAGCTGGCAGTGGGTGATTCTCGCGCGCCAGCTTGTGATCTGGGTGCTTCTCATGATCGGGCCTACCCCCGGGGGCTCGGGGCTGAGCGAATGGCTTTTCTCCGAATGCTACGGAGACATAGTCTCATCGGCAGGGATGGCTCTGATCCTCGCCGTGATCTGGAGGGTGATCTCCTATTATATGTATCTGCTGATAGGGGTGATCATCGTGCCGGGGTGGCTTAAGAACTCGCTTGAGAAATTCCACCCCGGAGTGCTCGGCAAGAAGTGAGCCTTTAGCCGATATACTGGAACGCTATATATTCGCCGATGATGGCGATGGCCGTCAGGATGCCGAAAATCATCGCGCATGTCTCGAGCTTGCGGGCCGATGCCGCGCTGAGACTGCGCAGATACTGGGCCACGGTGTTGCAGAAAGCGGCCATGAACATGAAGAACAGGTCAGTGTAGGCCCACCATACGGGCCTCATGCTGAATGTGAGGGCTATGATTAGCACAACAAGGAAAAGCGCGGCCCAGGCAGTGATTTTAGAATGGAGAAAACGCATTGGATGATTATGAATTATAAATTATGAACTGGGACTGTCTGTGCAGACAGCCCCAGTGATTTTTTGCTTATATTGCCGTAAGTTTCAGAAAATTTCTTACTCTTCCGCAGCGGCGTTCTCGGCGGCGAGTTCCTCATCACGGACTTTGTCGGAGGTGATGTTGGGAAGCTCGAGGCCATAGTGCTTCTTGGCGTCGAGAGCCTTGAGGATGATGCCGAGAATGAGCGCGAGGCCTCCGAGCGACGCGAAGACGAGCATGGGCACTGTGTAGTTGTACTGCATCGGGTCGTCGACTCCGGGGTTGGAGGCGGCGAGCACGGCGCCGATGATCATCGGGAAAGCGTAGAGGCCGATGTTCTGGATCCAGAAGATCACGGCATAGGCCGATCCGAGAAGGCGGTTGTCGACAAGCTTGGGAACCGAGGGCCAGAGAGAGGCGGGCACAAGCGAGAAACTGATGCCGAGGAGCACGATAGCCGAATAGGCCACGACTGCCGATTGGGTGGCGGGAAGGATAAAGGCGAAAGTGAGATGGCACACGATCATCAGTATGGCGCCCCATATGAGCATCGTCGCGCCTTTGCCACGGCGATCAAGGTAATTGCCGAGGAGCGGGGTGATCACGGCCGCTCCGAGAGGGAAGACGAAGAAGACACGTCCCGCAGCCTCAGCCGATATGCCGAGGTTGCACTGAAGCATGTTGTTGGCGTATTTCTGGAAGGGGAAGATGGCCGAATAATAGAGCACACAGAGCAGGGCCACCAGCCAGAACACCTTGGATGAGAAGATATATTTAAGGTCGGAAACCTTGAACGGATCATCCTTGACTTCTCCTTTGGAGCCCATCTCTTTCTCAAGCGAACGGTCCATGAAGGAATAAACGATGAAGCCGATAAGACCGATGATGAGGAGCAACACGGAGAATGCCACAGGACGCGATACGCTGATATTGCCACCGAAAGCAGCTATGGCGGGGGAACCGAGGAAGACGACCGCCACGCCGAGACGCGCTATGGCCATCTCGATGCCCATGGCGAGGGCCATTTCCTTACCTTCGAACCATTTCACGATGCCGCGCGACACCGTGATGCCGGCCATCTCACATCCGCATCCGAAGATCATGAATCCTATCGCCGAGAGTTTGGCGGAGGCCGGCATCCCTTTATAGAATGGAGTTATGTTCCACCATGTGTCAGGAAGATTTACGAAGCCATCCATGAAGTGCTCAAGTGAGCTGCCTGCAAACCAGTCGGTCAGCGCATAGAAATTGATGGAACTTCCGACCACCATGACGGCTCCGGAGAGGATAGCGGTGAAACGCACGCCCATCTTGTCGAGGATGATGCCTGCGAAAATCAGGAAGAACACGAAGACATTGAGGAATGTCTCGGAGCCTGCGAAGCGACCGTATGCCTGGGGCTCCCAGCCTTTGGTGTTGTGGAGATATTCCTGGAGAGGGGAGAGCACATCGACGAAGATGTAGGCGAAAAACATCGCCGAGGCCAGCAGCACGAGGGCTGTCCAGCGTGCCCACGCCTTGTCGCGCAGGAGCACCTGCGTAGCGGATAAGGATTCTTTGATTGCCATAATATTTGATTAGTTCAGTTTTTCTACGGGGAGGGGAAGGAGAGCGGACAGCGGTGAGACAAAGGAACGGCATGTGCCAGTCCGGATGTCAACACTGATGCAAATTTACCTTTTTTTTATCAAATATAGAGAAAAACAGTGGTAAAAAAATAAACCGGAGAATAAAAAGAAGTCTATCATGTGCGAATACAGAGTGATAAAATGTCATCGCCGATGGGCCGAAGTATGCCGATTTAAGTTTTGTTATGAATAAATTGTTAAAAATGGGCGAGGGAGTTGGCTCATAAGACAAAAGTTGTTAAATTTGCATATGGAATATCGAGATACTATTCTATAAAGAGATTTTATCCAACCCAAAGTATTCATCAATAGAGATAAATCCATAAAACGCATAATTAACTAAAATCAACCTACGTATGAAGAGACTGTTTCTCTTGGCCGTGGCAATACTGAGCGTGGTGGGCTGGGCATATGCCCAGGGCAACACAGTGACGTGCCGCGGATCAGTTATTGACGAACTTGGCGAACCCGTAGTGGGTGCCACGGTTCAGGCACAGGGGACAACCACGGCTGTCCCGACCGACATCGACGGCAATTTCGTCCTGAAGGTTCCATCCAATGTAAAGGAGTTGAAAATAAGCTATATCGGCTATAAGACGGTTATGGTGAAAGTCGCCTCCAACATCGGTACTGTAAAGATGGAACCCGATTCACAGATGCTCCAGGACGTTGTGGTGACGCAATCGAAGGCACGCACCCGTGAGACACCTATCGCTATTTCCGAGCTGACTGCCGGAGATATCGAGGCCAAACTGGGCAACAAGGAGTTTCCTGAGGTGCTCAAATCCACTCCAGGCGTATGGGCCACACCAGAGGGTGGCGGCTATGGCGACGCCAAGATCAACATGCGTGGATTCAAGGCTCCCAACGTGGCCGTGCTGGTCAACGGTATCCCGATGAACGACATGGAATGGGGCGGTATCTATTGGTCGAACTTCGCCGGTCTGTCCGGTGTGACCTCGAGCATGCAGACACAACGCGGTCTCGGAGCCGCCATCATCTCCGCTCCTTCGATCGGCGGTACAATTAACATCACAACCCGCGGGCTTGACGCGAAAAAGGGTGGATCTTTGTGGTATGGCATGGGCAACGATGCCCTCAACGACATAGGTTTCAGTGTCTCGACAGGTCTTATGGACAACGGCTGGGCCATTTCAGTGCTCGGAAGCCATAAGTGGGGCGAAGGCTACATACAGGGAACTGAGTTCAGCGCCTGGAACTATTTCGTGAACATTTCCAAGAAGATCGGCACCAACCATCAGCTCTCGCTGACTGCCTTCGGCGCTCCGCAGTGGCACAACCAGCGCAACATGGTCTATGGCACCCTCTCAATCGACAACTGGCAGAAAGCCAAGCAGTATATGAACGGAGAGAGCGCCTACCGCTACAATCCGGGCTACGGCTTCGACAACGAAGGACGTCAGCGCACGGCTTACCGCAACCAGTATCACAAGCCTATCATCTCCCTCAACCATATCTGGCAGATCAACGAATACTCCTCACTTTCCACAGCGCTTTACACATCACTTTCCTCAGGCGGAGGCTATTCCGGCCAGGGGCGCACATCCGAATACCGCAACAAATGGCGTCCGGCCTACAACGGCGCGATCACGACAGATATGCGTCGTCCGGACGGCACCTTTGATTTCGGCGCCGTGCAGGATCTCAACGCCGCTTCCACCACAGGTTCTTATATGGCCATGTCGGAGAGTGTCAACAGCCATGAGTGGTATGGTCTCGTATCAACCTACAAGAATGAGGTGATCCCCAACAAGCTGACCCTCACGGGCGGTATTGACGTGCGTTACTACGTGGGCCACCACAAGAACAAGCTTATCGATCTCTATTCGGGAGAGTATTTCATGGATGACGCCGACCGCGCAAACGTGAAAGCATCCAACAACAAGGCTGCTGCCGATCCCAACTGGAAATACGAGAAACTCGGTGTAGGCGACGTGGTATATCGCGACTATGACGGACACACCCATCAGGAAGGAATCTACGGACAGGGAGAATACAAGCTATTCGACGGCGCGGTTACCACATTTCTGGCAGGCTCCCTCAACGTTACCGGTTATCAGAAAGTAGACCGTTTCTATTATGACAAGGAGCATGGCACCTCCCCTTGGCAGACATTCCTCGGAGGCACAGTGAAAGGGGGCGCCAACTGGAACATTGACCGCCACAACAATATCTTCGTCAACGGCGGCTACATCTCGAAGGCTCCGTTCTTCTCATACGGAGTATTCCTTAAAGCTGACCAGAGCAACGCTGTCAATCCCAACGCGCGCAACGAGAAGATCGGCAGCGTGGAACTTGGCTATGGTTTCCATTCCCCGAAATTCTCAATGACCGCCAACGGCTACTTCACGAAATGGATGGATCGCAGCGACCGCGAGACCGTGAAACGTGGAGAGATCAGCCAGGGCCCCGACGCAGGCAGCTATTTCTCGCTGAGCCTTGAGAATGTGTCGGCCCAGCATATCGGTTTTGAGCTCGACTTCGCCTACAAGCCCACAAGATGGCTCGAGATCCAGGGTATGTTCTCATACGGCGACTGGAAGTGGACCAACAATCCCAAGGGTTATTACTACAACGAGCAGGGACAGCCGCTGAAGAACATCGTTACCGGGGAACTTGCATCAGGAGTTCTTGCTGAAGACCATGCATGGGGTGTCATCAATCAGAAGAACCACAAGGTGTGCGGTTCGGCGCAGACCACCGGTGGCCTGGGTGTGACTTTCCGTCCGTTCAAGGGCTTCCGTATCGGTGCAGACTGGACTTTCAGCGCACGCAACTATGCCGACTACTATCTCGACGCCTCAAGCCTCGAGGTCAACAAGACGCTTACTCTCGCCGATCCCTGGGAGATACCCTGGGGCAATGAGCTCGATCTTTCATGCAGCTACAAGTTTAAGATGGCCGGACTCGATGCCACAGTCTATGGCAACGTCTACAACCTCTTCAACTACTACTACGTAAAAGACGCGCAGTGCCCGTATGACGTGGCCGGAACGTGGAGCAACGCCACATATGCCGTATACTCATTCGGCCGCACGTTCTCACTGAGACTCAAAGTGAACTTCTAAACCCATCACAAGGAATTATCATTTATGAACAGAATCAATATAAAATCGGTTGCTTTCCTCGCTTGTGCCGCGCTTACGGCGGGTTGCAGCGAGAATGCCTGGAACGACCATCTCGACGGATTCGAGGAGCCTCCGGTCTATTCCAAGACAGAGACTGTGGAATATACGCTGACTTCTGACGATTACCAGACCATCGCCAAGAATTCCACCAACAGAACGCTTGCCGAGGAGGCAGGAGAGTCGGACGCTCTCGCCGCCATAGGCAGCAATGGATATTTCTCCACAGCCGACGAGGCCCGCAAGTATCTTCCTGCGTTCATCTCCAACTCCTCGTTTAAATATTTCGCCCTCAACAACGGCTCATCGGTGAAGGTTACCTATAATCTTGTCACCAACCAGCCGGCAGAGGTACTCGCAATCAACAGCAGCGTGAGCCAGTACAGGGTGTCGGAAGAGAATTATCAGGAGGCATGGGGCAGCACGGAAGACTACATAGGTGCTTTCGCACCCGCCGCGCCCGCCTCGGCAAGTCTGCCGGCGATACTCAAGGCTGCCTATCCCAATGCCACAGACGGACAATATGCCGTCGCCGAATACAACGAGGCAACGACTAATCCCGTGTTTGGGGGGGGATCTTCCGCTCCTCAGACATATCTTGAGCTCTCTTTCAAGGATGGCCAGGGCGACTTCACTATTGAGAACACAACCCTCCCGGAAGGTCTGTCGTTCGTATGGAGTCAGGATGCCAAATATGGCATGAAGGCTTCAGCTTATGCCGGAGGCGTGAACTATGACGCCGAGAGCTGGCTGATATCTCCCGAGATGACACTCTCGAAGGAGGCCAACGCCGTGCTCAACTTCACACAGGCCCTGAATTTCTTCTCATCGGTAAGTGTCGCGATGGAAGAGGCTACGGTCAATGTCCGCGAGAAAGGGGGACAGTGGACCAAGCTGACGGTGCCCAATGTGCCGGAGAAACTCAGCTGGAGCTTCCTTGATTCGGGCGACATAGATCTGTCGGCCTACAACGGCAAGACGATCCAGATCGGATTCTGCTATAAGAGCACTGCCGCCAAATCGGGCACATGGGAGATCGACGCTGTCAAGCTCGCCGACGGCGGCAAGGACACGAGGAGCCTCACAAGGGCTGCCGCCGCGGAAGTGCCTTCGGCGAAAAAATTCGCTATCTACAGGTATAGCGGAGGCAGCTGGACTGTCCCCGGTTCCACTTATGTGCTTCAGCCTTCCGACTATGAGGCTATGGGGCAGTCGTACGGCAACCTCAGCGGCGACCTTCCCGAACAGCTCCTTCCTCTCTATATGGCTCAGAAGCTTCCCTACGCGTCAGACGATGTGGCTGCGATCGTGGCATACAAATACTATGATGCCGACAAGAAGACCAGCTATAAGGCCAAGGAGCTTACCAAGACTGCCGACGGATGGGTGCTCAATACCGGTGCTACTGTAGATCAATTCACGAGAATGGACGGCGTGTGGAAATTCAATCCGTCAGTGGTGATGACGCTTCCCTATTCGCGCAACACCGATCCGACCTACAGCTATTTCATGGCGGTTAAAGACTGGGTTTACACCAATGTCTCCAGAAAGCTCTATCCTGACGCGGAGCCGGATGCAGCTAACAAGATCGGGTATCCGTTTATTGACTATCGCGACAACGCTGAGTTCTATTCCGGAGCCTCCGCTTACTACGGCAATGTGGATATCCGTCCTTCCACAGCCAAGAACAATGCCCCCGCCGGCTACACGGGCTATGACGGTCTGAGCGATGAGCAGATCACGGAGCTTATCAAGAAGCGTTTCGCTACAGAGTCCTTCCCCGGGGCCCTCTCCATAATGCATCCGGATGCGGAGCCTGTGGCAGGTATGGACGTGACATACACCTACACGTTTACCGCCTACACCTCTACCGGATCTCTCGAGGCTACGGCTGTCTACAAAGTAGTTGCCAAGGGTAAGTTCGAGTTCGTGAGCTGCACATGGTGGGATGGCGGCAAGCCCGCGGAGTGATCGCAGATTCCACTTATCACGATAGCGGCCCTTATCGAGGCCGTAGAAAGACAAAGAGAGGATTCCCGGAGCCCGGGAATCCTCTCTTTGTCTTTCTACGGCTGTTGTTTCGCAGTCTGTGTAATGGGGTCTTATTCTCTCGCCAGGAATATCATTCTGAAAGATATTTCTCGATATATGCTTTCAGTTCTGCCCCCTCGCGGAAGCCTACAGAACGGTATACCTCGGTGCCATCGGCTTTGGCGAACACCAGATTGGGTATGCTCTCCACTTTGTAGTTCTGTGCCACGGAGGGCATGCTGTCGACGTTAACGGTGATGAAGTTGATTTTGCCGGCATACTCCTTCTCGAGCTCCTCAAAGACCGGCTTAAGCTGGCGGCAGGGAGGACACCACTCTGCGGAGAAGTCGATGATCATCGGAAGGCCGTTGGCCGACACGAAAGTGCCGTCTACGAGTTTGTATTCATCTGATACGGCGATTCCTGATTCTGTCTGCGTAGCGACCGCGTCAGAGTCGGCGGAGGCAGCCGCCTCTTTTTTGCCGTTGCCGGAACAGGCCCCGGCAAGAAGCGCGAGCGCTATCGCGCATGTGATTGCTGTTTTTTTCATAAGATTGGATACTGGTGGATCGGGTGGGTACGGTTATGGTGAGGAGTGAAAAGAAGAGAGACGCAGGCTTTAGGCCGGCGCCTCTCTGATAAATCTATTTCCGGGATTGTCTTCAGATTTCCTTGTTGTGCTCAAGAAGGAGCGTCATCGACGGGCGGTCGCACACTTCCGACGGACCGAAATACTGGATCGGGCCGGGATACTGATAGAGCGTGTTGAGGGCGAGAGTCTCGCGCATCGACGCAAACTTCAGGTATGGACGTCCGTTGAGGTTGACGAGAGCCTTCTGGATCACTGGTTTCATCTTGCCGGCACGTTTCTCCATGTTCATCATCATGGTGATAGGAATACCGCCTGCAATCCAGTCCTCGGATTTCTCCGTGAGGTTGCGCACGGAGCTCATGTAGCCGGTCAGGCCGGAATTGATGAGCATCGCGGCGTTGAATCCGAGAGCGTAAGTGTAGTCGGCGTCGAAGTTGGTGGGATCGGCGCAACGGCCCTCGTAGCCGAAGAAGTGGTGCTGTGCGTTGAACTTGCCGGAGTACTGACCTTCCTCTGCCATCTCCTCAAGACGCTTGGCGACCATCTCGCTCAGCAGGCTCTCCGTCTCGATGAGGGAAACCTGCACGTTGCCGTGGCTGTCGCGGTCGAGGCTGAGCTGAAGGGCGATAGCCTTGGGAAGCGACTTGTAGAGGTCGGCGTTGGAGGGGGAGAGGAATGAGTGGATCTTCTCGAGCTTTGCGGTTTCCTCAAGGCCTTCGAGCTCCTCGCCGTGGTTGGCGAGCACATCGTTGAGCTCGGAGATGAGGTCTTTCATCGAAGGAATGAACTCGATGAGGCCCTCGGGCACGAGAACTGTGCCGAAGTTCCAGCCGAGTTTGGCACGCTCGGCGATCACGTAGCAGAGATAGTTGACAATGTTGTCGAGGGTCATGCGCTTGGCAAGTACCTCCTCAGAGATGAGGCAGACGTTGGGCTGCGTCTCGAGGGCGCACTCCAGGGCTATATGGGATGCGGAGCGACCCATGAGCTTGATGAAGTGGTAGTATTTCTTGGCAGAGTTGCAGTCGCGCTGTATGTTGCCGATCACCTCGCTGTAGACCTTGCATGCGGTGTCGAAACCGAAGGAGGTCTCGATCCATTCGTTCTTGAGGTCGCCGTCGATTGTCTTGGGCACACCGATCACTTGCACGTCGGCGCCAATGTTCTTGTAGTATTCGGCGAGCACGGCGGCATTTGTGTTGGAATCATCGCCACCGATGATCACGAGGGCCTTGATGTTGAGTTCTTTGAGGATCTTGAGGCCGGATTCGAACTGGTCGGGGGTCTCAAGTTTGGTGCGTCCGGAGCCGATGATGTCGAACCCGCCTGTGTTGCGGAAATCCTTGATATATCCGGCTGTCAGCTCCATATACTGGTGATTGATGAATCCGGCAGGGCCCATGAGGAAGCCGTACAGACGGTTCTCCTTGTTGAGGCTCTTGATGCCGTCGAAAATACCGCTCACCACGTTATGTCCGCCGGGGGCCTGGCCACCCGAGAGGATGATTCCTACGTTGAAAGGCTCCTCGACGCGCTCGGGATGCTCTTCTCTTACAAATTCCACGATGGGCATTCCGTAGGTGTGGGGGAAGAGGTTCTTGATTTCCTCCTGATCGGCTACCGACTGTGTGGCCTCGCCGATCTTCAACTTCACAGGTCCCTGGAGGGCCTTGGGGAGCTTGGGCTGGTATTCAGCCCTCACTCTTTGAAGTGCGCTCTTTTTCATTAGTTGATATTATGTTGTTGCGAATATTTTAACCTGCCGCAAAATTAATCAAAAATCGGATTAAATGCAATTAAAATATGAATTATTGACTGATTGCGGATGCAGAAAGAATGATTTCCGTATTAAGAAGTCAGACGGTGCGTCATGGCGCTCAGTCGAGAATGCCTTTCCCTTGGCGCACAATCTCCGCTTCCGAGCCTGTGCAGTCGACGATTGTGGAGGGCTCCGTGCCCCCCTCTTCCCCCTCGAGCATGAAGTCAACCCGTGAATCGTAAGCCTCTGCTATGAGGCCCGGGTTTATGGCATAGTCTGAGTCGGCATATTCTATGGAGGTGGTAAGAAGGGGATGGTCGAGACGCTCCACTATATCACGGCATAACGCGTTGTCGGGGATCCTGACCCCGACGGTCTTTCTTCCCTTGAATGCCTTAGGCAATGTCGAGGCAGACTTGAAAAGGAAAGTGAAGGGGCCCGGGGTGCAGTCGCGCAGAAGTCTGAACGCGTAATTGTCGAAGCGGGCATACTCCGCGGCCATCGATATGTCGGCGCAGATTATCGAGAGGTTGGTCTTTTCAGGGTTGATCCCTTTCAGACGGCATATCCTCTCGATCGCTTTAGGCTGTAGCGCGTCGCAGGCTATCGCGTAGAGGGTGTCGGTAGGGCAGATCATTATCCGGCCCTCTTTCAGGTCGCGGCAGATCTCGTCGAGCTGACGGGATGATGCCTCGCCGTTCCATATCTTCATTGTCTTCATGAGCAGCAGTCTTTTTTTCCGTTTTTCCTGAGAATATTCTTTTTCCCACACGCCCCGGAGAGGGAGCATCCGCAGCAGCTGTCAATCTTTCCGCGTTTTCTTATCCTGTAAAGGCGTATGCCTACCCAGACCACAATCCCTGCGAGGATAAGGCCTACGATGATATATTGTATGATCAGATTCGCAGTCATTGAAGAATCTTTTCTTTATCTAACAATCAAACGTCGTCCGACGGCTTTTTAGTGGGTGTTTTTTTCGTTTTTTTCCTCGCTTTAGGCTCCTCTTCGTTTTTGCCGGTGTTCTGCTCCGCCACTATGCGGCGATTTGAGGAATCGCGGATCACCGATAGCGTTATCTCGGTGATCATCTGCTTGATATTGGCGATGAATTCCTGAGGGTCGTATTCCTTACGCTCAATCTTGCGGAGACGTCCTTCCCATATGCCCGTGAGTTTGGCGCTTTTCAGCAGTTCCTCCTTGATGAGGCCTATGAGCTCGATGGCGGCAGGGGTAGCCCTCAGCGATTTCCTCTCTTTGACGATATATCCGCGCTTGTATAAGATCTCGATTATCGCCGCGCGCGTAGAAGGGCGTCCGATGCCGTTGGCTTTCAGCGACTCGCGCAATTCCTCGTCGTCTACGAGCGTCCCGGCAGTCTCCATCGCTTTCAGCAGCGTGCCCTCCGTGAAGTATTTCGGTGGCTGAGTGGTCTTTTTCACGAGTCTGGGCTGATGAGGGCCCTCCTCGCCTTTGGTGAAGACAGGCAGTACGGCTCCTTCGTCAGTATCATTGTCTTTCTCCTTGTCGGTCTCCCCGTCGGGATCCTTGCGTTCGCCCGCGAACACTAATTTCCATCCCGGATCAAGAATCACCTTGCCCGTGGCCTTGAAGCTGACATTGTCTACCTTTGCGTTGACGACGGTCTGTTCGAACGAGCAGTCGGGGAAGAAAGCCGCGATAAATCTGAGTGCTATAAGATTGAACACATCGCGCTCAGCCTTCGAAAGGCCATCCGGCAGAGGTTGCCCTGTCGGTATGATGGCGTGGTGGTCGGTCACTTTCGAGTTGTCGAACACTTTCTTGCTCTTCCTCAGTTTCCTGCCCCGCAGGGGCGCCATCAGCATCTGATAGTCTTTCAGTGAATTGAGGATGCCGCCGCATTTGCCATACATGTCGTCGGTAAGGTAGGTCGTGTCGACACGCGGATAAGTCGTTACTTTCTTTTCGTAAAGGCTCTGTATGGTGCGGAGGGTGTCTTCGGCACCGAGATTGAGCTTCTTGTTGCATTCCACCTGGAGAGAGGTCAGGTCGAACAGACGCGGTGGCGCCTCTTTCCCGGCCTTTTTCGTCACATCCGTGACCTTGAGGGGGAATTGCCGCAGGCGCTCCACGGTCTGCATCCCCTTCTCCTCCTTGTCGAAGCTCTTGCCGGAAGCAGAGAAAAGGGTGTCGCGGTAGAGAGTCTTGAGTTCCCAGTAATCGGTAGGCTTGAAATTCTCGATCTCAAGCTGTCGGTTAACGACGAGGGCGAGTGTGGGGGTCTGCACCCTTCCGATCGAGAGCACCTGGCGGTTGGTGCCATATTTCAGGGAATACAGCCGTGTGGCGTTCATGCCGAGCACCCAGTCGCCTATTGCCCGGCATAACCCTGCGGTGTAGAGGGGTTCGAGGTCGGCATGCGGACGCAGGTTCTGAAATCCCTCCCGTATCGCGTCGTCGGTGAGGGAGCTGATCCAGAGCCTCTTCACCGGTTTGGAGCATCCCGCCTTCTGCATGACCCAGCGCTGTATCAGCTCACCCTCCTGACCGGCATCGCCGCAGTTGATCACCTCGTCGCATTTCCCGATAAGGTCGGCGATTACGTTGAATTGCCTGCGGTATGTGTCGTTGTCGATGAGCTTTATGCCGAATCTCGGAGGAATCATGGGCAATGCCGAGAGCGACCATGTCTTCCAGTTAAGGCAATAGTCGTGAGGCTCCTTGAGGCAGCATAGATGGCCGAACGTCCAGGTCACGCAATATCCGTTGCCCTCCATATATCCGTCGCGCCTCTGTGTTGCTCCGAGTATGTTGGCAATGTCGCGGCCCACACTGGGCTTCTCAGTGATGCAGAGTATCATTCGAGTTTCTTGGCTTCGTTCCAGAGCTCGTCCATCTCCTCAAGCGTCATGTCTTTCAGCGATCGGCCGAGTTCTTTGGCGCGGCGCTCGAGATGGTTGAAGCGGGATATGAATTTACGGTTGGTGCGCTCCAGAGCGTTCTCCGGGTTCACTCCATACAATCTGGCTGCGTTGACCACGGCAAACATCAGGTCGCCGAATTCCGCCTCAAGGGCGTCTGCATTGCCCGATGCTATCTCCTGCTCCACTTCTCCGGCCTCTTCCTTGACTTTATCCCACACCTGCGAGCGGTCTTCCCAGTCAAATCCTACGTTGGCGGCTTTCTCCTGGATGCGGTTGGCCTTTATCAGGGCCGGGAGCGCGGAGGGCACACCGGCGAGCACCGTCTTGTTGCCCCCTTTCTCACGCAGCTTGATCTGCTCCCAGTTCTGGGCGACCTTGTCGGCTGAATCCGCCTGCACGTCGCCATAGATGTGCGGATGGCGGAATATCAGTTTATCGGTCAGGGCAGTGCACACATCGGCAATGTCGAATCTGCCCTGCTCTGAGGCGATTTTAGAATAGAACGCCACGTGAAGGAGCACGTCGCCGAGCTCCTTCTTGATATTTTCGGCATCGTCGGTGATGAGGGCGTCGACAAGCTCGAAAACCTCCTCGACGGTATTGGGACGCAGCGACTCATTGGTCTGTTTCGCATCCCAGGGACAGCGCACCCTCAGAGTGTCGAGCACATCGAGCAGCTTTCCGAAGGCGGCAAGTTTTTCTTCGTTCGTATGCATTTTAACTAAATTTGGATACAAAGTTAGGCAGAATTTGCGAGATAATTCGTATCTTTGTGGCTTGAAAATGACGGCTACCGGCCGTGGACGATGACGCCGGGCTTCTCCGTGCACCTGATTCTCAGCATCATGCTATGGATAGATTAATAGATTCTGACAAGGCGAAAGAATTTCTGACCCTGATAAAGGAGTCTGAAAGGATAGTGCTTACATGCCATGTGCGCCCCGACGGCGATGCCATCGGGAGCACGCTCGCTTTCTGGCATCTCCTAAGGCAGCTTGGCAAAGACGCCACAGTAGTGGTGCCTGACAAGGCTCCGCAGACCCTGTCATTCCTTCCGGGGTTCAAGGATATCGCGGTCTACACATGCCATGCCCGCTATTGCGAGAACACTGTGGCGGCGGCCGACATGATCGTATTCTGCGATTTCAACACACCGTCGCGTCAGGACTCCCTCGCTCCCGTGATCCAGAGCGCTCCATGCCGCAAGGTGCTGGTAGACCATCATCAGGAGCCGGCTCAGTTCACCGATCTGACTTTCTCTTTCCCGGATATGTCGTCGACGTGCGAGCTCGTGTTCCGGCTGATAGCCGCGATGGGCCTTTATGGTGATGTCTCCAGAGACTGTGCCACGTGCCTTCTGACCGGCATCGTGACTGACACACGAAATTTCTCTGTCAACTGTAAGCATCATGACCTATATGAGATCCTGATGCGTCTTCTTGAGAAGGATGTCGACAAGGAGAGGATTGTGAGGGAGGCACTCAACACAAGGTCATACTGGAGTCTGCGGCTTGAGGCTTACGCCATCTCTGAGAAGATGCGTATATTCCAGAACCATAGATGCTCGCTGATAACCCTCGACAGGAACGACCTTGAAAACTATCATTACGAGAGGGGAGACACGGAAGGCCTTGTCAACCGTCCGCTCGAGATCAAGGGTGTCGTCTACAGCATATTCATGCGGGAGGATGCCGATTGCGTGAAGGTGTCGGCAAGAAGTATCGACGGTTTTCCTGTCTCGGAGATATGCAAGGATCTCTTCAACGGTGGGGGACATATCCAGGCGGCCGGTGGCGAATTCTACGGAAGCCTCGATGAATGCCGCGACTTGCTGATAGAGGCGATGCCACGCTACGACAAATATCTCAAGAAGGATCAGCGCGCGGGGGCTGAGGGTATCCCCTCCGCAAGTACCCAGACATCATAAACCCATAGAAACAATAGAAAAATGACTGACATAACAAAGAAAATGACAAGAACGATATGGATGTTGATTCTCGCCTTCACTGTCGCGGGAATGGCGTCGTGCAGCAAGAGTGTGAGCTATTCCGAGCTCCTAAGAGAGGAGGAGAAGGCTGTCAACCAGTTTCTTGCCGGCCAGAAGGTCCTGCTCGAGGTGCCTGAAGACTCGATCTCTTTCATCGTTGGCAAGGATGCCCCTTTCTATAAGCTTGATGAGGACGGATATGTCTACATGCAGGTCATCTCCAAGGGAGAGGCGGAGAAGGTTGAGACAGGCGACAAGGTGTATTTCCGTTTCAGCCGTCAGAACCTCAAGGAGCTTTATCTTGGAAATGATACCTACGATGACGGCAACTCGAATAATGTTTACTATGGCGATACGTATTTCATCTTGGGCAGCCAGAGCGGCACGTCGGCTAATTACGGCTCGGGAATACAGATGCCGCTTAAGTTCTTCGGATATGACTGTGAGGTGAACCTCGTGCTCAAGAGTTACTACGGCTTTACTAATTATAATAATTACAACGACCAGTCGTCGTGTCAGCCGTATCTGGTAAACGTGCGCTATTTCCGCCCTGAATATTGAAACGGCGTTCTGACAGGACGCATGCGATCCCTCTCTTCCCGACAACTGTAATCTATATAATCTGACAAACAGCAAATATCCCATCATAGATACATGGCACTGATAAAATCAATCTCCGGCATCCGCGGCACAATCGGCGGAGGCTCCGGCGAAGGTCTCGGCGGAGTGGACATCGTGAAATTCACATCGGCCTACGCCGAGTTTATCAAAAGGAATAACCCGGGAGCGTCCAAGATAGTCGTGGGGCGCGACGCCCGTCTTTCGGGTGAGATGGTCAGCCATCTTGTCAGCGGCGCCCTTATGGCGATGGGGCTTGACGTGATCAATATCGGTCTGGCCACCACTCCTACCACCGAGGTGGCTGTGACAGGTCTTGGCGCTGACGGCGGCATCATAATCACCGCAAGCCATAATCCGGTGCAGTGGAACGCTCTCAAACTGCTCAACTCCGACGGTGAATTCCTTTCCGATGCCGAAAGGAAGCAGGTGATAGAGATCGCCGAGAAAGAGGATTTCAGATTTGCGGAGGTCATGGATCTCGGCAAGGAATATAAAGACGAGACCTGGGCAATGCGTCATATCGACATGGTGCTTAATCTTCCTCTTGTCGACCGGGAAGCCATCGCGAAAGCAGGCTTCACCGTAGCGGTCGATGCCGTCAATTCTGTAGGCGGGGCTGTAATCCCGGAATTGCTCCGCCGTCTCGGTGTGAAGAAGGTCGTGGAACTCAACTGCGAGCCTAACGGCCGGTTTGCCCATACTCCGGAGCCCATTCCTGAGAACCTTACCCAGATCTCTGATCTCATGAAGAGCGGTGTGGCCGATGTCGGTTTTGTTGTGGATCCCGATGTTGACCGTCTGGCCATTGTGATGGAGAACGGCGAGATGTTTGTGGAGGAATATACCCTTGTGGCTGTGGCAGATTATGTGCTTTCGAGGACTCCGGGCTCTACCGTCTCCAATCTCAGCAGCTCGCGTGCGCTGCGCGACGTGACCGAGAAGCATGGATGCTCTTATTCGGCGGCTGCCGTCGGAGAAGTGAACGTGGTCAGGAAAATGAAAGACACCGGCGCTGTGATTGGCGGTGAAGGCAACGGCGGAGTGATATATCCTGAGTTGCACTATGGTCGCGACGCACTTGTGGGAGTGGCCCTGTTCCTCACCCTGCTCGCAAAGGAGGGGAAGAAGGTGAGCGAGCTCAAAGCCGGATATCCCGGATACGCTATTGCCAAGAACAAGATACAGCTTACGCCCGACATTGATGTCGATGCGATACTTCAGGCGGTCAAGGAGAAGTTTGCCGACGAACGTATCACAGACATCGACGGCGTGAAGATAGATTTCCCTGACAGCTGGGTGCATCTTCGTAAATCTAATACGGAGCCGATTATCCGTATCTACAGCGAGGCTGAGACCATGGATAAGGCCGACGCCCTTGCCGAGGATATCAAGAAGGTGATAGCTTCACTCTGACTCCAACATCTCCCGGCCTCAGGGACTGCCCCCGCCGGAATCAGAACATCATCATACAGATAAAGATATGCTGAAGAAATTTTTCCTCAATGCTCTGTCGTCGTTCGTCGGAGCCTGGATTGCGATAGCGCTTTTCGGTATTGTGGCCGTGATCGCGTGCATAGGTCTGGTCGGAGCCCTGGAAGGCTCGTCGGCCAAAGATACCTCCATAGCCAAGGGGAGTGTGCTCGTAATAGATCTTCAGGGTCAGCTCGATGAGCGTGAGACTCCGACAGATCTCAATTATATGTCGCTTCTTCAGGGCGATATAAAGCGCCCGCAGAATCTTGCGTCGCTTGTCTCGGCTATTGCTGAGGCGAAAGAGAACAAGAATATCTCGGCTATCTATCTGAAGTGTAACGGCGTGATGGCAGCACCGGCTACCCTCAACGCCTTGAGGGCGGCATTGTCGGGATTCAAGGAGAGTGGCAAGAAGATCATAGCCTACGGCGGCAATATAGCCACCGGCGACTATTATGTGGCGTCGGTGGCCGACAGGATATACATGAATCCTGCCGGTATGCTTCTCATCCAGGGCTTGGGTGGCACCAATCTCTACATGAAAGGCCTTTTCGACAAGCTCGGCATCTCTTTTCAGGTAGTGAAGGTAGGCACTTTCAAATCAGCGGTCGAACCGTTCATTCTCACGGAGATGAGCGCGCCCGCAAGAGCGCAGCTCGACACCCTCTACGGCAATATGTGGAGCGTGATCCGTGAGGGGATCGCTTCCGAGAGAAAGAAACTGACCGCAGCCGGTATCGATTCGATAGTGGCCCGCGAATATCTGTTTACCCAACCGGCATCTTTCAGCCTTGAGAAGGGTTTTGTCGACGGACTTGTTTATGAGAGGTGTGTGGACAGCATCATAGCCAAGACAATAGGCAAGGATAAGGATGATCTTAAATTCGTGGAGCCGTCTTCCCTTCTTTCCCAGACTGATTGGGGAACAGCATATTCTTCCGGTAAAAAGATCGCAGTGCTCTATGCCACGGGCGAGATTGTAGACGGAGGCGGCTCGGGCACTATAAATTATATGGATCTCGTGCCTCAGATTGTGAAACTTGCTGAAGACGACGATGTCAGGGGGCTTGTGCTCCGTGTCAATTCTCCCGGCGGCGCTGTCTATGGAAGCACACAGATAGGGGAGGCCCTCGATTATTTCAAGACCAAAGGGAAACCTTTCGCCGTGTCGATGGGGGCATATGCAGCATCGGGAGGTTACTGGATATCATGCACTGCCGACCGCATATTCGCTGATCCGCTGACCATAACGGGTTCTATCGGCATCTTCGGCCTTATTCCCAACGGCAAAGGCCTTGCAGAGAAGCTGGGTGTCAGTCCGCAGACTGTAAGCACTGATCCGGAGGCAGACTTCCCGAATCTTTACTATCCCATGTCGGAAACCCAGATGGCGGCTATGCAGAAATATGTGGAGCGTGGATATGACACTTTCGTGGCACGCGTGGCCAAGGGCCGCAATATGCCGGAATCGAAGGTGAGGGTGATTGGCGAGGGTCGTGTCTGGGATGCCGGGAAGGCTCTCGAGATCGGTCTGGTCGATGCTCTCGGCTCCCTCGGGGACGCCACCGACTGGGTGGCTAAGAAAGCCGGACTCGGCGACTCCTACGATATTGCATGCTATCCCAAGATAGAGGAAAGCATCTGGGATCTTATCCCGGAACTCGGCAATATGAGTGCGATGATCGCCATGCAGAAAGCTCTCGCCGGCGACTATGAATATCTTGCCGTGCGATTTGCCGAATCTGTATTGCGCGCCAAGCCCGTACAGGCCAGGATGCCTTATTTCAAGGTGGAGTTTCCAAAGGCGATGGCATTCTGATTTGTACTTCTGTCAGATCGGTATGCGCGTCAAACAAAATATATAACCCTGAAAATAGAAAAGCAGTGAAGACTACGAAAGATAAGATAATGGTGGGGATTCTTACCCCCCTCTCGTGGATTTATGGCGCCGTCACCGGTGTCAGAAACTGGCTTTTCGACTCAAATATACTTAAGGAAGAGGAATATGATGTTCCGATTGTCGGAGTAGGCAACATCACTGTCGGCGGCACGGGCAAGACTCCTCACGTGGAATATATAGTGAGCCAGATGGCCGCTGATTATAAAGTGGCCGTCCTCAGCCGCGGCTACAAGAGGAAAACCAAGGGTTTCGTACTTGCCAATTCGAAGAGCACTCCCGACCTTCTCGGCGATGAGCCCTATCAGATATATCAGAAATTTGGTATGCGGGCTCACGTGGCTGTCTGCGAGAACCGGAGGAAAGGCATATCTGAACTGCTGCGTCTGTTTCCCGATCTTCAGCTTATAGTGCTCGATGATTCTTTCCAGCATCGCTGGGTCAAACCGAAAGTGTCGGTGCTTCTTACAGACTACAGCCGTCCGTTCTATAAGGATCATCTGCTCCCTCTGGGGCGCCTGCGTGAGAGTCCTGTACAGGTCAACAGAGCTGATATGGTTGTCGTGACAAAATGTCCTGACGACCTCATGCCTATCAATTTCAGGATCGCATCGAAAGATCTCGATCTCATGAAATTTCAGAAACTCTTTTTCTCGAGATATGAATACGGTTCGCTTAAGCCGGTCTTCCCCGACGACGCGCCGTATCATGCGAGCCTGACGCAGCTCGGAGCTGAGGATTCCGTGCTCCTTCTCACGGGCATCGCACATCCCCGCTATTTCGTGCGTCATTTCAAGAACTATCCTTTCAGTGTGAAGGTAGACCACTATCCGGATCATCATGATTTCGGACGTGATGATATAGATGACATATGCGCGAGGTTTCAGTCGATGCCGGGACGTCGTAAGATCATAGTCACGACCGAGAAGGATGCCGTGCGTCTTATGTTCAATCCTTATTTCCCTCAGTCGCTTAAACCCTTTACATTCTATCTGCCGGTTTCCGTGAAAATGGTCAACGGTATAGATGACAAGAATTTCATAGAGGAACTGAAAAACAGTCTTGATCTGAAAGAGTCTTGAATGCGAGGCGCGGATGTGATCCGCGAGGATTGACGGAAAGTTGAGAAACAAAACCGCGACATATAATGTTAAATCATTGAAGCCCTATGGATATCGATATCTATAGTGGTTTCTTCAGCCTAAAATCAGACAAAATGGAAAAGACAATGCTCGAAAAGATCCGCGAGACGGCGGCGTTCATAAGGAATGAAGTGGGGGAGATGCCCTGCATAGCTGTGATACTCGGCACAGGTCTCGGTGATCTGGTCAATCATATAGAGATTAAGAAAGAACTGTCGTATAAGGATATCCCGAATTTCCCGGTCTCCACGGTAGAGGGGCACAGCGGAAAGTTGATCTTCGGTAATCTCGGAGGAAAATATATAATGGCCATGCAGGGCCGTTTCCATTATTATGAGGGCTATGACATGAAGCAGGTCACATTCCCTGTCAGGGTCATGAAGGAACTCGGAGTCGAAAAGCTTTTCGTCAGCAATGCCGCGGGAGGCATGAACAAGGAATTCCGTGTGGGCGATGTCATGGTTATAACCGACCATATCAATCTTTTCCCCGAGAATCCTCTGCGTGGGAAGAACTTCGAGGAACTCGGTCCCCGCTTCCCCGCCATGACTGAGGCCTATAGCAGCGGACTCATCATGATGGCCGACGACATAGCCCGCGAGCAGGGGATAAGACTTATGCATGGTGTCTATGTCGGCACTCCCGGTCCGACGTTTGAGACTCCCGCGGAATATGAGTATTTCCGTGTGATCGGCGGCGATGCTGTAGGCATGTCGACAGTCCCGGAAGTCATAGTGGCCAATCATGCCGGCATGATGGTGTTCGGTATTTCGGTGATCACCGACCTCGGAGGGAAGGACATCAAGGAGGTGCCCACCCATGAGGAGGTGCAGAAGGCAGCCGTTAAAGCCCAGCCTGTGATGACCGGAATCATTAAAGAGATGCTCGCGCGTATCTGACGGAAACATAGACCCGATCTGTGATGCCGGGCGCACGCAGTGATGAATAAGGCATGCGCCGGGCATGTTTCCCAGAGAAATGTGCCCGGCGGTTTTAAAAAAGTAATTCATATCAGATGGAAGATAGTCAGACAGAGATATCCTCATTAGGAGAATTCGGTCTTATCGACCGGCTTACGAAAGAATTCCCTCTTAAGAACGAAAGCACCAAGAAAGGAGTCGGCGATGACGCGGCTATACTTCGTTATGGCGATAAGGACGTGCTCGTAACCACCGACCTTCTACTTGAGGGGATACATTTCGACCTTCGTTATGTGCCGCTCAAGCATCTGGGCTACAAGGCAGCCATCGTAAACTTCAGTGATGTCTACGCCATGAACGGCACTCCGCGGCAGATCACTGTCAGCCTGGGTGTCTCGAGCCGTTTCACCGTAGAACATCTCGAGCAACTCTATTCAGGCATAAGGCTCGCATGTGAGCTCTACGGGGTGGATCTTGTCGGAGGAGACACCAGTGCCTCGGTGACAGGGCTTGTGATCAGTATCACTTGCCTCGGGGAGGGACGGCCGGAGGATGTCGTGACGCGGACAGGCGCGAAGCCTACAGACATCATCTGTGTGAGCGGCGATCTTGGAGCCGCCTTCATGGGCCTTCAACTGCTCGAGAGGGAGAACGCGGTAGCCGCCGGACAGAAAGATTTCCAGCCGGATTTCGCAGGAAAGGAATATATACTCGAGCGCCAGCTTAAGCCCGAGGCCAGAAGGGATATAGTGGAGGCATTGCGCAAGGAGGGAATCAAACCCACGTCAATGATCGATGTAAGCGACGGCCTTTCGTCGGAGCTTCTCCATATATGCAAGGATTCAGGAGTGGGTTGCCGGGTGTATGAAGACCGCATCCCTATCGATTATCAGACAGCTCTCATGGCCGAGGAATTCAACATGAATCTTGTGACTGCTGCCATGAACGGAGGTGAGGACTATGAACTGTTGTTCACGGTGCCTATCACAGACAATGAGAAAATAGAGAAGATGAAAGGCGTCACCATGATAGGTTATGTGACGGAACCTCAGCTCGGGGCTGCGCTTGTGACCCGCGATGGCGGCGAGATTCCCATAAAGGCACAGGGGTGGAACGCATTCCGCGAGGATTCGCAAAACTGACGGCATTATGACAGTCTCTTCAGCCTGTGAGGCACCGGAAGAGGCTGTTTTAATAAGGTTTAATCACGTTATAGATTATTTAACAGAAACGGTGGAATTTTTTAAGTTAATAAATGCTATTTTTGCAATTTGAAAAAACCACATATTCAGAGGCATAACAAAACAAAGAAAATCATATGAACGAAACAGTGAATATCAGAGAGTTGAATGATCTGATCGCTTCAAAAAGCAATTTTGTGAGCATGATCCGCAACGGTATGGACCGCAGGATAATCGGCCAGAAACACCTTGTAGACTCTCTGCTCATTGCCCTTCTTTGCAACGGCCATGTCCTTCTCGAGGGTGTGCCCGGTCTTGCCAAGACACTCGCCATAAAGACGCTCGCGAGCCTGGTAGACGCTAAATACAGCCGAATCCAGTTCACTCCCGACCTTCTCCCGGCCGACGTGATAGGCACGCTCATCTATAGCGTAAAGAACGAGAGCTTCGAGGTGAAGAAAGGCCCCATCTTCGCGAATTTCGTTCTTGCCGATGAGATCAACCGTGCTCCCGCGAAAGTACAGAGTGCATTGCTCGAGGCCATGCAGGAGCGTCAGGTGACAATCGGCGAAGAAACTTTCCCCCTCGACAAGCCGTTTCTCGTGATGGCTACGCAGAACCCTATCGAGCAGGAAGGCACATATCCTCTCCCCGAGGCGCAGACCGACCGATTCCTTCTTAAAGTCGTGATAGGCTATCCCAACAAGGAGGAGGAGAAGGCCATCATACGTCAGAACATCAAAGGGGCGCTCGATCCTATAGTGCCTGTGATCAATCCGAAGGATATCCTCGAAGTGCAGAAGATCGTGGGCCAGATATATATTGATGAGAAGATCGAGAATTATATCGTAGATATCGTCTTCGCTACCCGCGAACCTGCCAAGTTCGGCCTCGCCGACCTCGACGGAATCATCTCCTACGGTGCGTCGCCGCGTGCATCCATCAGCCTCGCGCTCGCGTCGCGCGCTTATGCGTTCCTCCAGGGTCGCGGTTATGTCATCCCTGAGGATGTGCGTGCCGTATGCCATGATGTGATGCGCCACAGAATCGGCCTCTCATATGAGGCCGAGGCCAATAATATCGGTGCTGACGAGGTCATCACCGCTATTCTTGACAAGGTGGTTGTGCCCTGACCCTACGGCATTGCCACCTCCCTCTCCGGTCTTATGCCGGAGTGCGGGCGTAAAGCCGCGGTATGATGGCGGCGGAATGCATAAAACTCACGACAATGGATGCCAAAGAACTGCTACAGAAAGTTAGGAAAATAGAGATAAAGACCCGCGGATTGAGTCAGAACATCTTCGCGGGAGAGTATCACACAGCCTTCAAGGGGCGTGGCGTGATATTTTCCGAGGTCAGGGAATACCAGCCCGGCGACGACATCCGTGATATCGACTGGAATGTCACAGCCCGTCAGAACAAGCCTTTCGTAAAAGTTTACGAAGAGGAGCGGGAGCTGACCATGATGCTTCTGATCGACGTCAGCGGAAGCAGCGACTTCGGAGCCATGGGAGAGGAAAAGAAGGAGGTGATCGCCGAGATTGCCGCGACGCTTGCATTCTCTTCGATCCAGAACAACGACAAGGTGGGAGTCATTTTTTTCAGCGACAGGATTGAAAAGTTCATTCCACCGAAGAAGGGAAAGAAGCATATCCTTTTGATAATCCGGGAGATCATCGATATGAAGCCTCAAAGCCACGGCACAGACATCGATGTTGCCTTGAAATTCATGACCAACGCTCTCAAGAAACGCTGCTCGGCATTTCTTATGAGCGACTTCATCGACAACCACGACTATTTCTCGAGCATGTCGATAGCCAACCGCAAGCACGATCTGGCGGCTATACAGGTCTACGACAAGCGTGACGCACGTCTCCCCGACGTGGGTCTCGTCAGGGTTAGAGACATGGAGACCGGGGCCGACAGATGGATCGATACCTCCTTGGCCAAAGTGCGCAAGGCATATGACAAGGCGTGGTATGAGAGGCAGCAGAGGCTTGCCTCGACCACGGGTAAATGCGGAGTCGATCTGGCATCGATCTCCACCGACGAGGATTATGTTAAGGCACTGCTTGCGTTGTTCCGCAACCGTTCGGCGGCGAGATGACCCATGCAGAATAAATAAGTAAAGACAGACAATGAGTCAGAGATTAAAACCGATAATATTGACGTTGATATGCCTATGTCTGGCCATCGCCGGCCAGGCGAAGGTGACGGTCACGGCCAAGCTCGATTCCGTCAATCTGCTGATGGGAAGCATGACCACCCTCGGTCTGGAGGTGGTGCAGGACAAAGGTAAGCCGGGAGGTTTTCCGATGTTCCGCAATGTGGATCCCGCCCGCGGATATGTCGGTATCTGTGGCGACAGCATTGAGCTGCGCTCTTCGTATAAGGCTGACACGGTCGAGCTCGGTTCCGGAAGGATCCAGATCAACTACAGGGTGCCTCTGCAGGCTTTTGATTCGGGCACATACCGTCTTCCTCAGTTCGTGTATGTCTCCGAAAGCGATTCTGCCCGTTCGAATGCGCTTACCCTTAATGTGGTGCCGATTAAGGTCACAGCCGACGATCCCATAGCGGGTTTCGCTCCTGTCTCGGAACCGGAGGGGAAACAGTTCCTCGATTTCGTGCCCGACTGGCTCGCCGATTTCTGGTGGATCATACTTATCGTGATTCTTGCCGCCGGTGCGTTCATTTGGGCGATGCGCAGGTACAGGAAGGAGGGCACGGTGCTCAGGAAGAAGCCTGAGCCGTCGCCCTATGAGACAGCTATGACCGACCTGCGCGACCTGAAGGCCAGGAAGCTCTGGGAGCAGGGTATGGAGAAAGAATACTTCACACGTCTCACGGATATACTCCGGGTATATCTCGACCGTCGTTTCGGCATAAACGCTATGGAGATGACCTCGCGCGAGATCATGGACCGACTTTATGACAGCGATGTGAAAGACAAACGCGACTATGTGCGTCAGATCCTGCATGTGGCTGATTTCGTGAAGTTCGCCAAGGTCCGTCCGTTGCCGGCCGATAATATAGCGGCCTTTGACAATGCCGTGAGGTTTGTGGAGGAGACGAAACCTGTGCCCGTTGCGGAGGAGGAGGCTGACGGAGATAATCCGGATAAGGTTGCTAAAAAAGATAAGGCCGGGACTCCGGTCGTGGAGAAAGGGGGTGAGTCATGATGCTCAAATATCCCGGCCTGCTATGGCTATTCTTGGTTTTCATTCCCTTGATCGCCTGGTATGTGTGGAAACACCGCAATTCGAACCCGTCGATCGGGATATCCACCACCGAGAGCCTTGCCAAGCTTCCCACATCGTGGAAAGTCGTGGCCATGCATGTATGCTTCGCGCTCCAGCTGGTGGCCATCGGCGGTCTCATAGTGGCGCTCTGCCGCCCCCAGACCCACGACCATATGCGCACCTCGAGAATAGAGGGAACCGATATCGTGCTCGCCCTCGATATCTCCGGCAGTATGTCTGCGCGTGATTTTGATCCCTCACGTTTTGCGGCCGCCAAGGATGTGGCCATGAAATTCGTGAATATGCGCGACAACGACAATATGGGCCTTGTGGTGTTTGCCGGCGAGAGTCTGTCGCTTATGCCGCTGACCAACGACCGCGCCGCCCTTATCAACGCCATCAAGGAGGTAGAGATGGGGGATCTTAACGACGGTACAGCCATCGGCGACGGTCTGACGAGCGCCATCAACAGGATAGCCTCGGGTAAGGCGAGGTCTAAGAGCATCATCCTTCTGACCGACGGCACCAACAATGCCGGCGACGTGCCTCCTTCGACAGCGGCTCAGATCGCGAAGCAGAAGGGGATAAAGGTTTATACCATCGGAGTGGGCACCAACGGCACTATCCAGGTGACTGATCCTTATGGATTCTCTTCAGTCACGATGGAGACCAAGATTGATGAGCAGTCGTTAAAGCAGATATCATCTCTCACCGGAGGCAAATATTTCAGGGCCACCGACGAAAGGATGCTCAACGATGTCTTCAACGAGATTGACACTCTTGAGAAGACGGTGCTCGACGTAGACCGCTTCACCCTCACCGACGAGGATTTCATGCCGTGGATCATGCTTTCGCTTTGCGCTTTCTGCGCGGCGTTGCTGCTCCGCTACACTGTGCTCAGACGAATACCGTGACGCCCGGTGCGCCACAGAAATGCTGTGAACCATAAAAGATATACGCAATGTTCAGTTTTGCATATCCCAAACTTCTGATGCTGCTCCTGCTTGTGCCGGCGTTCGTGGCTCTCTATGCCTGGGCGCGTTATGCCAGAGGCAGGAATCTGCGCAAGTTTGGCAATCCGAAGATACTGACGCCTCTGATGCCGGAGGTGTCGCCCTATAAACCGCCGATAAAGATCACCCTCCAGATGCTTACGCTGGCTCTTATCATCATTGCTTTCGCTCGCCCGTGGGGGGGGGTGAAAGATGAGAAGACCGTAAAGGAGGGCATTGAGGTGGTGATCGCTGTCGATGCCAGCAACTCGATGCTTGCTTCCTCCACCGGAGAGGAGAAGGGTATCGACCGTATGCGCACTGCCAAACTCGTGCTCGAGAAGCTTATCAACAGGCTTGACAACGACCGTGTCGGCCTCATCGTGTATGCGGGCGATGCATATACTCTGATCCCGGTGACGAGCGACTACGTATCGGCAAAGATGTTTCTCAACTCCATCGATCCCTATCAGATAAAGAACCAGGGCACCAATATAGCGGCTGCCATAGATCTTGCCACCAAGTCGTTCAGCGAGGACAAGAAGATCGGCAAGGCTATAATCCTTATCACCGATGCCGAGGAACTCGAGGATCAGCAGAGCGTGATGGATGCCGCGGTCAACGCGGCCAAGAACGGCATACAGCTTGACGTGGTCGGCCTTGGCTCGACTGTACCGGTGCCTATTCCTGTGAAAGGTGGCGGGTTCCTTATCAATCCGGAGACCGGAGAGCCTGTGCGTACCGCCCTCAATGAGGATCTGGCCACGGAGATCGCCTCTGCCGGAAAAGGAATCTATGTCAACGCTTCGAACAACGACGCGCTCAACGAACTTGACAAGCAGCTTGACACCGTGAAAAAAACCGCTCTCGAGTCAAGTTTCTCCGCAATCCACGACGAGCTCTTCGGAATCTTCGCCTGGATTGCCCTGGCTTTGCTGATCCTGGATATATTCATACTCGACAGAAAGATAGCCTGGCTCGACAGAATCACATTTTTCAAGAAAGAGGATAAGAGATGAAAAGATATATAGTAATATTGATCGCGGCGCTCTTCGCTCTCCCCCTGTTATGTCTTGACATCCATGCAGAGAAAGTGGAGTCAAACAGGAAGGAGAGGAATGCCATTACCGCGGGCAACAAGCTCTATAATGACGGCCGCTATCGTGCCGCCATGCTCAAATATCAGGAGGCTCTGAAGATGAATCCCAATTCGGCCGTGGCGCGCTACAATCTCGGGCTTTCACAGATCCGCCTTGGCTCGAATCCTTCCGACACCACCCAGACGGCCAAGGATATGCTCAAGAAGGGATGCGAGTCGATGGAGATGGTCTCCAAGTTGGGTAGCCAGAAGCCTGATCTCGCTGCGAAGGCCAATTATAATCTCGGCAACGTCTGTTTCAACTCTGAGGGCTATCCGCAGGCTCTTGACTATTACAAGCAGGCCCTGCGCCTGAATCCCGATGATGCCGCCGCCAAGCGAAACCTGAGGATCACGCAGCTCAAGATGCAGAATCAGAATCAGGACAAAGACAAGAACCAGGATCAGAACAAAGATCAGAATCAGGATCAGAACAAGGACCAGAACAAGGATCAGAACCAGAACAAAGACCAGGATCAGAACAAGGACCAGAATCAGGATCAGCAGCAGAACAAGAATCAGCAACAGCAGCCTCAGGACATCAACCAGCAGACTGCCGACCAGATCCTGAAAGCGATGGAGAATAAGGAGAATCAGACCCGCGCGCGTGTCGGTAACGGCAGCCAGGGCGATAAAACCAAAGGCCAGAACAGGTCGAGGAAAAACTGGTGATGTATATGAGACGGCTTCCTGATATTTGCACGGCGATACTTCTGCTCATCCTGACGGCTGTGGCCACGCCTCTTGCCCATGGCAGGGAAAAACGCGACATGCCGTTTCTGGAGACACGTGTCGATAGGCGTAATGTCGTGGAAGGGGAGCGTCTGATATATGAGGTTGTGCTTTATTCCCCTGATCCGAATGTGGCCGGACTGGAGATGCTGAGAGAACCAGGTCTCGCACCGCTCCCTTACACCCAGTCATCGCCCGACTCACAGCTCTCGGAAGTTACCGTCGACGGCCGGAAATATTTCACGGCGGTGATCGACAGATATTTCCTCGGAGTCAACCGGAAAGGGAAATATACCCTTTCGGGTGGAGAATACCGGCTCGGGCTTGGACATCGTGTAAAGGTGGATGATCCATTCTGGGGGCCTATGGTAAGAAACCAGTTGGAAACCCTCGACCTTAAAGCTCCTGATCTTACTGTCAGGGCTGCGGCTCTCCCACTTAAGAATAGGCCTGAGGCTTTCTCAGGGGCCGTGGGGGAGTTTGAAGTCTCGGTCTATCTCCCTGAGGGGGAGCTGAGGGCCGGAGAAGACGCCGAACTGGTGATAGACATAGTCGGCTATGGCGACCTTACCGGGGCATCCCTTCCCGATATAAGGAAGATGCTGCCTGAAGGATTGAAATTCAAGTCGATGACCGACAATCGTTCACATTATGTGAAGGACGGGCGTCTCGGCTCGGAGATTGAGATTGAATGTGTGGTGTGTCCTGACAAAGAGGGGACATACACGGTCGACGGCATAAAGTTCATATACTACGACGTAGAGAAAGGAGCCTATTCCACAGCCACGGCCCCGGAGATCCGTATCACGGTAGGCGACGGAATGCCGTCTGATGGTGCGCCTCCGGTATTTATCGATGTATGACATCGTTAAGCGGTAGTAAGTCGGCAGGATCAGGTGCCACACAATTATAGTCGGGTAGCTGTATAAACTGAATTTAGACAGATGAAATTGAAAAATAGAGATATAATATTGCTTCTGATGCTCCTTCTCGGCGCTGTGTCGGCATGGGGAGCCTCAGTCCACCTCAGCGTTCAGAACGGGAGAGGAAGGGGAGTCATCGGCGTAGGGGATATCTTCTATATCTCCTATCAGGTGTCGAACACGGAGACGGCCCCGCAGAAGCCCGCCTCAGTGCCCGGGGCAAAGGTGCTGTATTTCGACCGCACGGGTCAATCGTCGAGTTTCACAAGCGTCAACGGTAAGACCACGCAGAGTTATACGTTCACATATACGCTGACCCTGCGGGCCCAGACCGAAGGAAGTTATACTTTCGGTCCGGTTGATGTCGGTGGCGTGAAGAGCAACACGGTGTCATATGCGATAGGCAAGGCGGCACAACCTGAGCGTAACGTGCCCGGACAGAACGCCGCACCCTCCGGCCAGGACCGCCATAACAGTGCCGACGGCCCCAAATTCATCGGCAAAGGAGATGGAAATCTTTTCCTGAAGGCGGATGTCTCCAAGTCGTCGGCCTACGAGCAGGAGGCTCTTGTCTATACTGTGAAGCTCTACACCACTTATGATGCCATCAAGTTTATCGGCGCGACATCAGCCCCGAAATTCGAAGGCTTTGTGGTCGAGGAGTCGAAAGACGTGTCATCGTCGCTCAATTATGAGACTTATGGCGGCAAAACCTATGCCACGGCCATAATAGCACGGTATATCATCTTCCCTCAGATGCAGGGTCAGCTCAAGGTCATAGGCAACACCTACACCGTGAGTGTCGACGAGCGCGAATACTATCATGATCCTTTCTGGGGCAATATGTCGGTGGCCAAGCCTCTCGAGCTCAATGTCACTCCCAACGATCTCAGCATAAACGTCAAGCCGTTGCCTACGCCGCAGCCGGCTAATTTCTCGGGAGGCGTGGGACGTTTCTCCATCACATCCACTCTCCCGTCGCAGAAATTCATGAGCAACCAGGCTGCGTCCGTGGTCTATACCGTCACAGGTACCGGTAACCTGAAATATGTGAAGCTTCCTGATCTCAACGCGTTGTATCCGGCGCAGCTTGAGGTGTATAGCCCTACTCCCGAGGTGAACGCCACTGTAGGAAGTGCCAACGTCAGCGGTACGGCCCGGTTCGATTATTCCTTCATGCCCCTTGAGGCCGGCACATTCACCATCCCGGATGTTGATCTCGTCTATTTCGATCCGCAGACAGGAAAATATGAGACCTCCAGGGCCAACGGTTATACGATCAACGTCGGTAAAGGGAAAGGTTCCGAGAAATCGCAGACACGCGGCCGGCTTACATTCAATCCTGAGCTAATGAAGTCTTCCTCCGGATTGAGTTTCGAGCATACCCCTTATGTCCGCATGTTGGGCTACTGGCTCTTCTATCTTGTCCCGCTCCTGTTGCTTGTTTGCGCTGTTGTCTACTACAGGGCATATCTCAAGGCCAATTCCGATCTGCTGGCAGTGAAGAGCCGCAAAGCCAGCAAGATGGCGCGCATGCGTCTGCGTAAGGCCGCTGACTGCATACGCCGCAACGACGCGGATCATTTCTACGATGAGATGCTGGCAGCGCTCTGGGGGTATCTGGGTGATAAGCTCAGGATGCCCACATCGGAGCTGACAAGAGAGAATGTGAGCCAGACGCTGGAGTCGCGTGGCATCGGCGCCGACGTGACAGCGCGCACCATAGCCCTCATCGACGAATGCGAGTTTGCCAAATATGCTCCCTCGCAGGGGAAGACCGGCATGGATAAAGTCTATGAGGAGGGTGTCGAGGTCATAAAAGGCCTTGAGGATTCATTCAAACAACAAAAAAATGAAGGGAATGAAAAGTAAGATAATCGCCATTGTGTTCGCTTTCTGTCTATTCTCACAGGGAGCCGGCGCGCAGGGGATTCTGGCCGAGGCTGATTCGGCCTATGCGGCAGGAAAATATGAAAGCGCGGTGGAACTCTATCAACGGGTGGCCGAAGAGGAAGGTACTTCCGCGGCGCTTCTCTATAATCTCGGCAACGCCTGTTTCCAGACCGGGGATTACGGCAACGCCATGCTCTCCTGGCTCCGGGCCCGTCGGCTGGCTCCGGGAGATGAGACGATACAGGCCAATATAAACTATCTTCAAAGCCGCGTGGAAGATGCCAACAAGGCGGAGCAGAAAGGGAAACGCTATAAGGTCGTGCCTGATGAGCCGTCGTTTTTCCAATCGGTCAAAGGGGCTCTTGCCGACGATATCTCGTCCGACACATGGGCTGTATGGGCGGCAGTGGCTTTCATTGTGTTTGTGGCGGCCGCCGCACTCTATATCTTCTCGCGCACAGTCATTCTCCGGAAGACAGGATTCTTCGGCGGAATGGTGTCGCTGCTGTTCTCTCTTGTGTTTGTCATATTTGCGTTTATGGCCGCGAATGCCGCCGATTCGCATGATACCGGAGTAGTGACGGCCTTCAAGGTGACACTGCTAACGGAGCCCGGCAAGGATGCCGACGCCAACAAGGGAGGTGTTCTCACGAAGGGCACCGTCGTGCAGATTCTGTCGGAAGAGGTCGATGCGGAGGGAAAGACCACATGGTATAAGGTGCGTATGAACACTGACTATATCGGATGGGTAGCCGCCTCCGATATGGCGGTTGTATGACTCCGCGTCTTTATCTCCCTCTCCCGCATGCACCGCGCAATGGCATAAAATGTCATAAAAACATGAATATGTTTTAAAACATAACATATTTTTGCATATTTCTTGGTAGATTGCAAAATAATGTCTAAATTAGCAATCGAAAAGGCAATCAAAGCCCGGACACAAAAAATAATAATCGACGGTTACTTATAGTCAATCGTTTAAGTATAACCTCAAAAAATACCATCTGCTATGAGCAAGACAATCACCTTCAACGAGCTTCGCAGACTCAAAGACAGTTTGCCCGACGGCTCCACCCATCGCATCGCCGACGAGCTGAACCTCACAGTACAGACCGTCCGCAACTATTTCGGAGGCGTCAACTATCAGTTTGGCAAAAACGTCGGCATGCACATAGAGCCGGGCCCGGACGGAGGTCTCGTGGTTCTCGACGACACCACTATCTACGATATGGCTGTCAAGATTCTTGAGGAGCAGAACAAGGCCGAGGCCTGAGTTGTTCTGAAAGAAGAGAACTGATTCGTTCCATCACGGCGTTCCGGTCTCCGGGGCGCCGTTTGAGGTATCTACCGATAAAGCTATCAGACAATGTCGACAGAAAGATTCATCACGCTTGCGATCCACACCTATGAAAGGGCGGTGGCGCTTAGGAAAATACTAGAGTCGCACGGGATAGAGGTGCGCTTCGAGAGTCTTGTGCTCACCGGTACGCACATCGCATCCGGAGTAAGGGTAAAGATCAATGAGAAAGACCTCGCCCTGGCCCTCAAGATCACCGAAAGCGGAGATTTCTACTCGTCGAGGCTGGAGATGAAGATGGAGGGGACATCGGGAAATATACTCATCCCCGTTGATTTCTCCTCCTACAGTATGCTCGCATGCCGGATCGGGTTTGAACTGGCCGGGAAGCTTAACCTTCATCCCGTGGTGATGCATGCCTATGCCACTCCATATTTCACAGGCTCCCTCTCCTACGACACTACCGTGGATTTTCCGGAGACAGACAGCATCGCCGAGATGCAGACCGGCCAGGAACTGCGCACGGAGAGCGAGAGACAGATGCGCGATTTCAAACGTCGCCTCGACACCGACCGTAAGGACGGCGTGCTTCCCGACATAGCCTATTCCACCCTTCTCAACGAGGGCATTCCTGAGGAGACTATCCTGGAATATTGCCGCATGACGCGTCCGGCCCTTGTGGTTATGGCCACCCGGGGAAAGGACCGCAAGGAGGAGGATCTCGTGGGTAGCGTCACTGCCGAGGTGATCGATTCATGCCGGGTGCCTGTTCTGGCTTTGCCTGAGAATATGGAGCTTGTCTCGGTGGAGTCGCTTAAGAAAGTGGCTTATTTCTGCAATCTTGACCAGCACGACATACTGTCGGTCGACACGCTCATGCGCATGTTCGACTATCCGGCGGTGGAGGTGACGCTGGTGCCGGTCAACGACCGTGCGGGAAGCCACATAAAGGAGAAGGTAGATGCCCTGCGCGATTATTTCGCGGGCAATTATCCTGCGGCCGTGTTCCGGAGCGAGATCTTCCATTCGAAGACATTCCGTCAGGAACTCGATGGCTATATAAGGAAAGAGGGGCTCGAGATGCTTATCGTGCCTAATAAGAAAAAGAATATATTCAGCCGGCTTTTCAATCCCGGCATTCCCCATAAGATCCTTTTAGAGAGGGATATGCCGATATTGGCTCTGCCGGTGTGAAGAGAGATATAAATGACGTGATTTTTCCAAAGGATTTTGAGAACAAGACCGGATTTGCCGCTCTGAGGCAGATCCTGATAGAAAAATGTGAGACGCGCCTCGGCAAGGAAGAGGCTGCAGGAATGGATTTCGCCGTTGTCTACGAGGATGTCAGACGACGGCTTTCATGTGTGTCGGAGATGACATCGCTTCTGCAATCGGGGACGGAGATGCCCGAGGAGAGGGTATATGATGTCGTGCCCCGGCTTTCAGAGATAAAGGCTGCCGGGTCGTTCATGTCGGCCGAACATCTTCAGAAACTATCTGCCACACTCTCGACCATGGTCGCGGTCTATGATTTCTTCTCGCGTAAGGAGGAGAGTGGCGTGAGCCGGTTTCCTTATCTCAGTGAGGAGTTCTCGGCCCTTCCGTCGTTTCCGGAGATTGTCAGGGAGATTGACCGGTGCATAGACCGTTTCGGTAATGTGAAGGATAATGCCTCGCCCGGGCTGGCTGAAGTGAGAAGGGCGATGTCGGCGGCTTCCGGCTCCATGCAGCGGGCCATGAGGCGTGTGCTCGACAGGGCAGTGGCTGAGGGTGTTGTCGACAAGGATGCCGCTCCCTCGCTGCGCGACGGGCGTATGGTCATCCCTGTGTCGTCAGCCATGAAGAGAAGTGTCAACGGCATTGTCCACGATCAGAGCGCCACAGGCAAGACTGTCTTCATAGAGCCGGCGGAAGTGGTTGAGGCCGGCAACCGTCTGCGTGAGCTGGAGATGGACGAACGCCGTGAGATAGCAATTGTCCTGACAGCCATCACCGACACCATACGCCCGTATGTGGAGGAGATTGTGGATGGATGCCGCATCCTCGCCCGTCTTGATTTCATCAAGGCCAAGGCCCGCTTCGCCATTGACACCGGCGGCGAGATGCCGGTAATTGAGAGAAAGCCGGAGATCGACTGGTTTCATGCCATACATCCGGGCTTGCTTCTCACCCTCCGGGCGCAGGGACGTGAGCCTGTGCCTCTCGACATATGCCTCGGCGGAGAGCGGCGCATACTTATCATATCCGGTCCTAATGCGGGTGGCAAGTCTGTATGTCTCAAGACTGTGGCTGTAGTCCAGTATATGATGCAATGCGGCATGCTCCCTACGCTCTATTCCAACTCGCATATGGGGGTCTTCGAGGGGATTTTCATAGATATCGGCGACGAGCAGTCGATAGAGAATGATCTCTCCACCTATTCGTCGCATCTTTCCAATATGAAGTATTTCCTCAGCCATGCGAATGCCTCGACGCTTATCCTGGCCGACGAGATGGGGTCGGGCACCGAGCCGCAGATAGGAGGGGCGCTCGCGCAGTCGATACTCACCGATCTCGGACATTCAGGATGCATGGGCGTTGTCACCACCCACTACCAGAATCTCAAGACTTTCGCCGAATCGGAGGAGGGTTTTGTCAACGGCGCCATGCTTTACGACCGTCAGCATCTCCGTCCTACCTTCCAGCTCTCCATCGGTAATCCGGGAAGCTCCTTCGCTCTGGAGATAGCGAGAAACACCGGTCTCCCCCGCGATGTGATCGACAGGGCGCGGGATATTGTCGGGAGCGACTATGTCAATATGGACAAGTATCTGCTCGACATACAGCGCGACCGCCGTTACTGGGCAAACAAGCGTCTGGGAATAAAGGAGAAGGAGCATAAGCTCGACAAACTTCTTGAGACTTATGAAGGGAATGCGTCCGATCTGAAGGCTCAGCGTGCGGCCATCATAAAGGCTGCACGTGAGGAGGCGCGGGAGATTCTCGCGGGTGCCAACGCACAGATTGAGCGTTCGATACATGAGATACGCAAGGCTGAGGCTGAGAAGGAACGCACGCGCCAGGTGCGCCGTGAACTCGAGGAATATCGCCGGAATCTTGAAAATGATGGCGATGAGGAGGAAAAAGTGCCCGAGGTGCTCAAACCGCTGCGCCACAAGAGTCGGAAGACGCAGTCGGAGAGGAAGACAAATGCTGCATCGGCTTCTGTTGCGGCTAAGACGCTTGCGCCGGGCGATTATGTGAGGATGTCGAGCGGGGGAGTGGTCGGTAAGGTATTGAGTGTAAACGGCAAGAAAGCGGAGGTGGCTTTCGGAGGACTGCGCACGATTGTTGAACTCGACAAGCTCCAACCTGCCCAGAAGCCTAAACCGACGGCAACGGAAACCGTGATGACGGTATCGGCGTCAACGAGCAATGACAGCAGGGAGCGGCAGCTTAAATTCAAGAATGAGATTGATGTCAGGGGTATGAGGGCAGACGAGGCGTTGCAGGCAGTGACGTATTTCCTTGATGATGCCGTGCAGTTCAACGCAAGCCGTCTGAGGATACTCCATGGTACGGGCCACGGTATCCTCAAGACCCTTATCCGTCAGCAGCTCAAGGCCAATCCTAATGTTGCGTCGTTCCGCGATGAAGATGTCCGCTTCGGTGGTGCCGGCATCACGGTTGTCGATCTGGAATGACCGCTTTCTCCGCTTTCTCCTTTCTCCGGAAATAATTTCCACTCTACAGGGAAAGTCGGCATGGTATTCAAGACGCCATGTCGACTTTTTATCTGTTGTCCAGTGTCTTGTCGAAGGTGACTGTCACGCGGTCCGGTTGATCGGGCCGGTTTAGTCTTACAGTGGCGCATGCCGTGGCGCCTATACATATTGCGCCACATGCCGCGATGATTAAAAGACGGTTTATCCTGTTGATTGTCTCTCTTTTCATAATTGTGTACTAAATCCTTTATAACTGCTTACTGTATTCTGTAGGGTGAAATCAGTTGCAAAATTACTCAATAGAATATAGATCAGCAAATATCGTTGCCTACAAATTAGTCACAAATTAATCTTTGTTGATCCACTTTTTGGGGGCGCATTGCTGTCAGGTCATATATATTGGAATCCGGACTAAACAGCCTCTTTTACAATCTAAGCTCCATATTTTCTGATTTAAAGTTTCTGAGATGATCGTCTGTTCGTTATTTCTGATTGATTCTGATGGAATGTTGCACAATATTGTTTTTAAACATGATTAATAATTTGCATATTTCAAACCAAAACGTTAAGTTTGTCAAAAATATCACGACGGGCTGTAATAATCAACGGCAAATGAAGTAAAGGCTTCATACGGACGATGATTGAGACCCGTAAATACTCTTCTCTCTATAACCTTCGACTTGATCACACCACAATGTCATTGTAGAAATTTATAATAAAATAGTCGAATGAAAAGAATCATTATACCGTCTATCCTGCTAATTTTGGTTATTGCCTGTAATTCTCAGGCTCTCAATAGGGATTCATGGGTGTTGCATCATGTAAATGACAAAAGTGAACCCTTCACATTGGGAGAGGATACACAAAAGTTTTACATCACTGATCGTCTGACTTACTTTACGGAAGGGGACGATACTCTCCGTTTCTTTTTCAATGAAAGCCAGATTCACTTTATAGGAGAGAATTACCAACTTCATCCCATATCCAATTATATGGATTCTTCGATAGTGCATATTGATCAAAGGTTTTGGGCTGTTTTCCCAAAAACGGAAGAAAGTATTGATACTATCGTATGCGATTCTACCTTGTCAGATGACCCGATGGGGTCTTATAAGATTGTATCCTATCCGGATCAGCTGAAACTGCTTGACATCTTTTTAAAGGATTTCTTTGAGCATAATCATGATAGAACATTAGGTGGATTGCGTTTCGGGTTATTCGGAACAGGTGATGCCAATGTGGAGATTTCACGTAGATTTCCGGCCGATGCCGGTCTGAAAGAGCTGGAGGAACTACTGTCGGCAAGTAAGTTCAGACGGGATATTGACAGTATTCTTTCCCGTTATGACTATAGAATCAGCGATATAGGAGTTGATGAAGCCATCTTTGGTCTTTTACCTAAAGATATATTTTTGAAAAGAAACATCATTGACAATACCCAAGAGTGTCCGGACAGTCTTATTGAGACTTGTGTGTCTATAAGACTTGAAAACTTGCACAAACCCAACGTCAAAAATTATATGGAAGAAATGCCAATAAAGGAGAGAATTCTTTTTCAAAAAGAATGGATAATTGAGGTTGCAAAATACATGTATGGATTAATGTCTGTTTCTAATAAAGAACTTGGTACGTTCCTTTTAGATGAAATAGTCGCGCAAACTAATAAAGCGTATGACAAACAAGATGCGAAAGCGTTGCAATGTGGTTTTAATGATATTAACGAGGAGGCTTTTGATCTTGATCCGGCAAATAAAAGAAATTTGAACAAAATCCTGATGGAAAAATTCGGTGTCGATCTCGAATATTTCAATAAGAAGACGAGAGCGAAAATCAAGAGCATCATCAAGAGAGGCAAGATAAAGGATATAGATGAATTCTACATGGTGAAGGAATGGATAGACCGTATCGCTGATGATGAAGACAATGCATCCCAGGTTGAAACCCTCGACAAATTGCTCTATGATTTTGAGACTACATACAAGCCAACTGACGAGTAAGCCAACGTAGAGGAAATCTTAGATGTAAGATTTTGAGTTCGACATCTTTAATCTCTAAGGGCTATCTTATCGGTATTCGGGGGGCAACATACTCCATTAATTTTGAAAAATATCATAAAATGGCAGAAGATTTATTGCGATGTCTACCTAATCGGACAATAGAAAGTGAATCTTAAATTCTCAAGGCAAATTATCCTCATGAAATTGTTATTCGTCATATTTACAGTATTTTTAGGTTATATTGGCATCTTGAATTCCGGATGCAAAGGAGCTTGTGGAAGTGAGATTAACCTGCATAAGGTTATTGAAGAAGGATCTTACCCAAAAGAAATTCTTTTCTTCACTCAGGGTAAAGACACTCTTAATTTTTTTATTAAAATAAGAGAACACCAAAATCAGAATGGAATTTTTATGGGTGTGGACGTTAATTATGTTTTCTCAAGTGTACAATGCGATAGTGACTCCTCTACTTTTATAAGAGGTCACAAGCCCTTTGATAATTATAAATCCGTTGGCTACAAACAGCAGCTACAACTTCTAAATAGGATATTAGGATGCGTAACCAATGAGTTTATAAAGGATACAGAAAAGACTATATATCTGGACTATCATATGATTGCAAGCGGTCAAGTGGTTGTTGACATTACAAACGATTATATCTCTGGCACTACAAGAGGCTATAATAAACTCATGAATATTCTTGACACTTGCCGATTGCGCAAAGATATAGACAATCTTCTTTCTGCATATCGTATGAAGACACAGCAAATCGGCATTGTGGAATCTTTATACGGTCTTGTCGGAAAGAATTCTTTCACCGAAATAAACTGTGACTATTCTCCTGTCAATCTTCCAGACAGTATATTGGAATTTTATACATTCTTGAGAATCAGCAAAATTCAAACGAAGTGAAAGTAACTCAATCAAATGAAAGATTCTAAACATATTTTCGAACTCGAATTTATCAAGGATTGGGTATTGACTATACTTGATGTATTGGATAAATTTTATCCTGAAGGGAAACAGGATGATTTCAGGGAAATAGTCATAAATGCATTTAAAAGGCATAACCTCAGAGGCTTGAGGTATGTTTATAGTGATGCGAATGAAATGGCCGGATACATGAGCAGAGAACAAATTGAATATTTAAACGCAATTTTGAAGGATAAATTCGGCTTTGATCTGAATGATAAAAACAAAAAGGATCTTGTAAAGATAAAGGCAATCCTTTCAAGAGGATGTATAAAAAATGCGAGTGAATATCGGCTGCTTTCGAATCGCGTGGAGCAGATATACGCCGACGAAGATAAAGTCGATGAATTGGAGGCACTCAATCGTCTGCTTCTCGATTTTGATTCCAAGCATGAGCCTGTCAATGATTGAAATGGGAGCGGTATGCGGTATCGAAAGCCGGGGGTGCCGGTCTTGATGCCGGAACCAACAGGATGGGTTGGGGTCGCAAGATGGCAGTCAATCTTTATACATACTTTATGTATTCCTTTATAATCTTTTAATGTGATATTTCGAATGAAAAGATTTATTTACATAATATACATGCTGATAAGTTTGCTTATTTGCTGTCAATCTCTGGCTGTTACCTTGAATCCATGGACAATGTATCATGTTATTGAAAAGTCTGCATTTCGGAACGAAAGACTGACTTATCTTACAGAAGGCAGCGATACGCTCCGTTTCTTCATAAGATCTTTGGAGTCTGACACAAAATATATTGATATAAGGTTCTGGGCTGTTTCCCCAAAGCTGGAGGAAGAAATCGATTCTACGGCAGCTGATACTATCGCATGGTCGGATGTCCGGGAAGAACCTTATAAGATCATATCCTATCCGGATCAGCTGAAACTGCTTGACCTCTTTTTGAAGGGTTTCCTTGAGCATAATCATGATAGTATTTTAAAGGGATTGAGCTTTGAGTTATCCGGCACAGGAGATGCCAATGTTGATGTTTCCCGTAGGTTTCCTTCGGATGGCGGTCTGAAAGAACTGAAGGAAGTACTGTCTACAAGTATGTTAAGGCGGGATATCGACAGTATTCTTTCGCGCTACGATTATCGGGTCAGCAATGTAGAAGTCGAGGAGGTCATATTCGGTCTTTACCCAAAAGAAAACTTTCTGAAAAGAAACATCATAGATAATATCAATGAATGTCCCGATAGTATTATCGATACCTATGTGCTTCTAAGACTGGAAGACATGCATAACCAAGCGGTTAGAAAGGAATAACATTGCTGTATTTAGACAAACCATGGTTTGAAAAATATACATATGAAAAAACTGTATTTGTAAATTGGTGATTATCAAATTGGTAATTATTAATAACAAACTGAAGAATATATATATGATACGAATGAGATTATTAATAATTCCGGTGGCCATCATAGCATTACTATTCTGTAATGAGTGTGGATCAATGCAGTCTAAGACTGACGATACTGATAGCATCAACATATATCCAATCAAGACTACGGAATATTCGGGTGATGGCAGGCTTACAGGCTACACCGAACAGTTTTTTGGTTTTATTCTCATGGGAGACACTGTCAACATGAACTGCAACATTGCACACATTAATGATGAGGATTCTGTCAGTTTGTATATCCGGTTTAACCAAGATGATCATTTACAGCATTATAAAAGCATCGGTTTTAGCAGTCAGCTTTCCATACTTGATAAGATGATAAGCAAAATTAAGCAGGAAAACGGGACGGTTCCAATTCAATTTATCAGCTATGAGATGTTGGGGAGTGGAGATGCCAATATAGATATCACAAATGACTATCTTGAAAACAACAAAAGCAAAGATATTGTCACTATCCTGATGGAAAGTAGGTTTAGAAAAGATATTGATAGCATTCTTTCCTCTCATAATCTGCAGATAAAAAATCTATTTGTCGAAGAAGGTATCTACCACCTTATTGATACCGATTATTTCCTAAAGAATAATAGATTGTCTGATCCCAATAACTGCTCCGACAGCATTCTCGAGCTTTATGTTGGTATGTGTCTTGATAAAAAATATGTCGAATGAAAAGAATTATCATACCTGCTATCCTGTTAATCCTGGCAATCGGCTGTAATTCTCAGGCCGTGGCCTGAAAACAAGGTCTTTAAACTTTTAAAACTTTTAATAGAAAAACTTTGTTTTTGATACTAAAAATAGTATCTTTGCGATTAATTTCAAACTGTCACTTTAATGAGTAAAAAAGAGAAATTAATTGCACGACTTCTTAGCCGGCCAAAGGATTTCCAATATGATGAAGCAAAATCACTTCTACAGTATTTTGATTTTGTTGAGAATAATAAAGGAAGAACTTCTGGATCAAGAGTGGAGTTTGTAAGAGGCGATGACACTCTTTTGCTTCATAAGCCCCATCCCTCAGGAGAATTGAAGGGATATCAGGTAAAACAGTTGATCGATATTCTTAAGGACTTAAAATTGATTTGATATGGGACAGCTTAAATATAAAGGCTATACGGGGTCTGTGGAATTCAGTGAGGATGATAATTGTCTTTTCGGAAAAGTACAAGGACTGCGTGGCACACTTATATCTTATGAAGGCACAACGATCGATGAGATCCGTTCTGATTTTGAAGGGGCGATCGACAGCTATCTCGAGAGTTGCAAAAGAAGAGGTATTGTTCCTGCAAAACCTTACAGTGGCCGACTGGTGGTTAGGATGCCCTCTGAACTGCATGGAAGAATTGCTGCGGCTGCTGCCGAAGCGGGCACCACGATAAATGATTACATCAATAAAGCGCTTGTGAAGGAGACGGAACATTTCACTGCATCGGTATAGACCGGAATATCAAGTATAATATTGACTGAGGGTTCTGTTAATTTATCGGAAATGTGGTTGTGCATTGTTTATGCATGGCGGATTAAACGTTTCCGTGTTGTTTTATGATTAAGTAGCCGTATAGTAGGCTGCTTATAATATATCGCCCTGGGGCAGACGGTGATCCGGATGCGCTGTTGGAGCAATTGTCGATAAAACAGTCAATATGGAAGAGCAGGACAACAAGAAGGGGATAACGGATGAGGATATGGCAGCCCAGGGGATCATGAAGCCTGAGCCGCGCCAAAGGAGGAAGAATGTCGTCAGGTCGGTTTTCCTGGTGATGTCGCTTGTGGTAGTGGCCGCGGCCCTGACTTTCTTCATACTTTATCAGACGGGATTCGTGCATGTCACAAAGCAACTGTCTGACGGATCTATTTTCTCCGGCTACTGGAAAATGGGCGAGCCGTTCGGAGAGGGTGTGCTTGTCACGGCCAACGGTGAACTGATAGAGGGCACCTGGGATGACGGCGAACTGAAATCAGGCGTCGTGATCGCAAGGGAATTCACATATAAGGGGGGACTCAAGGACTATCTCCCCGACGGCTACGGCAGCTGTCATTACAAGAACGGAGTGCGTTATCACGGATACTGGAAAAACGGGGTGAAGGATGGCCTCGGCAAGATCGTGTCGCCCAAAGGGAAGATGGCGTTCGGAATATGGAAAGACGGGGAGCTCCCTCCGGTGAAAGGTGCTGTCTATACCACAGGCCAGCAGATCTATGGCATCGATGTCTCCAACCATCAGAGCCATATCGACTGGGAGGATCTGGAACTCTATGCCGACAGCGCCGGTTACGTCTCAGGACAGACATCCTCTTCGCCCTATCTTCAACCGGTGATGTTCGCCGTCATAAAGTCTACGGAGGGAGCAGACTGGGTGGCACATTCATTCAAACGTAATTTCGCCGAGGCCAAACGATGCGGCATAGTGCGTGGCGCCTACCATTTCCTTCGTCTCAGCGACATTGACGGGCAGATAAAAAATTTCATCGATCACACCGTGCTTGAACCGGGCGACCTTCCGCCGGTGCTCGACATGGAACTCGACAACCGTGAGATGCGCCGTCATGCCGACAAGGCATGCGAGTATGCCCACAAATGGCTTGAGGCTATGGAGAAGCACTACGGCGTGCGCCCCATACTCTATACCTACGACTCATACTACAACAGTTACCTGAAAGGGAAGGGCTTCGACAAATATGATTTCTTCATAGCCCGCTATAATCCCGTCACCCAGCCGCGTGTGCCGCATCTCGAGATCTGGCAGTTCTCGGAGGTCGGAAAGGCGGGCGGTATTTCCCGAAACGTAGACCTCGATCTTTTCATGGGTGACTACGCCGACTTCGAAAAGTATGTGGCCGAGAAAGGCATACCCTCCAAAGAGCCCTCTCCGATATGAATATTCGGGGGAGATGACCATATATCAGCTATTTAGTTTGCGGTAGTTAAAAACCACATATGCGGCATGACCGGAGAGTGTCATGCCGCATATGTCGTTTTTGTGTCTGATTTGCGGAAACTGCGGTCAGAGGGGCTGCCTCATCAGGGCTTCCAGATAGTAATAATCCGCGTAGTTGAGAGGAACATCGATCTCGGAGTTCCCGGGGTGGTGACCGGTGCTATGGTCAAGGATGAAGCCATATTTCTCTCCTGTCGGCACACGGTATTTTTCAGTGAGGCTCGTGAGTATCCTGTCGGCATGCCTCCGGTAATTCTCCGCTTTGTTTTGCAGGTCTTTATCGCTGTCGAATTCGGGCAGGGATGTCATGAGATCGGCGAGCATATACAGACCGGAGGCTATGACGGCACCGGAAGATGCATCGCGGGGCACGGCATCGCTCTCCTGTCCGTCAGTGAGATTAGCGATTTCCGGCACTTTCATGTCCCAGTATGGAATCCCGTCTGAGGGCATGTTTCTCATCCCGAGAATGAAATCTGCTATCGCGATGCTTTTGTCGAGATATCGGCGGTCTGCCGTATAGATGAAGCATTGCGCGAAGCCGTAGAGACCCCATGCCTGGCCGCGGCTCCAGAAGGAGTCGTCGGAATATCCCTGATGGGTGCATTTCATCCTTACCGCTCCGGTGGCCGGATCGTAGTCCACAACATGATATGATGAATTGTCGTCGCGGAAATGGTTGGCGAGAGTGGTGTTGGCGTGGTTCACTGCCACTTTGTGGTAGATTGAGTCTCCTGTCAGCTGTGTTGCCCGGAAAAGCATCTCGAGATTCATAAGATTGTCGATGATGACCGGGAATTTCCATACTTCTGCGTTATGATCCCATGAACGGATTGATTTCACTATAGGACTATACCGGCTTATGAGGGTCTTCGCGCTTTGCACCACCACGTCTTTGTAGCTCTGCTCTCCTGTAAGATCGTAGGCTTTCCCGAAACTGTCGTTCATCATGAATCCAAGATCATGGGTGCCCTTATGCCATTTGGCTTCCTCTATGGGCCACGTCCAGCTGATGGCCGACTCGCGCCATTCCGGAAGATTGGAATACTGATAGGCCTGCCAGAGCGAGCCGGCGAAAAATCCGGAGCACCAGTCGTGGGGGTGCACCATCACAAGGTTTCCCTCCTTGCCGACCGTTCTCGGAGTCACCCTGCGCCTTAAGGCGTTGTCTTTCGATTTGCGGGCGCTGTCGGCGCAGGCGATGGCGTGACGCAGCTGCGGAAGAATCTCCGTCATGGCATCGTCTGCGAGACGAGGCTCAAGATAAAGGAGATTGAAGGGATCGGAATAGTCGAGCTTGCGGCCTGAAAAGTATTTCCTTCTGTAGTCCTTGCGTGAGGGATTGAGGAGATAGGCCCTGTAGAGATCCTTGAGCAATTCCTGCTGCTTTCCCTCCATGCCGGAGATCTGGCTGTGGGGCCACTTGGGGGCATTTTTCCCTGTGTATCCGGCGAGATAGTCGAGTGCCTTCTCCACACTCCGCCCGTCGGCCGACACCGATATGCCCATATCGAGCCCTTCGTTGAGCGCCATCTGCATAATGTCGAGAAAGTGGGAGAGATTATACTCTGAATATCCATAGGCAAGGGTGCGCGACAGTTCATGAGGCTGGGCTCCGTCAGGCTCAATCTGCGTGAAGATTCTTTTTACGGGTACTTCCCGGGCAACCTTTTCCGCGATATCCCGATTTCCGGAGTAGAGGGCGAAAGCCATGATCATGGCGTCGTAGGCTGTGGAGTGGTTGTTGGCCTGCATCGCCTCTTCCTTGCCCTGGGGAGAAGTGAGCATCCAGTCGGTGAGACTTCCGAACCATTTCTTCAGTCTTTTGGAATCCTTACCCGTGAAGGCCGGTGAGCCCTCGAGAAGGGTGACTCCGTCGAGCATTTCCACAAATGAGTATGCGTCGAGCAACCCATAGCATCTTCCTTTACCTCCGTTTTGCCCGGGAATCATCTGTGCATATTCCAGATTGGGGTTCATAGCCGTCTTCTTATCGAGAAACCACACCCTCACTAACTCCGCCGCTTTACGCGCGTATCGTTCATCTCCAGTGAGGTGATAGGCGAGCGCGAGAGTCTTTATCCGGTCGGCTGTCATGCCGAGTGGATTCCTGTCGAGTCGCTCTATTTCCGGATTTGATATTCCGTCGCGGTTGATGTAGGGGAGGCCGTCAGGGGTATCAGGATTCGGCCAGAAATAGCGGCCCTGACTCAGATAGTCATGATGGTCGCCGCTTGGAGCGCATTTCTCCTTGTCCATTACCGACAGTGGGCGGCATCCGAGCAGAGAGTCCGCTTTTTCCGTCAGGCTGCGGAGTGATTCTCTGTAATACGGACGCGATACATTCTCTTTGACATACTTCAGGCGTTCCGGATTCCATACGAGCGCTCTTCCGGTAAGGCATGTAAGAGTGAGCAGTAGCGCTGCCAGTGTACTTATATTGAATTTTAGATTCATGATTGCTATTAATGAGATGAAGCCGTACATTTATCGGTACGGCTTCAATGAGTAATCGCTTGGATCGCTTTATTTCACCGCGAATTTGACTTTCGATCGGATATCGGCCGATGATGCGCCGATAAGGGCTTCGAAATCTCCCGGTTCACAGACCCATTCATGTTTCTTGGCATCGAAGAAACTGAGGTCGTCTTTCCCGATCTCAAAGGATACTGTCTTTGTCTCTCCCGGCATAAGTGCTACTTTGCGGAAGCCTTTGAGTTCTTTTACCGGACGGTCGACAGATGCCTTGGGGTCGGAGATGTAAAGTTCCACGATCTCGCTTCCCTTTCTGCTGCCGGTATTGGTCACAGGCACAGTAACTGTGAACGTGTCGGCGGCGCTTCCGGTGGTCTTGTCTACTGTAGCTTTGCCATATTTGAAAGTAGTGTAGCTGAGGCCATGGCCGAAGGGGAAAGTTGGTTTGAGCTTATTCTTGTCTATGAAGCGGTAGCCAACGTAGATTCCCTCATTATAGGGGATATCGAAGATGTCGTTGCCGAATTTGTCTTTCGCAGGTGTGCCGGGATATTCGCCGAGTTTATGGGCGCCACACTGCATGAGGTCGGCATAATAGGTGTATGGCAGCTTGCCGCTCGGATTTACGTCGCCGCTGATCACGTCTGCCAGCGCGTTGCCGGTCTCGTTGCCGAGATACCATGCCTGAAGTATTGCCGGCACTTTTGATGCCCAGGGCATTGCCACGCCTGTGCCGCTGATGTTGACCACCACGAGATTGGGGTTGGCTTTCACGAGGGCCTCGATAAGCTCGTCTTGTCCGTAGGGAAGTTCCATCGACAGGCGGTCGGAATCTTCGGCGTCATTATGGTTGGCTTTGTTGAGGCCGCCGAAGAAGAGGACGATGTCGGCTTTCGATGCCGCATCGACAGCTTCGGCTCTCAGTTCTTCCGGAGTGCGGAAGTCGCGTAGATCCTGGTTTGTCTTCACGCCATTGTAATCGCCGAGGGTGTCGCCCACATATCCGCGGGAATACGTGATATCGAAATCCTTGCCGAAACGGTTGCGCAGTCCCTGAAGGGGAGTGATCTCATAAGCTGCTTTCAGAGAGGAACTTCCTCCGCCGACTGTCATCATCTTTATGGCGTTTTCGCCGACAACTGCTATTTTCTTTACTTTAGCCGGGTCTATGGGAAGAAGTCCGCCTTTGTTTTGCAACAGCACGATTCCTTCGCCACCGATCTGACGGCAGGCTGCCTTATGCTCGTCGCTGCCCATGGAGCCCCAGGGACGGTTGCGGTTCATGGCCGTGCGGAAAGTGAGGCGGAGCACGCGGCGCACCTTGTCGTTGAGCTCCTTCTCTGAGTATTTCCCTGATTTTATCCCTTCGAGATACGGATTAGCAAGCCAGTAGTTATCATAAGCGTTGGAGACTCCGTTTGTAAGGCCGTTTGTCCAGCTGCCGAATTCCATGTCGAGGCCACCTGTCACGGCTGTCTCGGTATCATGTACGGCTCCCCAGTCGGAGATGACGGCACCGTCCCAGTTCCATTCCCCCTTGAGGATATCGTTCATAAGGATAGGGTTATAGCTGGCATGTTCGCCGCGGAAGAGGTTGTAGCCTCCCATGAAGCTCCAGGCGCCCCCATCGATGGCAGCGGCTTTGAAGGCTGGGAGGTATATCTCATAGAGTGTGCGGTCATCTACAATAGGGTTGGATGTGTGGCGGTTGATTTCGTTGTTGTTAAGCGCGAAATGCTTAACGCATACAGCCACACCGTTGTCTTGCACGCCTTTCACGTAATCCACCGCCATTCTCCCGGCGAGATAGGGATCCTCTCCCATATATTCGAAGTTGCGTCCATTGAGCGGGGTGCGGTAGATGTTGATGCCGGGGCCGAGTATCACGGCTTTGTTTCTGAAGCGTGCTTCTTCGCCTATGCTTTTGCCATAGAGTCGTGATAATTCCGGATCCCAGGTGGCCGCAAGACAGGTAAGCGACGGAAAGGCCGTGCAGGAGTCATTGGTCCATGACGCCTGTTCCCATTCGTCCCACAGCACCTCCGGACGCACTCCCATCGGGCCGTCGGTACACCAGAGTTCAGAAATGCCGAGACGTGGCACTCCGGGGGCGCTGAATTTCGATTGCGCGTGGATGATGTCGATTTTCTCCTTGAGGGTCATCCTCGCGAGCGCATCTTCCACACGTTTCTCAAGAGGTTGCGAATCGTCGAGGTAGACGGGCACGTCGGCTGATATGGAGCCAGCACAAAATAGGGAGGCTGCCAGAAAAAGATGAGTCTTATTCATGATTTCTCAGTTGATTGATTTATTGTATTTGCATTCAGTATGCAAAGATATAAATATAATCCGCTTGATTCAAATTTTAGGGTGAAAAATTGATGTATATGCATGGAAAAACGTTTTGGGGGGATAAGAGGAGCCGGCGGCAAGTCGCAAAGAGGCTCTGCCGCCGGCTCTTTCATGTGATTATTGACCTACAATCTGTTTTACCTTAACTGATTTTTCATTTTTTCACCATGTCGATTGTCCCAGCGTCAGGACCTGCCGTGAGATCGACAGTGATGACGTATGTGGCGCCCTCCTCGAGCGTGACGCCGTCGGCAAGTTCGAAGTTCCCGGCGTCCTTGATCAGATCCGGGGCACTCCCTGCAAGCCGGAGTGCATTGGCGCCGGAGAACTCACCGCCCCATCCGTCCTGCATGAAGAACTTGAAGCTGAGATAGTCGGTGCGGACGCGCATGCCTGTCGTTGAGCCGTGTTCAGGGCCTGCGATGCCTGTGAAGCGGTAGACTTTGGGCGATATCTGGGCCATACAGTAAGCCGCCCCGGGTGTCCATCCGAACTGATTGTCCATGCTGGGCGAACCTACACCCCAGCCCATGAGCCAAATGGCTCCGCCTTTGTCGAAAGTCGCCTCCTCTCCGCCATTCATCATAACGGCGGAAATCGTCTTCGCGGCTTTGTTGATCCTGATCCTGTAATCGCTGTCAACGACATTCACGATGAAGTCGTTGTTGTCTTCGTCATACGTGAAATAATCGGGATCTGCATAATACTCGTCAAGACCTGTCAGCCCTGTTATGCCGAGGGGTGCTCCCTGGGAGAGGGCTACGACGCCTTCATAGAATGAGTTGTCAGAAGTCGTGAGTTTTATCCCCGACACGTTTACCGGTTTCTCCTCGAAGGCCTGTTCTCCAGCATCGGTCACGGAGAGAATCCCGGCTTTGGCGCCTCCTGAGAGGTCGACTGTGAAGATGTATACGTGGTTAGGTTCAAGCTGCTTTCCGTCGGCAAGATAGAGGTTGCCGTTGTCATGGCCGTCTGCGCCTGTGCCCACCTTCACTATGTCGCTTGTAGAGGTCAGCGCATCGCCGCCGAATTCGCCGCCCCAGCCCATCTGATGGAAGAACTTGAAGTTGATGGCGTCTGATTTCACAGTCTGTCCGGCCACGAGTGTGAGCTGATACTTCCTGTCGCCGACGGGGGCGAGCGCGAGGGCGTTCTCAGTTGTCCATCCCACCTCGTTTGAGCCTACCGACGGTTTGCCGACGCCGGCTCCGATAGCCCACACGGCTCCTGTGCCATCTTCGTTGAGGGTTGCGGGATTGTTGCCATTAAGGGGATAGACGCGGAAATACTGCATGCCAAGGTCGGCGATCACCTTGTAACTGCCGCTCTGCGGGAGGAATGTAAGGGTTCCATCAGCCTCACGGGTGAAATAGTCTGGATCTATCCACCAGTCGCTGAAGTTGGGGAATCCGGCGGGGGAGATGCTTTGTCCCTGCGAGAGATTCATATTGACCTCCGCATGGGTGTCGTCGACGCTTTCGAAGAGATTGTTGTCAAACATCAGCTTCGTGAATGGCGCTCCCTCAAATGTGAAGGTGTTGAACGAGACTGTGTATTTCCCGGGATTGGAGTTGGAGAAGGGTATGGGAGATTCGGCGCCAACCTTTATCATGCTGCTCTCGTAGCCGAATGTCAGCTCATTGCCGTTCTCTCCGTATTTCGGGGCCTTGATGTATCCTTTAAGTTCCTGAGGAAGTCGTTCCCTGAAAGAATAGACATATTTCTCCTGCGGGAGCATGGTATATTCCGTGCCGTCTTCAGCCACGAATATCAGTGATGGATATTCCGGATGGGTTATCATCACCTCGTATTCAAGCTCTGTCTTGGTGAAATTGATGTTCTGGAGAATCACTCTCAGGGTAGCGCGGCCATCGGGGATGTTGGCCAGATAGGGCACATATACGGCACCCGTGTAATCGGAACCGTTGTTTTTGGTGCGGATCACTTTCTCGCTCACCATCTCGTCGCCGAAGAAAAGCTGGGTGCGCAGTGTTGAGAGGGGCACCTCAGCGTCTGAGGCGTTTATGGTGAAGCGCAGACTGTCGCCGAAGCATGCCGCCCCGAGGCTCGTCTTCACGTCCATCTGCGGATTGCCGGTCTTCCAGCCGTCATCGCTGCAGGCGGAGAGCATGCCGGCTCCGGCAAGGGCTATGATAGCATATTTTGAAGTTCTCATGAGTTGTCTGATTGTTGATTAATTGTTCCAGGCATATGACACGGCGCTCTTGGCCGGTACTGTGGTGGAGAAATGATGTACGCCGTCGTCTACGGTGAAGGAAAGAGCCATGGAGTTGTTGTTGCTGGCCACAAGTGCAAACGAACCGTCGGTGTTTCTGAACGCGGTATAAGTCAGTCCGTTGGTCGTGAATCCTTTCGTGCCTACGCGCACTGCTCCCGGCTTCACCACGCTGCTCATATGGGCTATGATGTAGTAGTGGGAGTTGCGTGTGATGGTGGTGTAATCATGATTGATGTCGACAGCGCCGAAGCAGGTCTGGCATCCTCCGGGACGGTTGGGACCCCGCTCCTCGTCGAGCATGAGGTTCCAGACGATCACTCCCTTGCACCATCTGTTGACTGTGCCGAGGGCCACCTGCTCCATGTCGTCGAGAAGACGGGCCGAGAGATCGCGGCCGTTGTTCCAGGTGCCGATAGATGTCTCCGTGAAGACAAGGTCCATGCCGGGAGCGGCGTTATGTACGGATATGAGTTCCTCTTTGTCGCCGCCATAGTTGTGGTAGGCTGCCCCGTCGAGGTAGTCGGCAGCCTCTCCGTCGGCATAGATGTTGACGGGATAACCTTTCTGCGATTCGATATTGTCGTAGTTGTAGTTGTGGTCGAAGGCATAGACTTTCACGTCGAGACCGGCGTTCTTCAGAGCAGGGCCGAGGCCGTTCTTGATGAAGTCGCGCTCCTCTTCCCATGGCATGTAGCATGAGGCGGAGTTGCCACGGTTGAGGGGTTCGTTCTGGGGTGTGACGGAATAAATCTTTATGCCGTTCTGTTCGAAAGCTTTTATCCATTTCACGAAATACTCACCATAGTCGGCGTAATACCGGGGATTGAGCGATCCCGATGTCCAGGAATCGAAAGGCTCAAGGCTCTGGAGATCTTTCACTTTCATCCATTTCGGAGGAGTCCAGGGGGTGCCCATGATCTTTAGCGACGGATTGATTGCCAGAATCTCTTTGAGCACGGGGATCACATAGTCGGTTTCCTCTTTTGTAAGGGAGAAGTTCCCGATACCCTCCTTGTCGCAGCATGTGTATTCGCTCAGGGAGAAATCGGAGCATCCTATGGATATGCGCACATAGCTGAATCCATAGCCGTTGACAGGATCGAAAGTCACCTCGAGGAATGATTTGCGGTCTTCGGGCGACATTTTCAGCAGATTGTAGCATGTAGAGCCTGTCACTGCCACTCCGAATCCGTCCATTGTCTGATATTGTTCCTCGGGGAGGATGGTGATGCAGCTGGGCGACATATTGTCTTTTTTACTGAACGCGATTCCCGACACGGTGAGATCTTTCGCGCGGTTGGATGTGGTGGTGATCATCTTCACGTCCGTTCCCTCCTCCGGAACTGGATCGGGAGTGGGCTGGGGGCCTATTTTCACGCTGTTGTCGCAGGAGCACATCCCGAGCGAGCCTATGGTCAGCGCAGATATAAGTAGAGTCTTTATATTTTTCATTTTAAATGTCTTTTAGGTCAATGATTAATATCCGGGATTCTGGACGAGATTGTCGTTTGCGTCGAGTACTGACTGCGGAATCGGCAGACGGTAGGAGTTCTGGGTGAACGGAGTCTTCTGTGCGTGTCGTCCGCTGTCTTTGGCATAGACGGCGTTCATGATCTCCTCCACTTTGTCAAGACGCACGAGGTCAAACCAGCGCTCCCCCTCGAATGCGAGCTCCAAGCGGCGCTCCTTGAGATAGGCGTTGAGGAGCGCGTCTTTTCCGGACCGTGCCGATGCGGGGAGTTTGCCGAGTCCGGCGCGCTCGCGGATGCGGTCGATAATGGTGGCGGCTCCATCCAGATCGCCTGTCTGTATGAGAGCCTCGGCCTTCAGGAGAAGGATGTCGGCATACCGGTATTTGATGTTCGACACGTAGCCTGAACGGCATTTATACATGAATGCATAGTTGTCGGAAGGGTAGTAGTTGCTCCATGAGCAGGGATAATAGACGATGCTCTCGTTTTTGCGGACCACATCGCCGGCTTCGTCGAAGGCCTTGATGAGATCGCGCGAGGGTGTGATCCATTTTGCCCAAGTGAATGAGTAGTCCCAGTTTTCGAGGGAACGTCCGTACATCCATGATTCCCAGTTGCCTGATCCGGATGGGTAGTGTATCTCGAGTATGGCCTCCTTTGTGTTGAGTTCAAGGGGAGTCGCCTTCAGATTCTTGCTCCCCTCCTCCTGGGGAGTCATGTCTACGCCGTAGAGATGGGTGAAGTCGTCGATTATGTCATAGCCGGCTGCCGCGAGTTCATCGGCATATCTTATGACTTTGGCATAGTCGCGGAGGGGTTTCTCGGCATAGATCTTGCAGAGAAGGGCTTTCGCAACGTCTCTTGAAAGCACGGTCTTGTCGGCGCTGTTGCCGGCCGGAGCGTGTTGCACGGCGTCAAGAAGATCGGCTTCAATTGCCTGATATGCTTCAAGCTCAGTGTTCTGGGCCGGGAAATAGGCTGCATACGAATCTTCGATGTTGTCGGCGGTGATGTTGCCGGCCACAGTCTTTATTACAGGTATGTCGCCCCAGAGGCGCACCATGTCAAACCATATCATGGCCCGGTAGATCTCGGCCTGCGCGCGATAGGAGTCTATCTCGCTCTGGCTCAGGCTCCCGTCGGCTACCTTGTCGATGTTCACTATCAGTTTGGTGGCATATGCGGCATCAGTCATGAAGCGGTCCCAGTCGCGGGCCACGACGGAGTTGGAGCCCTCTATGGAGTTGTCTTCGTAGGGTACGACCTCGGCGCCTGTGGTGCCGGCATACGCGTTGTCGGAGTGTGCCTCGGCTATGAGAAGCTTGTCGAGATGCCAGTGTTCCTGGCGTCCGCGCATTTTGCCGTCGTAGAGTGTTGTCATATAGCTTGCCACCGCGTTCTTATCGGGAAACACAATCTCCTCCTGCTCCTCGGTGACGCCTTCCGTCACGTCTGAATAGTCGGCGACAGGATCATATTGGGTGGAGCAGGCTGCCATAGTGAGCATGGCGCCCAGGATGCTCCCGTAGAAATATATCTTTTTCATAGTTTGCGGAATTTTAGAAGGTTACGTTTAGACCGAATACATAGCTGCGGCATTGAGGATATGTGCCCCAGTCGATGCCCTGCACGGCTCCGCTGCTTCCCCACTGGTTCACTTCCGGGTCGAAGCCTTTGTATTTGGTGAAGGTGTATACGTTGGATGCCGTGAAATAGGGCTGTATCTTCGATATTCCTATCTTGTCCATCCATTTGCCGGAGATATTGTAGGAAAGGGAGATATCCTTGATGCGCAGGTAGCTACCGTCTTCCACGAAATATGTGGAGTTTTTCATGTCGTAGCCGGCCTTGGGCACGTCTGTGATCTGTCCCGGGATCCTCCAGCGGTTGAGCACGCGCGTTGTCTGGTTTTTGCCGTCATACATTCCCTCGGTCTCCATTCTTGAGGCGTTGAAGATGTCGTTGCCGCAGGAGCCGGTGAGGAAGATGCTAAGGTTGAAACCTTTCCATGAGAAGGAGTTGGTCATGCCAAACGTGAAGTCGGGATTCGGGTCGCCGATGTAGGTGCGGTCGGACGAGGAGATGCGTCCGTCGCCGTTGAGGTCGCGGTACATAAGCTCGCCTGTCTCCGGATCCACTCCGTCGGAGATGTAGCCATAGAATCCGCCGAGGGGGCGTCCCGGCTCGTTGCGCACCACATTCTCATTGACGTATTCCGAGGTCTTGCCGTCTGTATAGATCTTCTGCAAGGAAAGCTTGGTGAGCTTGTTGCGGTTGAAGCTCATGTTGAAGTCGGTGTCCCATGTAAAGTCACCCTGGAGATTGTGGGAGGATATGGAGAACTCGAAGCCTTTGTTGGTCATCTCACCCTCATTGCGCTGAATGGAGCTTGCCGCCGCGGCGCCTGCCGGGAGCGACACCCACATGAGCATGTCGGTGGTTTTCTTGTTGTAATAGTCGGCCGCGAGGTTGATCCTGCCGTTGAGCACTGAGAAGTCAACACCGATGCCCCACTGTGTGGTGGTTTCCCAGGTGAGGTCGGTTGTGCGGAGGTTGGCCTGTGTGATTGTAGGCACGGCATTCTCCTTCCCCTCCTCATACCATGGGATGCGGTTGATGTTGTAGCGCTGCAGGTAAGCGTAGTCTCCCACGCCACCCTGGTTGCCGGTCTTTCCCCAGCCTCCACGGATCTTGAGGTCGGATATCCATTCTATGCCGCTCATGAAGTCTTCCTGATTCATTCGCCATGCCGCCGACACGGAGGGGAAGGCTTTCCAGCGGTGGTCGGGATGAAGTTTTGACGATCCGTCGTAGCGTATGTTGGCTGTCAGAAGATAACGGGAGTCGTAGTTGTAGGCTATGCGGCCGAGGTAAGACATTATGCCCCATTCCGATGCCGACGAGCCGGCACCTCCGAGAGCGATCTTGTTGGCGGCGTTGAGGGTCTGGATCTTGTCGTCGCGGTAGTGTGAGCCGTTGATCCAGCTGTTGCGGTAGTCGGAGTCTGTCCACGACGTGCCGGCCATGATGTCAATGCCATGCTTGCCGAAGTCATGTTTCCAGTTGAGGATATTGTCCCAGGTGAGCACGGTGTTCTGGTTGCGGTTGTCGCTTCCCTCGCCATATTGTTCGCGTCCGCGGGTGGTGGTGACTGGATCGAGGAAGGAGGTATTGAGGGCGTTCCTTCTGTCGAGCGTGAATTTGCTCTGGAGCGTGAGGCCTGGAAGGAATGTGAAGAAGAGTTCGCCCGACGCGATAAGACGGTTCTCTTTATTGCGGTTATATTTCTGTCGCGCGATATTCTCGATGGGGTGCTGGAGGTTGACGCCGTAGAAGTTGTTGTAGTACTGCGCCGGATTCTCCGGATCCCACACAGGGGCATAGGTGGGTGTGTTGATGGTGGAGAGGATCACACCTCCACGGCTCGCGCCGGTGCCCATTGCTCCGCCTCCGTTGGAGGAATAGTCGGCATACGATACGTTGGTCTTTACCGTAAGCCATTTGTATAGCTCGCTCTCCACGTTCATACGGAAGTTATAGCGCTGATAGAATGATGCCTTGATGATGCCTCCGTCGCGCTGGTAGCCCCCGGAGAAGAAATATTTCAGTTTTTCCGTGGCCTGGGCGATCGAGACATTGTAGGTCTGCGTCGAGCCTGTGCGGAAGGTCTCTTTCTGCCAGTCGGTGACGTCGGAAAGGCCCTCGGGCACGTTCACGAGGCCGATCTCGTCCTGCAGATCCTTGTATTGCTGATAATTGAGCACGTCTATGTGCTTGACAATGTTTGTGAAGCCCCCCTGCAGGTTGAGCGACACCTGGGCTTTCCCTTTGTTGCCTTTCCTGGTGGTGATGAGTATCACGCCGTTGGCGCCGCGCGAGCCATAGATGGCTGCGGCCGAGGCGTCTTTAAGGATCTGCATGTTTTCGATGTCGTTGGGAGCCAGGAAGCTCACGTTGTCCACGGGCACACCGTCTACCACATACAGAGGTTCGTTGGAACCGTTCATTGAGGTTGTGCCTCTCACGCGGATGGTCATTCCTCCGCCGGGAGCTCCGTTGGGCGACGACACCGCGATTCCGGCGGCCTTACCCTGGAGGGCTTGTGCGGCCGAGATGATGGGACGGTTGTCGATGTCTTTCTCGCCGATGGTCGACACTGCGGTGGTCAGGTCTTTCCTTTTTACCGCGCCGTAGCCGATCACGACGACCTCCTCAAGATTGGCGCTGTCGTCTTCAAGCACGACATCCATTCCTTGTGCGGCCTTGAGTTCTTTTGTGGCGCATCCTATATAGGAGAACACCAGGGTGGAGCCTTCAGGCACTTTGATCTGGAACTTGCCGTCGAGGTCGGTTGCCGTTCCCATGCCGGGATGACCTTTCACTGCGACCGTGACGCCGATCAATGGCTCATTGTTTGTGTCTGTCACAGTCCCTGTCGACAGGATATCTGCCGCGGCAGCCGGCAGGTTGCCTGAGAGGACCATGAGAATGACGAGAGCCAGAAGATGAATCTTCGTTTTCATGACTGGGTTTTTGATTAATAAGTTTTCAATGGTTAATAATGCTGTCAGAGAGTTTTTCCCTTGCCTTCCCGGACTGTGCGCGTCATGCCGCCGTTGTCTGGATCCGACGCTGCAAAATTATATCTAAAAACAGTGGGCTGTATGCCCAGGTAAAGTGTCAAGGTAAATCTTGATTGAGGTTAATTGTCATATAATCAATTGATATGTCCCGTCGCTGATCAGCAATAAAGTAAGCCTCGACTTGCATCGTAAGAAAAAAAGAAGGCCCTTCACGAGGGCCTTTCCATGTATTTGCCGAGGGTTCTGACAGTCTCAGCGAATGCTTCCCGTGGTATCAGCGCCTTGTTGCGCACCCGGAAGCGGTTGTTGTAGACTGTCTGTGGCGAGCAGTGGAGGAAGTCGGCGATCTTCACGCTGTCGGTGATGCCGAGCCGCACAAGGGCATAGATTCGCAGCTCTGTGTTGAGCAGTTCTCCCTCCTTGGGCATGATCTGCTTGTCGGGTTGCAGCAGGGCGTTGAAATCTTTTATGAAATCGGGATAGATATCGAGGAAGATAGTGTCGAAAGATTTATAGAAATCCCGGAGCTCCTCTTTCATCATGTCTGCCTTCGACGTGTAGTCTTCTATTTCCTTGAATTTTTTTGCCATGGCTTTCACGTGGATGTTTTTCCGGAAGCTCTCGAGCTTGCTTATGTAGGATGAGCAGATGGTGAAGATATACCCTATATATTCCTCCTTGACGTAGTTTGATTCCTTCAGTTCCTGATTTATTGAATTCAACTCCTCGTTGAGTTTCTTCAGGCTCTCGTTGGCGAGGCCAAGCTGTGTCTTGGCTTCCGAAAGTTCCGTCACATTCCTGTTGAGATTCTTGTTGGCCGAGTCGAGGTCTGAACGCTGCAGCTTGAGCTTTCTGTTCTGATATACTATTACAGCGACTGTTATGATAAGAACCACGGCCAGCACGCAGGCGAGCACAAGATAGAGCTTTATACGCTGTTCCTGCTCGCGGTTGCGTTGCTGATATGCCCTATTGACGTCATCCTGGGTTTTCGCTATTCCGAATGCCCTCACGCGGTTGGGATATGTCAGCGCCTTGTTGAGACTGTAGTTTATATATGAGTATGCCCTGTCGATATCACCTTTGCCGTTATTGAACACAATCTTTGCCAGTTCTTCAAGAGAGGCTATCTCGGCATTGGCTGTTGTCACATCGGTTATGGCTGAGAGAATCATGTATTTCTCATAATTCTCCTTATCATCTTGCCATTCATACAGCTTGCTTAGGGCGTAGAAATCCTTGGCATCCTCCCTTGAGTTGAATTCCGATGATGCAAGTTTCTTTTCAAGAGCCGGAATCAGCGAAGGATCCTTCTTGTCTGTCCCGAGGATATCCCAAGCCTTATACCAGAGGTAGTCTTTGTGTGCCGGCGTGATGACCTGCATGATCGAATCCTTATATGTTCTCTCTTTTATATAGTATTCATTGGTTTTCCCTCCGGTATAGTTGCCGAAATGGCTGTAGAGGTAGATCATCTGTCCGTAGTAGGATATCAGCAGTTCATCGGATAGAGTGTTTCTGTCGATGGCGTGCATAATATCTTCCCCCTCTTTAAGGAGTCCGGTGCCAACGAGGAGAGAGCTTTTGTCGATCATCGCGTCTGCCAGCCAGTCTTTGTTGCCGGTCGTCTGCGCCGTAGCTATGGCCAGGTTTATATATTTCAATGCTGAGTCGACACTGAAGGTGGAATATTCATCGAAAAGCAATGAGTTGAAAAGATATCGTTCATTGTCGGAGGAGGCGTTGGCGGCTTTTCGCGTGGCATCCGCTATGCGGTTTGTTTTCAGCCGCTCAAGGTCTTCCTTATGATTTATAAGGGAGTCGAGGCGACGTAAGAGCACTTCGTTGCCGGCGCCTGATGCTGAGGAGCATATGATGAATGTCAGGATTATCGATGTCAGGTAAGCGAGTCGGTTCATATGATTGCAGTTAGATTATAAGGGCGGCTTCTGGGCCGGAAATACGGCGTACAGATGTGCAAAGATATGAAATTAATTTAGAATGACAATAAAATAAGAGATCAGGATATTGCACTTTCGCAATGTGTCCTGATCTCTCATGAAGAATTTTCATCCTCTGGTTTATTTAGCGGCTGTAGGCTGAGCCCGGAAGGGGACGGCAGTTGTAGCCGGAGGCCATTGTCTCTCCGTAGGCTCCTGCCGAGCGGAGCGCTATGAGGTCGCCGCGGCTGGTGAGAGGAAGTGTTTCCTCTGTGCCGAAAGTGTCTGACGACTCGCAGATCGGCCCCACCACATCATATCTCTCCATGATCGGGGAAGCTGACGTGATGTTTTCTATCTTGTGGTGGGCCTGGTAGAGGGCCGGACGGATGAGCGCCGTCATGCCGCCGTCGAGAATGATGAATTTCTTTCCAACCCCCTCTTTCACATATACCACGCGGCATATGAGCGATCCGCACTGGCCCACGACCGACCTTCCGAGCTCGAAATGGAGCTGCTGGCCGGGACGGAGCCGGAGATTGTCTCTGAACACCTCGAAATATGACTTGAAATCGGGTATCGGATGTCCGTCGGGATCGTCATAGTCAATGCCGAGGCCGCCGCCGACGTTGATCGTGGGAATAACGAGGTCGGGATACTTGTCCTGAAGCTCGTTGATGCGGCGGCACAGTATGCGGTATGGCTCGAGATCCTCGATCTGGCTGCCGATGTGAAAATGGAAGCCCTTGAATTCTATCCATTCCGACTTCAGGCATCTGTCGATCACGCTGTCGAGCGTCGAGAGCGCTATCCCGAATTTGTTCTCCGCCAGGCCTGTGGTAATGTAGTGGTGGGTGTGGGCGTCGATCTCAGGGTTTACCCTCAGCGCCACCGGTGCTGTTTTCCCGAGCTCTGAGGCTATCTTCTCGATGGCTTCTATCTCAGGCAATGACTCTGCGTTGAAGCAGCCTATCTCGGCCTGCAGGGCCTGCGTGATCTCGTCGTCGGTCTTGCCGACTCCGGCAAACACTATCTTCGGGGCGGGAAATCCGGCCGTTATGGCGGCGTGGATCTCGCCGATGCTCACGGTGTCGGCTCCGAGGCCGGAGGCCGCGATGCGCCGCAGAAGCTCAGGATTGGCATTCGCTTTCACGGCGTAATGCACGTGGAAGCCGGGGAACGCTGAGCATTCCGTGATTGTGTCGAGCGTCTTGTCGAGCAGATGCAGGTCGTAATAATAGAACGGCGTTGTCTCGCTCTCGAAATGGTCTATTGGGAATATGTCGTGTTTCATCAGTGTTTTTTCAGAAAAGATGCTCGCTCAGGAGCTGGAGCGCGCGGATTTTATCCTCTTTGCGGATCAGGAGTGAGATGTTGTAGTTGCTGCCTCCGTAGGAGATCATCCTGACGGGTATCTCCTTGAGGGCGTTGACCACCTCGGCTTCGAATCCGCGGTTCTGCCATTCGAGGTCGCCCACCACGCAGACGATCACCATGTCGTGGTCTACAGTCACCTCTCCATAGTGTCGAAGTTCGCTCAGGATCTTGTCGAGATTGCGCTCGTTGTCGATCGACACCGACACGCCCACCTCCGAAGTCGTGATCATGTCGATAGGGGTCTGGTATGCCTCGAATACCTCAAACACTTTCCTGAGGAAGCCGTAGGCGAGCAGCATGTGGCTGCTCTTTATCTTTATGGCGGTGATATTGTCTTTGGCGGCCACAGCCTTTATGGTGTGGGTTGGCTTGGCGTTGAATATGACGGTGCCGGGAGCCTCGGGCTGCATAGTGTTGAGCAGGCGCACTGGGATGTTGGCATATTTTGCGGGTAGCACGCAGGTGGGATGGAGTATCTTGGCTCCGAAGTAGGCGAGCTCGGCAGCCTCCTCGAAGTGGAGTTCGCCCACGGGGGATGTCCCCTCCACGAAACGGGGGTCGTTGTTGTGCATACCGTCGATGTCAGTCCATATCTGGATCTCCTCGGCGTTGATTGCCGCGCCGATAAGCGAGGCGCTGTAGTCGCTGCCTCCACGCTGTAGATTGTCGATCTCCCCCTTGTGGTTGCGGCATATGAATCCCTGGGTAAGGAATATCTCAGCCTCCGGATATCTTGCCATCACGGCGTTGACGTTCTCGCGTACATATTCCTGATCAGGCTCGCCAGAGGGGGTGATGCGCATGAATTCTGTGGCGTCGAGGAGCACGGCGTTAAGCCCTTTCTCCTTCATATAGAGCGACACAAGCATCGTGGAAAGCTTCTCGCCGAAAGCCACGATCTCCTTCTCCTCCTTCTCTGTGATCGGGAGTGTGAGATATTTCCTGAGCTCGTTGAAGTAGACGTCGAGTCTTGCTGAAGCCTCCTCGAGAAGCGCGGGGTCAGATATCAGCTCACGTGCCGTGTCGTGGTATTTTTTCTCCAGATCGTCAATCTGCTTGGTGGCGTTGGCGTTCTCGGCGTCTTTGATGCTCTGGGTCAGCGATATGAGGCTGTTGGTGGTGCCCGACATTGCGCTGAGCACTACCGTGACATTGCCGGCTGCCTTCACGAGAGCAACCACATTTTTCATTCTTTGGGCGCTTCCTACGGAAGTGCCGCCAAATTTCATTACTTTCATTGTTACGATTGATTACCTGTAGGATATTCTCAAATTATGGAAAATCGCGCAAAATTAATCAAAAATATTTATAAATCATCCGGATGGAGGCAAAAAATATATGAATTGCCGGAAAAGTGTGGATATATGGCGTTTTTTTTATCTCCCTTGCCCCTAAGATGGCGCAACAATTATTATGCCGGAGTGTTTAGAATGGAGAGCGGATGCCTTGGCGTAGCCTTTGAATCTTACGGAAGGATATCCCTTTACAAGATATGAGTTACTATATGCGGATACCACTTTTTCTCATAATGCTTCTCGCCATGGCGTGCCCGCAGGCCCGCGCGCAGTTCGACATAATGCCTGCCGTGCAGGAGTCGGGCTATGGACTCGTGCGCACCAATCTCACGTTTGCCTACGACCATACCTTCGGCGCTGTGCCCGACAATATCATGGGGCGGGTGTCTTATCAGTTTGTGAAGAAACCCTATCTGACGTTCTCTGCCAACGCACGGTTTAATACAATCTGGGCCAATTTCGACAGCTCGCAACTGTCGCAGGATCTCGATCCCTGGGATATCGGCATGAACGGCAACCATCTTTATGGGAGCGTGGGTTTCACGGCCACAGGATTTTTGCCTCTGTTCGGCCATCCTTTGGCAGTCTTCACCATTGGCAATGCCGAATGGTCGAGTCATTGCTTCGGTCGCATTTCGGGACTCCTTGCCGGAATATATATGTTCAAGCTCACTGACGACACGCAGATCGGTGCCGGGCCCCTGTTCATGATCAATACGGCCTCGAAGATACCTGTCTTCCCGGTGTTCGTGCTCAGGCATAAGTTCAGCGAGAAATTGGCGTTCAACCTTTATGGTGGACTTTTCGGTCTGGAGCTGAAACCATGGGAGAACGGAAAATTTGTATTCGGTGCTGATCTCGATGCTAGGAGCTTCTATTTCAAGCCCGGGGTGGAGGGGTGGCCTGAGAAATGCCGTTTCACCATGACTCTTTTCCGCCCTTATCTGAAGTATGAGCGGCGTATAATGAGGAATTTCTATGGCGACATTCAGGCAGGTGTGGCCATAAAGATGTCGGGGCGCGTGACGAGCGCCACAAAATCTCACCGCTATCTCGACTTCAGCGAGAATCCGGCTTTCTTCATCAAGGCCTCGCTTAGTTATTCGCTGTAGGTTTTACTGTATTATATTGTCTGGTCTCAATGCGTCGCGAGATGCGCTGTCTGTGCTGTCAGGACTCGTGGGAACCGAGAGAGCGTATTCTGTCCATAGTTTGGCCAGTTATTTTCGCAATAGTCTCGTCGTTCATCCCAGTGCTTCGCATTGATGTCACGATCTCTGCCCATACTTTTGCCTCACCCTGGGCCTTGCCCAAGGCATAACCCTTGGCCTCGGCAAAAGCCAGCTGGCCTACCATGTCCCGGTAAGCCTTTAGATCGGCATCGTAAGCCATGCGGTCTTCGCGGCTCAGATTGGCGTATGACGCGACGTTCGACAGTTTGTCGAAAAGTATTTTCTGCTGTCTGAAAGGCATTGTTTCCATAGTACTCATATTTATGAAGACGTAATACCACCGGTCTATGTCGTCGGTACATTCCTCCGGACTGTGTTTGTCGAACAGAGGCAACTGTATGAATATATAACGCTGTTTGTCAGATATGGGTCGATGGGTAAGCAGGTCACACAACGCAGCATCTGTCCGAAATGCGTCGCCGAAATTATCAGACACGAAGTTCATGAAAGATATGACGTAGACCGGATCATACTCATACATCCAGTCATGGCCTGTTCTTCCCTGATCCACGATCGCTTTCGAGGCATAGTAGATCATGCGGTCTATGTAATATGCCTGCTCGTTGTTCTGCATCTCCACCGTGAATTTACTGCCGTTGGAAGAGGTGCAGTGTATGTCGTAGATCACACCCCGCTCACCCTTGCGAGCCCTGCTCTTCTCCTTGTCCAGGTATTCGAGCGAGATAATGGTATCGAATCCCGGTTCATCCTTAAGGATATTGTTCAGGAAATCGATAAGGAACGGCTTCGACTCCTCACGGCCGAAGATATACTTGAAGCCGAAATCCGTCATCGGGTTGATGAATTTTGACATAGGCGATGCTTTTATAGTGCAAATATAGCGAATTACAGTTGATTATGCAAATATGCCGCTAAAAAAGTTTCCTTTCTCCTCAGAAAATCATTCATGCAATATTGGGCTTATCCCTTGAAAAAGTTGTCCCGGGAGAAAAAAGAGATCCCCCCGATTTAATGTTGCTTTTTCAGCAACTTCTTAAACTTCGTTATTATTATTATTTTGAGTGTCAATTTCCGAGATATAACCTTTTACTTGCGTATAAAGCGATGGGAGGTCATCTTTTATCACGTTCCATATTTCGCATTTCTCTATCTGATGGTAACCACGTACTAAGACAGGGCGCATGGCTGTTATTCCACTCCATGGTGTGGAAGGATGCGTGATGATGAAATCTTTGGAAAGCATATATGCAGCTTCGCCGGCCATTTCAATATTTTAAACCACAGCATAATAGAGAATCTCATCATCACAGAGATCCTGATAGTTTTTGTTATTCATAAACCGGAAGACTCTGTCGATTGATTCTGCAATATGCTGTAATCTGGAGATATCTTTAATCGGCTCTCTCATAGATCAGGATTTTATCGCGGTCAGCGGAAGGTCTGGCAAAGCTCGTCAGACCATTCTCTGTGACCAGATCAACCCGACGGTGAAGTATATCCTCCAGATCCACCATCATCGAGGCATGCTTCAAAAGGCTTACATTTTAGGAGGGGAGAAATTTGACCATTATGTCGATGTCGCTATCAGGTCGTTGTTCTCCACGTGAATATGAGCCGAAAATCCATGCCCTCAATATGGGCTGATTTCGGAAATAATTGGCAATTTTATTTATAATATCTGGCTCCATAATCACTCATTACGGCGGATCCTGCCGCTCTTACTTTATAAACAATCAATTGCTTCGCTTTATTGCATGTCATTTCCTTTTCAATCATACTTTTTCCCGCTAAAGCTCCTGATGATTCTCCGCGACAATAAGAATGCACAATTCATGATGCTTGATAAATGAGTAGACACTCATTATGCATCATGAATTGTGCATTATGAAGCAGTGGAACCGGGTCTTATTTCGGTTGCATGCCGAGGTTGTTGAAGATAAAGGAGTAGACGTCGGTATATTCGTCGATCACTTTCTTCATCGGCTTGCCTCCGCCGTGGCCGGCTTTGCTGTCGATACGGATGAGCTTCGGCGCGTCGCCCGTGTCGGAAGCCTGCAGCGTAGCGGCATATTTGAAGGAGTGGGCCGGCACCACACGGTCGTCATGGTCTGCGGTGGTGACGAGTATCGCCGGATAAGGAGTCCCGTCGTTCTTGATATTGTGGAGCGGAGAGTAGGAGAGGAGATAATCGGCCATCTCCTTGGAGTCGGCGCTCGTGCCATAGTCGGAAGCCCAGTTCCAGCCGATGGTGAAGAGATGATAGCGCATCATATCCATCACACCCACCTCGGGAATGGCCACTTTGAAGAGATCTGGACGGAGGTTGACAGTGGCGCCCACGAGAAGACCGCCGTTGCTGCCTCCCACGATGGCGAGATGCTCGGGAGAAGTCCATCCCTCGTTGACAAGATATTCCGCGGCACCTATGAAGTCGTTGAAGACGTTCATCTTGTTCATCTTCGTGCCCGCGAGATGCCAGGGCTCGCCATATTCCGAACCTCCGCGTAGGTTAGCCTGCGCGTAGATGCCACCATTCTCAAGCCACAGCATCCTGTTTGCAGAGAAGCCCGGAGGCAGCGACACGTTGAAGCCGCCGTAGCCGTAGAGATAGACGGGGTTCTTGCCATTCTTCTCGAGACCTTTCTTATAAGTGATGAACATCGGTATCTTCGTGCCATCGGCCGAAGGATAGAACACCTGCTCCGTCACGTAGTCATCCATGTTGACGCCGTTGATCTCCGGAGAACCGATCTCCTTGCTCTCGCCGGTAGCCAGATCATAGGAGAAACGCGTGGAAGGGTAGGTGAACGATGTCAGCGCGTAATACACCTCGTTGTGATCCTTGTCGGAGGAAATGCCTACGGAGCCGAATGTGGGGAATTCCATCTCGCGGATCATCTTTCCGTCGCGGTCGTAGACATAGGCATGGTCGGAGGCATCCTGCTCGAAGCTTACGATAAGTTTGTCGCCTGCGAGCTGTGCACCTGTCATCACCCCTTTCCCCTCCGGGATAAGTTCTTTCCAGTTTTCACGCTGCGGTGCCTTCACGTCTGCCACCATGAGTCTGTTCTTGGGAGCGTTCCAGTTGGTGAGTATATAAATCTTGCCGTCGGCCACATCCATGATGTTCATCTCATAATCCTGTGAGGGTTCCATCACAGTCCATCCCTTACCGCCTTTCAGATCCTTCACGATTATGGAGTTGCCCAGTCCCTCGCCGGCACCTATCACGAAGAGCATGTCTTCCGATTCCGGCACATAAGCCGAGTGGAAATGCAGCGGATGGTCTTTGTCTTCATACACGAGTTTATCCTCGCTCTGGGGAGTGCCCATCTTGTGATAATAGATCTGATGGTTCTCGTTGGCGTTGGAATATTCTTTCCCTTTCTCGGGACGCGGGTAAGCGCTGTAGTAGAATCCATCTCCGTCCCAGGAGGCGTCGGTAAACTTGGCCCATTCGATATGGTCGGGGAGAAGTTCCTTGGTCTTGGCGTCCATCACGTATATCTCGTTCCAGTCAGAGCCGTTGCGCGAGATGATGTAGGCCGCGTATTTGCCGTTGTTGGAGAAGCTGAGACCCTGGAGGGCCACGGTGCCGTCGTCGGAGAGGGTATTGGGATCGAGGAACACTTCAGGTGTGCCTCCGAGAGAATCCGTGCGGTAGAGCACGCTCTGGTTCTGTAGGCCGTCGTTCTCGTAGAAATAATATTTGCCGTCCTTATGTTTCGACGGCAGACCTGTCTTCTTGAAGTTGTTGAGTTGGGTGAGACGTTCGCGTATCTTGTCGCGATACGGTATTTTGGAGAGATATTCCTCCGTGAGGGCGTTCTCTGCCTTCACCCATTCCAGGGTGGCGGGGGCGGTGTCATTCTCCAGTGGCCGGTATTTGTCGGCCACTTTCGTGCCGAAGTATTCATCGACCACGCTGTCGTCGGTCGGCGCGGCGGGATATTGGATCTTCTGCGATGAGCAGGAAGCCATGAGTGCGCCTGTGAATGTCGACATCATCATGAGTTTAAGAATTCGATTCATATATGTGGTTTTAAAAAGTTGATCTCGGAAAAATCCGTATTTTAGCGATTCAGCCACAAATTTAAGAATAATCACTTAATCCCCAAAATAAACGGTCAGAAAGTTTCGGGAGCGGTGATTTAAGGAAAGTTAGAGCGTTTTCGCGGTTTTAATAATCATTCCTCCGGGAACCAGGTGGCTACGAGTCTGCGCGCTTTCTCCTTGATGTCATCCGTGACACTGCCCCGGATGCGGCGGTAGACGTACCATATCACCGCGAAATCGTCGGTGAATCCTATCAGCCCCATAATATCCGGGAGGAGATCAGCGGGGAGTATGAAGTAGCCGAGCGCCGCGATTATCATGGCCCTGTCCTTTAGCGGGACGTTGCCTCCGAGAAGGGAGTAATAGAGCACAAGGATGGCATATGCACTCTTCGCTCCGATCTTTCTGGCGGTCTTTTCAAGTTTCGCGAAAAGTTTTGCCGGATCGTAGTGCGGTTTTAGCCGGTCTATTCTGGCATTGAAATATTCTATAGCTTTTGATTTCATATTTTTAAAACAATCTGCGAAGCAATATGGTCTTATAATTGGCTGAAGAGCTCATGTTTTCTGCGATGCTGTGTTAATGACTGTAAACATATCGTGGATAAACAAGTTTTTTGTTAAATAAATGTTAAATACATGAAGTTTTTTTATGTTTTGTAGCAGTGTTTGAGAAAAAAGAATTAATTTTGCAGTGAGTTTTTCATGGTATTAGATTTTAAGGTTAACTGAAGATTGGTTGTCGGGAGACAATCAATTATTTTTTTATACCTATCCCACCTCTATCCATCCGAAATCATATTTTTCCGGTCAGTCATTTCCTATCCTTTCCCATCAAAAATACAAAGTGCATAAAAGTGCGTCGTAATCTATTGAGAAGGGAAATTGGCTGTGATACTGAGTGGTAGTTTTGTTAACGAATATAAAATCTATAATGTGTATTGCTGTGATATATAAATAAATGTTAAATTTTAGATATTTTTTTATGTTTTGCAGCAGTGTTTAAGAAAAAAGAATTAATTTTGCAGTGAGTTTTTCATGGTATTAGATTTTAAGGTTAACTGAAGATTGGTTGTCGGGAGACAATCAATTATTTTTTATACCTATCCCATCTGCGGAGCCAAGCCTACACGGGCTGAGATAATTGCGCTTTGCTCCGTTTTTCCATATTTTTTATTAATTTTGCGGAAGAAGAAAAGTCGTGGTCTTCTACGGCCATTTTCTTGCGATTTAAAACCAACCGCCATATAAGCCATATACGATGGAATACAGATTTTGCGGGAAGAGCGGCCTACAGTTGCCGTTGATTTCCCTGGGAATGTGGCACAATTTCGGTTATACCGATAAATTCGCCACCATGAAAGAGATAGCGTTCAAGGCTTTTGAACGCGGTATAACCCATTTCGACCTTGCCAACAATTATGGCCCGCCTCCGGGAAGCGCCGAGGAGAATTTCGGCAAACTGCTCAAGGAGGGACTCGGGGCACACCGCGACGAGATAATTGTGTCGTCGAAAGCCGGTCATCTCATGTGGGATGGCCCCTATGGCGACGGAGGCTCGCGCAAATATATGATGGCAAGTCTTCATCAGAGCCTCAAACGCACCGGACTTGAATATTTCGATATCTTCTACAGCCACCGTTACTGTCCCGAAACTCCGCTCGAGGAGACCGTGCAGACCCTCATTGACATCGTGAAGCAGGGGAAGGCTCTCTATGTAGGCCTCTCGAAATATCCGATCGACAAGGCTGAGGAGGCATGCGCCATGATGAGGGAACAGCACGTGAAGTGCCTTATCTATCAGGATCGCTACAGCATGCTCTCACGTAAGCCCGAGACAGGTTATTTCGAAATGCTGGAGAAAGAGGGTCTGGGATTCATAGCATTCTCACCGTTAGCACAAGGATTGCTCACCAACCGCTATCTCAATGGAATCCCCGAAGATTCACGTGTGGCGAAGAGCGGCGTCTTTCTCCACCGCGAGGATATCACCCCCGAACTGATCGCAAAGATAAAAAAACTGAATGATATCGCCGCGCAGCGCGAACAGACCCTCGCGGAGATGTCGCTGGCATGGCTCCTTGCAAAAAAGGGGGTCACTTCGGTGATCATAGGCGCAAGTTCTGTCAAGCAGCTTGAAGACAATCTAAAGGCCACCGACAATATCGTATTCTCCCCTGAGGAGCTCGCAGCGATAGAGGCGATCCTGAAAGAGGAATAACAGGAAGTCCTAACCTACATACGTGGGCAGCCGGACAGAACCGGGAATAAATTCCGGGGTTCTGTCCGGCTGCCTGATTATATACGCTTACATTATGTCGGTTGGATAAGACTCCGGATCTCACCAGTCGTCGGTGCGGAACGGCGCCGCCGGCATCCCTTCCGAGCTTACGAGATTGGCTCCCTCCGGATTGTCGGCCCATGCATAGCGTACGGCCACAGGCTCCTTCACGAGGTCGGAACTAACAATGACCTTGTTGCCTTTTGCCACAGCATCAGCCCATACGAATTTCCTGTCGGCTCCGGCTATGGCAAAGTGGCGGAGGCGCCCGTCGCGAGCCTTAAGCCCTTTGCCTGTGTGGCTGAGGGTGATGATAGCCTTGCCATCCTTTATCTGCATAGACTCATACTGCGGTGCATGTCCCTCAGTTTTCTTCCCATAGATATTCTCAGCAGCCGATTTCCATACGCGCTTTGCCACGTCTTTCTTGTTGAGCGGATGGATATCGTTCCATTCACCAAGGTCGTAGTTGACGGTGTAGTAGGTATGGGGTGTCTTCTGAGCCGCTTTCATCTGAGCCTCGCGTAGCCGAGCCCACCCTCCGTCGGTGGGATCAGTCTGTGCCTTCATGAAGTTGGGGAGTTGCACCACTATGAATGGCAGATTACTGTCACCGAGAGTTTCACGCCAGTTTCCGATCATGGCAGAAAGTAGCTTCTCATATTCATTCCAGCGCCCGGCATTACTCTCGCCCTGATACCATACCACCCCTTTGAAGTTGCAATTGGCCAGCGGTAGGAGCATCGTATTGTATAGGCCACTGCGCGCCTCCATCTGGTTGGAATATGCGGCGTTGAGTTTCTGGAGTGCTCCGGCTTCGCGTCCGAGGGTGTATTTCCATTCTCCTTTGAGGTCGATCACTGTGCCGTCGCATGAAATACGATAGTCTTTGTCAGGTATGAATCCGCCCCCGGGCCATGGGGAATCGAGCTTTACGCTAAGCACGTTCACCCCCTCGCGGAGCACCCCAGCAGGTATGCTGTAATGGCGTGGAGGATACTGATAAGGTGTCATCCCGACAAAAATGCCGTTGACGTATGCCCTGTCGCTGTCCACGAGGGTGCCGAGGTCGAGGGAAGCCTGTCGCCCGGCAAGGGAGTCCGGAATCTGGAATGTCTTCCTATACCAGACTGTGCCTTTATGGTCTATTCCGGCATCCGTCCACATAGATGGTATGGTAGTGGATTTCCAGGCGGAGTCGTCGAAGTCCGTGAGGGTGTATGTCCCTTCACCCTTGTCGGCGGCAGCTTCCAGGAGGTCTTTGAGAGCAACCTGTTCGGGTTGGAGGCGCGAGAGAAGTTCCGGCTCGATCCAAGTCTCGATAGAGCTTCCGCCGAGACAGGAGACCAGCATTCCCTGGGGCACACCTGTCTGCTCATAGGCTTCCTTGGCCAGGAAATAGGCGAGCGCCGTCCAGTCCATCACTTCCGATGCCACGCCTGAACGCCAGCTGCCACCCTGGGGTATATCTTTCTGAGGGTAGGGGGATGTGGCTTTCGGCACCTTGAAATGGCGTATCTTATTATTGTCGCTTACGTTCACCTCCGGGAAGAGCCCCGTCACCCTTTTGATGTCGAGTTCCTGGTTAGACTGTCCGGACATGAGCCAGAGATCCCCCACGAGCACATCGCGGAGTGTAATGTCGTTGATCTCCATGAGAAACGGACCTCCAGGTGTCTGGGGTTGCAAAGCTACCTGCCATTCCCCCTTGCCGTCGCCCTGCGCCGTATAGATGACATCGCGGAATCGAACGGATACCTTCTCTCCCGGCTCACACCATCCCCAGATTTTCACCGGGGCATCGCGCTGAATCACCATCTTGTCGGTGATCATGCCTGGAAGCGTGACTTTAGCTTCGGCGCCTGCCGGTGAAAGGAGAGCCGCCGGAAGAGCCAGCGACGCGATAATGCGGTTTATTGCTTTCATTGATTCGTTGTTGGGTTAGGGGTCAGTCCATGCCGTCCATCATGACGATTGTCCCGTCGGGATTGTAGGTAAGCTCTCTCACTTTCAGGCTGCGGAGCCATGTAGTGCCGTCGGAAGGCTTGCAGTCATGGTAGAAAAGATACCACTTTCCTTTGTATTCGGCTATGGCAAGATGGGTAGTCCAGCCCACAACGGGGGTAAGGAGGCATCCCGCATAGGTGAATGGACCGTAAGGGTTGTCGCCGATGGCATAGCAGAGGCGATGCGTGTCGCCGGTGGAATATGAGAAATAATATTTCCCGTTATACTTGTGCATCCAGGAGGCTTCGAAAAACCGGCGTTCGTTGTCGCCTGCCTTGAGAGGCTCACCGGTGGCCGGATCGAGGATTATGACCGGGCGCGGTTCCTCGGCAAACTGGAGCATATCGTCGGAGAGGCGCACAACTCTCGAGGGGAGGGCGTCGGCGCTGTCGGGCTCCAGATGAGGATCCTCTATCGCCTTGTTGTCGCGGTAGCGCTGAAGCTGTCCGCCCCACAGGCCTCCGAAATACATATAGTAGTCATCACCGTCCTTGAGTATGGCCGGATCGATGGAGTAGCTTCCGTGCATCGGATCGGGAAGGGGGATGAAGGGACCCTCCGGACGGTCGGCCACGGCCACACCGATACGGAAGATGTCATTCTGGTCTTTCAGCGGGAAATACATGAAGTATTTTCCATCTTTCTCGGCCACGTCGCAGTCCCAGAGCTGACGGCCATGCCAGGGTATGTCGTCGACGTCGAGCACTTTCCCGTGGTCGACTACCTCTCCGTCCATCACGTCGTCGGTTGAGAAGACATGATAGTCTTTCATGTCGAAATGATCGCCGTTGTCGTTCTCCTCATAGATGCTCTGACGATCGTGTGAAGGATATATGTAGAGCCGTCCGTTGAAAACGTGGACGGAAGGGTCGGCCATATAGTCGCCGGGAACAAGATATCTTGTCTTCATTGTTGTTTTGTGTTATTTTGTAGTTGTTTTTGTTCTTTTCTCAATCTCGCGGTTAATCCGGTCGATCTTCTCATCGGTGAGTTCATAGCGGGATATGATAAGCATGGCCACAGCCAGCAGGATTGCCGGGATCACGGCCACGAGCCAGAGTATGCCCTGCTCCGCAAGGGGTGTCTGCGTGGTGGCGTCAGCGCCGTTGAAGCCCACCCAGTAGAGCACCAGCCCCGGCACCACGCCTCCGAGGGCCATGCCGGCCTTATAGAAGATGCCTGTGAGCGCGTTGACGATGCCGGCGATACGTTTGCCGTGGGTGTATTCGCCATAGCTGATCACCTCAGGCACGAGTGCCCACATATAGCCTGTGGCCACGATCACGCCAGTGGATTTCACGAACTGCGCCACATAGACTATCCACATCTGGCTCTTTAGGGTCTCCGACATGGATACCACGTAGAGCATGGCCATGCCGATTATGGCTATGATAAGGAAGATATAGAACATCCCTTTCTTTCCCACCATCCTCTTGATGGCCGGCACCATCGGCATGAAGATGAAGGCCGGTATGGATCCGAGACCCATGAAGATGGAGAGCTCGGAGGCCGATCCGTGGAGATTGTAGTTGATATAGTATGCTCCGGCGGAGTTGCCTATGGCCATCATCGCGAATGCCGTGATGAAGAAGAAGGCGAGGATACGGAGCGGCCGATTGCGCACGAACTCCATCCAAAGATCCGAGACTTTCACGTTTTCCGTCTGGCTCTTGTCCATCACGACCCTTTCCTTGCACTGCGAGAAGCAGAAATAGAGGAGCGCGAGGCCTATCAGCCCGTAGAGGGCCATGGTCGAGAACCATGCGCTATCCTTTGTCGACATGTCGGTCGACTCGGAGGGATCGAAAAACTTGAGCACGATGGGTATGCCCATCCCGACTGCCAGACCGCCGATGTTGGCCATGAACATCCTGACAGAGGTGAGCACCGTTATCTCGTCAGTGTCACGAGTGAGCGACGCGTTGAGGGCGCCGTAAGGCACGTTGACGAGCGTATAGCACATGGATAGACCCACATATGTGATGTAGGCATATAGGAGAGATCCGGAGAAGCCGTTCCAGAAGCAGAGGATGGCGAAGCCGGTCAGCGGCACTCCGCCGAGAAGGAGATAGGCCCTGTATTTTCCCCAGCGGGGATTGTGCTTGTCGACGAAGGTGCCCACGAGGGGATCCCAAATGACATCGACGATGCGGACGATCAGGAACATGATGGCCGCCACCTCGGGTGCGAGACCATACACATTGGTGTAGAAGAAGAGGAGATACATGCTGATCGTCTGGTAGATCAGGTTCTGGGCGAGATCGCCCGATCCGAATCCGATACGCTGCAGCCACGAGAGCCTGCAGAAGCCGTCAGACTCCTTGGCCTGGGGCGTGCCTGTTAATGATATATCAGTTTCCACGATAATAAATCAGTTTTTCAGTATAAGGTGTTTTTTTATTTCTGCAAATTTAATGGAACGGATGTGATGATGGCGACTGATATGTCGCATAATGCATCTTGAAATGTCTCATGAACGCTTTCCGTGGTGTCTTTGTAGCGCCGGAGCATGCATGTCAGCGCACTTTCCTGCATTCCGACTCCGTGCCGAAGAGATATTCATCTGAGAGCGCGGCCGGGCCGACAATGATCTTCTCAAACACTATGCCCGGATCCAGAGGCCGTAATGAAAGGGTGTGGACATCGCCCGAGGCGGAGGCAGGCTTCCTGAGCCGGACGTTTTTCGAAACCACCCTGCGGGCCACCGTGGGATAGAACACCGAGTAGATGTTTTCCGGTTTCTCGTTGAGGTCTGAGTTGAAGTTGACAGTCACCGGTTCTTCCCCCTCGAATCCTACGGAGAAGGAATGTCCTTCCGGATTCGCGAAGGCGAGTGTTGATTTCACCACCACGCGGACGTCGACGCTGTCGGGCATCTGCGGATATTCGAAGCGGTAGGAAATCCTCTCTCCGGCCGGACGCTCGGTGTAGGGGGTCAGTGCCACTCCGCTCCGGGTGCGTCCCATGTGGGGATACACCGTCCACGACGTGGAGGTGCCTGTGGTGGCGTCGTGATAATGCTCGGCTTCCATCACAACACCCGATGCCGACGGAGAGAACGTGAAACCTCCGGGAGCTGACACTCCTATTCGGCGCACCTCCGGCATCGTGTCTTCCTTGAACCCGTCGTGCCATTCCTTGTAGCCGATATGTTTCTGAGTCATCATGCCATCCCATTTACCGGCCGACATCTCCTTATTATATTGGCGCTCCAGTTCCCGGTCTCGCCTGAAGCATCTCTCCACGGCATCTGCCCAGAGGTCGGCGTCGGGGTCGCCATTGTCGAAAAGATGGCGGTTCATGGCCTGGGAGTAGTACATCTCATAGAGATTGGCCATTGCCTGCACGGGGAAAAGGATGAGCTGGCGATAGGCGTCGCGCTGTTCGGGTCTGAGAGTGAGGAACTGTCGCAGGGCTTCCGCTTCAAGGCGCGCGTAGTCGTCGGCAACACGTTTCCATTCTCCCGAGGGTAGGTCGTAGGTGTCGGCATCGAGCATCTCGGCGGTCACCCTGCCGTTGTATTTGCTATAGAGGTTGATGATCCGGGCAGCCTCCGCGGCCTGTGTCTCCCCGAACTGCTGGCGGCAGAAATCCTCAGTATGACGGAGAATGCCGGCCGCGTCATATCGTTTCGGGTTCCAGGCCATGTCGAGGAAAAGGGTGATGGGGTATTCCATGGGCTTAAGATCGCCGACATTGAGCACCCATAGACGATCGACACCATAATCGTAGGTCAGGTTGAGCTGTTCCCACATGTTCTGGACAGGGGTCACGTTTATCCATTTGCTGTTGCGTGGAGCACCCACATAGTCCACATGGTAGTACATTCCCCATCCCCCGGGATGTTTCCGCTCTTCAGCGTCGGGAAGCCTCCTGACGTTGCCCCAGTTGTCGTCGCAAAGGAGATATGTCACATCGTCGGGAGCCCGGAGTCCCTTGTCGTAATAATCGAGCACCTCCTTATAAAGGGCCCAGACCTGAGGTGTCTTCTCGGGTTTCTTCCCTGTCACCTCGCGGATGATCTTCCGCTGGTTGTCTATGATGTCGCGTAGCAACTTGACGTCTGTCTCCTCGCTCATAGCCTCGTCGCCGTCACCGCGCATGCCGATCGTCACGATGTCTTCGGTGTCTTTCATGCGCTCTATCCCTTTACGGAAGAAACCGTCGATGGTCTTTTTGTTGGCGGCATAGTTCCATTTGCCGTATTCATTTCTATGGCGGGCCCATTCCTGATGGTTGCGGGCCATAGGCTCATGGTGTGATGTGCCCATGATGATGCCCATCTCGTCGGCCGTACGGCTGTTGTCGGGATCATCCGCGTAGAAAGCCCAGCCCCACATGGCCGGCCATAGGAAATTGCCACGCAGACGAAGGATAAGCTCATTGACGCGGGCATAGAAATTATGGTCGCCATAATCTGTGCCATAGGTATTCTTCACCCATGAAGTGAGACAGGGAGCCTCGTCGTTGAGGAATATACCCCGGTATCTCACGGCAGGTTCTCCGGCCGTGTAAACTCCCTTCTCAATCGAGAGGTCGGAGTGCTTCCCGACGGGGACGTCAGCCCAGTCATACCAGGGTGAGACTCCGATCTGTTCGGAGAGTTCATAGATTCCATAAACCGTGCCTCTCCTGTCGCTTCCAATGATCAGGAGAGCCTCTTCGACACCTTGCACCGGGTTCTTGACTGTAGTGATGATATATTTCTCCCGTTTCCCTTTTATCTCTTTTCTGTCGACAAGCCCTTTCTTAAGGATTGCTTCCGCTGTGCGTGTCCCTACGGTAGTGGCGATCACTGGGCGTGACATGGAGGTGGCGGTCGAGGAGACGGCGGCGTCCTTGCCGCACACACGTCCGAAATCCCTGGCAAGGTTTGCCGCGGCGATCTTTACGGCCGTGTCCTCGTCGTCGGCTATGAGTATCGTCGCCGGTGAGCCCTGTGCTATAAGCGTGAATCTCGCCTGGTCGAGGGTCGGGAATGTGATACCAGGATTGTCGAGGGCGACCGCGTGGATGGAGGCTAAAGACGCCAGAGAAAGAAGCAGGGGTTTTAGATTCATTTGATTCTGTCAGGTTAAGTTTAGAATTCAGGTTTTGAGTTTCTGTTCCCTTCCCGATTCCTTTTGCAGCCTCATAAACGATCTTACTGCTTAAGGGGAATGGAAAGGTGGTGAAAGAGGAGACACGCAAAGTTCGTGATTTTATTCCTTCGGAAGGCATTTCTGTGTAGCAAATACCATTTCATATGTTACATCATCCGATTTTTTTGTATTTTTCATGGTGAAAAAAAGTTTTTGTAAGATTAATCATCCAATTTTGCTGAAATGTCAGTGATTATTTGAAAATATTTGTTAAATTTGCAAATCTTCAAAACTTACCATTTAACACACACAGTATGAATCGGATCTTTACATTCCTTGTCTGCCTTTGGGTGGGCTGCGTGGCTGCCTTGGGTCAGTCAGACTCTCTCCGCGATGCTCAGGTTGTGGATAAAATCCTTGAGATGGGTAAAAATGACAACCGTGTGATGCATCATCTCGATGTGCTCACCAACAGATTCGGAGGGCGTCCCGTAGGTTCTGACGCTTATGAGAACGCTGCCGAATGGATGCTTCATGAATTTGGGAAATGGGGCATCAAGGCCTGGACAGAGGAGGCCGGAAGTGTTCCTGTAGGGTTCAACCGCGGTCCCTGGTCAGGACGCCTCATAGGTGGCGACGGACCGATGGCGCTCCATTTCGTCACTCCCTCCTATACGTCGGGTACGCGTGGAGTGCAACGCGGACATGTAGTGATGGAGCCGCGCACCCAGGGACAGTTCAATCGCATGAAGCATCGCCTCAAAGGAGCCTGGGTGCTTATCCCGGAAAGAAGTGTCAACGGCTGGCCTATCGACAAGACAGCAAAAGGTGATTCCATAAGGGAGGCCGTGAAAAACGAGAACATACGTATCGCGGCAATCAACGACTCCTTGATGAACGAGAACTGGACGAAAGGAACCGACCATAAGATGAAACCCTATCGCGAGGAGCCGGCCCTCTTCTATAAGGAGATGATAGAGGCCGGAGCGCTCGGGTTCGTGAGGAAGGCCAAGGTGCCACTGCGCGGTCTGTACGACAGGGGGATAGTGCATAATCCCGACATGACTTTCGACAGCCTCCCCACACAGCCGGAAATCCTGCTTGACGAGCACCAGTTCGACAAGATAGCGGAGCTCGTGGCTGAGCGTCACGACATACAGCTGGAATTCGATATACGCAACCATTTCAAGCTCGGGCCCGTGAAATATCATTCAGTGATAGCCGAGATTCCCGGCACGGAGTTTCCTGATGAATATGTGATCATAAGCGGACACCTTGACGCCTACGATGTGGCGACCGGAGGCGTGGACTGCGGAGTGGGCATAGGGCCGCTCATGGAGAGTGCGCGTCTGCTTGCCCTGTCGGGCGCCAGACCGCGGCGCACGATACGGTTCATAGCCTTCGCAGCCGAAGAGTTCGGACTTCTTGGAGCCAAGGCATATGTCAATGCCCATAAAGACCAGATGGACAAGATATCAATGCTTTTCAACCGCGACGGCGGACCTACGCCTCCTGTCGGCATGAGAGTGCCGAAAGCCATGATCGACGATATCAGGAAAGCCACGGCTGCTATACCCCGGATCAACGATGAGTATCCGTTTGAGATCATCGAGGCTCAGCCAAGGGTGAAGCCTACGAAGACTGGGGGATCTGACGAGACTGTCTTCGCCGTGGAGGGTGTGCCGACCTATTCCTTCATGACAAGAGATTTCAAAGGTTATGATTTCGATTATGGCGAGATATGGCATACGGAAAGGGATGTTTACAATAAGGAGATTCCCGAATATCAGGAATATACCTCTGTGGCGACGGCTCTTGCCGCACTCGGAATAGCTAATCTCGACAATCTTCTCTCGCGCGAGGGAATGTTTAAGCCCGCGCAGGATGCCAAGAAGAGTAAAAAGATGAAGAAAGTGAAAAAAGTGGAGAAGTAGAATATCGTTGAAAAACAATCTGACCGGGGTCTGTCAGCAGGCTGCCGGTCATTTTCTTTTCCAATGTATGCAACACCATAGCAAAAGTTGCCGTTATATCTTGGCCGGAGTGGCATCAATTGGCATAACACAAAAAGGGATATGGTCGACAAGATAAAAATACTTGTGGTTGACGATGAGGAGACTCTCTGTGAGGCGCTCCGCTTCAATCTGGAGGCGGAAGGATATGAGGTAGACGTGGCATTGAGTGCTGAAGACGCACTTACGCTCGACCTCTCAGTATATTCGCTCATACTTCTCGACGTGATGATGGGCGAGATCAGCGGGACGCAACTGGCTGCGATCCTCAAAAAGCGCGAGTCTACCATGAATATACCTGTTATCTTCTGCACGGCTAAAGACTCTGAGGAGGATATGGTGGCGGGTCTTGACATGGGTGCGGACGACTACATCACCAAGCCATATTCAATCAGGAATGTGCTTGCCAGAGTCAGAAGCGTGTTGCGGCGTGCCGGAGGCGGTGAACGACAGGGGCGGCATGCCTCCGTGCTCGAATACGGATCGCTGAGGGTATCGCAGGAGGAGAAGACCTGCCAGATCGACGGTAAGGAGGTCAGGATGCCTCGAAAGGAATTCGAGATTCTCACTCTCTTCCTCGGCAACCGCGGCAGGATTTTTTCCCGAGCGGAGCTTCTGAAGAGGGTTTGGCCAGAGGAAGTGGTGGTGCTCGACAGGGTCGTCGATGTCAACATCACCCGTCTGCGTTCAAAACTTGGAGATTACAGCAAACATATAGTGACACGACCGGGCTATGGCTATGGATTCATCGAATAGACTTACTTTCCACCGCAAGCTTTTCACAGGGCTTGTAGTGTATTCCGTCATACTTGTGGCCTGCTTCGCATCCTATCAATATATGAGGGAGAAGGCATTCAAGGTGTCTGAACTTAACGCCCAGCTCCAGATAGTCAACGACAGGATATTCAAGAAGCTTTCCGACGGAGTTCCTGTCGGGGAGATAGTGATTCCGTCGCAGTTTCCGGATATGCGTATCAGCGTAATTGACCGGCATGGAAAATTGATCTACGACAATTCGCATGATTCACTGCCGGGCAGTGACCATTCGGGCCGGAAGGAGATCGCCGATGCCATGAGGAACGGTGAGGGCTTCTCCATCAGACGCCATAGCGAGAGCACCGGATTGACTTATTTCTATTCTGCCAAGAGCGACGGGGAGTATATAGTGAGGACGGCTGTGCCATATTCCGTGTCGCTCATGCAGCTTCTTTCCGCCGACTACGGATTCCTTTGGGTGATGGTGGGCATCACGGCGGCGATGTGTGTCGTGGGTTATTTTGCCACCCACAGGATAGGGGTCAACATAGAGCGTCTTCGCCAGTTCACCCGTAAGGCTGAGAAAGGGGAAAAGATATACGACACCGAGCCTTTCCCGCATGATGAGCTCGGCGACATATCCAGTCATGTCGTGCGCCTATACGCCCGGCTGCAGCAGGCCCTCGCCGACCGCGACAGGGAGCATCGGGCGGCTCTTCGCGAGGAGCGTGAGAAGATCCGCATAAAGCGCCAGCTGACCAACAACATCAATCATGAGTTAAAGACTCCCGTGGCTTCCATGCAGGTGTGTCTGGAAACATTGCTCGAACATGAAGATATCCCGGCCGACAAACGCCGGGATTTCCTCCAGAGGTGCTATTCTGCCAACATCCGGCTGCGCCGGCTTCTCGACGACGTGGCCATGGTCACAAGGCTCGAGGACGGAGGGGAGAGCATCGCCAGGGAGCCTGTGGATGTCGGGGAGATCGTCGCGGAGGTGGAGGAGGAGTTTACCGAAGAGGCCCATGGAAAGGGTATGGCAATCGTGACACACATGGACAGTGGTTTCATTGTGTCGGGCAACCAGACACTCATTTACTCAATATTCAGAAATCTCATGTCGAACGCCATAGCCTATTCCGGAGCAAGCGAGGTTGAGGTTTGCGGTCGCAGGACAGGCGACAGACTATGTGTGATCTTCCAGGACAACGGCACAGGAGTGCCTGAGGAGCATCTGCCACATCTGTTCGAACGATTCTACCGCATAGACAAAGGAAGATCGAGAAATCTCGGGGGAACGGGACTCGGCCTGGCCATCGTAAAGAACGGGGTATTGTGGCACGGAGGCTCGATCTCGGTGGACAACAGACCGGAGGGGGGACTGCGTTTCACCTTCACACTCGGCATGATCCTTGACAATGCAGCCGCGGATGAGACGCTCTCTTAGAGCGCGCTCTTAACAATCACTTCATATATTTGAAACATTTATGAAATAAAAAAACTCTTATTTTGCATCGGATAAACAGCGCCAGTGCTCCAGAGACGCGCCGCCATAGGCCAGCTGACCGCACTGACCCGTAAAATTCGATGTATGGAGATATTATTTCTTTGTGTAGTAGTTTTTCTTTTCATGCTCGCCATCTTCGACCTTACGGTCGGGGTGAGCAATGACGCGGTCAACTTCCTTAATTCGGCCATCGGATCGAAGGCGGCGTCGTTCAAGAAAGTCCTCATCATTGCCTCGATAGGAGTATTCATAGGAGCGGCGATGAGCAACGGAATGATGGACATAGCGCGCCATGGCATATTCCGTCCCGAGCAGTTCTCGTTCTATGATCTCGTGTGCATATTCATGGCGGTGATGGTGACCGACATTATCCTGCTTGACGTGTTTAACTCTCTGGGAATGCCGACTTCCACGACAGTCTCGATGGTGTTTGAGCTTCTCGGAGCCACATTTGTGGTGTCGCTCCTGAAGATGGCTTCCGATGAGACCGGTCTCGGATTCAACGACATGCTTAACACTGAGAAGGCATTGTCGGTGATTCTCGGCATATTCCTTTCGGTCGCCATAGCGTTCGTTTTCGGCACGGTGGTGCAGTTTCTTACTCGCACGATCTTCTCCTTCAATTATAAGAGCAGGCTTAAATGGAAGATCGGCATATTCGGAGGCATATGCGCCACGGCCATAGTCTATTTCCTCCTTATCAAGGGGGCTAAAGACCTTACGTTCATGACGCCGGAAGTGAAAGCCTGGATCAATACCCACACAGGCGTCATCATAGCATGCTGCCTGGGCGGCTTCACGGTGCTCATGCAGGTGCTCCACATGCTGAAGGTTAATGTGCTGAAAGTTGTGGTGCTGATGGGCACTTTCGCCCTTGCCATGGCTTTTGCAGGCAATGACCTCGTCAACTTCATAGGAGTGCCGCTGACCGGCCTCTCCGCATATCAGGACTATATCGCCAACGGCAACGGTGATCCGTCATCGTTCCTTATGGGTTCGCTTAACGGCCCTTCCGACACATCGATATGGTTTCTCATAGGCGCCGGAGTGATGATGGTTGTTTCACTGTCTACTTCAAAAAAAGCGCGTAAGGTGGCGCAGACCGAGATCGGGCTCGGCAGCCGCAATGCCGGCGACGAGATGTTTGGTTCCTCCCGTATCGCACGCCGGCTCGTGAGGTGGTCGCTTTCGATTGTAGCTTGGGTGAGGAAGGTCACTCCGGTGAAGGTCAGAAGATGGTTCAACCGCCGTTTCGACGCCGATGAGGCGATCATGGATCAGGGAGCGGCTTTCGATCTTGTCAGAGGCTCGGTCAATCTTGTGCTCGCAGGCGCCCTCATCGCAGTCGGCACTTCGCTCAAACTACCTTTGTCCACGACTTTTGTCACATTTATGGTGGCTATGGGCACATCGCTTGCCGACAGGGCCTGGGGCCGGGAAAGCGCCGTGTTCCGTATCACAGGAGTGATATCTGTGATCGGCGGATGGTTTATCACAGCGGGTGTGGCCTTTTTCGGAGCGGCGATCATCGTGCTGCTCATGCATCTCGGGGGCCTGTGGGTGATGTTCGCGCTGGCTGTCGTGACTGTCATATTGATCATCAGAAGCAATCGGAGGTTCAATGCAAAGAAGGCCGAGGAGGAGGGCGACACCCTTTTCCAGGCTATCCTGTCGACTAAAGACACCGAGCAGGTCTGGCCGATGTTTCTTCTTTATCTGAACGGGCAGCAGGAGAAGTTCCTGACATTCGCCGAGGAATGTTACCGTGAGACCACCCGGGCCTTCATGGCTGATAATGTGGGTGCGCTCGGAAAGATGGACAAGAGTATCGAGAACTGGAAGCGTGGCCTAAAGAATGCCCGCAGAAAGGAGACCCTATGTCTGCGCCAGCTCAACCATGCCACAGCTATAGAGAAAAGCACCTGGTTCTATCTCGGCAACAACAGCTGCATGTCTATGCTCTACAATCTCCGTCGTATCAACGAGATCTGCAAAGAGCATGTGGAGAACAATTTCAATCCCCTGCCAAAGCGTTATGTCGAGGAGCTTGCTGTGATAAAGGAGAAAGTGACGATTCTCTTCAATGATACCATTTCGATGGTAGACAGTTCAGCCATTGACGGAGTCAACCTTCTCCGACGCCATTGCGATGAGATCAAGGATATGATATCCGATACGTATCACAGTCTTTATGACCATCTCCGGGAAGGGGATACCTCGACGATGACTGTGCTTTATGTGTATCTCAACGTGCTACAGGAGACGCAGGAGATGGTTTCCGGACTCAGGAAATATCTCAGGGCTTATGCCAAGATGATAAGCAACGATTATTCAAGCCGCAAGCACATGCTTCAGGCCGAAGGATAATATATTTCGCCGGCAACCTTGGAAAGTCGGCGCATTGAAAGATACTATTTCCAAAGATGGTGAAAAATCATGGTAAACAGCGACGCAGGCGACCGGGAGGCCGCCTGCGTCAATATAGAATGATTGCCTATTGTCAGAAAGTGAGTGTCACCGACATCCTCATCCCACCTCTGTAAAGGTCGGGCATCAGTGAGCTTTCAATCTTCATGCGACGTTTGCTCTTATATAGTCCACGCGTGGGGCTTCCCCGGAAAAGATCGATAACCTCGTTGACCGGATCCACGAGAAAAGCCACCACATTCCCGAAGACTTTCGATCCCCAGAGCGTATAGTCATTGCATACTATATGCCGTTTTATCCTGTAGAAGCATTCTCCGATCGCGCTCCCGACAAGGGGAGTTATGAGAAGGTCCTGTACTGAAGGGCGTTCCATGAAAGCCTCTATGCCATATTCCCAACCAACATTGGATATTATGGAGCAATATAGCAGCGACTGCCATGCGTTGAACCCGCAGCTTCGGGCAGCCATGTAATAGGCGGCTCCCGCATATGGATGGAGCACATAGTTGAATATGAATTTGTCGTGATCCCTTCAGGACCCTCCTCCACCACATGTTCGCGCCAGCGTTTGAAAAGAGGGACTTCCTGAAGGGCGGCACGGTTCCATGACGTGGCATCTTCCGGCAGACATTCGAGCACCAGCAACGTGCCTACAAAAGCTCCTGTAAGCACTGCAGTGTTGACCCACAGACGCTTCCAGTCGGGATGGCGACCGGTAAACGAATAAGGATATGCATAGATTGAATTGCTGATTCTGGCGAGTTGCGGCCCTTCCTCAAGAATTCCCTCGATCCTTACCGTATCAGGAATAACCGCTTCTGTCCGCAGGGTCAGATCCTGACAACGGATTTCTGGAGCTGCTGTCGCAGGCAGGATAAGGAGAAGAGACAATATTAATATCGACAGTCTCATATGATTTTTAGCATTAAATAAGTTTATAGCGGCTGCAGGATATTTTCCCCTTTATCACTCCTGCAGCTTCCCGGTGTAGGATTGGATTTGCATTAAAAACAAATGAATTGGTCTAAATGTTCCTTTACTCAAATTCATGGCGGATATGGCGGTTACCCGATGTAAGGTCTGTTTTTCTAAGGATCATACATAGCATGAGTGAGAAGTATTATATTGAAGGTCAGTGATATGAATGATATGGATGCGTGAGTAAGTCTGTCTTGCGGATAATGGGAGTACCTTTCACTATCTCTTATGTTGGACGGTGTCACGATTGCCGGCAGTAATCTGAAAGGTTGGAAAATTGTTCTGAAAGTCTTATGGGGTTGGCAAATCACGTTTTTTATTGTTTACTTTGCAGAGATTTTCCGGCAGGTCTGATCGGCGATCGGTCAATGATGGCTGACTCAGGACTGTGCCATATACTGTCCGTTTATGTTTAGACTATTGTTATGCTTCCATATGCTGATGATCGCGCATCAGTGTCTTGCATCAGAAAATGAGCGCAATGACACGGTATCTCCGACAGAAAGCGTTAAGGGCAATGTCTTCTCCTCAGTGATTGATTATTTCCGGACCTCGAATGTGCCGAGGGATGACGGACGGTTTGACATATCCTTTATAGGCGGCCCTCACTATTCGTCAGACAGCGGTCTCGGTGTGGGGATAGTCGCTTCGGGAGTCTACGGGATGCCCGTCACAGACAGTCTGCGCAACAGACGCATGCAGAGTGAGGTGTCGCTCTATTTCGATATCACGACCAACGGTTTCATAGTGGTTGGCGTAAGAGGCATGCAGATGTTCCACAACGATCGCAGCCGCCTGAACTATGATGTGTTCTTCACACATAATCCAAGGAGATTCTGGGGTATAGGATATGAGATGGCGCGCGATAACGACAACTATACGAAATACACCCGGCTGTCGTTTTCTGCTGATCTGGAGTATCTCTACAGGATAGGGGGTGATTTCTTCATAGGTCCCACCGTCGACATAAACTGGGCCGGAGCCAGAAAAGTGACGGAACCATGGAGGTGGGATGGACAGGAACTCGCGGTTGCCAATTTCGGTCCCGGACTGGCAGTCTCGCTCGATACCCGCGACAACACAACGGCCCCGTCAAAGGGTGTGCATGTGGCGCTTTCTCAGAAGTTTTTCCCGAAATTTCTGGGTAATAAGCGAGGAGCGTTCATGATGACGCGGGCATTCACTTCGGTTTATACCCCTATGTGGCGCGGATCGGTTTTGGCTTTGCGTCTGCATTGCGCCCTGACGTATGGAGGCGATGTGCCATGGACGATGCTTCCCACTTTCGGAGGCTCGCAGAGCATGAGAGGCTATTATGAGGGGCAGTATTCCGACCGGATGGAGACCGATGCCACAGTCGAGATACGCCAGCATGTGTGGCATAGGAGCGGTATCGTTTTATGGGCCGGGATGGGGTCGGTGTTCCCTAAATTTACCGCGTTCAAATGGGAACGAGTGCTCCCCAACGGCGGGATCGGCTACAGATGGGAGTTCAAGAAGAATTCCAATGTGAGGATCGATCTCGGGTTTGGCAAGGGGCAGATGGGTTTTATATTCAATATCAATGAGGCATTCTGATAAAAATAGATTGAATAAGGAAGAGAACTCTGACGGAAGAGCCTCTCTTGGTGCTGTTGGCAAGACATTCAATATAATAGGAAGGTTTTTCGGCTCGATGGCCGGTTTTTCCTTGGTCTGGTTTATTGTCGCTCTGCTTGTGCCTGTGGTATGGCTTGGATTGTCAGATCGTCTTCCCGCCGCTATATTTATCCCGGCATTGTCCGTCTCGACGGGAATTTATTTTTTCCTGACATCTTTGTCAGGACATCCGCTGCGGATATGGGCATGGATGTTTCCGTTCACTTTCCTTTCAGCGTTCCAGCTCGTACTGCTTAATCTATACGGCGAGGGGGTCATCGCCGTGGATATGTTTCTTAATGTTGTCACCACTAACTCCATGGAAGTGGAGGAACTGCTTTCGGGTCTTGTCCCGGCCTTGTCGGAGGTAGCTGTGCTTTACCTCGGTCCGCTGGTGCCGGCATTCATAGCCGCCAGGAGGTCGGATCGTGTGTCATTCAGACTACGGTATGGTTTACGTCGATGGGGTGTGATGTCGATGATAGCGGGACTGTCGCTCTGTATCGCCATGACCGCGGCAGGCCGGGGGAATCCTGTGGAGAGTGTTTTTCCGCTCAATGCCATAGAGAATCTATACAAGGCTGTTGGTCGCTGGCGTCAGTCGCATAATTATGCGGAGACTTCGCGTGGGTATGTTTTCGATTCCCGTTCCGTCAATCCGGATGATTTGGACGAGACATACGTAGTTGTGATAGGGGAATCGTCGAGAGCCATGAACTGGGAACTTGCCGGTTATACCCGGTCGACAAATCCTCGTCTCTCCGGCAGGGATGACGTTTTCTTTTTCGGAAAGACTCTCTCCGAATCGAATACCACCCACAAGAGCGTGCCACTTCTTATGTCGGCCATCGACTCTCACACTTTCAATGATTCAATATATAGGGTGAAGAGCTTCATAGAGGCATTCCATGAGGCCGGATTCCATACGGCTTTCATCTCGGCCCAGCAACCGGCCCACTCATATATCGATCATTTCGCGTCGGAGGCCGATGCCCATCTTTTTGTGGACGGGGCTCATGACGGCACCCGCACCGACCTTTCGCTTCTCAGTTATCTCGACAGAGAACTCAGCATCAAGGCAAGAAAGAAATTCATTGTGCTTCATTGTTATGGGTCACATTATAAGTATGGCGACCGTTATCCCGGGAACATGCGGGTGTTCGGCCCCGACAGTCCGTTGGAATCTTCGCCATCATATCGGGAGAGGCTTGTCAATGCCTACGATAACTCAGTGCTTTTGACAGACAGTCTTCTTTCGGGAATCATCTCACGGCTGGAGGGACGCCCCGGAATATCCGCGCTGGTGTATACGAGCGATCATGGCGAGAACATTTTCGACGACAGCCGTAATCTTTTTCTCCATGCTTCTCCCAAGACGAGTTTCTATCAGCAACATGTGCCTTTTCTTGTGTGGCTTTCGGAGTCTTATAGCGCGATGCATCCATCAGCCGGAGTGGCGTTGAAGGCCAATGCGGGCAGAAAAGTGTCATCGAGCAGTTCGTTCTTCCATACCGTGCTTGATATCGGTGGATTGGAAAGTCCGGTCTTGAGACGCGACCTGTCACTTGGATCCTCTGCCTACAGATCGCCGGCACCGGTCTTTATCAATGATCATAACGAGGCAGTACCAATGAAAGAGGCATTGTCCGATCCTTCAGACAATGCCTTGTATCACAGGCTCGGCTATTAAGGAGTCGTACATTTGTACGACTCCTAACAGCCGTTGCGTGTGGAATATGTTGAAGAAGGAGCGCCGTCAGTCGCCCGACATAAGGCTGGAAAAGAATTCGCTAACCATTTCATCAAACATTCCATATACTCTCTCGATTTTCTTGCGGTCTGGCTTACGATTGTCTCTGACTGATTCTATCCTGGCCTGGGAACGCAGGAAAATACTTTTTTCGAAGTCTTCCAGTCTCTGCATGAAGCCATCGCCGCTGTCATTATATAAGAGGGCCCAGTTGAGATAGTTCTCGGATCCTGTTCCCTTTTTGAAAGCGAACACCTTATTGCGTATCAGAGATGCGTTTTCGCATAACGGGCTTCGGAACGCACCGTTGAATGGTTCAGCGAGCTGCCGAGGAAGACCTTTGTCGCCGTGCCTCACCCATACCGGTATGGCTGGGGTGACGGGAGGATATCCTATCACAGTCCACATTATTGTCTGGGAGGCATGCTCATCCGGTCTCACTCCTTGGAAAACCACAGCACACGAAGTGCTTCTCCTTGAAATGAAATCCTGGTCGGCAAACCATTCAGGAGTTTTTCCCTCCGGCCAGTCCTTAAGGTCGATGCCTGTGAGAGGATTTGCAAAACTTCTTGAAAGATTAGAGAAGATCCATGCCGGAGTCAGACATCCCTGAGGCAGGGCCTCCCGGATGATCTTATCGGCCTGCTGATATCTCAGATATCCGGCCCCGGCATCGGTTATACCGCTATCTGAGAAATTTGATCTTACAATATACCCTCCGGGGGCTGCTTCGGGATCATTGATATTGTATTCCTTGTATTTTTCATTGTCTACTTCAAAGAAAGCACCATTGCCATCCGCATCCAGGATGCCATAGTTGGCCTCCACGAGCATGGGACGTCGAAGAGTGTCGAGATAATTGCGGAAGTCTTTGATGTCGCGACATATCTCGAGGGCCCTTTTCATGAATGATCCGTTGCGGCCCGAGCGCCGTTTCCCCTCTTCCGACAAATTATAGGAGAGGGTGTTGATTATGGAGAAACCGGCTTCGTTTGTGCCGCTCCACACGGATCTGGGCTTTGCCTGATAACCTACTATCGCCACAAAGTCGAATTTCTCCCCTTTGAAATATCTTGTGCAGTTCTTAAGGTTGCTGGTATCCCTGTTTTTCCACATGAGGGGGCGTCCGTCGGGGGTAAGATGTCCGGATATGATGGCCGCCGTACAAGCCTGTGCGGAAGGAGCATGGCATGTCCCGAGAAAAAGAAGCATGCCTATTATCGTCTTTTTCATTGCCTGCATTATTATAAATGCCATTTCTTGATGAATGCAAGAGTTAAAATTATAGCCGAACATATGATGGAAACCGATGAAAACACCAGTCCCCAGCCTTGGAGAAACATTGTCGGGGCGAAAGTGACTAAAGCGATCTCAACGGGAGCGATGAAAAGGTAGGCCAGGGCATACGTTTCCAGACAACGGCTTTTCTGGCCCGGATCCACCACCCGGAGGAGCGCTATTCCCATAGCCATTGTGCCCGTGTACCATCCCCATGTGAACATGGCCTTCTCAAACCAATGGCGTTTCATCATTTTCCTGGCCATGACGAAAATATATGCAAAGGTGACCAGAAGTCCGGAGGAAAGGAGAATAATCAATGGCACAGCATATTCGACCACTACTGATATTTTAATGGAAGCTATGCCGAACGCTACGAGAAAGTCAGTGAATGCTCCGCTCATATGTGATATGTTGGTGGGGCATACATATCTCGACACATTTGTCTTCTTCATTCCCCAGTTGATGAGAATGCCGACCACAAACGCACAACTGAAGACTGGCAGTTCGAACCCCGGCAGCCATATCTTTGCCAATTTGCTGACTGCATATCCTCCGAGAGCGATCATCGAGACGAAGATGAAGTTGAAAGTCAGGGAATCTATTGATATGGAAGAACAGGAAGCCGATCCCATGCTTCCCCTTTTCTCATCGGGAAGCAGTCCGGTGCGCAGTTCTTCCGGGAGATCGCTGTAGTCGGAAAGAAAAGAGGTATGCCCTTTGCCTGTGCCCCATTTCACGATAAGAAGTCCGATGATGACCGAAGCTATGATCCCTACGGTGGCGGCAGTCATTGCCAGAGTCAGAATCTCGCTGTGACCCAGTTGTGAGAATGCTTGTCCGATAGCCGCGGCTGTGCCGTGACCGCCGCAATATCCTGCCGGCATGGTTATGCCGAATCCCGGATTGAGATCCCATATTTTCCCTAACACAAGGAGTCCGAGCAGACCGCCAAAGCCCCATTGAAGCAGCATCCCGGCCTGTGAGAAAGCCCACATCGACTTGATGTCTTTGCTCTCTGATTTCTCAGCCTGCGATATTAGCGGAAGGGCACCGAAGATCAGGGCGATAAGAATGCCTGCATATGTGCCGAGATTGTCAGAGAAGGGGAGCCATCCGGTGCCTTGTGGTCCGAACGCCAGTCCCATGAAGCCGGCGAGCAGGCTCGGGGGTATGAAAAGCTTCTGGATGATTTTGATTTTCACTCTCATCAGCTTGCCGATGAGGAGGAGCACGGAGATCATGCCTACATCGACAAAGAGAGTCCACGGCGTGAAGGATTCCATCATAAACAATCTTTAAAGAAAATTGAATTCATAAAAATCTTGCTTCCTCCAAACCAGTAAGACCGGAAATTCAGGTCATCGATGAAGACAATGACGTTTCCCGATTTATAAGGCTTCACGAATGCGGCGGGAGTATCGGCAATGAGCTTCTTATTGTCGTGGCTTATGAAACCTGACACGACCGGAGAGGAAGTGTAATGGAGTGGTGATACGTAAGGATCATCATCTTTTTCCAATATTATGTTCCCTTTTTTCATCACATGTATCTTGTCCTGATCAAGGCCCCATGCGATAGGATGTGTCTTGTCGAGATAGCATTCCAAGATTACGCCTGCAATCGATTTTCCGGCATTGTCAGCCGTTTTGTCTTCGAAATTCCTGTAGGGGGTCTTCTGTTTTTCCTTTTTCTCTTTATTTTCCGTATTGTCTGATTTCGGCAGTTTTGACTTTATATTCATCAGTCCATTGTCGCTCACCCATTTCCAGGCTTTTCCGGTGGCGATTAGGGTTCCACCGTCGGCTACCCAGTTTTTCAGAGCTGCCGTGCTTTTGTCAGTGAGGTCAGGTTCGCCGTTGGCAATTATAATCACATTATAAGGATTTAGTTTCTTAGCAGTCAGTACCTGCGATTCAATCAGAGTGGGTGAGATGCCGAAACGCTGGTTCATCAGAAACCATGCTTCGCCAGAATCCGGAATGCCCATGGAGCGGCCTGTGAGGATCGCCACCCGTGGCTCGGTGATAGGTTTGTATGCCGGGCTCCCGAGATCGACGTCCGCCATAAGCGATGTCGATGCGGAATATACGTCGACACCTGTTTCCGCAGCGAGTGTGGACAGTAGGGTGAAGATGCTGTCGGGAGAGATAGTCTGATTTTTTGTCGCGACAAGTATGGTGCCATATCCCATCTGTTTCTCTGTTTCTCTATTGTGGAATGTGAAAGGCTTTCGGCTCACACTAAGGCACAGTCCGCGCTTCTGAAGTTCGTAAATAAGTTTTGGAGTGTAGAATTCAGTGTTCTCAAATATATATCCCTGCTCGCTTTTGCCACCGATAACCTTACCGGGCTCGAGAGTGAAACCGGATATTTTATCTCCCAGCAGCCCTTTTACTGACGACATTGGTTCGCATTGAAGGTTGAACGCTGAAGGGAATGTCCATGCAGAGATGTCGTAGAAAGTACTGTCGTCAAACTCGGTAAAGTTTTCCATGACTGCTTTCACCATTGTGGAGTTTTTCTGGTTTACAGGTATCACAAAAGCGTTTTCAGCAAGGAATCTGCTTTTTCCTGCGGAGGTGTCTTTGCCGAGACGGTAGACGTCTATGCCATGGCGAGACATGTTCTCAAGGAAATGGTAGGCCACACCGCGCGAACCGCGGGTGTCGACAATGTATCCTTTCACTGACTCTTTATCGCCTCTGTAGCCGGCTTCAGAATAGAAATCGTTCATGTATCTGTTGAGTACGGATTTCATATCGGCTGCGGCAAGAAGGGAGGAGAAAGAGGCGAGACTTTGGTTTCGTATGGTCCAGGCGAATTTACGCGGCCCGTTTATCGTGGGTCGGTGATGGCCACGTGTGGTCCCTTGCTCATAAAGCAGACATACGGAGCCATGGATATCGCCATATGCCGCGCCTTTACCATAGTAGTAGTCGTCATATCCCTCTTTGGAATAGTAGAGGGTCCCGATGCTGTCAAGCTTTTGTGCGACATATCCAGAAATCTGTTTCGTGAGATCCTGATTTAATTGGGATGTGAGTCTGTGCGTGCGTTTCGGATGGCCGGGACTCATATAATATGGACGCGCGGAGCCTTGTTCATGATGGTCTATTACGATATTGGGTAGCCAGTCAAGATATGTGGTGACGCCGTTTATTCCTTCGGGATGCTGCACCATCAGCCAATCACGGTTGCAGTCAGCCCAGTAATGATTTGTACGGCTTGATGGCCATGGTTCGGTGAATTCGCGTGAATTGAGGTCGACGGCATCCGGAAAAGAACGGGAAGAATTTACCCAGGAAGCAAAACGGTTGATGCCGTCAGGATTTGCTCCCGGGGTCATGACAACAACCACGTTGTCGAGAATTTTCTGAATCTCGGGTCCTTCGGCGGCCGCCAGAAAATAAGCAACGGGCAGTGAGGCGTTGACTCCTGATGGTTCGTTGCCATGGACACTGTAGATAAGGCTTGCCACGGCAGGAATCCTTTCCGCATCAGAGTCTGACAGATTTCCGGATTCGCTTATGCCCAGATGTTCTTTTTTTATGGCGGAGATGTTTTTCTGGTTTTGCTCGGAAGTTATCACCACTTCTATGAAAGGCCGGTGCTGGTATGTGCGTCCGGTTTCCCTTACAGTCACTCTCGGGGACTTATCTGCCAGAAGTTTCATATATCCTACCACCTGTCCCCAGTCGGCGTGTTGCTGTCCGATCTGGAAGCCGAGATAGCTTTCGGGGGTAGGTATGGATTCGGAAAAACTGTATGCTCCTTCCGGGAGGAAATAGGAAATAGGCTCGGGAGTGTCATGATATGCGGCAATGCCTGCTGCCGGGATTGCCGACAGCAGACATGCGGTGAGAAGGTATTGGATTCGCATTTTTTGGGGTTTATTGAAAAAACGCTAAATTGACGATGTATATTACTTAATATGGAGGCTTGTCATGACTCTTACAATGGATTCTGCTCACAAAGAGGATTGACTTCGCATTCTTTCTTCGGAATAAGCCATTGCCAGTCTTTATGACCGGCAGCGCGGTAGCGGTTTTCCTCTCCCATAGCTTGTTCGTCATACATGTTATAGTTTGATGCCTCCGGGTCAACGTTCGTAGGCATTTTTGTGTTGCCTGTCCATGCGGCGTCGCTATAGCCAAGTTCCGTTCTCGGGCGAGGGCCGCGGTCGAGCGGCATGTCAAGACGTTTCAGATCGAGAAACCGGAATCCCTCTCCCCAGAGCTCCACACGGCGCTGGAACATGATTTCATCTATAAGTGATTCTCCGGTGTTTGTGCTCAGTATGTATTCCGGATCGCGGTGATGGGCGAGCGGATAGAGTGCTTCGGCAGCCTCGGTATAGTTTCCGCCGCGGGCATAGCCTTCAGCCTGGATCAGCATCATTTCAGGAAGTCTCATCCATGGCACATCGCCGCATTTCATGTTTTCGTCTGCCAAAAGAAACTTATTGGCCATATAGTTGCGAATATTCCCTTTTGTCGGAATGATAGGTTTGCGTTCGGCTTTCGGATTCTGAGCCTCAGGAAACCACAGGTTCTTGCGTACGTCTGTGTCGGAAATACGGTTGTAGAGCAGGCAATAGATCGCGCGGGGTGTGTTCTTGTTGTAGCTCGCGTTTTTGTTCGACATAAAACTGTGGAAGTCCTTAAGGGTGCCGGCTTGTTCTTCAAGTCCGAGTTTCCCCCAGATCCATTCAGTGTTTGTCTGGTCGCTCATACGGTTGATGAGTGTGGTATAGGTGTCATCCTGGAGTTTGGCCCCCGACTGATCGACAACGAGCTTAGCCATGGCGGCGGCTTCTGACCATCTGCCTTGGGCCAGAAGAACCCTGGCTTTCAGTCCGCGTGCCACATGAACGTTGATGTGTGATTTGTTAGACCGTTCGATGGTGACGCCTTTCAGCAGTTCGATTGCGTTGTCAAGGTCGCTGTTGATCTGTGCATATACCTCCTCAACCGATGATCGAGGCTGGTTGTCGGTGGTGTTGTGTATACGCATCACAACGCCAGGTTGCGTATTGTTATCGCCGGCACGGTAGCGTTGTCCCCAGCATTGCACGAGGTTGAAATATGCGAACGCGCGGTAGGCGAGTGCCTGTCCCTTGATATAGTCGCGTTCCATCTGAGGGCCTTGCGCGCCATCGATGTTGTCGATAATCATGTTGGCATTGGAGATGAATTTGTAGAAGAGCTGGTAATGATAGGAAAGATGGGATGAGGTGAGGTTGCGGTGGAGCGACCATTTCGCCTGCGACTGAAATTGTGCGTTGCTTTTGGTGTAGACGAGGTCCTCACCCATCATGTCGATCCATATCATGAATGTCTGATAACCTCCCTGTGCGTAGGTGGATGACAACGAAGGTGTGTACATGAGTTTATGCAGGCCGTTGACAGCCATCATGCCTCCGTCGGTGGTCTCAAACATTTGAGACTGATCGACATTTGAGGTGGATTTTGTTTCCATGAAATCATCGCTGCATGATGATGCGCACAATGCCAGAATAAGCGCGGAAAATGAAAGTAATATCTTGTTCATGTCGGAGTGTTGTTTAGAAGGTGAGATTGAATCCGAGAGTGAAAACTCTTGAAGGAAGGTAGACATCGCCGTTGCTGGAATATCCCGAGATATTCTTTCTGGGATAGATGCCTTTGCGGCGCGTGATCTGGAAAATGTTTTCGGCGGAGAAATAGAATTTGAGATTGTCGACGTTGAAGCGTCTCACCAGAGATTTCGGTAAAGTATAACCGAGATTGATGGTTGCGAGCTCAAGCATGTCGGAAGAAACAAGCCAGCGGTCGGACGATGCGTATAGAGATGTGGCGTCTGTGCCGTTTGATATGCGCGGCACATCGGTGATATCACCGGGCTTTTGCCAGCGTTTCATAATGTCGACATGCACGGTCTGATAAGAGAGGGAGCCTGTGCCGGGTTGCATCAGGGATGAATAGACAGTGTCATACATCTTGCCTCCGAATTGATAATAGAACGTCATCCCGAGATTGAATCCGCGCCAGGCGAGATTTGTGGTCAGGCCGCCCTGAAGCTTCGGGAGGGCGTCGCCGCAATAGTCTTCCAGAGCTTCCTTGTAGTCGGTGGTATAGGTCGTGCCGTTCACTTCAACAAGACTCTCGGAGGTGGCGAGGTATTCCTCCGCAGGTATATACAGGCTATTTCCTGTGGCCGGGTCGACTCCGCGCCATTGGCGCAGGAAGAAATTATAACGCGAATGTCCGGCCTCAATCTTGTGGGTTCCCGATTTATAGGGATCGATGGGAAGAGAGGTGATTTTGTTCTTGATGTGGGTGCCGTTGAGGCTGATATCCCAGGTGAGAGGTTTCCCTGTGAAAATACTATAGCCGAGTTCAAATTCGAAACCGCGGTTATACATAGAACCGGCATTCCGTAACTGGGAATCAATACCTGTGGAGTAGGAGAGGGGCACGGAGAAGAGCAGATTGCTCGACTTACGGTTGAAAAATTCGAGTGTGCCGCGGAAACGGTTGTCGAAAAGGCTGAATTCGAGGGCAACGTCGAAATTGCGCGACACTTCCCATTTCAAATCGGGATTGCCGAGTGAATCCTGAATGTAGCCAGCCTCGTTGGCGTTCTGGGCATTCTCATAAGTGGCACGCCACGGATAGTAGCTTCCCAGATCATCATTGCCTATCTCGCCATAAGCGGCGCGCAGTTTCAATACATTGACGAAGTTGACTCCGGCCATGAATTTTTCCTGATCGAGACGCCATGCCGCGCCGGCGCTCCAGAAATTACCCCATCTGGAATTTTTGTGGAAGCGGCTTGAGCCGTCGCGTCGGAACGAGCCGGAAAGGAAATACCGCTCGTTGAAACTATAGTTTAGACGGGAAAAATAGCCTTCTGTCTTGTATTTGTTGGTATAGGAGGTTGGTGTGGAATCTATGTTGGTATAGTTGTTGAGTTCGTAATTGTTGTCAAATTTCTGGTCTTTTTTAGAGGCGTTGAGATGATTGTACTCATAGTCATAGCTTTCATGCCCGAGGAGCACGTCGAGATGATGTTCGCCAAAGTCCTTGTTGTATTCAAGCAGCTGGTTAAAGGTCCAGGTTGTGGTGAAAGAGTTTGTTTTGCTGGTGTTACCAGTGTTGCCTTTCTCCTCATATACCACTCCTGCGCTCGTGGCGAGATATGAATTGGAGCCTACGCCGCCGTTGAATGTGAATTTGAAATCCTTGAGAAATTTTATCTCAGCGAATACTTTGGCATTTATAGTGTTGCGTCTGTATTCATCTACACGTTTCTGAAGTTCTATGGCAGGGTTGTTGCCGGAAACATAGTCGCGTTTGGGCACTTCGATGCCGCCGACAGAGTATCCGGTGCCGAAATCATATATCAGATTGCCGTCGGCATCGCGCAGATATTCCCCTGTCTCCGGATTGTGGAGATGCACTGGATATATCGGGCCGATATATCTTATGAATCGGAAGGGATTGATATTATTCCCTTGGGATTCATTCTGGTTGCCATAGCTGTAGCTGATGTTGCCTGTAAGGTTGGTGCCGACCCTCAGCCAGGGCGTGATCTGAGAATTGGCGTTGGCCGAAGCCGTGTAGCGTTTGAAGCGCGACCCCTTGATATAACCATGTTCATCAGTATAGCCCACGGATGTATAATATGTGCTTTTTGATGTGCCTCCGCTTATTGAGACTCCCGCGTCAGTCCTGCTTCCGAGATGCTGAATGGCATTCTCCCAGTCGCAATCGTCGGCCCACATGAACTCCGCGTTCGGGTTAAGCTGTCCGTTGGCGTCGACAACCTGATCGGCGGGCACGTTGAAAGGATTATAGGTTATGGCGTTGAAAAGATTGGCAGACGCACGTTGTCCGGCTTCCTCCGGTGTCCTTCCGTCGCTGACATATTGGTTGCGCAGGTTTTCCCAGTAGACTGTGAGGTAATCTCTTACTCCCACTTTATTGTAGTCTCCTGACTGTTTTGCGGTGAAGCCCTGGTTGAACCTGACATTGACCTGCATTTTCTCTTTGCTTCCTTTCTTTGTGGTTATCATAAGCACTCCGTTGGCAGCACGCGAGCCATAAAGTGCTGACGAAGCTGCGTCCTTGAGTATGGTGATGTTCTCTATGTCGTTTGGATTTATGGAACTTATGGAGTTGTCGTATGGAAGACCGTCGAGAATAATGAGCGGCGTGTTGCTTGCGTTGAATGATCCGACACCGCGAATGTAGATGGATGGTGACGACCCTGGCTGGCCGTTGGCGGTTGTGACCTGCACGCCGGGCGCCGCGCCTACAAGAGCTTCGGTGACGGAAGTGGTCGGACCGGCACCCAGTTGGGCAGAGCCGACTGTTGAAGCGGAGCCGGTGAATGATCCTTTCTTCGCCGAGCCGTAGGCCACGACGATCACTTCATCCATTGCCTGTATGCTCGAGTGGAGATATACAGTCATCTGCGGGCGTATATTGAGAAGCTGCGGATGCATGCCGACATAAGATATCCTGATTTTTTTCGCATTCGCCGGAATTCCTGCAAGTTTGAATCTGCCTTCGAGGTCTGTGGAAGTGCCTATGTTGCTGCCGTCAATCATGACTGAGGCCCCGATTACCGGTTCCTTTGTCTCTGCGTCAAGCACGATGCCTGAAAGATTGCGCACATCAGAGGTGTGCGTTTCCTGTGGCTCTTTCAGTATGACTGTATTGTCGACTATCTCATAGGAAAGGCCCATCTGGTCGCAGATGATGTTGTCGAGTAGCTGCTCCATCGATTGGTTTTTGAAATTTCCGGAGATCTTTTTCCCGATATTGTTGATCAGGTTTTTCTGATAAACGAACTCATAGCCTGTCGCATTTTTCAACGCGGTCACTGCTGTGGCTGGGGTGTTGCCCGATAATGAGATAGAGTAATTGGCGAGAATGCCGACAGGGGTAAGCATGAACCCGCAGATAAATAATGTCAATAGTCGTTTGATCATAATAGAACCGGTTAGTTTAGTTATAGGAATATATAGTCCCGCGGATTGCGGGAAGAGAGAAAGACAGTGGCCGCATCATGTGCGGCGAAGCCGGGAATCCTGTTTCTTCTTATGTATCCTGACATTTTTCCCTTTGATCTCAAATTTAATGCCACCGCTTTTTTCGAGGATAGAGATTGCTGTGGTGAAATCGGCATAGCGTGGCACGCTGCCCATGAAGACGATGTCTTCGATCGACGGGTCGTCGAATTCATATTTGAAATCATACCATCGGGCAAGGTCGCGCATTATCGCCTTCAGGGGCTGTTCCTCAAAAACGAACCGGCCATGACGCCAGCTTGCGATAGCCTTGGGGTCGACGGGGCGCATCTCGGTCTGTCCGTCTATGCTGTTGTACATTGCCTGGTTGCCGGGAGAGAGAAAGAGTTGGCCACCGTGATTGGTAGCGTCTGAAATGGCGATGCTCCCTGTCTCAAGGGTAGTATAGGTGATTGGATCGTCGTCATAGCTGCGCACGTTGAACCTTGTGCCGTAGACCCTTATCTGCTGCTGTCTGACTTCTACGTAGAATGGACGGGATTTGTCGCTTTTCACAGAGAAGTATACCTCACCTTTTATTTTAACTCTTCTCTCGTGTGCTGAGAAATGCTCCGGGTAATGCAGTTGCGATTCTGAATTAAGCCATACTTCAGTGGAGTCTTCAAGTATTATTTTAAATTCTCGTCCGCGTGGCACATCAAGTACCAGGGGTTTGGACTTTGCTGGTTTTCCGTTCTTATCGTGGATCTCTTTATCTAATGCAGGAAAATTTAGGTTGATCTTCGATGTGTCGGCTGTAGTGAGAGTTGTTTTTTCTCCGGACTGTGTCGAGATGAAAGCCTCTGTTATGCCAGGGCGGATTACCTGCGTATCTGTTTTGCCGATTGGTTCGGCTGGTGGTTGCATGTCTGGAGAGGATGATCCATTGAAGAATCTGACGGCTACGGATACAATTATAATAAAAGATGCGGCTATGGCAGCCGTATGCCACCTTTTCCACCTTTTCTGTCTTATGCCGAGACGTCTCTTTGCATCTTTTGCCTGGTTCTCCCATCTTATGGCCTCGCGAAGTTTCAGCTGACGGGCGACGTATCGGGAATCTTCCAGTCGCGTCATCATCTCCTCCAGATCGGGATGTCCTGATGTGAGCGAAGTGAGTTCCGCTTCTTCCTCAGAGTTCAGCCCTTCTGTAATTTTTTTGTAAACCAGATCGGCAATTCTTTCCATCTCTGTTTCCATGCGTGTCAGTTTAAAGGTTTTTAAACGAAGACGGAATAATAGGCAGAAAGTATAACTCAAATTGATAAATTTTTTAATATTTTTATCAAATGTCAATAATTTTGAAAGAATTTGACTATCTTTGTTGGCGCTTTATAGACCGAAAACAAGTCCGGAGCCTAGTTTTGCACTCATGAATCATCAATCGGATATTATATATAATGCCTTTATCTCCGGGGATATGGAGCTGTTCTACAAGCTTCAGTATCCCGGACTGATCCTTTATGCGTGTAAGCTTCTGGATCCGGAGGTGTCATGTCTGGCAGAGGATTGCGTGCAAGATGTGATTGTGAACACATATCTGCATAAGGATGACATACATGCGCCGTTTCAGTTGAGATCTTATTTGTTGAACGGAGTGCGCAATAGGGTGATAGATGTGCATCGCCAATACACGGCGCGAACCAGATATGTGGATTCGAAGAGTTGGGATGCGGGGTGTTTCAAGGTTGATGACTATTCGGCTACAATGATTGAAAATGAAGTGCTCGATCGTCTTTATGCGGCAGTCAGGATGTTGCCTCCGATCTATCGTGAGGTTTTCGACATGAGTTTTGCAGAGGGACTTAAAATTTCAGAGATCGCGGAGCGTCTGGGTATAGCCGACATCACAGTGAAAAAAAGAAAAGCAAAACTGATCGAGATCCTCCGGGGACATTTCTCAGACCTTTCTCATGATCAATTCTCTATTCTTCTTGCGATCGTCATATGTTCCAATTAGAAGAGACGGATTGACAGATTCGATGTGTTGCTAATGGTCAGAGACTTGATACTCTCCATGAAGATGCTTTATTGTGGGGTTATTTCTCAGGATATTTTCAGATTTTTGAAGAAAAGATTTTGTAAAGGAGCATAAATCTTTCTAATTTTGCACCCATGAAAACTTTCATGGATCGCAGTTTAACCTTGATATTGGGATTTATTGTCCTTGTATCGCCTATTTCATCAAAAACTCCTGTCGATTTTGTCGACACACGTGTCGGCACAGCCTTTGCCGAAACAGCAACAGCAGGCATGTTTGGCAAAGGATCTGAAGAGCATGGCCAGACCATACCTGCTGTAGGAGTGCCACACGGCATGAACATGTGGACGCCTCAGACACGCGATACCGAACAGAAATGTATCGCACCATATTACTATTCAGATTCTTTGCTTCAGGGATTCCGCAACAGTCACTGGATCAACGGGGGATGTACGCAGGATTACGGCAGCATGACTATCCAGGCGATGTCGGGTGAACTCCGCACATCTCCCTCTGCCCGTGCCACCCGTATGGATAAGAGAACTGAGACAGCGCGGCCTGATTATTATGCGGTTTCACTTCCCGACGAAGGGATAAAAGCAGAGATCACGGGGTTGTCGAGATCTGGTATTCTGCGTTTCACATATCAGGACGATGGGGTAGGGCATATCGTGGTTAACCCTAATTCCGATGAAGGGGAGGGATGGATAGAATATGATCCAGTGAAGGGGGAAATAAGAGGCTGCAATCCTGTGCACCGTATCTATCAGGGATGGGGAGATCCGGCCGGCTTCTCAGGATGGTTTGTAGTGAGGTTGCCCGACAATATCAAGATAACTCAATACGGCACATTCCGGGGCGATAAAGGTTTTAAGAGGAAAAATAAAATATGCAAAGCCAGGGAATCGGGTGTTTATGTGTCATTCAACGTCAGAAAGGGTGAGGAAGTAATCGTAAGGATTGGTTCATCATTCACCTCAATTGAAGGTGCTGTCGCCAATCTCGATGCGGAAATCAATGGCGATGATTTCGATGCTGTCCGCAAGCAAAGCAATTCAGCTTGGTCGGAACGCCTGTGTCGTATTAAGGTGGAAGGGGGATCGGAGGAAAAGAAATCCATATTTTATGGATCTCTCTATCGCGCATCCCTACTGCCTCGGGTCACAAATGACGTCGACGGCTCATACCCTGCTTTTGGCAAAGGAACACCAATCAGGAAGATGGCAGAAGGACGTGACTATTACGATGATTTCAGCATGTGGGACACTTTCCGCGCCTTACATCCTCTTCTCACGCTTATTGAGCCGGAACGCAGCGGCGATATGATGAATTCTCTTGTCGCCAAGGCTCAGGATGGTGGCTGGATGCCGATCTTTCCATGCTGGAACAGCTATACTGCTGCCATGATCGGCGATCACTGCGCCGTAGCGATAGGGGATGCCTCGGTAAAGGGGATCGGCGGCTTCGATCTTGCCGAGGCTTACAGATACCTCCGCAAGAATGCCTTTGAGTGTCCTTCCGATTTCAGCGAATATAAGAATGGTATGGGGCGTCGCGCACTCGAATCTTACCTTAAATATGGCTATATCCCAGTGGAGGATGAGGTTCTTGAGGCTTTCCATGACAATGAGCAGACATCACGCACATTGGAATATGCTTTCGATGATTTCGCTCTTGCGCAGATTGCCCGGAAACTTGGCAAGACAGATGATTATGAAATGTTGATGCGTCGTTCGCAAAACTACCGTAATGTGATCGATCCCGGACTTGGCTATGCCAACGGACGTCATGCCGACGGACGGTTTGCAGAGGGTACCGATCCCTTCTCCTTTAACGAAGCTTTCACGGAAGGGGCACCATGTCATTACACCTGGTATGTGCCACATGATCCTGAAGGCTTGATGGATTTGCTCGGTGGCAAGGATGCGTTTGTGGCCAAACTTGATTCCTTGTTTGATCATGGGCGTTACTGGCATGGCAACGAGCCATGCCACCAGATTGCTTATCTCTACAACATTGCCGGACGTCATGACAAGACACAGAACCGCATACGCGATATCATGGAGAGGGAGTATCTAAATACTCCCGGCGGCCTTTCAGGGAATGATGATGCCGGACAGATGTCTGCCTGGTATGTATTCTCCGCCATGGGTTTCTATCCGGTCGCTCCTTCCACGCCCGACTACTATCTTGGTGCGCCAGCCTTCGATACGATAACGATCACTCCCTAGGGAGGGCTGCCTTTCATAATACGTACGCGTGGCAACGGAAATTATAGGCACGTATCACTTGATGGCAGGGATTTGAATTCAATGAAAATATCGCATAGCTCACTTCTCCGGGGTGGGGAATTGATTTTTGAGTAGTCCTGCCGCATTCCCTCTTGGTTTTCATATCTTCTTGAAAATCTTACAACGACTTCTAAAAACTTCGAATTGCAAATGAAACCATTGTCTTTTTACATGACAAAACTATCAGCAGGCATTATTCTTTTGCTGACATGCAGCCTTGATTGTGTTGCTGCCGACTATTATGTGAATGATTTCGGAGCAGTCGGTGATGGACATATTGATGATGCGGCTTCCATACAATTGGCAATTGATTCCTGTTCCCGTGCGGGAGGAGGTTCGGTGGTTTTCCTTTCCGGACAGACATACCTGTCAGGTCCGATACATCTGAAGTCAAATGTGGATCTTCATTTTCAGCCTAATTCGGTATTGCTTGCGAATCCGGATGAGACCATATACACCGAGAGTGCTTTCCGTGCAAACCGAGGGGAGGGTATGATGTGGATTTCGGGTGATAACCTGCATAATATTTCAATCTCAGGCACCGGACGGATTGATGGCAACGGCGTTGCGTTCATGGGTAGAGAACTTGATGATTCATACGAACTAAAACCGGTGACGGATTTTGATCCGCGTCCTCATATATTGACACTCGTCAATACCGAGAATATCAGGATCAACGGTGTCACAATAGCCAACAGCGCATATTGGACGGTGCATCTTGTGGGATGCCGAGACGTAGCTATAAGCGACATATCCTTGCTTAATAACCTTAAGATACGTAATGGAGACGGCATTGATGTGGATCATTCCCGCAAAGTGCGCATCTCAAACTGCTATATCGAAAGTGGTGATGACTGCATATGCCTTAAGAATAGACGTGAATTCGAGGAATATGGTCCATGCGAGGATATTGTGGTGACGAATTGCGTGATGACATCCCGTTCGTGTGCCGTGAAGATAGGTTCTGAGAATATGGACAGTATAAATCGTGTGTTGTTCGATAACTGCATCATTACAGATTCCAACCGTGGAATAGGAATACAGAATCGCGATGAGGGGACGGTCACGGATGTCACTTTCTCCAATATGATTGTAGACTGTCATCTGTTTTCCGATGTTTGGTGGGGAAAGTCTGAGCCAATCTATGTCACCTCTTATCCCCGGGCAGTCGGCAATCATAAAGACGCAGGCTGGCGGTTTCCCAAAGATGCCATCAAAGGGAAATGCGGGGAAGTTAGCGATATACGTTTCCATAATATCTCCTCCACATCCGAGAACGGTATTTTTCTTGGTTGCGACGCACCAGGTAAAATTCATGACATAACTATTGATAATGTAACCCTTAAACTTGTGAAGACGACCGGATGGCCGGGAGGGGTCTACGACCGTCGTCCATGTGATGGCGTGGGTTTTGTGGCATCTCCTACTTATGGCATCTATATTGAAAATATCGAGGATCTGACGCTTCGCGATTTCACTGTAAAGGCGTCAGATTTCCCGGGTTATGCCGGCCTTTGCAATGCTGAAGTCAAGTGATCTTGGTTAGAAATTGTTGATCTCTTTCTGGAGATAATCGAGAAATCGGGCAGCGTGGGCACCGTCCATCTGTGTGTGGTGGAACTGAAACGATACTGTCAGATATGTCTTGAACCAATTGCGGCGGTAGCGTCCCCATATCATAAATGGATTATTGAATATACCGCTGTACATTCCGACGGCTCCATCAATGTTGTATTGTGCCAGTGCGGATGTGCCGATAACCATGCTGTCTGTGATATCGTGATTCTCGCAATTTTCGGCGACTTGTCGCGTCAACCTCAGATAATCCGCATTGAATTTATCAAGGTTGTCGGAATAAGGGATGTCGCATGAACTGACCTCCCCGTCGCGGTTGGCGACAATGGTATTGACTGCGATAGTGTCGTATTGCATCAGTTTATCGCCGACCGGCAGCATATGGAATTCCTTAATCTGCGTGGCGGCTTTACCGATGCACCAGCACATCGTCATGTTGAATTTCAGCCCGCGCCTTCGGCTGATACGTCGGAGTCTCGACACATCAAGAGTCTTTATCAGCGTCACCATCGGCATCGGTGCCTTCATCCACATGTCGAAGGCGTATGCCCGGGTTGTTTCCTTCGGATTTACTTCCTGCATCATAGTTTTTTGATGCAAAATTATTGTCTTGATTTCATTAACAATAGAAGAAATGAGACATTTTTATTTTGTGACTGTAAGCATATATCCTATTCCCCTCTGATTGAGTATTGAGATTGAACTGTCGTGGCGCAGGTAGTAGCGTAATTTATGTATAAAGCCGTGGAGCGAATTTCTGCTGTAAGGGTCGTCGCGTTGCCATATCAGCTGCATAAGCATTGATGCGTCAACTGTATTACCACGGTTTATGGCGAGTTCCCTTAAAATTCTGGCTTCAATGATAGTCAGCTGCACGGAGTTGCCCTGGGAATGTTCAAGCCGCTGTGTAGGCACGTCAAAAGTATACTCTCCGATAGCGAGCCATTCGCTGTCATCGGGAGTATTCCTTCGGAGCAACGCCTTGATTCTAACAATCAGTTCAAGCATCTTGAAAGGCTTTTTGAGATAATCGTTGCCTCCGAGTTCAAACCCTTCAACAATGTCTTCAATCTCCGATCTGGCAGTTAGAAAAAGAATAGGCACATGGCGGTCAATCTGCCGAATGCGGCGACCCATCTCGAAGCCATCCAATTTGGGCATCATCACGTCAGCCACAATCAGATCCGCTCCGCAAAGAGAAAACTTATGCAATCCGTCCTCGCCGTTGACTGCCATGTTGACTTCAAAACCATTGCGTTGCAGTGTTTCTGAAACAATCATCGCGAGCGTGGAGTCATCTTCCACCAGTAATATCCTGTCACTCATTGTTCTTTGAATTTTATTGTGAATGTGCTCCCTTTACCCGGCTTGCTTTCAACACTTATAGTCCAGCCATGTTTCTCGACGATGGTCTTGACATAGTACAGACCGATGCCATAGCCGCGTGCTTCGGCTCTGTTGCCATGTGGCACGCGATAGAATTTTTTGAAAATATCCGGCAGTGATCTTTCTGGTATCCCTATGCCGTTGTCGATGACAGATATGCTGTTTTCATCTATACGGACTGTGATTACGACTTCCTCTGTGGAATACTTTATACTGTTCTCAATCAAATTGCCGATAATGTTTGAAAAATGTGTCGGATCCGCTTCAATGCCGATATCTTCGGGACATTCGAGCGAAATCTCACACGGTTTGTCGGCCCGGAGTTGCTGTTGTTCTATCACTGTTGCAAGAAATGGCTTGAGGAGTATGTTTTCCTTTGACATAGTGAGATTTTTGCGACGTTCCATACTCATCGCGAGAATGTTCTCGACCAATCCGGCAAGTTTGGAAAGCTGGTCAAGTGCGGCTGTCAGATATTTCCTTGTCCGCTCCTCATCTCCCGGGTCTGGAAACTGGAGCAATGAATCATTTGCTGCGTATGCTATGGCAATAGGAGTTTTCAGTTCATGGGTCATATTGTTTGTGAAGTCATCCTTCATCTCCTCGATAGTGCGAAGTCGCTGGATGACATGAAGAAGATACCAGAATCCGAAGGTAAGCAATAATGCAATCAGTGCTGATGTCGCAATGACTCCGCTCATTTCCCTGAGTATATTTTCAGTCAAGGGGGATATATAGGCATAATATACTATATCATCGTTGACTCGGTGATTTATTTCCCATAAGTCAGATGAATATTCCAATGATGCGCCAGTGACAACGACATGCACTTCCTCCGGAGAATACCCTGAGAAAACGAGATCGCGGCGGAACGCTTCTTCCAGTTTTGAAATGTCCGGTTCTCCTATTCTATCGGCATAACTGTCATCGTGGATCAGTCGGGCTATCATGGACATGAGCTGTTTGTCAACACGACGGAATCCCTGTGAGTAATCCTTCTCACGTAATTCCTCGGCATCCATCGTGTCGCCGACATCGGATTTCTGTAGGCCTAACTTAATCCATACCACATCATTTTCTCCGCCAAGCCCGGCATCTATTATCCTGTCAACCGTCTCAACCTGGTCGGCTCGGCTCAGACACTGCTCCACATCATCCATGCATCTGTCCTTTATGGAGTCATACAGCTGCACCATGAAATACACGTTGGCTGCAAGCAGCAACGTGAATATTACGCGAATCGAGATCAGAATCAACTTAAAGTGTTTCATGTCAGTGCAAAATTATAAAAAATTAGCCAATACGATATTGTGCGGATTGCAAGATTAAGACTAAATAAGGGAGAATAAGGATTGAATAAGACTACTCATACTAATTTCGCGACATGAAACTTTATATACTTCCATTGATAATGCTCCCTGGATTGGTTCAGGGACAGACGATAGAACCGGATTCCTTGAAGGTCAAAGAACTCGGAGAGATAACCGTTGTAGCCGACGCACAGCGCACAAGTGCGACTAAAACTGTCTATATTCCATCCGGAAGACAGAAGTCAGCAGCCTCCGACGGTGTTTCCCTCCTTTCAAGAATGAACATACCGCAGTTGAGTGTTAATCCGATAAACGCGACAGTCACAACAGCCGACAATCAGGGGGTGAGCCTATATATCAATTTCCATCCGGCGACCGACAGTGATGTCAGCGGCCTGAATCCGGGTGATGTCAAACGGGTGGAATATCTCGATTTCCCTACGGATCCTCGATTTCAACGGGCTCAGCATGTCGTGAATTTTATAACACAATCCTATATTTACGGTGGGTACACCAAGCTAAATGCAAAAGAACGGTTCATGGTGCGCAACGGAGAGGCTTCAGTGTACTCAAAGTTTGCTTACAAGGCAATGGAATATGACACTATGGTATCGGGTGATTATGATTATAATCCTCATATCGGCTCGGTTTCAGATGAGACATACCGGTTTGAATCAGGAATAGTCCGTCGTGAAAGCGGTACGGAAACCGGACGGAAGCACCAGCGGGGATTATACTCGGCTTTGCGCGCGTCATGGAACAGAAATAATAACTTGTCGTTGCGCAATCTTGTGTCATTCAGCCGAATAAATACGCCTGAATATCAGACGTCCGGATATGTGAATTTTTTAAGTCTGTATCCTTCGGAAATATATCATTCTGAATCACCATCCGAGAACAATACTCTCGGATGGAACAGCGAACTTTTTGCCTCTCTGGGTCATGGATGGTCATTAAATGGAACCCTCCAGGCTGAATTTGCCGGCAATAAGACAACTTCCAACTATACGACAGAGATTGAGTCTATCAAAAACCATGCTGATGAAGGTTCATGGTTCTTAAGAGGAACAGCCCAGGCAAACAAATCGTTATATGATAAGATAACATTGTTTTCAAACGTATCCTCAGGTGGAGGACGCACTAAGATTGACTATTCCGGATCAAGCAATGACGTCAACCATTTTCGGCAGACCTTCACCGGCATAACTTTCGGTGTGGCGTTGAATTATCAAAAGATCGCCGGAAGCATTGACGGAGGCTATGCCTTTGAATCCAACTACATAAACGGGAAGACAATGGATGACAGTTATCCTTTTACCCACATAAACGTGCAGTACGCTCCCAATCAGAAACATTCCATCAGCCTCTGGTTCCAGTATGCCACATTCTCACCCGACGCGGCAATGAAGAACCCCAATATAATGCGACAGTCAGAACTGATGTATATATCAGGTAATCCGGACTTGAAATGTTCACGTAATACTTCTGCCAACATAAGCTATACATGGCTGCCCAACAATATGTGGCAGTTGTCGGCATACGCCACAATGTTCCGTATCGCCAATCGCCAGATAGCCGTCTATACTCCTGACGCTCCCGATGGGTCTATGCTGAGAAAATATCAGAATGACGGAGATTATAATCACGGACAGATCGGTGCCAGCCTTACGGGAAAATTTTTAGGCGGAAGATTGTCTTTTTCAGTCGCTCCACGGCTCCTGCTCTATAAGACCACCGGCAGCAACGGCATATCACATTGCCCGTTTACGGCAAGCCTCAATGTGGATTATTATCTCGGGAATATCTATTTCAACGCATATTATGATTCCGGTACGAGTTATGTTGACGGAGAGAACGCATACCTGCGCAAGATGCCGATGAATTATTCGGCAGGTGCCGGATGGTCGTCGCACGGCTGGAACATACAGTTGTCATTGGTCAATCTTTTCCGGTCTTCGTGGAAACTCAGTGAGGATACATTGACAACCCGTTGGTATGACAGTAGCATGACCCAATTTGGCTCGGAGTACCACCGCCGCATATCGCTTGCCGTGACCTATACGTTTAATTACGGAAAAAAAGTCAGACAATCCGGCGAATTAAGTGGTGAAAAGAGTATTTCCACATCAATACTCAGATAATTGCGGATGGGTGAACAGATCGGAGTAGGGCGTTTGGTATTCGACAAGTTGCACGGGAGTCAACCCACTGAACTGCCGGAATTCACGAATGAAATGCGACTGGTCGGCGTAGCCGTTGGCATAGGTGATGTCGGCATAATCGCGGGATCCGAGCTGCATCATCCGTAAAGCACGCTGAAACCTTACGATGCGTCCATATTCTTTCGGGTTCATGCCGACACATTCGCGGAACATCCTCCCGAACTGTTTACGACCCAGACATGCTACGGAGGCGAGGGTATCGACCGAAGCAGATGGAAATCGGAGCATTGCGGAGAGAGCAGCGCCGATTCTTTTGATGTTCAATGATGGCTTGATTCGTGCGGTCAGCCATTGCTCAATCAAAGATACTGCCGATTCGGAACCAGGACAGTCAAAAATTTGATCAGCAAGTTGGCTCAGTTGTCTGTTCTCAATATCGTATCCGGAAATTTCCTGATTATAGAAGACTGATGGAGGAGTGTCGAGGAACAATCCTATGGTGTGAGGATAAAATACAGCGACAACCATTTCAGTATCGCCATCCGAGGCGATATGAGCCGGGAAGTTGACCTGACCGCTGACGGTGAACTGGTTCTGCCGGGAAGATAATTCGGGTATATAAAGAGGCGAGCCACGGTGAAAAATCATCTGTGGACAACCGATTGGAAATGTCAGGATGCTGAAAGACTCGTCGCTTTTCAGTGTCCAATAGTAGCGCACATAAGGACGCAGTTCTTCTCTCGGCTTATAGATTTTCATTGACAATTTTTGCAAGCCCGACTATATTCCCTACAAATGCAGCCTTGGCATCAGTGTATCCGTCACGGTCGTGTTTATATTTTGGCAGAAGCGATAACTTCAATCGCTCATATTCTTTTGCCGCCTCCGGATGAGCAATCAGATAATCGCGGAAAACAATCTCATCGTTGTCACCCACGGTGTGAAAATGAATATGGAATACCTTGTCGGCATAGCCGAGAGGCGTGTAGCCCTTGTTGAAACTCATTCGGCTATCGGAAAAAAACATACAGATATATCCCGCTGTTACCATCGCTTCTTTTATACGTTGCCGGTCGGTATCGGGATTGATTTCTACAAGAATGTCAATTATCGGCTTGGCATGGATATTCGGAATGGCAGTGCTACCGATATGGTTGATAATCGGACTGTAATCTCTCAGCAATGTTGAGAGATCTAGTATCTCTTCATTCGCCCATTCTGACCAATCGGGATTTTGCGGTGTCAGGACTATCGGGAAGAGTTCCCATAGTTCTGTCAGGCTCATATCCTTAAGATTTCTTTGATTCATAGCAATTGTTCCATCTCAATACAGTTCCAAGTCTCGCCAAGTCATTGATAGCTTTCGATTATAGCATTATAATCCTCTTTGACCATATTGTAAAAATGCTCAGTCCGTTTATCCCCAAGTGGAGATATTACTTCACTATTGGTATGATGGTATTTAAATCCGCACTTTTCGCAGACACGCTTTGACTTTGTGTTGCCATCATAATACCCGCACCATACGGCATCGAGCTTCAGCTCATTGAAACATCTCGTCAACAATGCTTTGACAGCTTCAGGAATCAGACCTTGTCCCCAATATGGCTTGCCAATCCAATACCCAATCTCTGCCTCACCATCTTTCATATTAGCGGAATGAAGACCATTGGCAAACATGATTCCGCAACTACCTATCGGTTCGCCCGTTTGTTTCAGGACGACCGCATAAGTTTCCGGAGCTGCAAACACCGTCCGGATAATCTCACAGCTGTTTTCTACCGAAGTATGCGGCGGCCAGCCCGCAATGGGACCAATATCCGGATCGCACGCATATTTGAACAATGCCCCCGCATCATTTTCCTGCCAGGGACGGAGGATAAGTCTTTCTGTCTCTATCATTTCTTTTTTGATTTCGGGAAAGGCAGATCTTCCCATAACGTCTTTATCACTCTCATGACCTTTTGTGTGTCTTGGAAGTCAAGAATATAAGCTTCTTTTGCTCCTTCATAAGGACAGCCGCTTTCCGCATCGGCCATCAAGTCGGCGATGCCAGGCAATTTTTTTACAAATGCAGTGTTGTCACAAGCTGTTATAACGTTTTTCCCGTTTACATAAATGATGTAATCACCCATCATCTTGCGGCTGCGCACCTCTCCCAACGGAGAAAGCACGTCGCAAACGAACTCTATAAACTCAGTTGAACAGGCCATATTTTTTTATTTGGGTGGAAACAGATCACAGAACCCCAGCTTGTTAAACTGATAGTACATTTCGATACGCTCCGGCGTATCGTTCTCCAGAAGCAGAAGAAGCTCTTTCGCAAATTCAAGGGATGCGGAACCGTTGGCTGTGACGATGTTCCTGTCGCTTACCGCCTGCGCATGTATGTAACCATGAGGATTGGCATAGTTTTCACCTCCCCATAATTTCAATTGCTCCAGTCCGTTGCCGGTATGTCTGACATCATTGAGGAATCCACATTTTGCCAAGAAGGATGCCCCGTTGCAGATAGCACCAATAATCTTACCTTCATCAATGGCTTTCCTAACTATAGGAATGACACGTTCAGCAATTGGTGTTGTCCATCCGAAACCACCGATAAGCACCAATGCGGCATAATCGTCGGGCATTGTCTCAAACGAATAATCGGGCAAGGTTCGGAACCCACCGATAGATTTGACGGGTTCCATCGACGGAGCCACGATTTTATTTACATACTTAGGATTCTCTTTCAGAGCATACTCATCAGATGAGATTGCCTGGGAGAGATATACAACCTCGTGCGCCGCATAGTCCGGCAGGAGGATGTATAGAATTTCATTACTCATAGTTCTGTTTTTGCGGTTTGAAATTATGGTATCGAAGTTCTCGCGTCCCCATTTGATGAGGGCTTCGACGTGTGGTAAAAGAGTTCTGCCGAAATTTGTAACGGAGTATTCGGTTCGGGGAGGGACGTCGGGAAACAGTTCACGGCGGATTATGCCATCGGCGGTCAACTGACGTAGCACTTGTGAAAGCACTTTCTCCGATACCGAAGGGATGTTGCGATACAGCTCGTTGAAGCGCACCGGCCCGTTTTCGGAGATCTTCACAAGAACCACCAGCGCCCATTTGTTGCCCAGCCATTCGAGAATAGGAGCCGCTTTGCAGTATTTATAGTCTAATTTTTTTGCCATTGAACATAGTACAAAAGAGGCTGATAACGAGCATAACAAACTTTCCGGTAAGGGTCAAACCTTTCGGTAAGTTGTTGCTTTGGCTCTGATTATCATCTAATTTTGCATCACAAATATTTCATATTCGCGAGTGAGCGGAGATCGCTTGTCGGCGAAGCCGCTGCATGGTGCAAAGCACTCTGACTCATCGCAAAATTACTAAAAAATATCGAGATATGATATATCCGGAACTACATTTCATCGGGCAGGTGTGGCGACCGCCATACGAAGCCAACTCACAGCTTCTTCAGCTGACTTCGGGTTGCACGTGGCACAAGTGCAAGTTTTGCAGTCTTTATCACGGCACCCCTTTCCGAATGTCGCCTCTATCGGAGGTGGAGGAAGACCTCAAGGTCATTCATCAATGGCAACCTCATGCACGGCGTGTCTATCTTACCGGGGCAAATCCTTTCGCATTAAGCTACAATAAACTGATGGATGTGGCATTGCTTTTGAGAAGATATCTTCCGCACATGGTTTCATTCGGGATGTTCGCCCGCGTCACCGACATCGCTCCAAAGTCAGTCGAGGAACTGAAGAATCTGCATCATCTGAAACTCGACAGCATCAACATCGGAATCGAGACTGCCCACGACCCGACACTGGAATGGATGAACAAAGGTTATCATGCCTCCGACATTCTCGAACAGCTTTCAAAACTTGACGAGGCCGGAATCCGCTATAATGTATTCTACCTTAACGGTCTCGGCGGCAAAGGCAACGGCGAGGCAAGCGCGATTGCAACAGCAGATGTTCTCAACAAGTTGCATCCTTGCATTATCAATATTGTATCGCTGACGGTTTTTCAGGAATCCCTATTATATCAGGAGGTTTTAGATGGCACATATATAGAGGAACCGGAGATTGAACGCCTTGTGGAAATGCGTACGCTTATCGACAGACTCAAAATACGGGTCAATATATTGGGGCATCATGTTTCCAATACGGTACCGATAACAGGAGCACTGCCTGATGATAAAGCTGCGATACTTCGTGAATTTGATCATGCGATATCTAAGTTCCCGGAAAATGAATTGAAAGCATATCGAAAAAGAATCTGGCATCTGTGAGGAGTCTAATCCACCGTTGATTGCGGTTTCTTAGCTCCAGGCCATTCTTCCCGGTCTGATCTAAGCCCTAAATCGAAAGGGTTAATATGAAAAACCGCAGAACTATTCGATAGTCTGCGGTTTTTATAAAGGCTTATGTATGTGGCCTTTTGGCGGAGAGACAGGGATTCGAACCCTGGGTACACAGAAGTGTACAACGGTTTTCGAGACCGTCCCGATCGACCGCTCCGGCATCTCTCCTCGGTCGTTTTTGATAGCGGTGCAAAATTACTACTTTTTTTTCATTCCGCAACTATTTTTTGCAAAAAAAATTGCGCGTGACTTGTTTTAGCCGGGATAAGGATTTGGGAAGCAGGACTTTGGCGATATTGTGGATTCCCACAACCGCTGCGTTGCACTATGTTATATTCTTATGTATCTACCCTAAAGGATAAGGATGATACTGGAAATTTTAAAAATTTCACACAATATAGGGTTGATTTGAACTGCATCTATGGGATTATTTGTTAAATTTGTAGAGATTCTTCATTGCTTATGGCATCAGGGAGATTAGCGGAGAACCGCTCCTGACTATGATTCCTTTTATGAAGAATACAAAAACGAATTACTATCATTAACCTTGAAATTATGGCAGATCAAAGAGTTATACCACCATCGGAGCTAATAATCAACGATGACAATTCTGCATTCCACATCCACCTGCGCCCTGAGCAGTTGCGCGACAATATAATACTTGTCGGCGATCCCGGACGCGTCGACATGGTAGCATCTTATTTCGATGAGATTGAATATGATGTCTCATCGCGTGAGTTTCATGCCATCGGAGGACGTTACAAGGGAAAGGAGATTATGTGTATTTCCCATGGTATAGGCCCGGACAATATAGAAATTGTCATTACCGAACTTGATGCCCTGGCCAATGTGGACTTCAGGACACGCACGGTAAAGCCCGAACACCGAACTCTCAACATGGTCAGGATCGGCACGTCCGGTTCTCTCCAATATGATCTGAAGATCGGTGATTTCGTCATTGCCGAGAAGGGAATGGGCTTCGACGGCATACTTAATTTCTATGCTGACCGCGACAAGGTGTGCGATCTCGCGTTTGAGAGGGATTTCTGCCGGCATGTGGGCTGGGATAGTACCTGGGCCGCTCCTTATGTGGCTGATGCAGATGCTGAACTGGTGGAGCGAATCGGCCGCGATGACATGGTGAGGGGCTATACGATTGCCGCTGTGGGGTTTTATGCTCCCCAGGGAAGAATGGTGCGTCTGAAACTCAGAGATCCGGAACTTAACGCGAAGATAGAGACTTTCAGATACAAGGGACGCCCGATCACCAACTTTGAGATGGAGTCGGCATGTCTGCAAGGCATGGCGCGGCTTCTCGGACACAGGGCCATGACCGTATGCTGTATTATAGCCCAGAGAAGAGCCGAAGACGCGCAGACAGACTATAAGCCATCTGTCGAAAGACTTGTGCGCACGGTGCTCGACCGCTTCTGAACCATAGCGACCATTTCCTTGATAAGGCATTTCAGGCAATTGTGTATCTGTTGCCTGGATGCCTTATTATTATGCCGTCGAATTCCATTTCAGAGAGGGTGGAGGTGAGGCGTGGAAGGGATATGAGCGTTTGGGTGTGGATGAAGTCTATCTGCAGGGGATCATGACTGAATCTCAGTAGCTCGTAGACTGCTTTTGCATCTCCTTCAAGTTCGGGGAAGAGATTTCTCTGCCTCGGGTTTATCCCGATGTCGAGAGGGCGCCATCCCGTTGTCTCGATCAGGTCTGCGGCGCATGTGATCAGATGGGCTTTCTCTTTTCGGATCAGCAGATTGCATCCTGAACTGAGTTGATCTGTTGTCCTTCCCGGAAGAGCCATTACATCGCGTGAGTAGGAAAAAGCCGTGTTGGCGGTCGACATGGCACCCCCTTTGATGTCGCTCTCAGCCACGACTGTCACATCAGAAAGTCCGGCCACGATCCGGTTGCGTTCAAGGAAACGTTGACGGAATGGTTTCTCTCCGAACGGATACTCCGTCAATATGGCTCCTCCGCTCCTGATGATGTGACGGGCGAGATCTCTGTGCTGTGCGGGATAAATCATGTCGAGTCCATGCGCCACGACAGCTACGGTAGGCACATTGGCCTTAAGCGCCGCTTCGTGTGCCGCCGAGTCGATGCCGTAGGCCAGACCGCTCACTACTGTGAGATCTCTGAAATAGGCTGCGAGATCCTGCACCAGGCGGTCGCAGAATTCCATGCCGTAGGGGGTCGGTTTCCTGGTGCCCACAAGACTCATCATGTGCTCGCTCTCAAGATCGGCTTCGCCAAGTTGATATAGATAGACCGGTGCGTCAGGAATCTGGAAAAGCCTTGTAGGGTAATCCGCGTTAAGAAGGAAATAGCCTCTGATATTATGCTTTTCCATCAGTGCGTATTCCTTGCGCGCTTTGAACAACGCTTCGTCGCGGTCCATCCTTTCGAAGGTGGTGCCTGAGGGGAGTCCGAAAGCCGTGCCGAGATCCCGGGTGTCGAGCTGAAAGAAATCAGAGGGGGTCAGACCTATGTCAGGAAGCGCACGCACGATCCCGGGGGTGATCTTACTCACCATCGATAGGGCGATCTCAAATATGGCTGTAGAGTCGGAAGGCATGAGAGCGAATTTATTTTGCGTGAAAATCAGCGTATGTATTTCGAGAAGACGGCTGCGAGTTCGTCGCCACGGGAAAGCTTGCCGTCTTTCAGGACAACGACTGTCACTACAGCCTCGACAACCATCTCGCCGTTGGGTTTGATTATGTCCTGATGGAATATGAATCTCGGTCCTCGCCGGTCGAGCCTGAGGCAGCTCAGGAAGCTCTCGCCGCCGCGCAGGGAAGTCTTGTATTCTATCTCTATTTTTCTTACAACTGCGTCCATGCCATGGTTGTGCATGTCAATGAACGAGAGTCCGGCGTCGGAACAGAATTTATGACGGGTATGTTCCATGTAATGGAGATAGTTGGCGTTATTGACTATCTGTTCGCAGTCAAGTTCATAATCGCGTACTTCCATATCCATCACGAAGCAGTATTTCTTATTGTCCTTTAGAAGTCTCATTTATGTAGGTCTGTTATTTTTGATTGTCTGGATGGGTTTTATCCGATGAATGTTTGAGATAACGTGTGCTCAGTTGTATCGCTATCTTGAATAGATCTTCCGAGGGGAAAGCATTAACCGGAATCCATATGAACGCGCCTTTGCCTTTCAGCGATAATGTCACTGAGGAGATTCCCACAGTGAGCGATTCAACGGATTTCAAAGGCACATTGAGGATATGTACCGGATTCTCAGTTCTCTTATCATCCTCCTCTTCAGTGGCCTCCGGGGCAGGTTTTTGCAAGGCATATATTTCTGAGGAGATCGAATCTTTATGGAATATCAGACGATGTGGTGCCACGTTCATGGCACTTTCCGGAATAAGACCATAGAAGAAATAAAGATATGCGAGAATTGCAGGGAACACAATAAACACCATCATAAGGAAAACCACAGACCATGCCGTGTCGACAAAAATACCGCATATCAACGATGCCATGGCCAGACATGACATCAAAGCCATCCATGGTTTGCCATGCAGGTGAACCATATGCATGGCATGACTTTGTTTTCCCATGCGGAATATCTCGGTGACGACCGGTGTCAGGCCACTGTCCATGGCATTGTCCGTAACGTCGATCTCCTTCTGAGTTTTTCCCGACATATGGGCGTCATTTGTCTCTCAAGGCACGTGTGACCCTGTAGGTCTCCAGATTCTTTGGCCTGAGGGTCTGCACATATCCTGTGCCTTCGGCATTATAAAGGCGTGAGATATCGAGATATTTCTCCCCATTCCCTTTTTTCAGGGGGAAGACCTCGTCTCTGCGCGCTTTCACTCGGTCGCTCATCAGGGAATGTCCGTTCTTCAGTGTTCCCCTGAGGTCATTGTGCACGCCATCGGGACGGCACCATACGGGCACAATCTCAGAACATGGGGGATATCCGAGACCTGTCCACATGATATATTGTTCGGCAATTGTTTCGGGATCCGGGGCTGCCTCCTTGGAGATCGGTCTGCATCCCTCTATTACGACTGTGGCTGTCGAGGAATGGCGCGGTATGAAGTCTTGGTCGATCACCCATCTGTCGGAGCCGGTGGAGTAATCGCGCTGTTTAAGATCGTGCCAGAACGAACGGCTTACGTCTTCGGTAAGGATTTCCGGGGTGATGTCAGCAGCCGCGATATGTGGTTTGAGCAGATGGCATGCATTGGCCTCCCGGTTGAAACCGAAGCCCTCCTCAGGTCGTCCGGACATGCTGTAGTTTGTGCGTATCAGTACATCGTCGGGGGCATCGTTGAGGTCGTATCTTACGTAGGAGTGGTTGTTTGTCTCGAAATAGGCACCCTCGCCATAGGCGTCGATTACTCCGAAGTTTGCCTCTACGCCCATAGGGCGCGGAAGAGTGTCGAGCAGACGGGCGAAATCATCTACGGTCACACATGTCTTAAGCGCTTTCGCCATCACATATCCTTCCTTATCCATTTTTTTCTGAGGCACTTTATCGTCCTTTATATTGTAGGAGGCTGTGTTCATTACGGCGAATCCGGCGTCGTTCATCCCCATCCAGGCCTGTTCAAGGCGGCGGTCGTCGGCATTGAATAGGCCAACATATGAGTGCTCCCCGTTTTTCCCGGCCACATATTCGATCTTGTTGTCGGTGGCGCTAGTGTCGCGGTGTTTCCAGAGGAGTGGGCGCCCGTAAGGATTGCGGCTGGCGCCTATTATGGCGGAAGTGCATGCCATGACGTTGGCAGCGGCTGCCAGAAGGCAACAAATGATGGTAAGTGTCCGTTTAATCATAGTTGAAAAATTTTTTCACAAAGATAAGTAAAAAAATCAAATAAACGACTATGATATCAGATCCGAATATCCTCTACAGCATGATGAATATGAAACTGCGCGACGGCGCATATGAATCGCTCGACGATCTTTGTCTCTCGCTTGGCCTTGACCGGGGCGAACTTGAGAGAAAACTCGGAGAGGCAGGTTATGTATATGACGCCTCTGCCCGCCAATTCCGCGCACGTTGAGCCATACGCCGGAAGTCTTCCTCCGGCAGATGCTCCCAGATATTGATGGCGCGATGGATGATATAATCTTAGGAGTTGTTTAGAAAGCAGCTTCTTAGTCAGAGATCGGAATATGAGGGGGAGAAAGTGTCGCCGCTTCTGATATCTCCAGTGCGGGCTCCTTTCTCAAGCCATCTCACGCGCTGGTCAGACCGGCCGTGGTTGAAAGTCTCGGGCACGGCATATCCCTGGGCCTGTTTCTGCAGATAATCATCGCCGATCTTGGAGGCGGCGTTGAGCCCCTCCTCAATGTCGCCGGGCTCGAGCGAGCCGAACATCCGGTTGTCGTGATATGCCCAGACTCCCGCATAATAGTCGGCTTGCAGCTCTGTACGCACGCTTATCCTGTTGGCTTCGGCCTCCGGCAGGCGTGCCATTTGTTCGTGGGTCTGGGAGAGGGTGCCGAGAAGGTGCTGCACATGATGGCCTACTTCATGGGCGATCACATACGCATATGCGAAGTCGCCTCCTGCTTTCATCTGTTGCTCCATTTGCTCGAAAAAGGATAGGTCGATATATAAAGTCTCATCGGCGCTGCAATAGAACGGCCCGACGGCCGATGTGGCTGATCCGCATCCCGACTTCACGGAACCCGTGTAGAGCACCATTTTGGGCGCCCGGTAGGTAAGTCCCATTTTCTGGAATTCCTCTGTCCATACATCTTCCGTTCCGGCAAGTATCTTTTTGGCGAATTCGGCATATTGTTCCTCTTTCTCGGTGGGTTGATAATCTGACCGTATCTCATTTGAGGTCGCAAACGATCCCGATGAGCCGTTGAGCACCGATAGGGGATTGCCTCCGGATATCCATATCAATAGAGCGGCGATTATCAGGCCGCCGATGCCACCTCCGGCGATCTTCGCGCCGCCGCTGAGCCCCCTTCTGTCTTCCACATTCGAGCTCGTACGCCTTCCGTCAAGTCTCATCTGATTATTGTTTAATGGTTTTTCCCGCCCCGGGCAACTTGTATTGCCGGTCAGGTGTGATTTATTATCATAACGCAGGAATCCTGAGAAAGTATTTTTCTTGGAGTGAAATAATATTTTGGGGGATGAAATAAAAGGTGTTTGCGGTTCTGCACACTTCATTTAATCGTTTATTTTGCTGGGATGTTTTTCATGTTGTCTCTGTGCTACATCTATCGTTTTATCAGAATCGTGGAAAGGTTGTTAAATTTTTTCTATTTTGAGAGTGTTGAAGTGATTAATGCATAGCCAATTGTTAAGGGGTGTTGAATAAGATTAAACCAGCATAAACAATCCAACAAACCGCTTCTGCAATCGTTCTATTAATACAAAAAGCAATGAAGCAATATGGATAAATATTCAAAGTTTCGTGAGAAAAGTTGAATATGGTTTAAGTTTAGTTAGATATAGTTTATAGTGGAATCGCGAGGAGGACCGTAGTGGAAGCGGCCCTCCTCTTTTTGTAGCCGTTGTTTTTGTGCATATTTTATGAAGATTTTATTTGCTCACATTATGGGAATGAGTTAATTTTGCACATCAATAGAAATGATTTTCTCCTTCTCCTCGGTTATTTTTCGTATAACAATATGAAATCGAATTATTCAGGTCTTTGGATGCTTCTTGTGGTGGCTCTGCTGGCTTTTTTCTCCTTTGCGTTTTATGATGACGTCACGATTGCCGGCCATACATTGAAGAAAGCCCCTTTCGCGGAGACTCTTTTCCCGGAATCTGACGGAAGTGTTGATTCCGTGGCTGCGGAAATCCCGACGGATTCTGTGGCGGTTGAAGTCGAGGAAAAGATGATGGAGGTCGACACTGTGCCGAAATCAATTTTGCTTTTCGGCGACTCGATGACTCTGAATCTGGCGATCAGGCTTGCCGCGTATGCCGCATACAACGGGCATACGTTCCATGCTGTCAACTGGGATTCGAGCAATACTAAGATCTGGGCGGAAAGCGATACTCTTGATTACTATCTCAGGAAATATGACGTCGACTATGTGTTTGTATCTTTGGGAAGTAATGAGCTGTATTTCAAAAAGCCACAGTCGCGTCTTCCGTATGTGAGGAAGATACTTGCCAAGATAGGCGATATTCCTTATGTATGGATCGGGCCGCCCAACTGGAAAGAAGATACCGGTATCAACGATATGCTCCAATCTGCGTGCATGAGAGGATCTTTTTTCAGGTCAGAGGGGATGAACTTCAAGAGGAAAGCTGACAATATACATCCGACACGAAGTTCTTCCGCGCTTTGGATGGATAGCATCATGAGATGGATGCCTGAGTCGGCGCATCCTATTCTTGCTGTTGCCCCTCCTGATACTATAGGTAAGGTGAAGACACATGTGGTTTTTCTTAAAGCTCTCAATAAGTAGATGTTTAAGAGTTTGTTTGAAAGCAGCGTTAAGCGACTTCTAAGTGTTGTCATCACATTGAATGTTGTAGTGCATAACGATTTAGTATATTGCAAATGATGGATAAGGTATTGTCCGATATTATGGAGGGATTCGGGAATGTGGCTGGTCTTTTCGCATATGATCCGAAAGCTCCGATGCTTTTCTCAAGTGGGCTTTTTTGGATTCTCTTCATAGTTTTTCTTCCTGTCTATGCTTTCCTTAAGGGAAGCAGATGGAAGATGGTGTTGTTTGTTGTCTGTTTCTCTCTGTATTTCTATTATAAATCGAGCGGCCTGTTTTTTCTCATGCTTATCGGCACTTCGCTTGTAGACTGGACACTCTCGCATCTTATATATAAGGCTCATCCGCGCTGGTTGCGACTCGCGCTCATGTGGTTGTCGGTGGGTATATCCCTCTCCATACTTGGCTATTTCAAATATGCCAACTTCTTTCTCTGGAACTGGAATCAGATGGTGGAGGGCAATTTCCAGCCTCTGGATGTAATCCTGCCGGTAGGTATATCTTTTTATACCTTTCAGTCGATAAGCTATGTGGTCGATGTGTATAAGAAAAGGATAAGTCCGACGTCGTCGTGGCTTGACTATCTGTTTTTCCTCTCCTTTTTCCCGGCATTGGTGGCAGGCCCTATCGTGAGGGCCGATTATTTTCTACCGCAGATAAGAGAGAATCGCCGTGCCTCCTACAACGATATATGGGGAGGCCTCTGGCTTGTGATAACAGGTGTGGTTAAGAAAGCCCTGATCGCAGACTATATCGCTCAATATAATGATCTGATATTTAATGATCCGTCATTGTATACCGGTGTTCAGACCCTGATGGGGGTGCTGGGATATACGATGCAGATCTATTGCGATTTCTCCGGCTATTCCGATATGGCGATAGGAATCGCTCTTATAATGGGTTTCCGTCTGGGATTGAACTTCGATTCCCCCTATCAGAGCCGCAATCTTACTGAATTCTGGCGTCGTTGGCACATCTCTCTGTCATCATGGCTCCGTGATTATGTCTATATCCCTCTTGGCGGAAACCGGCATGGCACCTTGAGGACATATATAAATAATTTCCTTACGATGCTTATCGGTGGACTTTGGCACGGGGCTGCATGGAAATTCGTTTTTTGGGGTGCGATGCATGGAATCGGACTTGCGGTGCATAAAGCATGTAAGCCAGTTCTGGTGAAGATTCCTGATAATTTCATCACCGTCTTTATCTCCTGGGCTTTTACTTTTATATATGTATCTCTCTTATGGGTATTCTTCCGGGCTAATGATTTTTCTGAATCCATCCTGATCATACATAATATTTTTGTAGATTTCCATTGGAACCAGATCCCACAGTTTTGGGAGGCGCGCCCTGCCTGGTGTATTATGATGCTCACATTGATAGCATTCCATTTCACCCCTCGCTCATGGGCTGATGGCGTTCAGACGTTGTTTGTAAGGATGAACTGGGTGATAAAACTCATAGTATTTATGATAGCTGTCCAGCTTGTTATCGAGTTTATGTCTGAAGAGGTAGCCCCTTTCATCTATTTCCAGTTCTGACTGTAATTGATAGTCATATTGTCGGATAGACTTGGACTCTCTATATATATCAACAACATATCTGATCAGATATATTTTTTCGTAATAGATATCATCACGACGCTCTTGAGTATAGTTGATGAGGGTGTATCAAAATTCAGTTTTTGGTACACCCTCCAATTTTTAAGCCGCCT
>CAJUQP010000005.1:19190-145226 GCA_910588245.1 uncultured Muribaculaceae bacterium | reverse complement strand
ATTAAGCAAATCATAATTACTAATCGCAAACTGCTAATTACTAATTACAAATTGCTGTTAGCCGTCATAACGATCAGGCGGCACTTCCGCGGATGACTGTCGATGCCGGTAGGCCGGCGTCGACAAAAGAACCACAGAGAAGGGTCGTGACACCGGAAACCGGTGTCACGACCCTTCTCTTTTTTCTCATATTTTTGAGAGTCTTTACACATACGACTGATAAAGAATTACTCATCAATAAAATACCTTCTCCGCAATCCCTCCGCGCCTCGGCGTGAGAAATTCCCTCAACAATACAGACAAAACGTCCGGGTTCTGCCTCAGAATCCGGACGTTGTCATTAATCCAGCCCTGTCAGATCTCGCCCAGCCCCTTCGCCCTCCCCCCGAAAACTCCAAAATCGTATCCTTCCATAAAATTTTTGAAAATCAAATAGTAAGATACCCCGTCTCTATTATACTAAACATCAAGAAATCACGTTATATTTAATATCTACCCACTGACAAAATAATCCATCACAGATGTTAAGATTCACCACTGTATCTGAATTAAAGACAAATGACAAGGTAGCGGATGAAATAATCAGCCAGCTAAATCTTGACCCTCTTTCTGGCATCAACTACAAGGCGATGTTACGAAAGTATCTCGACAGCTACAGAGATGAGTTACAAATTGTAGTGGAAGACAATTATATTGATAAATGCTATCGTGATTCTTTTGCTAATTTCTATGCCACAAAGCTTCGGGTCAGATATGGTATGTCTATAAGACTGTCATTCATCGAACCTGGTATAAATCTTCCAAAGATTGGATACGATCATAATGATCAAGTTGAATTAATAGAAAAATACCATGGTTTCATGGTAATACGTCCGCTTTGTCATGGAATCGTAGGTAGAACCGCCGTATCTCCGGAGGCATTAAATCATGGTTCGCACATAAAAATCATGGAAGCGTCTATACCAACTTCAATAATGGGGTTAAAGACTGTGGTGAATGCGTTTCCTCATTCTTCTCAGGATCTTCAGTATTCCACTTGTGCCGAGACATCTATATGGTCCGTGATGGAATATTACGGCAATAAATATTCAGAATACTCTCCATTGTTGCCCTCCAAGATACATAAGATTCTTGACAATCGTGTCTTTCAAAGACATATCCCATCTCATGGTCTGCAGTACACCGATATATCTTATGTGCTCATGAATCTTGGTTTTGGATGTAAGACATACTCAAGAGATATGAGAAATCGCACTACTGATGAGGATCTTATCTTCCATAGAATTTTTTCAAGCTATATTGAGAGTGGCATCCCTTTGATTGCCGCAGTGATAGGTGACAATCTTGGACATGCAATAGTGTGTGTGGGCAAAGAGAAAATACCCCGAAATACAATAAAAAGCGTTAATCCAATTTATACGAGTTCCGGAGGACATTTTCTCTTATGGAATGATGTGAAAGGGAAATACGTTTTTAATGATGATAACAAAAGCACATGCAGCATATGTGATTTTGATAACCCTACACCACAATATGCCTTATCAAGGGGGGAGATAAGCTCAATTATAGTCCCCTTAAACAAAAAGATATATCTTGACGTCTCTGTCGCAATAGCCACGACATTCTCATTATTGGAATTGTTCAAGGTCTCTGGAGATTATACGGTGCGCACTGTCCTTTGTTCAGGCAGATCTTATAAGGATGCTTTAATGAGGGATCCAAATCTCTCTTTAGAACATAAAAAAATGTTTCTTGAGACAATCCAATTCCCCAAATTTATCTGGATTTCTGAAATAGCGACTTTGGGAAGTTTTGAAAATGGAATTGTTGAGGGATTGATTTTACAGGATGCTACCGAACCGTCACAAAACAGTCTATCCTCACTAATTTATCTTGCAATCAAAAACATTAACATTTTTTACGACATTGATAAAGATACTCTTGAAAATAAAATGTTACCTTTACCAATTAATTTGACTTCTTATGAAGGAAATTTAATCGGATAATAACTCATAGATTGGTTAAACCCCTTAGATAGATGATATTATGAATGGAATTGAATTCGACAACCGGGTGATAGAGAATGATGGAAAAGGGGGGGTCAGATTCAGTCAGGAAGCAATCGACAGATTTAACAAAGACATGGAACAGACCATGCGTGAAATTCGTATTCAGGAAGCCAGATCTGTAAAGCTGGCAGAAGAAATTGTTCTGACAGATTAACAGATAGAAATATTTAATATTTACCAACGTCCGGGTTCTGCCTCAGAATCCGGACGTTGTCATTAATCCAGCCCTGTCGGATCTCGCCCAGCCCCTTCGCCCTCCCCCCGAAAACTCCAAAATCGTATCCTTCCAAAATTGAACCTCTGCGAGCCCTCCGCGCCTCGGCGTGAGGCTATGGAATTCCGTTGGCTGAGTCGAGGGTATAAGCGGTTAATCCCTCTCCACCTCGATCCAGTCGAGGATGATACCCTCCGTGAGGGCCTTGATCCTCAGGGTGGTGTCGGCCGACTTCCCGGCGGCAGGGGAGGGGAAGACGAGCCGCCGCACTGCGCGGCCGTTGAGGATATTCTCTTTCCATTCCTCGCTGCGCCCTTGCGTGGCGTAGTCGATGGTCTGCGGAGCACCGCCCCCATATGATACCTCGGCCTTGAGCCCACCTCCGTCAACCACCGGGTGCACAGGCAGGAAGTTGAGATACACGCATACTGAATCCTGTCTTGATGCCGGCAGAGTATATTCAGCTGTCTTGCCGAGGGGAATCTCCACGGCATGACCTGTATGGCCGAGTCCGGTGTGTCCTATCAGGTTGCCGCTGTTATGTAGACGGGCCTCGATCACGCGTGTGTCAGGCGACACAGGTTCCTGGCATGTGTCAGGAGTCACCGGATTGAATACCGGAAGCTTGCGCGGACGCATGTCCATGATCCCTTTCCATTTCCCACCATTGGAAAACCCTTCATTATAGATCTTCGTCAGGGCGACGATGCTGTCGTAAGCCTCGCGGCTCCGGCTCCAGTCAGCTTTCCCGTGGCGCGCGAGCTGCGCGAAGAGCATCTTCTTGTTCATCTCGGCTGCCGCTTTCACCGGATACTCCACAAGCTGGTAATACGTGTCGCGCCGGTTCGCCGGTATCTCGCCGGCTATCAGGTCGGCTTTCTCCTCGAGCGCTCCGTAGTCGGCTATGCGGTCGCGCACATACCGGTCGCTCCAGGCGATATCCCTCACTTTGTTGTAGTAAGCCCTGTCGCGTTCCTCCGTGCGTGTGTTGCCCATGAATTCCGGCATACGTATTGACGCGAGCCTGTAATATTCGTCCATCACGGGCACTATCTCCCCGGCGGCTTTCTGTCCGAACTCGCGGGCATAGAAATCCTCCATGTTCCCCCTTATCCCTCTCTCGGCCACAGCGTCGATATCCCAGGCCATATCCATGAAAAGCTCGGTCTGGTATTCCGCCGGCTTTATGTCGCCCACGTTCAGTATCCACATCTTGCGGATACCCTTGTCGTAGGCGAGTTTCATCTGCTGCCACATAAGATAAGGGCTGAGCGAAGAGAGCCACAGATAGTCGTGCGGACGACCCCAGTATGACACGTGGTAGTAGATGCCGTTGCCACCTTTGCGCGCGGCCTCCTCAGCAGTCGGGAAATGACGGATATAGCCGTAGTTGTCGTCACACCACATCAGCGTGACGTCTTCCGGCACCTCCAGACCGGCCCTGTAGACATCGAGCACCTCCTTGTAAGGGATGAATACCTGCGGCACTCTCTCCACCTTCTTGTCGACATACTTGCGGAGCAAGCCTCTCTGATCGGCTATCGCACGGGTCAGCACGGCTTTTTGCTCCTCCACGGTCTTCGCTCCGTTCATGGCGCCGTCGTGCACGCCCCTCATGCCGAGAGTGTAGACGATCTCCTGACCCGCCACGTCCTTGACGCGCTCCTCCCAGAAGCGGTAGACATTCCCGCTGTTGCCGACATAGTCGTATTCACCTTTTCCGCGGCGTCCCCATTCCACGGCCGTGCTCGAGGCCATCGGCTCGCAGTGGGATCCCCCCACGTAGATGCCGAATCTCTCGGCCATCTCGCGGTTGCCGGGAGTCAGGAAAAACGGCTCCGTGCATTCATGCATGGCCGGCCAGTAGTAGTTGGCGCGCAGGCGCAGCATGAGCTCGAAGATGCGTTCGTTGGTCTTCGCGCCGATCACTCCCCGTTTGTTGCCCGGCTCGTGAGTGGAGGAACTCCAGGGCATGAGCCCCCAGTCCTCGTCGTTGATGAATATGCCGCGGTATTCCACATCCGGAGCCTGGCTGCTGACGAATCCTGCGGGTAGTGAGAAACTGTCTCTTGACTGCGGTGCGGCATCGGCCCACCATTCCCAGGGGGAGACGCCGATATGGCGTGAGAGTTCCATCAGTGCATAGGCCGCGCCGGCACTGTCGTGGCCCGTCACGGCGAGACGGCCGTCGGGCGTCACCTCCATGCGGTAGCCCTGCACGTCCTTGACTGCCTTGGGATCTATCTTTATATCTATGCGTCCGTTCTTGCGGACAATGGAGACTGTATCGCCGAATACGTTGCGGAGGTCGCGGCCAAGCAGGGCGACCGCCGAATTGAGCACGGGGCGACGCGAGGAGGGGAGCGACACCGTCAGATCCGTGCCGCGTTCTATGGTGAATCCATCCGCTGCGGCTGCCTCCGGCGGGGAGATGATGACGGCCGCGGCTGTGGCGGCCGAAAGTATTATCGATTTGAAGCTGTTCATGACATTATGTGTTGTGAGTGTAGTTATGATACTGCAAAGTTAATGAAACTATCGGTCGCACAAGGGGCCTAATTGTGCATAAAAGGGGAAATACATATCAAAAGCGGCCGGGAGAATGAAAGATCCCCGGAAACCGTAGGTTTGGTTCCCGGGGATCTTTCAAATCGTAAGTGGGGTTGGTGAGTCAGAATCACACTGTCATTAAGGCTGCATGGCCGTATTTCAGGTCAAATTTCGTGAGAAAAATCATTTCCCGCCGGGGGCGCTGACGAAAGTGGTCACCGATCGGCCGGGAAGGCTTACGCTGTCAAGTGACCTGGAGTCGTATGCGAGTCTAAGATTCTCCCCTTCCTCATCGGAGGTGCGGTAGGCTTTCCATGGTCCCCCTTTTATGCCGTCGATGTTTATCTTCTCATCCTTGTCGCCATAGTTTATGGCCACCACCACATATGATCCGTCAGCATTGCGGTAGGCGGAAAGCATGAGTCCGTAGGGATCTGTCGCGCTGTCGGGATCGTCAGCGCCGGCTTTGGTCACGTCGAGGCGCACGGCGCCGGGACGTATGAAACGGCTGTAGTTGCCAAGAGCCCAGAGCAGACGGGAGTCGACTATGGTGTCTGTCTCGGCCCCTTCGGGACGGTATTGGAAGAGGAGGCCGTCCTTATAGTCGCCACCCACGGCCCTCCACCATTGCCAGCTGCGGGCGTCGGCGAAGACCAGGTCGTGATGGATCATTCGGGCCACGTAGAGCGCCGTCTTCATGGTGCGGTCATATCCGCCCCCTCCTCCAATCTCCTCATCGTTGCCCATTATGCAGACTTCGCTCTGCCAGAAATCGACGCCGTATTTCTTTAGGGTGTCGCGAAGTTCCTTGCGGAACTTCTTCATGGAGTCGACGGGGGTGTTTGTCCAGTAGCTGTGGCCGGCCATCAGCCGGTTCACTGTCTTCAGGTCGCCCACGTATGTGTCGGCGCTGTCTTTCGAGAAGAAGGATTGTATCTCATACCCGCGTTCCGGCCCGGTCATGTGTGTGCGCATCATGCACCGGTAGTCCGACGATTCCGGAATCGTCACCTTGGTGGCGAGCCCCCGGGCGTTGATCTCCTTGTCGAGGAGCCGGGCAAGCCGGGCGATCTCGTATTTCGTGGCCGGGGTTCCCTCCTGTTTCGGTCCCTGCCAGTTCCAGTGTCCGTCAGGTTCGTTGACAGGCGACAGGTAGTCGAGCGTTATGCTGTCGTTTTTCTGGAGCCCTTCGAGCACATCGGCCATAAACCTGGCAAGATCCCCGTAGCTGTCCTCGCGGAGATTGTACGTGCCTCCGCGGCCTGTGTTGGTGGCGAGGCCGTTCTGGGTGAGATGCACCGGAGGGGAGTTGAGGAACCCGAGCAGATAGGGCACACCATATTGGCGGGCGAGATGCAGGAAACGGCGTTGTCCTTTCTGGCGGCTCCAGTCGTAGGTGCCGTCGGGCTGCAGGAAGCATTCCGTGCGTGTGCCGGGGTTTATCTGGCTGGCGTCACCCTGTTCGGCACTCCCCGCGCCGATGTTGTAGCGCCATATGGAGAGCCCTATGCCGTCGGGATTGCCGAGGGAGTCGGTGGCGGAGCTGAAGAGCCAGCGGGCCACTCTTGACTGTGTCTGGTCGGGCATCTCGCCGATCATCCACATGCTCCACGCATCGGAGGCTCCGAAATTATCTATTGTCTGATATTCCCTGGAAGTGTCGACGTCAAACGTCATGTCGGCCCGTGGGGTGCATCCTGCCGTGGCCAATGCCGCGGCAGCCAGGATGGTGAGGGTGAGTCTGTGTTTCATGTCTCAGATTATGTTTGATCTGTAGGAATAATATGCCGGGAGATGCTGCCGGGGGAGACGCCTCCGGCGGTTTCCCTGGTGTGGTGAGGATGAGATTGTGCAAAATTACAAAACAGTACTGACTCCTCCCGCTTACAAAACAATCATAAACAATCGCAAATCATTCATTCCGGTCTCTACGCGGAAAAATGATCTGATTGTGGCTGTTTTCACCACGACAAGTTATTTCACGATCCCTTTCTCAAGGTATTCCGCGAGATTGGTGCGTACACTTTCGCTGGCCCTCTCCACGGCTACCTTGGCCATGTCGGCGTCGACCATAAGGTTGACGAGTTGCTCGAAGGTGGTCTTCTTCGGATCCCATCCGAGCTGGGCCTTGGCTTTCGACGGGTCGCCCCAGAGATTTACCACGTCTGTGGGCCGGTAGAAGTCGGGCGATACTTCGACGAGTACTTTTCCCGTGGCCGTGTCGATGCCTTTCTCGTTCTCTCCCTCCCCCTCGAAGGCAAGCTCTATGCCTGCGCGCCGGAAGGCGAGGAGACAGAACTCACGCACTGAGTGCTGCTCTCCCGTGGCGATCACGTAATCATCGGGTTGGGGCTGCTGGAGTATGAGCCACATGCACTCCACATAGTCCTTGGCATATCCCCAGTCGCGGAGGCTCGACAGGTTGCCGAGATAGAGCTTCTCCTGCTTTCCCTGGGCGATACGGGCTGCCGCGAGCGTTATCTTGCGCGTCACGAAAGTCTCCCCACGGCGCTCGCTCTCATGGTTGAAGAGTATGCCGGAGCAGCAATACATATTGTAGGCGTCGCGGTATTCCTTCACAATCCAGAAGCCGTAGAGCTTTGCCACGGCGTAGGGACTGTAGGGATGGAACGGGGTCTTCTCGTTCTGGGGCACCTCCTCCACCTTGCCGTAGAGTTCTGAGGTCGAAGCCTGGTAGATGCGGCATGTGTCGGTGAGTCCGCTGAGGCGGACGGCCTCAAGAATGCGTAGCACGCCTGTGGCGTCGACGTTGGCGGTGTATTCGGGGGAATCGAAACTTACCTGCACATGGCTCTGGGCGGCCAGATTGTAGATCTCATCGGGACGAACCTTGGCCACGACCTGCATGATGCTCATGGAGTCGCCGAGGTCGGCGTAATGCAGGTGGAAGTTGGGATGCCCCTCGAGGTGGGCTATACGCTCGCGGAAATCAACAGACGAACGGCGTATGGTGCCGTGGACGTCGTAACCTTTCTCCAACAGGAATTCCGAGAGATAGCTCCCGTCCTGTCCCGTCACTCCTGTAATCAGTGCTGTCTTCATGCTTTAATAACGCCCGCTTTCCCCGGTTTATTTTCAGGATGAAATCCAAATTTCGTTTGCCAAGTATTGTTTTATCCCACACTTGGATGTTATATTCTCTATGATACGATCGTCATGGTTTAAACGAACGAACATGGCTTGACGGAGGCGGGGAGGCTGTGTTTCAGTTTTTATCATAATAAAAGGAATTGATTTAGTCGGCTGGCTGCCTTAAAATCAATTCCTTTCTCTTTGTCGGGGTGAAAGGATTCGAACCTTCGACCCCCTGCTCCCAAAGCAGGTGCGCTAACCGGACTGCGCTACGCCCCGAATGGCCTTGCGGCTTTTCTGACTGCAAAGTTAATACAAATTTTTAAATCCGTCAACACTCACGGCCCATTTTTTCGTTGTTTTTGTTGTCGTGGCCGGAGATGCCGTCATATAGTGTAATCCCGTTGTGTCAGGAGCTGGAGGCTTCAGTGCCGAGCCTGAGTTCAGTCATGGCCAGACGTGTTATGTGGGAGGGTATGCCATGCACTTCCTCCAGCCGTTTGAAAAGATTCTCAGGATCCTTATCCATTTCCCGCTTCACTGTGGCAAGCTGCTGGCCTGTCACGAGCCTTCTGAAATCTACAGGCTCCCCGCTCTCTGCCGCCTGGGCGATATGGCCGCATATGGTGCTGACCGAAAGTTCTCTGGTCCTTGCGATCTCTTCGGCCGACATGCCCGAATTGAAAAGTATGAGGGTCTCCTTCACGCTTGTGCCGGCTTGGCGGCCGGTCTTCAACCCCAGGAATTTGCGTATGGCGGAGATAAACGATCGGCCGTATTTCACCGACTTAACCTCGCCGACCCCCGACACCTGTCTGATTTCATCAAGGTCTTTTGGCTGCTTCCTTACCATATCCGTGAGCGTGGCGTCGCTGAACACGACATATGCCGGCACATTTTCTTTCGCCGAGATATCCTTGCGCACCTCCTTGAGCCGGTCGAGCAGCGTCTCCTCTTGCGAACGTTTCTTCTCTGCGGGTGCCTTCTCCTTCCTGCCCCGGTTGTAAGCCGTTTCCTGAAATACGGAAAGTTCTATGCGCTGTTCCCCCTTCACCACCTTCATGCCAAGCGGGGTGGGGCGCAGATGGAAGTTGTCTTCGTAGGCCACCTCGAAAAGTCCGAGCTGTATCATCTGCAGGATATAGTTATGCCATTGTCGTGAGCCGAGATCCCTTCCGGCGCCATACGTGCGTATCTGGTCATAACGCTTGCTGAAAATCTCCGCACGGTTGGAGGCGCGGAGAATGTCGATGACCATGCTTATCCCCTCCCGGGAATTTATACGTATCACCGCGCTCAGTGCCTTCTGTGCCAGTATTGTCCCGTCGAATTTGCCTCGCGGGTTGCGGCAGTTGTCGCAGTTGCCGCAGTCGCATGTTGTCTCCTCGCTGAAATAGCTCAGGAGTATGCGCCGCCGGCATACGGTCGATTCGGCGTAACGCTGCATGAAGTCAAGTTTCTCATTGTTGATCTCAGGCTGGCCGGAACTCTCAGCGAAACTTCTGCGCGTGATGACATCGCCGTAGTTGTAGAAAAGTATCGCCTCGGCAGGCAGTCCGTCGCGTCCTGCCCTTCCTATCTCCTGGTAATAGCTTTCTATATTGGAGGGGAGGTTGTTGTGCACCACCCACCGGATGTTGCTCTTGTCAATACCCATGCCGAACGCGATCGTGGCGCAGACCACCTGTGCCGTACCGTCGACAAAGGCTTTCTGGGCCGCCTCCCGGTCGGATGCCGACATCCCGGCATGGTAGCACACTGATCTGAATCCGAGATCGGAAAGGGCCTTGTGCATGTCTTCCGTCTTCTTGCGGCTGAGGCAATATACGATTCCGGAATCCAGCCGGTATTTCCTGATAAGGTCGCTGATCACTCTTAGCCTTCCCCTTTTCCCGGGATCGGGAAGCACCTCGAGGGAGATGTTCGGTCGGTCGAACGATCCGATCCACGCATAAGGGTGTCTGAGTCCGAGCGCCACGGCTATGTCTCCACGCGTGAGGCGGTCGGCCGTGGCGGTCAGCGCCATCACGGGGATATCCGGCCAGCGTTCCTTTATAGCGCGCAGGGAAGTGTAGACCGGGCGGAAATCATGCCCCCACTGCGATATGCAGTGGGCCTCGTCGATAGCCACCAGACTCACCTCGATGCTGTTGCTGATTATGTCGAAATCTGCGATGAGACGTTCGGGCGAGATGTATATAAGTTGGTATCCCCCTTTGGAGGCACGGTCGATAATGTCGCGGTTGATTCTTTCGTCCTGGTTGGAGTGTATGGCCGCGGCAGGCATCCCGTTGGCCCGGAGTGCTGTGACCTGGTCGATCATCAGGGCGATCAAGGGTGAGACTACAAGAGTGACCCCGTTGAGCAGCATGGCCGGAATCTGGTAGCACATTGATTTCCCTCCCCCGGTGGGCATCAGCACGAGGGTGTCATGCCCGTCGAGAGCATGCGATATCACTTCCCACTGTCCCGGACGGAAAGAGGAGTAACCATAATATTTTTTTAGTGCGGAGAGGGCTTGCTGTTTCATGACATCAATATTTCGGCAATTTTCCAGTCGGTCGGGGTGTCGAGGTCGATGCTTCTGGAAGCGGGCATAGGAGAGGGGAGTATCTTACTGAATCCCGACATAGGCCCTTTCATCAATGATTCAACCGTCATGATGTATACCGCCCCATTGTATTCCCACACTTTTGGAGCGTCTTGACGTCGGGTGTAATGTCCGTCCCCTTTCGATATGTGGAGCAATCCTTCGGAGTCTGTCTCGAAAGCGTTGTAGTAGGGGTTGGCGCTTGCCTCGCAGACGCTCACCACCATGTCGACGTCGCGACTCCATAGATCGATGGCTGCCCGGATATCGTCGGCGGTGCGGAGGGGGGAGGTTGGCTGGAGCAGCGCCACTCGGTCGAAGTGTTTTCCACGATTTGCGAACTCCGAGAGCGCGTGCATGATCACGTCGTAGGAGGATGCGGTGTCGGTTGCCAGGGAGTCGGGACGCATGAAGGGCACGACGTCGCCGCATGTAGCCGCCGCTGCGCGTATCTTTTCGGAATCAGTAGATACGAAGACTGTGTCGCCGGGCTGACGGCATTCGAGGGCCTGGTCTACTGCGCGGCACACCAGCGGACGTCCCAGGAATGGTCTGACGTTTTTATCGGGTATCCCTTTGCTGCCACCCCGGGCAGGGATAAGCCATAGCGTGTTGCATTGCATCGGTCAGTTCCTTTCGAAGAATATCGCCTCTTTGAAATATCTGGCCATCAGGGTACCCGAGGCCCAGTCGGAACAAGGCTTAAGCTCAACCCCGAGCGCTTCCCGGATTATATAGTCGGTGATCGGGGCTCCGGCATAGATTGAGCATATCACTCCTCCTCCCAGACGGGGATTCACCTCCATAAGAAGGTATCTGTCGGCATCGAGATCGTGGAGAAACTGGAGGTTGACGGGCCCGCGCAGGGAGAATTTTTCGATCACCTCCCGGCATAGGTTCTCAAGGATCTCGTTGCGGCATGTGCGCGTGCGTGTGGATTCGCCACCCATTATCTCAAGCCGTTCGCGCGGCACTGTCACGAGAATCTCGCCGGCATGGCTGATATAGCAGTCTACGGTATATTCCTTACAGTTTTCTATGTATTCCTGAAGAAGATAGTTCTGGAGGTCATTCAGATGCATGAGCTCCTCCATGTTGCGGAAGATATGTATCCCTCTCGACGACCCACCCTTGCGAGGCTTCGCTATTGCCGGCACCTCGGCGTTGAGCACGGAATATGTGCGCGGTATGGGTAGTCCCGCCTCCTTGAATGTCTTGGCTGCCTCGCTCTTGTCGAAGAGCCTGCTGACTATGTCGAAATCGGTCACGGGCACAAACACGTCCCTATATCTGTCGCGGCACATTGAAGCTACCTCTATCGCCCCGTTGACGAAGGGGAGGATCACGTCTACTTCATATTCCTTTATCACTCGTCCTATGTCGTCGACCACATCCGGATCATCCCAGCGCAACCCCTTCACCACTTTGGCCTCAAGCGATATGGGCACGTCCTCTGTGAGTTCGTAGCTCACGATCTTGATGTCGTAGCCGATGCGCTTGCCTGAGCGCTTGAGGAGTTCGGCGAGCGACACTCTCCGCGCTCCGCCAAGAAAAAGAATCGTGAGTTCCTGATTTTTCATCTGTTGTAGATATTTGGTTTGTAGTTTTTGAGGTTGTCGCCTGCGGTGATCCAGTCAATGGTTTTTTGAAGACCCTCCTCGAGCGACACCTGCGGTTCCCATCCGGTCATTCTCCTGATTTTCTCGTTTGATCCGAGCAGACGGAAAACTTCGCTTCCGGAGGGGCGGAGCCTCTCGGGGTCTACAGTCCATTTCACATCGGCCCCCATCAGTCGGGCGATGGTTTTGAGGGTTGTCTCCATGGTCACTTCCCGCTGGGTGGCTATGTTGATCTCCTCTCCGGCCGCCTCCTTACATCGGGCTATGGCTATGAATCCCCGGCATGTGTCGGCCACGTAGTTGAAATCGCGTGTGGGTGACAGGTCGCCGACTTTGATCTCCCTCACGCCTGTGGCGATCTGGGTTATGATCGTGGGGATTATGGCGCGTGCGCTCTGGCGCGGCCCGTAGGTGTTGAACGGGCGCACGATGCTTATGTTCATCCCGAAAGTGTTGTAGAAGCTTTTGGCGATAGCGTCGGCTCCGATCTTGGTGGCGGAATACGGGCTCTGGGGCTGCCGGGGGTGTTTTTCGTCGATAGGCACGTATTGGGCCGTCCCGTAGACTTCCGATGTGGATGTGACCAGGAGGCGTGGGGTGCCCGCGGCTCTGGCTGCCTGGCATATGTTGAGGGTGCCTTTCACATTTGTGTCTACATATGAGTCGGGAGCTATATAGCTGTAGGGTATGGCTATCAGGGCTGCGAGGTGGAACACTGTGTCTGCTCCCTCCACGAGTGTCCTGCAGAAGTTGGGATCGCGCACGTCGCCGGTGACTACCTCAAGATTCGGATGGCCGATACCTTCGAGCCATCCCCAGTTGTTGAATGAATTATATTGGGCGAGAGCCTTCACATGGCAACCCTCGGCAAGAAGGGCCTCCGTTAGATGGCTTCCGATAAAGCCGTCGGCTCCTGTGACAACTACATTTTTCATACTTGCTTGTATGTGAGGATTTGTTATGGTTCCGGCAGTGTGCCGGTCTCGATGAATGTGTGTATGTGGCGCCGTTTCTTTTCTTCAAATATCTCGGAGATCTTGAAGAAGATTCCTGTTTCCTCCACGTCGCCGAACTCATGGTTTATTGCGGTGCCAAACACTTTCATTGTCGGCGACAGCGACATGTAGGCGTTCACCAGAGGAGGTATGTTCTGTCCGCGCTCGCGGGTGGCGTGGTTGAGGATCCGGTAGTCTTCCTTGAAGCTGCTCCCTGTGAAAAACGATTGTATGCTGTCGCTTTTCGCTTTTGAGGGGAGTTCCTCGATCGGCACGACGAGTCCGTCCGGATCATGGAAATACTTATGCAGGAAACCAAGGAGCAGGTCGCGGCATTCCTCCCCGTAGCGCGGATACATGGTGACTTTCCCGAAAAGGTATTTTATCTGTGGATATACCACTGTCAGCGCCCCCAGGCCGTCCCAGAGATTGTCGAGCACGTATAGCGCGCGCGGATGTGATTTGGTGCTTTGGTAGTCGAGTGCCACAAACGAGCGGCCGAGCTCGAGCGTGGCAGGCAGATATTCGTTGATGAATTTGTGTGAGAACCGGAACATGTGGGATGTGGCGATGTTCGGCACGCCATCCTTCAGCACGATATCCTCACCCAGGATAAACCGGTAGCCTCCCACTATCTCCAGGTCTTCCGGATCCCAAACCACGAGCTGCCTGCAGGGAGTCTCCATCATGTCGAATTCATCTATGTCGCATGCAAGTCCTGTGCCACCCCCGGCCTCGCGGAAGGCGATTTCCCTGAGCCTGCCGATCTCACGCATGGTGTTCGGGGCGCAGTGGGCATCGACCACATACACCTCATTCACGCCCTTGTTGGCATGCCGCAGCAGCCTGTCGTGAGTCAGCTCGCTCATTATCAGGTCTCTGTCTATTCGGTCTATGATTTTTTCCATATTGAAATATGTTCCTGAAGCCCGTGGAATTTTTGCAAATTTAGTAAAAAATCACAAGGCTGCAAAATTAATGTCGCGGGCGTGGCTGCGGAATGGGGATTTTTGACTACTTTTGCAGCGCCGTGGTGCCCGGGCCTGAAAGTGTGGGCTCCATCTTTCAACACCCCCGGCATAGGCTTGGTTTAAACCCCCTGAGCCTTTCGGGCGTCTATATTATATGGCGGTTTCACTCCGCCATTGATAAATCTGATTGAATATGAAATCCTACAGACTGACAGCATGGCTTCTTGCAGCCATAATGCTTCTTACGGCTGGTGGCACAGCCCTCGCGGCCGGAAAAGAGAAAGCTTCCATGAAATTCAAGGAGACCGTTCATAATTTCGGCACTATAAAGGAGGATGGCGGTTCGGTCACGTGTGAGTTCCCGTTTGTCAACGACGGAAAGGCGAACCTTGTGGTCTTCAGCGCCACCGCCGAATGCGGATGCACCAAGCCTGTGTTTCCCAAGCAGCCGATAGCTCCGGGAAAGAATGGCGTGATCAAGGTCACTTACAACCCAATCGGGCGCCCGGGGGCGTTCGATAAGGTTGTCACGATAAAGACCAACGGGAAACCCGGGAAAGTGAGGCTGAAGATTCGCGGCACAGTAATGCCGAAATGACTATGGGAAGACACTGGAATGTTTTGACGGCCGTTCTGCTGCTCCTTCCCGTCTGGACTTCTGCCCGGGCAGATATCGTATGGCTTGAGAAGGAATACAATTTCGGCACTTTCAAGGAAGCTTCAGGACCTGTGACGGGACGTGTGCGTTTTGTGAACAAAGGCCCTGAGGCTACATTCATAAGCCGTGTCCGTCCGAGCTGCGGTTGTACGGGTGCCTCTTATACTGAGAAGATGATCGAGCCCGGCGATACCGCTGTGGTGGAATTCACCTACAATCCCATAGGGCGTCCCGGAAAGTTCGACAAGACTGTGAAGGTGTATGTCGGGAGCGAAAACAAACTCTATGTCATACGCATTGCCGGCACAGTGATAGGTTCGGAATCCACTCTCGAGTCGGTGTTCCCGCACAATGGCGGAGATCTCCGTTTCGAGACGTCACGACTTCTGGCGGGGGAGGTGAGACGCGGCAGTCCGCGTCATGTCTACCTGAATGTCTACAATCAGTCGGCCGACACGGTGACACCATCGTGGAGTGGCGCCTCCGATGTCATTGCCGTTGATGTGGCGCCGAAATCCATCCCTCCCGGCGAGACGGCCACTTTCAGTTTCTTCCTTCAGACTGTCAATGAGAAACGTAACGGCCCTGTGGAATACCACGTCGGGATATACCCCGCTCCGGGACAGAAAGGCGATCCCTTTGGCGTGGATGTGAACGCTGTCGTGGTGGCCGACTCCTCCGCCATGTCGGCTGAGCAGATCGACAATGGCCCGAGGGCATATCTCGTTCCGGAATTCGTGGATTTCGGCGATGTCGACAAGAAAGGGTCTCTCAGTTTCTCTTTCGACATCCTCAATGACGGCAGGACCGACATGAAGGTCGACAAAGTATATAGCACCAATGAATTCGTGAAGATCGACAGGCGGCCGAAAAAAGTGAAGGCCGGACGCCAGTCCACTGTGGAAGGGAAACTTGATATCGACGGTATCCCCGTAGGTCCTTTCCGCATAAAGGTGGATGTGGTCACCGATGATCCTCTGCATCCCGTGCGTACTGCCAATCTTGTCGGCGACAGAAAATGAAGTCGCTCAGACCGCTTCAATAACTTTAAAATATCAGACCATGCACCATCCCGAAAACGACAATCAATACAAAGGACTACAGGTGAATTCAGGAGTAGGCTCACAGCCGATCGTCAACCCCTACCGCAGGGCGCATCGCGCGCGTCGCCGTGAACTGTCGGCGGCGGAGTTTGTCGAAGGCATATTAAAGGGCGATGTCAGCGTGCTCGGCCGCGCTGTCACTCTTGTGGAGAGCACCACCGAGAAAGATCAGGCGCTCGCCCAGGAGGTGATTGAGAAATGTCTCCCTTATTCAGGCAATTCGCGCCGGATCGGCATCACAGGAGTGCCCGGAGCCGGGAAATCCACCTCGATCGATGTGTTCGGCCTTCATGTGCTGCGTCAGGGGCATAAGCTCGCTGTGCTCGCCATCGATCCCAGCAGCGAGCGCACGAAGGGGAGCATTCTTGGCGACAAGACCAGGATGGAGAAGCTCTCGCAGCAGAAAGACGCCTTTATCCGTCCTTCCCCTTCGGCAGGATCGCTCGGGGGAGTGGCGCGCAAGACTCGCGAGACCATCGTGCTCTGCGAGGCTGCCGGCTATGACACTATATTTGTGGAGACAGTGGGGGTGGGACAGAGTGAGACTGCCGTACACTCGATGGTCGACTTCTTCCTTCTGATCCAGCTTGCGGGCACGGGCGACGAACTGCAGGGCATAAAGAGGGGTATCATGGAGATGGCCGACGGAATTGTAATAAACAAGGCTGACGGCGACAATGTGGAGCGTGCGAAACTTGCGGCTGCACAGTTCCGCAACGCTCTCTTCCTTTTCCCCCCCTCTCCGAGCAAATGGAAACCCGAGGTGCTGACCTACAGCGGATATTTCGAGCTTGGCATTGATCTTGTCTGGGATATGATCGACCGGTATTTCGATTATGTGAAGAAAACCGGATATTTCGAGCGCAAACGCAACGAGCAGGCCAAATACTGGATGATGGAGACTATCAACGAGCAGCTCCGCAATCATTTCTATCACACTCCTGAAGTCAGGGCGCTCCTGGAGCAGAAAGAGCTCAGGGTGCTCAATAATGAACAGTCGTCGTTCACGGCTGCCAAAGACGTGCTCGATTTCTATTTCCGCTCCCTCAGATCTGAATGAGCTGTGCGGAATACTGGCAATTGTGAAAGAAAAACTGCCGCAGAAAGGGGGAGTCTCCTTCTGCGGCAGTTCTCCGTATATGCACATCGGGGCGTTTGTTGTGCATACAAAGCGTTAATTACATAAAAAAATGTTAACTTTGCGCCCGATTTTCATGTTATATCGTGAGAATCAGGTGAATCATGGCAAATAAATTAGTAGAGATCATACCCGCCCAGGCCCGTCGCTACGGTGACCGTGAGGCATACCGTTTCTGTTGGAGGAAAGACGGAGAGTGGCAGTCCACGAGCTGGCTTGAATTCAACGCGCAGGTCGATGTGGCCGGAAAGGCCCTGGCACGGCTCGGACTCCTTGAGAAGGATACGATAGCCATCTGTTCCCCTAACACCCCTCAGATCCTGATCACGGAACTCGGGGCCTTTCAGAACAGGATAGCTGCCATCCCCCTTTATTCCAGCTCCTCGCAGGAGCAGTTTGACTTTATCGTGGCCAATGGCGGCGCGAAGGTGATCTTTGTGGGTGATTCCCACCAGTATCCTCTTGCCTACAGCTATTGGAAACGCAATCCGGAGGCCGTGAAGCGCATCATAGTCTTCAAGAACGATCAGCTTGAGCTTTTCAACGATGACACTATAACCGTCTTCTGGGACGATTTCGTCCGCTACGGTATGGAGGCGTCTGATGATGTCGCCCGTGAGGTGCGCCGTCGCAGCGAAGAAGGTCTTCCCGAGGATATGGCGACGCTTATCTATACCTCAGGCACCACCGGCGAGCCCAAGGGTGTGGCCATAACCCACGCTAATTACGATGCGGCCATCGACATTCATCTCAAGTTGCTCCGTCAGGTGAGCGACAAAGATCTGAGCATGGCCTTCCTTCCGATGAGCCATATTCTCGAGAAAGCTTGGTGTTTCTATTGTCTCCATCGTGGAGTCGCGATTGCAGTGAACTATGATCCGCGCAACATCCAGACCACCATCCAGGACGTGCATCCCAACCTCATGTGTTGCGTGCCTCGTTTTTGGGAGAAGGTATATGCCGCAGTCAACGAGAAGATCGCATCCATGTCGCGTATGCAGCGTATGCTCGTGGCCCATGCGGTGCGTGTGGGCAAGCGGAGAAACCTCGATTACGTGAGGCTCGGAAAGAAAGCTCCCTGGTGGGTGGAGAAGGAGTACCGGTTTTGGAACAGCCGTGTGTTCCAGAAGCTTAAGGACGCCATCGGCATCCCGAATCCTAATATGTTCCCCACTGCCGGCGCTCCCTTGAGCGACCGCATCACTGAGTTCCTGCGTTCGGTGGGGATAGACGTGATCATCGGCTACGGTCTGAGCGAGACCACCGCCACTGTCAGCTTCTATCCTGAGGTAGGCTATGAGATAGGTACTGTGGGTGTTCCTCTCCCCGGGCTGAAGGTGCGTATCGATAAGAATGGGGAGATTCTTGTAAAGGGACCCACCGTCACGCCCGGTTACTACAACAATCCGGAGGCGAATGCCGTGGCTTTCACCGACGATGGATTTTTCCGCACCGGCGACGCAGGATATTTCACCAAGAACGGAGCCCTGGTGCTCACCGAGAGGGTGAAAGACCTCTTCAAGACTTCCAATGGAAAATATATCGCTCCCCAGATGCTTGAGAGCAGGCTGGCGGAAAACAAGTATATCGACGAGGTTGCCGTGATAGGCGACAGACGCAAATTCGTGACCGCTCTTGTGGTGCCCAATTTCGAGCAGCTCGGGGCATGGGCGGCCGCCGCCGGAAAGGATTCGTCCGATAGGAATGCGCTGGTGTCTGATCCGGAGACCGTTGCATTCATAATGCAACAGATTGACGCAGTGCAGCAGGGTGTGGCCGCATATGAGAAGATAAAACGCATCACCCTTCTGCCGTCGCATTTCTCGCTTGAAAAGGGGGAGGTGACCAATACTATGAAGGTGCGGCGCCCTGTGGTGGCAAAGAACTATTCGGCGCAGATAGAGGCTATGTATGCCTACTGACCGCGCTGTCTGAACACGCACGCAGACGGAATATCCCTATGGATAGACTATTTGCGTGTTTTTTTACGTTATAAGGGAAACTGACAACTGACCGTAATGATCACACAAGAACAGCTTAAGGAAGCAGCGGAACGCCAGGAGGCGTTGAAAAGATACCTCGACATCGAGGGAAAGAAGATTGAGGTGGAGGAGGAGGAGCTCCGCACCCATGTGGCCGACTTCTGGGACGACCGAGAGAAGGCTGAGGCGCAGATGCGCAAGATAAAGGAATTGCATTTCTGGATCGATTCATACACGGAGGTGGAGAAACTGGTGGAGGAACTCCGTCTCGCGTTTGATTTCGTGAAGGAGGAGCTTGTCACTGAGGAGGAGGTCGACTCCCTGTATGCCAGGGTGATGGAGGCTCTCGAGCGTCTGGAGCTCCGCAATATGCTTCGCCGGGAGGAAGATAAGCTTGGCGTGGTGCTGAAGATAAATTCAGGCGCCGGTGGCACGGAGAGTCAGGACTGGGCGCAGATGCTAATGCGCCTCTATCTCCGTTATGCCGAGAAGCACGGCTACAAGACCTCGATCGCGCAGTTGCTCGAGGGTGACGACGCCGGCATAAAGTCTGTGACGATTAACATCGAGGGTGACTATGCGTATGGTTTCCTGAAGAGCGAGAACGGAGTCCACCGTCTTGTGAGGGTCAGTCCCTACAACGCCCAGGGAAAACGTATGACCTCTTTCGCTTCGGTCTTCGTGACTCCTCTCGTCGATGATACGATCGAGATTAACGTAGAGACTGCGCGAGTGTCGTGGGATACTTTCCGTTCCGGAGGCGCCGGCGGCCAGAACGTCAACAAGGTGGAATCCGGAGTCCGTCTGCGCTATCAGTATAAGGATCCCTATACCGGCGAGGAGGAGGAGATCCTTATCGAGAACACCGAGACACGCGACCAGCCCAAGAATAAGGAGAACGCCATGCGCCAGCTGAAATCTATTCTTTATGAGAAGGAGCTTAACCACCGCATGGAGGAGCAGGCCAAGATTGAGGCCGGCAAGAAGAAGATTGAATGGGGAAGCCAGATCCGCAGCTACGTCTTCGACGACCGCCGCGTGAAAGACCACCGCACCAACTATCAGACTTCTGACGTAAACGGCGTGATGGACGGCGATATCGACGCCTTCATAAAGGCCTATCTCATGGAGTTCGCGGCCACCGACAACCAGTGATTTTAAAATAATAGCCTCTATAAGAACGTATAAATTCTTATAAGAGCTCATATATGAAATCAATGTCTCCCCATGCAGTCAGTCTGACTGCATGGGGAGACATTGATTTTGGGCGATTTTAAGTTTTTATTTTCTCTCTTTCACCAGACCTCGGCGGTAGGCATATAGAAGTTCGCGCAGCTCCTCTATCTGGCCGAGCAGTTCGCGGCCGCGGTCGGTGTCGCGCACTCGCATACGGTGAGAACTCAGTTCCACCAGACGGTTGATGGAGATGATGTCAGTGCCGTTGCGCACGGCTTCGTCGGCCGAGGTGAATGGTTCGTGCTGCACGAGCTCGAAGCCGCGGCTGTGGTATACGAGTGTGTAGCCGGCGATACCGGTCGTGTCGTGGTAGGCCTTTGAGAAGCCGCCGTCGATCACCATAAGTTTGCCGTTGGCTTTCACGGGATTCTCGCCGCTCCCGACCTTGACAGGCACGTGGCCGTTGATGATGTGGCGGTGCTCGCCTATGACGTTGAATGCGTCGAGTATCATGTCGCATATCTTCTCATCGTCGCGCAGATGGTAATACCATCCCTTCTCCTCATGGTGCGTCTCCTTGTCGGCTATGAAGTAGCGCTCGAATGTGGTCATCCTGGCCTTGTCGAAGAGAGGGGAGTCAGGACCGCACCAGGCATAGAGGTAATAGTCCACAGCGTTTTTGCGCTCCAGAGGTGGCGTGTCGCTGTTGACGGCCGAGCGCATGAGCAGCTCGATCTGCTGCAGAAGCTCCATGCCTTTGTAGGGTTTCCCCTCCACGCATACCTCCTTGAGGGTGCCGTCTTCATTGAGTGGCATCGAGGCGTGGAAGAGGAGATTCGAGTTGTGCACGGCGAAGAGGCTGCCGTGGGAGAAGAATATGCCGATGTGTCTCTTGAGTTTGTCGCTCACTGTGAAAGAGTGGATGAGCTTGTCCATAAGGGCGCTCTCCTCGGCTGTGAGCCGGTATGGATCGGCAGTGTCGATTGTCGGCAGATTGGTATCGGTGAGCGGATAGGTCTTCCCCTCGAGAGTAATGTTGCCCTTCTGGAGATCTATCAGATGCAGCAGTCGCCGGTTGTCCATCCCCCATTCCGGATGACGCCCTATCATGGCCCCCTCGAGCTTGAACTGGATTATTGCTATCGCCTTGTGCATCTTGGCTATGAGCCGGCGGTTCTTGTCGGAGAGGGGTTCGTCGTCGCGTGTGTCCTTGGGCATGAACACCTCGCAGGGGTCGTCGCCGTAGGTTTCCATGGCGAATGTTGCAAGGGGGACGAGGTTGATTCCATAGCCGTCTTCGAGAGTGGTCATGTTGCCGTAGCGCAATGATATGCGAAGCACGTTGGCGATGCATGCCTCGTTGCCGCATGAGGCTCCCATCCAGAGCACGTCGTGGTTGCCCCACTGTATGTCGAAATCGCGGTAGGACAGGAGAGTGTCGAGCACGAGGTGTGCGCCGTCGCCACGGTCGAAGATGTCGCCGAGGAGGTGGAGCTGGTCTATGCTAAGGTGCTGGATGACGTGCGATATGGCGCGTATGAACTCTTCCGCCTGGCCGGTGGATATTATCGACTCGATGATTCGGTTGTAGTAGGGCTGCTTGTTGTCTTCGGAGGGGGATTCATGCAGTAGTTCCTCTATGATATAGGCGAATTCCGCGGGTAGGCTTTTCCTCACCTTCGAGCGGGAGTATTTCGACGATACGGCCTGAAGAACTTTTATGAGTTGGTGGAGTGTGATCTGATAGAAGTTCTCGAGATCCTTTTCTGTGGTGCGCAGAAGGGCGAGTTTCCGCTCCGGATAGTATATCAGTGAGCAGAGCTGGCGTATGTCGTCCTCGCGGAGGCTTGTCGAGAAGATTTCATTGACTTTCCTCTTGATGTTGCCCGAGGCATTCTTGAGGATATGGCGGAAAGCCTCCGATTCGCCGTGAATGTCGGCGATGAAATGTTCGGTGCCTTTCGGGAGGTTGAGTATGGCCTCCAGATTTATTATTTCGGTAGCCGCTGCCGAGATGTTGCCGAAATTCTGCGACAGGAGTTCGAGCACTCTGCGGTCGGAGTCCATTCTGTCCTGTGAATATGCTGTCATGCAGTCTATTGTCTGTTTTTAGGTTTCAAGATATTCTCATGGATCCGGAAAACTTTTTCCCGGCGTTCTGTTGTTCTATAGTAATAACGTAAATTTTTTCGGAAAGTATGAAGAAAGTGATTATAATGGGCGCTTCGAGCGGCATCGGCTATGCTCTCGCCGAGACTCTTGCCTCCCGTGGCGTGAAAGTTGGTATAGCCGCGCGCCACACGTCGACGATGAAGGCCCTGAAGGAACGTTATCCCGATTTCGTGGAATATGAGAGCATCGACATCACGCATCGCGATGCTCCCCATAAGCTGAATTCGCTGATAGAGAAGATTGGAGGCATGGACATATATTTCCATTCCGCGGGAATCGGATATGAAAACCTTATGCTCGACCCCGAGAGGGAAGTGGAGATAATTGATACTAATGCCGCCGGATTCGCACGGATGCTCTGCACGGCCTATCGTTATTTCCGCGATTTGGGCAAACATGGATATATTGCCGCCATAACCTCCGTGGCCGGTACGAAAGGCACCGGAAGATTGTCGGCATATTCATCGACGAAGAAATTCGACCAGTGGTATATCGATGCCCTGGAGCAGCTCTCGCATGCGGAGGGAGCCGATATAGCTTTCACCGACATCCGCCCGGGGTGGGTGAGGACGCCACTGGTTCCTGCCGACAGGAAGTTCCCCATGGAGATGAGTGTGGAGCATATCATGCCCTATATCCTGCGGGCATTGGTCAGAAAAAGCCGTGTCGCCACCATCGACTGGCGCTGGTGTCTCCTCGCCGGCGTATGGCGCCTCATTCCCAACGTCATCTGGACCAGGATGCGCATCCGTCTCTCCGACCCCGACAGCCCTCTTCCCGGAAAGGCGCCGGCTCCCCTTCCAGCTCCGGAGGAGGATAACGACCGGCTATGATGATGTCGGGTATTTACGGGAATTGTCTTATCCCTTGAAAAGGTTGTCCCGGTGTGTCCCACTGTCCCACCCCTGGGAGAGTAGGACACGCCGGGACATTATATTTTGTGATATGTGATAAATTATTGGAAATTTTCCATCCGAAAACGTGGCATATGGATATTTTGTTATAACTTTGTGATTGATAAATAAAGGAATCAGGTAACTATGTCGGAACAGGAATTGAATTCATATCGATTTTCTTCGGGAAAGGAGCCTTCTGATGAAATGCTGAAATGTATCATGAAGGAAGTTGCCGAAGAAGCAATGGCACGTAGGCGTGAAACCCAACGAGACGTCAATGAATCTGTCGCTAAACAACGTAGTGCTCTGAGAGAGAAATGGAATAAACGACTAAGTGTTATTCTCTGATATGGATGATGGCAGGAAACCTGAGTTGATAATGATAGCAGGTCCCAACGGATCCGGCAAAACTTCTGTCACACAGAAATTTTTGCATCATGAATGGGGAGAAGGTATAGTTTATATTAATCCTGATGAAGTTGCTAACGACAGATTTGGCGATTGGAACTCAAACAGTTCGGTATTAAAAGCAGCCAATTATTGTGAAGAATGGAGAGAAAGATGCCTTAACGAGAAAACAAGTTTTGTATTTGAAACTGTTTTTTCTTCACAAGATAAAATTGAATTTTTACTACGGGCTAAGCAGGCAGGTTTCTTTATTCGTGTATTTTTCATATCCACAAACCATCCCTCAATCAATGCATCAAGAATAGCCCACCGAGTAATCGAGGGAGGTCATGATGTGCCCATTACAAAAATAATCTCAAGGTTCTATAAATCAATTTTGAATTGTGAAATAATAGCTAAATTTGTCGACCGCCTATATGTATACGACAATTCTGTTGATGGGAGAGACGCGATGCCTTTGTTCAGACTGACGAATGGAGTTTTGGGTAAGATGTATGTTAAGAATGTGCCGGAATGGGCACTAAACATATTGCCTGAAAACAATTAAATACAGGATATGGCAATATCAGATTGATGTCATGGGGGGATTCTGCGTTTTCTGATAACCGCTTATGGATTATATAATATGATGATAATCATGTTTATACAATATGCTCTCCCTGACGGATATACTAACGTATCCCCGTCTGACGTCCGGGTTCCCTCAGAATTCACTGCAAGGTAATAGAGATGGCCTTTCACGTTTTTTATTCTGATATTTTCCTCGGCGTTTTTCCTTGAGGTGTGTTGGCAGCAGTCAACAAGGTTCAGGGATAACAATGGCGCGATCAACTTCGAGATGGGATAAAATTTTGAATGTCCCGCAGGTGTCCCACTGTCCCAGGGCGGGACAGTGGAACACCTGCGGGACATTATATTTTGAGTTTTTGGGGTGATTTGATTGCCATATCGGGATATTTTTCTAATTTTGCAGATGAACCCCGCGATACGCGGTGCCTCATAGGAGGATCACCATCGGGTATTGGGAGGTTCGTTTACATACGAAAGGCGTTTACCTGACGCTTTATTTCTTGGCTCTAAGAAACTACCACTTTCAAAGTCATAGTCAAGGATGAAGCAATTGTAGACGCCCCTTGGGTACGTTTATGTATTCCCGGCTCATTTCTTATCGGAATGAGTTGGAATTGATGCATATACATACTTCGCGGGGTGATTCTACCATTGCTCGTTCTACTATGACAGGCTGTGGTAGGCCTCTTGGAGCGGAATGAGCAAGGTGTGGCTCCCGCTTTTCTTTTATAAACCTCACACATAATCTGCCATGTTGGAGCCGGTGGCTGTGGAAGCGAACTTATCCATCATGCAACCTCAACGGCTCATTGATAATGTCAACCAGACACTTCGTGACGATCTGATGTCAACTATCAGATCCGGCAGTCGCGTGTCGGTGGCCGCCGCGAGTTTCTCGATCTATGCCTTCCAGGAACTTCGGGAGCAACTGAGCGGCATCGATGAATTGCGCTTCATCTTTACATCCCCTTCATTCATTACAGAGAAAGCAGACAAACAACGGCGGGAATTCTATATTCCCAGGCTTAACCGTGAGAGGGATCTGTTCGGTTCCGAGTTCGAGATAAAGCTTCGCAATGAACTGTCGCTAAAGGCTGTCGCTAAGGAATGTGCCGACTGGATAAGACGGAAAGCCTGTTTCAAATCCAATCGCACGAATCAGAACATGATGGGATTCATCAATGTGGATGAGACGAATTATATGCCGATAACGGGGTTCACTACTGTAGATTTGGGTTGCGAGAGAGGCAACAACGCCTATCAGTTTGTTCAGCGTACCGACGCACCTATGTCGCAGTTCTATCTGAATCTGTTTGACCAGATATGGCGCGACAATGAGAAATTGCAGGTCGTGACCGATCAGGTTCTCGACAATATCACTAATGCCTACAAGGAAAATTCCCCGGAGTTTATCTATTTTGTGACCCTCTATAACATTTTCAACGAATTTCTTGAGGATATATCGGAAGATGTGTTGCCGAATGAAGCCACCGGCTTTAAGTCGAGCGTCATCTGGAACAAGCTCTACAACTTCCAACGTGACGCCGCTCTTGCCATCATCAATAAACTTGAGAAATATAATGGCTGTATCCTTGCCGACTCCGTTGGTCTTGGCAAAACATACACAGCGCTTTCCGTCATAAAGTACTATGAGAACCGCAATAAATCGGTGCTTGTTCTCTGTCCAAAAAAACTTCACGATAATTGGGTAACCTATCGAAGCAATTACGTCAATAATCCACTTGTAGCTGACCGTTTGCGGTACGACATACTCTATCATACCGACCTGTCGCGTCAGTCAGGGCAAAGCAATGGCCTTGACCTTGAACATATAAACTGGGGAAATTATGACCTCGTGGTTATAGATGAGAGCCATAATTTCCGCAACGGTGGAAAGGTCACCACAGATGAGAACGACGAGAATCCACGTGAGAACCGCTATCTTCATTTGATGAATAAGGTGATCCGCGCCGGAGTGAAAACAAAGGTACTCATGCTGTCGGCCACTCCGGTCAATAACCGCTTCAACGATCTACGCAATCAGCTTGCCCTCGCCTATGAAGGCGACAGTTCACGGCTCGACTCATTACTCTCTACTGATACCTCAATTGACGAGATATTCCGTCAGGCACAGGCAGCTTTCAACCGATGGTCAAAAATGCCAGCTGAAGAACGCACCACAAAGACATTGCTCGAGATGTTGAGTTTCGATTTCTTTGAAGTGCTCGACAGCGTCACTATAGCCCGTTCGCGCAAACACATCGAGCAATACTATGATACAGCCGACATAGGTAAGTTTCCCGAGCGATTGAAACCCATATCACGCCGTCCGGGACTTACCGATCTGTCCAAGGCCGTTAACTTCAATGATATTTTCGTAAGCGTCACCGAACTGAACCTTGCGATCTATACACCTTCCGACTTCATCTTGCCGAGCCGTCTTGAAAAATATTCCGAGGCGCGCGAAGACGGACGCTTCGGCAATCTCTCGCGCAGTGGCCGTGAACAAGGCATCAGGCAACTCATGAGCATCAATCTGCTCAAACGCCTTGAGAGTTCCGTCAATTCCTTCCGACTCACCCTTGAACGGATCAAGAGATATATCGAGGCAACGATCAATGCCATCGATGAACTTGCTGCCAAGCAAGAACCATCAATGGTATGCGATTATGACTTCTCTTATGGACTCGACTTCGATGAGAGAGAGGACACCGTCTTTATCGGAAACAAGAAGACCAAAATCGCGCTGGAGGATATGGACTACATCCAGTGGCGCGGATATCTTGCCAAAGATCTTGACAATCTCAATACACTGTTGTTCATGCTTGCCGATATTACACCGGAGCATGACAGCAAATTACAGATGCTTATCGAGGATATCCGCAATAAGTTTGCCAATCCCATAAACGGCGTTAACAGAAAGATCATTGTCTTCACCGCTTTCTCCGATACCGCTCAGTATATTTACGACAATATTGCGCCTCCAGTCCGGGCACTCGGTTCTCATATCGGGCTGATAAGCGGTGACAGTGTAGCGACATCGCTTCGCGATGTTTCAAAAAAAGGTTTCGATTTCAATAAGATACTTACTCTTTTCTCCCCTGTTTCCAAAGAGAAGGAAGCACTCTATCCCAATGTCAAGGAAGAGATAGACGTACTTATTGCTACTGACTGCATCTCTGAGGGTCAGAACCTTCAGGACTGTGATTATCTGATCAATTATGATATTCACTGGAATCCGGTGCGTATAATCCAGCGCTTTGGACGCATTGACCGTATTGGTTCGCGTAATGCGGTTATCCAGCTTGTCAATTATTGGCCTGATATGGATCTTGACGATTACATTGATCTCAAAGGTCGTGTGGAGGCCCGTATGAAGGTGTCGGTGCTCACAGCCACCGGTGATGATAATCTCCTCTCCGCCGAGGAACAGGGCGATCTCAAATACCGTCGTGACCAGTTGGAACGTCTCAAAGAGGAAGTCGTGGATATCGAGGAGATGAATACCGGAGTCTCGATAATGGATCTCGGACTTAACGAATTCCGTCTCGATCTTCTTGATTACATGAAGCATGGGCACGACATAGAGCATACTCCCTTCGGCCTTCATGCCATCGTGCCGTCGGCTAAAGACGTTCCACCGGGTGTGATATTCGTGCTCAAGAACCGCAACAATGACATCAATATCGACCGCAAGAATAGATTACATCCATTCTATATGGTCTATATCTCGAAGGATTCCGAGGTAATTGTAAACCATCTCGACCCCAAAGGACTTCTCGACCGGATGCGTCATCTTTGCCGAGGCAATTCCGAGCCGATTCTCGACCTTTGCCGCAAATTCAACGCCGAGACACGCGACGGTCAACATATGGGCACATACTCCCGTCTGCTCGGAGATGCCATCTCTTCGCTTATCAAGGTCAAGGAGGAAAACGACATCGCATCTTTATTTTCAGATGGTGAAACTTCGTTTTTCAGAAATGACTTTGCCGGTCTGGATGATTTTGAATTGATAACGTTTCTAATCGTAAGATAGTTATGAGTAAGCAAAAGAAGCGTCCCAATACTTTTCATCACTATGTACCGCAGTGCTATCTGCGGCAATTTGGGTTTCCAAAAAATTGTCATAACAAGAAGGATTATTTTGTTTATGCCTTTGATAAACAAACTGGTAAAACATATCCTAAATCCGTAGATGATGTTTGCGGTAAATACTTTTTCTATAAATTGAGTTTTAATACTTCGCAAAATGCAAATGTTGATGAACTGTATTTGGAAACATATTATTTTGCGAAACGTATCGAAACCGAATTATCTCGGTTATTAGTTTTTATGGAAAAGCATTTAACCGCTACGATAGCTGATAATTGTAATGGATTGTGCTTGCCCAAAATGGTGAAACAATATCTTGCAAAACAGTTGGTTATTCAATTCTTGAGACACCCGAATATTCGAGAGTATGACTTCAAACTGATTGATGATATTGATAGTCAGGTAAGAGGCTTTATAACGCGAAATAATCTTCAAGAAACTCCTGGCGCAAAAGAGTTATTAAATGGCAGTGATAAGTTTTATGAAGATGCGACTTTTACACATGCCATGTTGTCATTTATGAATGAAGATCTAATTTCGTTAATGATGAATGCATTGGCTGACAATATTTGGATATACCATTATTCTCCAAATGGAGATTTCTTTGCATCAGATAATCCAGTGCATGTAACTCCACATTACAAGGGAGAAGTTAGGCAAACGCTCATGGGACTTAACCAGTACGGAGCTGAAGTGTCTTGGACGTTAAATCCATATTTCACTCTATCCATATATGATAAAGAATATTTCGCTAATATGGCCAAATATAATGACGCTATTATACCATGTACAGAAGATGAATTGCGTCATTATAACATTATCAGATATGGTTGTGCAAAGAAATATGTTTTTTCTAAATCGCAGAACTTTGAACATGCGAATGTGTGCTTCCAAATTAATCAATTATTACATATCCAATGATGAACAATCTGCTCCAATTCCCGGCAACGACTATCGTTGACAGACTGATTCCTAAGGTTCAGTTTGTCAAAGCAAGTTCTACGCCTACGGCAATACGAACACTGCTTGCAGATGAATTTGAACAGATAAGATTACTCTATGTTCTTCGCCCAGACACCTTAAACATAAACGATGGTGACGAGGTCAAGGAGATTGATGTTTTTCTGTTCCAATGCAAAACAGATAATTACTCAATTAATCCGTTTTGCGGCATTGATGACCTAATACCTCGTCATACTATTTATATCATTCAACACGGCAACCATTATGATCTGCTTATGCAACATAAGCGTCGGTCTGTAGTTACCGGCAGCATTAAATGGATACGTGAGGTTAGTAGATTATTGACTGGGGTCAATCTTGCTAATCGCCCTCTAAAGATTGATGGTTTCGACCTTGACAAGATATATCTCAATTTCTTCAGTCAGATGATGGGTTATCAAATTGATAGTTCCGCATCAATAAAAGAAATTCAAGACCTTGAAACTCGCCTGGTTAAAATGAAGCGCGAATTAGAGAACCTACAAAAACGTGTAAGAAACGAGAAGCAGTTTAATCGTCAAGTTGAACTAAATTCTCAAGTACGCTTACTAAAGCGAAATATTTCAGAGTTGGGAAATAAACTCTTAGACATAAGAAAGTAAATGTTCAATATATGACACCTGAAAAATTATCACTCCAAAGCGCTGATGGTGCGCAAATCAATCTTGATTTGCTGTACCAAATTGCGCCCTCATGCTTCACCGAGGCGAAAGGGGCTGCCGGTAAGGTGCATCAAGTTGTAAACTTTGATGTGCTACGTCAGTTGCTTGGCGATGCAACAGTTGAAACGGGCGATGAATTTTATCAATTCTCTTGGCCTGGAAAAGCCGAGGCTCGCCGTGAAGCCGCCCGCTCCATTCGTAAGACACTCCGCCCTTATCCCAGTGAGAGCGTTAATTGGGACACTACTCAAAATCTCTACATTGAAGGTGACAATCTCGATGTTCTGAAGCTCCTACAGAAATCCTACATGGGAAAGGTCAAAATGATATATATTGACCCTCCCTATAACACTGGTAATGATTTTATTTATAATGACAATTTTGCCCAGTCTGCCGAGCAACATGATAAAGAGCAAGGCGATACTGATGAATTGGGCAATCGCTACCGTAAGAATTTAGACACCAAAGGCCGTTTCCACTCGGATTGGTGTTCTATGATTTACTCTCGTCTACTTATAGCCCGGTGTTTATTGACAGAAAATGGAGTTATATTCATCTCCATTGGCGTTGAAGAATTAGATAATTTGCAAAAAATTTGTAATGAGATTTTCGGTGCCGATAATTTCATAGAAGTCTTCTCATGGGTTAAAACGTCAACCCCTCCTTCTCTTGCGACAAAATCGCGTAAGACAAATGAATATATTTTATGCTACGAAAAAAACAAAAGTAGTATAAAATACAATGGTGTAGCTTTAGATGGAGGTGATGCTCCATTATTAAATTCTGGCAACCCTATAACCGTTTTGGAATTTGATAAAGACAAAGTCTTCTTTAAACCAAGCAAATTCCCTAACGGTCTCTATAAGGCTCACTGTAAAAATAGAGTTGAGTTGTTAGACGATATCGAAATTGTTGATGGATATGCCACAACTAATTTCCGATTAAAAGGCGAATTCAAATGGTCCCAGGATTTCTTAAAGGCTGAAATCGAGGATGGTACAACTTTTATAATTAAATCCGACGAATTTTCTATTCGTTTTATACGAGCTGGAGAAGGTTATAAGAGACCGACCAACTTCATTAAAGAGAATATCCTAACTCCATTAATAGATAAGCCTAATAATGGAGTCGGAACAAATGAGAACGCAAGTTCCCATCTCAATTCCATTATGGATAATACTGATGTATTTTCCTATCCGAAACCCGTTAGCTTAATAAAATATCTCACAAACTTCATTATTGAAGACGGAGATATTATTTTAGACTTCTTTTCTGGTTCTGCCACAACGGCGGAATCAACAATGGAGTATTGCTTAGAGCATACAGATAAGTCTAAATTAAAGTTTATTCTTGTTCAGCTTCCTGAAAATTTAGATGAAATGCTCCTGAAAGCTGATAATGTTACAAAAGTCATTATCGAAAATGGGATACGCTTTCTCGACAAGTATAATAAACCTCACCTACTAACAGAACTTGCCAAGGAACGTATTCGTCGTGTAGGGGAAACTATCTCAAAGTGCGCGACCTCTCAAAATAAACAAATCGATACCGGCTTTCGAGTTTTCAAGGTTGATGACAGCAATATGCAGGATGTTTACTTCCAGCCTGCGGCGCTGCGCCAAGATGACCTCGGACTGTTGTTTGACAATGTAAAACCAGACCGTACAGACCTTGATCTCCTTTTCGGGGCAATGCTCGATTGGGGAGTTAAACTCTCTTTGCCGATGTCAAAGTCTACTATCGATGAATGTGATGTATATTCAATCAACTATGGTGACTTGGTCGCTTGTTTCGCAGAGAACATATCAGAAAAAGTAATCGCTTTTATCGCAGACCAATCACCACTTCGTGTGTTGTTCCGCGATAGCTGCTTCCATTCAGATGCCTCCAAAATCAACATCTTCGAGCAATTCAAGCAACGCTTGGGATGGAGCGACGAAGAAGCTATGAATAATATTCGCGTTATATGAAACTCCGCTATAAACATCAACGGTTTCAGACTGAAGCTGCAAAAGCGGTAACTGACGCTTTTCGCGGTCAACCATATATTGAGTCATCTGAATTTTTGCACGATGTAGGCAAAGATAGGATCAATTATGGCGAACATGGCTTCGCCAACGCGCCATTAATGCTTGACCGTACACAGCTGACTGAAAACGTCAGGTCAGTTCAACTTACTCAAGGGCTTAAGCCTATAGAGTATTTTGAGGGAGACAATCAAGATGTCTACCTTACTGTTGAAATGGAAACCGGTACAGGTAAGACCTATACCTATATAAAAACGATGTATGAGCTTAACAAGCTCTATGGCTGGACTAAGTTCGTTATCGTAGTTCCGTCAGTCGCCATAAGGGAAGGTGTATTAAAGTCCTTCCAAACAATGGATGACCATTTCAGCGATGAATACGGTAAACGAATGCAATACTTCGTTTATAACTCAAAGCATCTTTCAAAAATAGATGCTTTTGCTACCGGCAGCGGAATGCACTGCATGATTATAAACACGCAGTCATTCAACAGTTCATTTGACGAGAACGCAAATAATTCAGCCTCAAGGATAATCTTTGACCGCCGAGATGAATTTGGTTCTCGCAAACCTATAGATGTAATCGCTAAGACCCATCCGATTATGATAATCGATGAGCCTCAGAGTGTTCTCGGCGCTAATAAAAATAACCGTACCCGTCAGGGACTCCGCTTATTTATGCCGTTGATGACACTACTTTATTCAGCAACGCATAGAGACGGCGACATCTATAACATGGTTTTCCGACTCGATGCGATAGACGCCTACAATAGGAAGCTCGTTAAGAAAATTGAAGTCAAAGGTATTTCGCAAGTTGGATCTACTGCAACCAATGGTTTCTTGTGCCTCGAAGAAATTGTCATCGGCAAAGGAAATCCCCAAGCTCGTATCTCATTTGACATAAAGACCACAACCGGTACAAAACAAGTCACTCGACTTGTAAGTGAAGGATATGATCTCTATGAACAAAGCGGGAACCTTGCTGAATACAGAGACCGCTGTGTCATTCAAAGAATAGACGGGCGTGCCGGGACTGTAGAATTGCTTAACGGAACCAAGCTTTATGAGGGGTCAATGACCGGTCAAGTCCATGAAGAAGCTATTCGCCGCGAACAAATACGCGAAACCATCCGAAGCCATTTTGAGCGTGAGCGTATGCTTTTCCCAAAAGGCATTAAGGTATTGTCACTTTTCTTTATAGATAAAGTCGAAAACTATCGCGTATATGGGCCAGGCTCGGCAACTTCCAATGGTCGGTTTGCTGAGATTTTCGAGGAGGAGTATATCAATGTTCTTAATGAGAACATCGACCTTTTCTCCCCCGAATATACCAAATATTTACAAAGCACTCCGGCATCAGCCGTTCATGCTGGCTATTTTTCCCAAGACAAAAAAGGGAAAATGGTTGACACCAAGGAGAGCACAGAAAAAGGTAGAGAGGAGGCCCTGCGAGCTTATGACCTTATTATGAGAAATAAGGAACAGCTTTTATCCTTTAGTGAACCTGTCCGCTTTATATTCTCTCACTCAGCCCTTAAAGAGGGTTGGGATAATCCTAATGTGTTCCAAATATGTACACTTAAAGATAGTGACAATACTACAAAGAAGCGTCAAGAGGTCGGACGAGGAATGCGATTATGTGTCAATAAGAATGGTGAGCGACAAGACCAAGATGTACTTGGTGAGCATGTCTTTGACACCAACATTTTGACCGTTATTGCTTCAGAGAGCTACGAGATCTTCGCCAAACAGCTTCAGCATGAAATTGCAGAAGCTGTAGCATACCGCCCAACTGTGGTCACGCCAGCACTTTTCGAGGCCAGAGTGTTATCAGATACGAGTGGTAATTCTATAAAGGTTACCACCGATATGGCGAGAGCAATCAATAATCGGCTCATAAGAAAAGATTATATTGACGACAATGGCGTATTAACTCCGAAGTATTACGACGATAAACGGAATGGTTCTCTTGATTTCGGAGACGAATACGAATCTCTTAAGCCTGCTATCGCTAAAGTTCTGGATGGCATATTTGACCCCAACGCTGCCAAACCCAATGATGGTCGAAAACGCCGCATTGCAAATTTCGATTCCGAAAAATTTGCTCGTTCCCGTTTCGCTGAACTATGGAAACAAATCAATATACGTTCCATCTATACAGTTGATTTTAGTTCGGAAGAACTGATTAAAAAGTGTATAGAACAAATAGACCTCCACCTTAATGTTACTGAAATACACATTAAGATAACCGAAGGTTCACTGGAATCTATACGAGATAGAGAATCGCTGGAAACCGCCTCTGCTATGACACAAGGCAATACGGTTCGCAAGACAGTTCACGAAGCTGTTGGCAAGTTTGTGAAGTATGACCTTGTAGGTAATCTCGTCAGGGAAACCGGTCTAACCCGCAAAACTATCATCAAGATTTTGCAAGGTATAAGTCCCGCAAAATTCATGCTTTTCAGAGTTAACCCTGAGGAATTTATCATTAAGGTCGCTTCACTCATAAATGACTGCAAAGCCATTGCTGTCATCAAGAAAATTTCTTATTCTCCAACAGACCAAAAGTTCGAAACTGACCTGTTTACGGTAGACGAAGTTCGTGGTGTCGTTGGAGATAATGCAATGGAGAGTGAGAAATCACTATATGACCTGGTGATCATAGATAGTAAAGGAACGGAGATGCAGTTCGCTCAACAGCTTGAAAACAATACAGATGTAGAAGTCTACACGAAGTTACCTCGTGGATTCTATATCAATACTCCTTTAGGTCAATATAATCCGGACTGGGCCATTGTTTTCAAGGAAGGCAGTGTTAAGCATGTTTATTTCGTTGCCGAGACCAAAGGTTCTATGCGCGATGTGGACCTTCGAGAAACTGAGAAGTCTAAGATTGAATGTGCTCGAAGGCATTTTGCTTCTCTCTCTCTATCGAATGTGAAATACGATGTTGTCCATAGTTATCAGGATCTATACAATATTGTACGAGGCGGTAAATAAAAAATCAAATTTGAAAAGATGACTCAAGATTAATGATGCTAAACAGATATTTACTTACGTCATGTAGCCAAATCGCATATTTTTACACCATATTTGAATAAGTGACGTAAATTAATCGCATTGTAATTATCGAGAATGCCAAGATTGAGTGCTGCGGCAAGCTCTTCAATGAGATGTCGACGGCAAATGTGCGCTATCACAAAGTCACCTGCTATCAGGATTTGCTTGATGCAATGACGGCAATCAAGTAGATACGAAGGATGGACATAGGGCTACTTTTGACAGGTTTTTCGGCTGATGTTTTTGCATAATCAGTCGGAGAAATATTGTAAATATGGAGAGACATAGCTTTGTGATGTCCCTATGATTGCAACATGCTCTCACACATGGAATCCCGGATGGTGATATGGCGAGAATGTAACTTCGGCGCCATTCTCTAAATGGTGTAAAGCGAAATAGTTCACAGACCTTGATCTGTAAACCGAATCAATCAACTGGCAGAAACGTGTAAAGAGAATTAGAGAACCGTCTCGGACGGTGTAACCCCAATTAGTTAATCACCCTCAAATCTGTTAACACTTCTCCGGGAGAATCAATGATAGATTTGCCCGGAGCGTAATAAAATATTATTAATCAGATTACAAGTTTTAATATCCACTCATAGTGTAAAATTTTCGCAAATTTTATCTAAATTTGTAGGGTATCCGCTGAAATTTTTTCTGGGGGTACCTTTTTTAATCCACAATAAATTCTTTGACTGACTTAAAACATATCTACAATACTGATAAAATGAAACGGAATTTATTACTTTCCTGTCTGTACATTGCCTGTGCAGTCATTGGAGCATCCGCACAACCCGGGCAGATGCGCAAGATTGATGATCCTACGGGTTATAAGGATACCTACAAGGATTACTTCTCCATAGGAGTAGCGTTGAACATACGCAATGTTGCTTCGCCCGACCAGATGGCGGTGGTGAAGAAGAACTTCAACAGTGTCACTGCCGAGAATGCCATGAAGCCCGGGGAGATTCATCCCCGGGAGGGAGTCTGGAATTTCGGACCGGCCGACAGCATCGCCGATTGGTGCAGGCGGAATGGCGTCAAGATGCGCGGCCACTGTCTGGCCTGGCACAGCCAGTTTGCAGACTGGATGTTTACCGACAAAAATGGCAAGCCTGTGACCAAGGAGGTGTTTTATCAGCGTCTTCGCGACCACATACATACAGTGGTGGGCCGCTACAAGGACGTTGTCTACGCATGGGATGTGCTCAATGAGGCGATTGCAGACGGAAGCGGACGCCGGATGCCCTGGATGAAAGAGGAGCCGAGCCCGTATCGAAAGACCAAAATGATGGATCTTTGTGGCGAGGAGTTTATCGTAAAGGTTTTCCAGTTCGCCCGTGAGGCTGATCCTGATGTCGAGCTTTTCTATAATGACTACAACGCGGCACAACCGGCAAAGCGCGACCGTATATATAATATGGTGAAGAAGATGAAGGAGGCCGGCGCACCGATCGACGGTATCGGTATGCAGGGGCACTACAACATCTATAGCCCGAGTATGGAAGATTTTGAGGCTGCCATAGAAAAATATTCCACAATTGTCGACAAGATCCACATCACCGAACTCGACCTTCGCACGAATAACGAAATGGGTGGGCAGCTGCAGTTCAGCAAAGGTAAGGAAGGCGAAGTGCCGCAGTATATCCGTACTCTTCACGAGGCGCAGTATGCCCGTCTGTTCAGGGTGATGCGAAAGCACAAAGACGTGATTGAGAACGTCACATTCTGGAATCTCTCTGACGCTGACTCCTGGATCGGGGTCAACAATTATCCTCTCCCTTTCGACAAAGACATCAAGCCGAAAAGAGTGTATTACACAATCAAGAACTTCAATCCTGCTTTCGACAATGCTGTGGTGAAGGAGGATTTCCGTCCCTCTCCTCTAAATCAGCCGGGACAGGAGTATCCGATGGTCAACTCGCAGGGCTATGCGCGTTTCCGTGTTGAGGCGCCGGACGCCAAATCTGTGATCGTGAGCCTCGGTCTCGGCGGATCGGGCGGTACGGTGCTGCAGAAAGACAGTCTGGGTGTCTGGACAGGCACTACCGATGGCCCGATGGATCCGGGATTCCACTATTATCATCTCACAGTTGACGGCGGTACGTTCAACGATCCGGGGGCCAAAGACTATTATGGTTCTGTACGTTGGGAAAGCGGTATCGAGATTCCGGCGCCCGATCAGGATTTCTTCGCATACAAGGATGTACCTCACGGACAGGTTGTGGAGGTGAACTTCCCATCAAAGAACACTCCCTCCGACAATCCCCACTGGATCGGTGAAGGAGGTCCGAAAGCATTCGTATATCTCCCTCCATCATACGATGGAAAGAAAAAATTCCCGGTGCTCTATCTGCAGCACGGATGGGGTGAAGACGAAACTGCGTGGATGAATCAGGGGAGAGCCAATCTCATCATGGACAACATGATTGCGGAAGGTAAGTGCGAACCGTTTATTATTGTCTGCACATACGGCATGACCAACGAATGCCGTTGGGGACACATGCATGAGTATGACTGGACAGCGTTCCAGCGAGTGCTTGTAGATGATCTTATTCCTTATATCGACAGCCATTTTAAGACAAAGGCCTCGAAGCGCTACCGCGCTATGGCCGGTCTGTCGATGGGAGGCATGGAAACTAAGATGTGTACGCTTGCCTATCCCGACGTGTTCGGTTACTATGGTTTGCTCTCCGGAGGCACGTATGCTCCTGACGACATCAAGAACAAAGATCAGGTGCGGATGATATTCATGAGCTGCGGAAGCAAGGAGAATCCCGATGGGGTGACAAAGGCTGCCGAGGCTTTGCGTGCTGCCGGACACAACGCCCATAGTTACGTATCGGAGGGCACGGCTCACGAATTCCTTACCTGGCGCCGCTCTCTGAGGGAAATGGCACCCCTGCTTTTCAAATGATACGATAGCATCGGAAGAAGCCTGGGCACCTCTTGGAATCTTGCGGGAGGACCGAGTGCTTTTCAAGAAATAAATAGGGCCATGAAAACTGTCTGACAATGACTTGCAGACAGTTTTCATGGCCCCTCTCTTTGGGTTCCTTATCACTGTCGCCCTACCGACAGTGAGAGCCATCCGCGGGAGTAGAGTGGCCTCTGCTCAGGGGGGACTCCATGGCGGCATTCTGAACACCAATCGTTATTTTGCAACCTCTGAGGATGTTATAGCAATCCTGCGTCGTTTTATTCCTAATTTCAGCAAACATCAGTCTTTTCTTTCAAAGGAAAGCTGGGTTTCTGACTTGCTTTCTGATGATCGCCTTAATAAAGCACTTGTCAATGCGAATGTAATCGGTACAGATGGTGAATCTTACAGTAAATTGCCTAAATTATTTGAGATTGTTGAATGACATTCTTTGTCGATGGCAGATGTTTGTTGACATATCTGACAGGGAATCCAATGAAATTACATGGCGCAGATCGTCAAAATAAAGTCGAAAGATTTATGGCGCTTGATGCATGCGCTGTCAACAACAATGTTCCTACAAATTGACAATGAATTGAATGGAATCAGAATTTGCGGATGGTGACGGTGGTGGTGGCGGAGCGGAGTATGAGACTTTGATCAACGTGATTAAGGGAAACATCGTGGAGCGATGTACCTGTAATTATAACGTGGCCTGTGATTTTTTGTGTGTTATCTTATTCTGGAGTTGACGATTAGAATTTCAAGTGGAGCCATCCTATGTACTAAAATCTTACCCGAAAATATCTGAATGAGTGCCAGTCTGTAGAAGCAACAGTGTCATCTCATTATTGTCTTGCTGCCAAAGCAAGAGCCAGTCGTTCTCAATATGGCATTCCCATGCATAGTCGAATTTTGAACTGAGCCGATGGGGCTTATATTGTCGAGGAAGCGACCCCTCGGTTTGAAGAATATCGATTACCTTTTGGAAGGCTGCAGGATTTAATCCTCGCTTTAAAGCACGTTTGAACGACTTTTTAAAAGCGTTGGTACGGTTTACGGTATACATCAGCTTAATAAATCGGCCATTAATTCTTCCGATGAATGGAACGGACCTGCAATTTTGCCTTCACGAGCTTCTTGCAACGCAATTTCGATATTCGTTTTCTTAGACTTCACCGGTCGAATAGATGCTCCATCAAATGCTTTTAAGATTTTCTTAATAAGCCGATAGTCATCTTTTGAATGCAATATCAATGAATATTCTGCCATAATCAATCAATTTAAATGCAAAGATAACTTATTTAGTTGGTTGAACTATTTAGATTTAAATTTTTAATTGTTAAAAAAATAAAAATTCAGGTAAGAGCACCAGGCCTGATGGCGTCCAGATAAAATTATCATTGTCATCTCCTTTAACAAACACAAAGGTAAATTTACGTAAAAAGTGACAAAATCAGAATTTGCGGAGTGTGACGGTGGTGGTGGCGGAGCGGAGTATGAGGCTTTTGCTGTCGAGGCGGTTGACGGTGAAGGTGACGGGATTGGTTGGGATGCCGTATTGAGGGAGGCCGGCGGCGGTCTCTTCGGAGGTGTCGGGGAAGGAGAGGGTGATGTGGTCGCCGGAGTAGTCCATCGAGCCGGTGGTGAGGGTGCCTCCGTAGTAGTTGAGCTGGCATACGTGGAGGTAGAAGCAATAGTAGAGCCGGGCGTCGATGGGCGTTTCAGCATGCGCCGGACTTACTTCCATCACTTGCCATTGGCCGTCGAGGTCGCCGTTGATCGGTGATTTCTGGCAACCGGAAGTCAGAAACAAGAATAGGATAGCGATGATGAGGAGGAAAGTATGGGGTCTTATTGATGTCATTTGATATTTTTTAGAAATTTAACCATCCGGTCTTGCTTATGGTCAGGGCTACGCCGAAACTTTTGCCGAGCAGACGGCCGGTGTCGCCCGCTACGCCGAGGGTCGCCTCCCAGCCCCGGAGCCTTTCAGGACGCCAGGATACCTCAAGGAGTGCATTGAAATTGTGCATCATCTCCGGAAGGGGCTTCGTATAGGTTCCCCAGTTGCGGGAATAGGAGAGGAGCATGCGGTAGCCGAGATCGGGGCGCGGCGAACCCTCGAGGCCGAGATGCCAGGCCTCTATGCGTGTGGAGCGGAACCACAGGTCGTGGTCGCGGTTGTAGAGGGGGGAGATGATAAGCGGGTTGCCTATACCCATTCCCCAGTGCTGCCATCCGGAATAGAGGAAATGATTGTAGTATTCGTCGCGGCCGCTGATCTGTTCAGGTATCTCGGGCGAACTGTTGTTGAATACGGCCCCCGTCTGGTCTTTCGAATAGAGATATTCGACCACGACAGCCGAGACGACCCTGTTGGCTGGGAGTTGCGCCTCGATCCCCCAAAGTCCATCTTTCCAGCCATATTCGAAAGTCATCTGCGACTGGTCTTCAAAATAGTGTTGGTAATAAGCCTTCACGCTCCAGTCGGCGTCAGGGAGCCAGGAGAGGGAGAAATCATACGTGCCGAGCATGTTTCCCTCAGTGCTGACGGCGTCGCCGAGATGAGTGTCCTCTTTGCCGCTGTGAGGGAAGAACGCGTGCCACCATTTCTTGAATCCATGTCCCATGTCGATCCTTTCCCCGTCCTTATAGGAATGGCCTCCGAACTGCGTGGCCATCTCTATGCCTATCTCTCCCACGAGTGGGAATCTGCCTGCGTCGCCTCCGCGGAGCCAAAGCCCTTTTGAATGGTAGAGCACGTCTTCCGTACGTCTTGAGTCAGGAGTACTCCACGATTTCTGCCATCGGGAATCGGTAAACATGCCGTAGGCGATATATCCTTTTGCGGAAAGCCATCCGTCGGTGCCCCAGAATGGAGCATAGTCGAAGATGCCGAGCCTGAGCTGAGGTATAGGCAATGAGTTGCCTGAGTAGAGGAGATTGCCCGATGAAAGCCGGGGATTGTTGAAATCTCCCTTGATCACCTTGCTGCCGAGGAGGGCGTCGAGACTGCGGTATTTCACTTCACCGTAGAGCTCGTGCACGTAGAAAGGGGAGGTGTTGCGCCATGCGCCGGCGAGGCTGACCCCGGCGCCCCAGGAGAACCGACGGTCGTTGTCAATATCCCTGAACAGTCCGGCCTTGACAAAGCCGCTGTTTGTGCGGGGGGAACCGAGTCCCTGAAGGTTGTTGGCCAGCCAGAAGGGTGTGTTCTCACCTCCGGAGAGGGAGGCGCGCACCTCAATATCATATCTCAAGGAATCCTGAGCATTGGCTGCGGCAGGTAGGAGACTGATGGCTAATGCCATGGTGAGGGATGCGTATATATTGCGTGACATTGTATTATGCTTGATGTTATTGCTCAGGAGAGATGCCGGGCCACTATGTGGCGTATGGAATCCTTCAGCTTTTCCCCTCCGATGCCGAGAATAAGCTTCCGTCCGTATTTCCTGACCGGCGATTGCCATGACTGGTTGTAGTGGTGTATGCACACCGTATTCTCAGTGGTGCGGATCTTGCCGTCGGCACATGATTTCGGGGAAAAGTAGTCGTCGGGGAGGATGGAGAGGGTGTCGTCGGAGAACACCGCCTCGTCGGGACTTGAGATTTCCCTGACTCGGAAATTCTCCCTTACTATCTTCTCCATGATGACCGGCATAGGAGTGGTGTCGAAAGATCCGTCGGGCTTTATGAAATGCTTGCCTTCATAGTATCCGAGCATCTTCCCGAACAGAGTGCTTCCGGGCTCGGCTCCCATTGCGGCAGCCTCGATAAGAGCCGGATTCTCCTTGCCGAGCATATACGGATGATGGAGCAACGGATCGAATGTGCTGAGCACCTCCACATCCGTGTCGAGATATATGCCGCCATGGTGATACAGGGCGTGACACCTTATATAATCGGAGGCAAACGCGTATTTCCGGCTGGCGAAAGCCTCCCTGGTCCAGGGAGTTGAATCAAGGTGGAATCTGGCCGGATTCCACCATATGATCTCATATCCGGACAGCACTTCTTTCCATGTCGCCATGCATCTTTTCACGAGCGGAGGCATCCTGTTTTCGCTCAGCCAGCAGAAGTGTATGATCTTGGGTATGCTCATATATTTGAATCCGAATCTTTTGCAAAGGTAACATTAAATCTCGGCATTTTCAATAAAACGGATAGGAAAACGTTTTTTTGAAAGGAGACGGTTTTTCAGGGCGCCGGAGTAGGGCGCGGCCGGACGTTTCTCCCCAAGAAAGAATACTATAACGACAAGATATGAAGAAACATATTGCCGGATATGCCGCCATGGTTCTGACCGCGTCAGCTCTCCTTATCGCCGGAGGATGCGCGGGGCCTAAGAATCTGGCTTACTTCCAGGACGTTGACCGGACGGAACTGCAACTCCCTTCCGACGCGTCGATCAGGATACAGCCCGGCGACAAGCTCAGCATAGTTGTGAAATCGAGAGATCCGAAACTCTCGGAAATGTTCAACCTTCCGGTCACGACAAACCGGCTCGGACAGATGTCGTCTGTAGCCGTGGCCGAAGGCATATCGGGCTATACTGTCGACAAGGACGGTGATATAGATTTCCCGGTGATCGGAAGCATGAAGATAGCGGGCATGACCCGCGGGGAGCTTGCCGCGTTTATCAAGGGAGAACTTATGGGGCGCGGTCTTGTGAAGGATCCTGTGGTGACTGTGGAATATCTCAACGCCACGTTCTCGGTGCTCGGAGAGGTCAACAGGCAGGGACGGTTTGAGATGGACAAGGATGAGGTGAGCATACTCGAGGCGCTCGCCCTCGCAGGCGACCTTACAATACAGGGGCGCCGCGAGAATGTCGTGGTGGTGCGAACCGAAGGTGGGAAGATCAACCGGTATGTGGTCGACCTCACTGATCTCGGAGCGCTCACGTCGTCGCCGGCCTACCATCTTAGGCAGGGTGATGTGGTCTATGTGGAGCCTAACGAGGTGAGGAAGCGTCAGGCCACAGTCAACGGCAACAACGTGCTTTCCTGGGGATTTTGGGTGTCGGTGGCCTCTCTCCTGACATCGATAGCAGTACTGATTGTGAAATAATCCGCCCCCCCAATGAAGACCTCATCAAATATTGAAGAGAGAAGCGCGGTTGAGAATTTCACCATGCGCGATTTCCTTAAGGCGTGCCTCCCGGCGTGGCCCTGGTTTGCGGCCTCGCTCCTGATATGTGTGGGAAGCGCGTTGCTTTATATCTGCACCCGCGAGCCGGTGTATGAGCGTTCGGAACAGATACTGGTGAAAGACCAGGACTCGAGCGGAGGAATCGGCGAGATCGCCGATATGTTCTCCTCTCTCGGACTCGTGGCCGGCAATACCAACGTCAACAACGAGCTTATCACATTCACCTCGCCCTACATCATGTATGAGGTGGCCGTACGCCTTTCGCTCGACATGAATTATCTGAAGAGGGGAGGTCTCCATCCGGTCACCCTCTATGGCAAGACGCTTCCTGTTAGCCTCGTCATGCAGGATGTCGGTGAGCAGGAGTCGGCGCGTCTGCGGCTCACGCTGCGCCCCGGCGGAGACCTTGTGCTATCCCGCTTCGCACGCACCGGCTCCGACGGGAAGGAGCAGAGGTATGAGCAGGAGGTGACGGTAGACCTGCGCAAAGGTGATTCCGCCGTCAAGACTCCGATAGGAAGGGTAGTGGTCTCAGCGAATCCGGCATATGCCGGAGCCCCGGTAAAGGATGAGATGACGGTGGATGTCAGCAAGATGCCTATGCAGTCTACCGTGGAACTCTACGGAAAGAAGCTGACAGGCGATCTTGTCGACCAGGACGCGGAGGTGATCGAGCTTTCCGTGCGCGACGTGTGCGTGCAGAGGGCCGTGGATATCCTTGATGAGATTCTCAAGGTCTATACGGAGAACTGGATAGAAGACAAGAACAAACTTGCCGTGGCTACATCCGCCTTCATCGATGAGCGCCTTAGAGTGATACAGCGTGAGCTCGGAGAGGTTGACGAGAACCTGGCACGGCAGACGGCCGCCACCGGCACCCCGAGCCTTGAGATGACCGCGAAGCTCCTTCTCGAACAGAGCGGCGAGATGGATGCCCAGATACTGGAACTTTCGAACCAACTGGCCGTGACACGATATCTCCGTGATTATATAGGCGAGAAAGGGAATGAATATAATGTGATACCGGTCAATACTGGCATATCCAATCCTGCGGTAGAGGCGGAGATAGCCGACTACAACAAGCTTCTTCTCACGAGAAACAATCTTGTCGACAATTCATCCACCTCAAATCCGCTCGTGCGTGACTACGACACGCAGCTCGCCGGTCTGCGCAGGGCTATAGTCAACGGCATCGACAACCAGATCTCGAGCCTGTTGACCTCGATCAAGGGGGTCAGGTCTGAGCTTGGCAAGACCAAGGGACGTATCGTCAACACCCCCGCGCAGGCGCTTCCTCTCCTTTCGGAGGAGCGTCAGCAGAAAGTGAAGGAGAGCCTCTATCTCTTCCTGCTCCAGAAAAGGGAGGAGAACCAGCTCTCGCAGAAGTTCACAGCCGACAACACCCGCGTCATCACCCCTCCCATGGGATCGCTTACACCCGTCGCCCCGAAGAAAAGCCTGATACTCGTGATGGCTTTACTGGTAGGGATAGCAGTGCCTGTGATTGGGGTATATCTTGCCAAGACCGGCGATACGAAGGTAAGATCGCGTAAGGATCTTGAGTCAATGCGTGCGCCTTTTGCAGGAGAGATTCCTTATGTAGGTAAGAAAGAAAACTTGCTGCGCCATCTTTTGGGCAAGGTACGTAAACAGACTGTGGAGGAGGCCCCTCTGTCTATTGTGAAAGAAGGCAAACGTGATGTGGTCAACGAGGCATTCAGGGTAGTCAGGAGCAATCTTGAGTTTATGGTTGGCAAAGGGGAGACCGGACGCGTTGTGATGTTTACCTCATTCAATCCCGGAAGTGGTAAATCATTTGTATCGTTTAATCTGGCTCATTGTCTTGCCCTGAAGCATAAAAAAGTACTCCTTGTGGATTGTGATATGCGTCATGGGTCAGCTTCGATGTATGTGGGTAGTCCTGCGCATGGCCTGTCAGACTATCTTTCGGGATCTTCACGCGCCTGGCGCAGCCATGTAATGGAAGTCGGCGGATGTGATGGACTGTCGATCCTTCCTGCTGGCAAACTTCCTCCAAACCCGGCGGAACTGCTTGACCGGGAGCTCCTTGCCCATATGATAGGGGAAGCACGGTCTGAATATGACTATATATTGCTTGATTGCCCGCCAGTCAATATAGTCGTTGATACCCAGATCGTAGCGAAAAATGCAGACTCAACAGTTTTCATAGTCAGAGCCGGACTTCTTGATCTTCAGGCTATCCCTGAACTCAATGAACTTTACAGCGAGAGGAAATTCCCGGAGATCAGTGTCATACTCAATGGCACGGACATGGTTCACAGTCGATATTACACTTACGGGAATTATCAGAACCATAGCGAAAAGTGAGATAATCACTCTCTGATAAATATCGAAAAACAATACAAGGAAAAATGTGGCCTTTCAAGACAAGAAAAGATGTCAACACTTACCGCCAGAAATCATTGACAGGATTTACTGACTGGCATTCCCATATACTGCCGGGAGTTGACGACGGAATCAAGACCCTTGAAGACTCGCTTGAGGTGTTGCGTAAGTATGATGAGGCGGGAATCAAAAAGATATGGCTGACTCCTCATATAATGGAAGATTTTCCCAACACCACTTCGGAACTGCGTAAGCGTTTTGAGGAGCTTTGTGATGCATGGACCGGGAATGTGGAGCTTGGCTTGGCTTCAGAAAATATGCTTGACGCACTATTCGACGAGCGCCTTAAGTCGGACGATCTTCTTCCAATAGGGGACGGGGGCGACAACCTGCTTGTCGAGACTTCATATTTCAGTGCCCCCATGGGTTTTGACCATATGCTTGAAGAAATTATGCATCATGGTTATCGGCCTGTCATTGCCCATCCTGAACGTTATATGTACATGGATCATGATTCCTATAGGCGCTTGCATGACAAGGGAGTTATTTTTCAGCTGAATCTTCTCTCTTTAACAGGGGCTTATGGTGAGAAAGTACGCAAGAAGGCTGTTTGGTTGATGAAGGAGGGACTTGTGGATATCATCGGATGTGATTTGCACCGGACAGAACAATTCTCAAGGATATTCGGGGATGTGAAGCATGCCGACAAATGGTTTGACAAGGCTTTGTCGCTTGGGACTGAATTTGAATAAATCCAATCAGTCGTAATGGAGGGTCAGCAACTTAGGAAACAGACGGCGAGAGGGGCGAGATGGAGTGTGGCGGAGCGTTTCTCCGGACAGTCCGTAACCTTTGTTGTAATCATTTTTATGTCGCGGCTGCTCTCTCAGGAAGATTTCGGTCTTGTGGGTATGTTGGTTATTTTCATGGATGTGGCTCAGGCCCTTGCTGATGGCGGCGTTTCCCAAGCCCTTATACGTAAGAACGACAGGACTGCATCAGATTGTTCGACTGCCTTTTTCGTAAATGTGGCCATCTCTGGAATAATGTATGTGTTGTTGTTTTTTACAGCGCCTGTCATTGCCAGGTTTTATGGCCATACAGAACTTGTCATTCTGACACGTATCCTCTCTTTATGCATACTTTGCAACGCCTTGATGATGGTGCAGCAAGCTGTGATGACCGCTTCCATGGATTTCAGGACACAAGCCAAGGCTACGATGATATCTGCCGTGATCGGCGGTATCGTTGGGATTGCCGCTGCATATTTAGGCGCCGGAGTATGGGCGATAGTTGCATGTCAGCTCGTAAGATCCATGACTAATTGCATATCGTTGTGGATGATGTCTTCATGGCGTCCTTCATTCACCTTTTCCATGGCATCGTTGCGCTATTTTGGTAGATTCGGTGTGAATCTTACGGTGGCGGGTGTCATGCATACCATTTATAAGGATCTTTACCCTTTGATCATCGGAAAATTCTTTCAGGCAGCATCACTGGGTCTTTACACGAGGGCTACGCAGTTCAGTGAATTCCCGTCAAATAATCTGAATGCGGTTTTGCAGAGAGTGTTGTATCCCGCCATGTGCATGGTGCGCGAAGAGGATGAGCGACTCCGTTGCATATTTCTGAGATTTCTAAGAATGGTTGCGTTTATTGTGCTTCCTGTCATGACGGTAATTTGTTCGCTGTCTGATCCTATTGTGGTTTGTCTCGTAGGAGAGAAATGGGCGTATGCGGGCCGCTTGCTGGCTATCCTTTCACTGTCGGTGATGTGGATACCGATTGATACGCTCAATCTAAGCCTGCTCCAGGTGAAAGGGCGCACGGACAGTTATCTTAGATGCGAGATAATCAAGAAAATCTGGGGCGTGGCTGTGCTTGTGGTCACTCTCCCATTCGGGCTTGAGGCATTGTGCTGGGGCCAGGTTATCCGTACTGTGTTTGATCTTGCAGTGGGAATGTATTATGGAGGAAGGATGGCCGGGGTGAGTGTGTCGCGTCAGATTATGGAGATTGTCCCGGCGATTTTAGTCTCTGCCGTAATGGCTGTCTCTACCTATTTCTGCATTGGTTTTATCAATAACGGGTGGGTGCGGCTTGGAATAGGAGCAGGGGTGTCTGCGGTCATATTTATCGTGATGATCCGTCTGATAGCCCCTGATATATTATCCGAGATAAAGTATTTGTTGTTCAAAAGGAATAATGGGTTGATGGCATGATATACCTTATCATAATACTTTCGTTTATCATACTCTCGTATGTATATGATTACAGAGGGGTGACACGGTTCAGGCTTATATGGTGGTTGTCGCTGATGGTTGTGTTGATTTGTGTGGCCGGATTCCGTTACCAGATGGGAACAGACTCAATCAAATATGAAAACGAATTTAAATGGTTGCAGCCTACACTTCAGGATCTGAGGGCAGAAGATTTCAAGAACACAAGATTTGCGCCGTTATATATCATATTGTCTGCCGCATGTAAATCTTTGACACCGGAGTTTATGCTCGTACAATTTGTGGTTGCGACGATTGTGAATTGTACTATATTCCGATTCATATGGAAAAATACACCTCATATATTTCTCGCCGGCCTGCTTTATTGTTTTTTCCTCTATTTCATGCTTAACATGGAGGTTCTCAGGGAGGCGATCGCATCATGTGTTTTCCTGTGGTCATGGCCATTCTTTAAAAAAGGTAAATGGATTCCTTATTATCTTATGTCATGTGTGGCCTTTTTCTTCCATGTCTCGGCCGTTGTCTTGTTTTTACTGCCGGTGTTATGGTTGCCTGGCGTCCGCAGTCTTTTTACGTTTGGCAAAAGGACTCTTCTCATTGTGTTTTTTGTTATAGCCATGTCGTTCAGCATACGCTATTTCCTTTTTGATTTCGTAAAACTGATAGCCCTGACAGATTCCATGGCAGAGCGGGCCGAGGTTTACTCTAAAAGTGAATTCGGCACCAACATACTTAATGTAAAAGGTGCGGCTGTGACATTGCTTCGCCTTATCGTCTATCCATTGGCTGCCATATATCTGTTGCATAAGAATGGCAAAATCACTGCGGCATATGATGGAGAACGCAAAATGGAAATGCTTTCACTATTGCAGGTTTATGCTGTCTGCATGAGTATAGGTATCTCTATATTTTTGCGCTACAATCATTATTTCATGATTTTTTCCATAATATTGATTTCCCGTGTGGCCTACACGGTGGTGCATTCCGGGAAGCGTCGGTTTCATCTCAATTATGTATACTGGTGCATGATATTGACCCCACTTTTTTCACTTCAGGTATATGATCTGTATCTTGCTCCATTTAATAAGAGTGGGAGTCTGAAATGTTACCAGATGTATTATCCCTACTCGAATCAGTTTGATAAAGAGATATCTCCCGATCGGAAGAAAATTATCCAATATAGCCGTCGGCTATGAGCCATGGTGTGACAACAATTCATTGAAAAGCATTATCCATTTTCCGGCGATTCTTTCTGGAGAGAACTCTGCGATTTTTACGGTTGCATTGTGTGCCATCATACCCATATCCTCCGTCTTTGTCGCGGCAGATGACATCATATCAGCCATATCAGCAGGATCTAAACTATATGACAGGAGTCCGGAATGTCCGTTGTCAATGATGTCCTCTATGGCTTCGAAAGAGGCAAACGCGCATGGAATGCAGCCATAAGCCATCGCTTCCGGAAGCACCATAGGCCACCCTTCATAAAGAGAGGTCATGCAGAGGAACCGTGCGGTGGAATAGTATTTTTCCGGATTAACGATATTGCCGACAAACTCGATATCAGAAGCCTGTTTTTTTCGGGCGTATTCTTCAGCAGCCTTTCTGGCAGGACCGTCACCAATAATCTTTGCTTGCCAATCGGGATTGTTTTGGTGGAATTTATTCCATACATCGATAAACCCGACAACATTCTTTTGAGGCTCTATGAGCCGGCCTACCCATATCACCACTTTTTCACGATCTTTCCATTCCTTAATATCCGGGATCTCGGGGAATGTGTTGGGATTATTGGCAATAGTTATTTTCCTGGAGTCTATGTCAGGAGCATGTTTAAGCAACCTGTCGGTGTATTTCGAGGATAGAAGACATATCTTGTCGGAGAGTTCGGCAGCCCGGGTATAAAGTGAGCGATAGTAACGGTTTATGAAAATGCGATATAAACCTGGGGTCAATATGCCGGTCAATTTCAAGATATGACCTTTTAGCGTGCCGGGCATGGTGAGTAATTTTGCTTTCCTCTCCAGCCCGAGAATTGGAAATGGACGGCTGTGTATCATGGCAATCGACTTGACGACACCTTGGATATATTTCTGGAGGGCGAGAGTGTTGGCATCAGGAAATTGATTGACTATTATGTCAATATCCAATTCTTTTATCATGCTCATAAATTTATTCCCGGCATCTGGCCCCGCTGCGTTTATATATAGTTGTGGAAATCCGGATACGCAATCGGTGTTACATTTGGACGAGGTGGAAAGAAAGGCCACAAAATGCCCTCTCGTTCTCAATTCTTTTGAGATGATCACGGTCATTCTCTCTATTCCACCCGCAGTGGGTATCATGGGTACGTGTCCTATGAACAGGATATTCATATATGTGAGCGCGATAAATATTTCACAAAAATAATATAAAATTTTTGAATATCGGCAACGTTAACTAAATGCAGTAAGCCTGATTATACTTGCTGGCCGGAATATAATGGAATCGCAGGAATCATATGCTGGAAATCCGGAACTGACGGTGATAGTAGCCGTCTATAACAGTGCTCCTTATTTAAAGGAAACACTTGCTTCGCTCTTTTCGCAAAGGGTACGCTGCATGGAGCTGATTCTGATAGATGATTGCTCAACCGACGGGAGCAGAGGTGTCATATCTGATTTCCTTGCTCATAATCCCGTACGTGAGGGTATGGTGGTTCGGAGTATCAGGCATGATAATAATCTGGGATTGGCACGTACTCGGGCTGAAGGTGTGTCGCTGGCCCGGGGAGAATGGATTATTTTCTGTGATTCTGACGATGTTGTAGAGTATGATGCATATCCCAGGATGCTTGAGGCAGCCTACGTTAACGATGTTGATATTGTGGTTTGTGGCTTTAAAGTATTTGGTGAAAGGGTACTGCCAGGAATCAGCCCACAGGGCGATGGCGTTATATTCTGGAAAGATCTGTTTCTTTCGGTGGCTCAGGCCAGATTCCCTGTAATGCATGGATCCGTATGTAATAAACTTATGAGGCGTAGGCTCTGGAAGGATGTCGTTTTCCCTGATGGCTTGTTTTTCTGGGAAGATATTGTGGCATTGTTTCAGATCCTGATGAAGAAGCCTTCTGTATATGCCATATCTGAGGGTTTGTATCACTATCGGATACGATCAGGATCCTTGGTGGCGACACAGAGTAGTTTCCTGGGAAATCAGTGTGGAATTCTGATCCCCTTTTTTGAAAATCTTGCCCTCGGAATGACTGACGATATAATCATTGGAATACGGTCAAAGATAATTGAGCTGCTTTATAGATTATTGAAGTCAGGCAGTGTCTCTGCCAAGGATTTCCAACACAATTATGGCGCCTATCTCGGGAGCGTGGATCTCAATATAAAGCATAATTTCCTGGAGAGAATGCATCTCAGGCTTGCATTGTCCGGAAATGCCAGTGCCGCCTTCGTATTGGGTTTTTTTAATGATTTGGGGTATTCCCTAATTAAGACGATACGATATGTAGTATGGCGGATGACAGACCTTGTAGGACACAATAAATCTTGAAACGATTCGTCATTATTAATGCGGTCAATCCTCCGGCGGATGCTTGATAATGCTTTATTCATGACGGTCGACGCACGGGTAAATGGATTCTGCATGTAAAAGGATTTATGAAACTGCTTTTCTGCGATAATTCACTCAAGCAACTGATCAATTTCAGAGGTGAGGTGATAAGGCATTTCCTTGCAAAGGGTTGTGAGGTGGTGCTCGTCGCGCCCGGGTCGGAAATAGAGATTCCGTTTACTGGAAAGATACGTCATTATGCTCCCGAGTTAAAACGTAGTGGCATGAATCCCATGAAGGATTTCAGTTATTTTAGATTTTTAAGCCGCGTATATAAAGAGGAATCGCCTGATTTAGTGTTCCATTACACTATAAAACCTAATATTTACGGTAGCCTTGCTGCCAGACTTAATTCCATAAAGTCGATATCGGTAATCACAGGTTTAGGCTATGCTTTTTACCATTCGGATCTCCGGAGTATCATTGCCAGAACCCTTTATAGGTTTGCCATGCGCTTCCCTTGCCGTATACTTGTGCTCAATGATGAAAACCGACGTATCGTGATCGAACGTCATATAGCTGATCCCGATCGACTTATCCTTCTGAATGGCGGGGAGGGGATAGATATTCAGTATTTCAAATGAAAGCGACATGATTTTCCTTACAGTCTCAAGGGTTTTATACGATAAAGGCTTCGGCGAACTTGCGGAGGCTTCGGGAATCATTAAAAAAAGATATTCCGGAGTAGAGTTTCAGTGGCTTGGAAATATTGACAAGGATTATGTGCATTCTGTCTCAGAATCGGAGGTGCAAAGACTTCATGATGCTGGTTTGATAAATTTCCTTGGATACAAGAATGATGTCAGAGACGTGATGCGTCGTGCCGATTGTATAGTTCTCCCCTCATATCATGAAGGGATGTCGAGGGTTTTGATGGAAGCGCTTGCCATGGGAAAACCGGTGATAGTGTCTGACGTGGCTGGTTGCAGGGAGACTGTCGATGATGGGGTCAATGGTTTTTTATGTGAGGCGCGCAATGCGGTTTCTCTTGTCATGGCGATCGAAAAGTTTATGGCGCTTTCAGAAGATGAGCGTATTGAAATGGGTCGGCATAGCCGCATGAAAGCCGAGATGAGATTCGATATCCGGGAGGTGATTGAGATATATGAGTCATTGATCGATACAGTTCTTCCCCGGGATCGCGGATAGTATGACCAAACAATAAAGTCCCGTACCGCCGGAGCGGTACGGGACTTTATTGTTGATTGTTTGTGTTGAGTCTGAGTGTTATGCTTTGCCGTCGGAGCCGAGCACGTTGAGGATCTTGTGCTTGTAGAGCTTCTCCATCTCGTCGCGGGCCGGGCCGAGATATTTGCGGGGATCGAACTCTCCGGGCTTCTCGTTGAGCACCTTGCGCACGGCTGCGGTCATGGCAAGACGGCTGTCGGAGTCGATGTTGATCTTGCATACGTCCATCTTGGCTGCCTTGCGGAGCTCCTCCTCGGGGATGCCGATAGCGTCAGGAAGCTTGCCGCCATTCTCGTTGATGATGTCGACATACTCCTGGGGAACGGAAGATGATCCGTGGAGCACGATGGGGAAGTCGGGAAGCTTGGCCTCAACCTTCTCAAGCACGTCGAATGCGAGGGGCGGGGGCACGAGACGGCCGGTCTTCGGGTCGCGTGTGCACTGCTCGGGAGTGAACTTGTATGCACCGTGAGATGTGCCGATTGAGATCGCGAGGCTGTCGCAACCTGTGCGGTTTACGAAGTCGATCACCTCCTCGGGGTCGGTGTAGGTGTGGTGGTCGGAGCTTACCTCGTCCTCAACGCCGGCGAGAACGCCGAGCTCACCCTCTACGGTCACGTCATACTGATGAGCGTAGTCAACCACTTTCTTTGTCAGGGCTACGTTCTCCTCATAGGGGAGGTGGCTGCCGTCGATCATAACGGAAGAGAAACCGTTGTCGATGCAATCCTTGCAGAGCTCGAATGAATCACCATGGTCGAGGTGGAGCACAATCTGGGGCTGCTCCCAACCGAGAGACTTCGCATAAGCCACGGCACCCTGTGCCATGTAGCGGAGAAGGATGGGGTTGGCGTAGTTGCGGGCGCCTTTCGACACCTGGAGGATGACCGGAGATTTGGTCTCGGCAGCGGCCTTGATGATGGCCTGGAGCTGCTCCATGTTGTTGAAGTTGAATGCGGGGATGGCATAACCGCCATGCACTGCCTTTGCAAACATCTCTTTAGTGTTTACAAGGCCAAGAGATTTGTAATCTACCATGATTTGTCTAAACTTTTACGCGCAAAGCGCAATTTGATGCAAAAATACAAAAAATGATTGTGCTGTCAAAATCAAACGCCGATTAATTAAAGAAATTTTTCATTTATCCCCGTTCATGTCGTCGCCGGGAAAGTGTCATGGAAAGTTTCATGGTTAAAAACGCTCCGCGGATTTGCAGAATTGGTGGCGGTTGGCTAATTTTGCATTTTATTAGGAGTGACTTGTGTCTGTGATCGGATTCCCTGTCTCCTCGCTCCTGTGCTAATGGATTATGAAAATATTTGCTTCTAACGTTATAAGAGAGATCGACAATGCCACCTGCGAGGCTCAGAACATAAATTCCATCGACTTGATGGAGAGAGCCGCGGGGGCCTTGTGCTGCGAGATAATCTCCCGTTTCCTGCCCAGCCAGCGCATAGTCGTGGTGGCCGGCCCCGGTAACAATGGCGGAGATGCCCTTGCCGTGGCACGCATGCTTTTTGAGCAGGGCTACCGCAAGGTGGAGGTGTTCCTTTTCAATGTCGTGGGCAAGCTCAGCCACGACTGCGACGAGGAGCGCAAGAAACTCATCACCATGGATGGAATCGACTTCACCGAGGTGAAGCACGATTTCTCCCCTCCATATCTGAGCGAGAACGATGTCGTGGTCGACGGCCTTTTCGGCTCCGGATTGCGCCAGCCCCTCCAGGGTGGCTTTGTGATGCTCGCAAGGTTTATCAATGAGTCGGGTGCCTACGTCATATCGATCGACATCCCCTCGGGCCTTTTCGGGGAGTGGAACGAGAATGTGATACAGCGCGACATGATCCACGCCGACCTGACACTGGCTTTCCAGACTCCCCGTCTGTCGTTCTTCTTCAAGGAGAACTCGGAGGTGATCGGCGACTGGAAGATACTCGACATCGATCTCGACGCCGCCAAGATGAAGGAGACGCCGTCAGATTATATGCTCGTGGAGGCGTCGAGCGTGCGCCCGCTGCTGCATAAGCGTCCTCTCTTTGCCGGAAAGCGCGATTTCGGCTCTGTGCTCATCATGGCCGGAAGCACCGGCATGTTCGGTGCTGCGATCATGTCGGCCAGGGCATGTCTGAAGAGTGGCGCCGGACTCGTCACCGTACATAGTGCCAAGGCCGGTATGCCCGTGCTTCAGACGGCTGTGCCGGAGGCGATGTTCGAACCTGACCGCGACGACAATTTCATCTCCGACATGACCATTCACCATGGCCATAAGACGGTGGTGGTCGGTCCGGGCATTGGCACCAACGACCGCACCATCGATGCCCTCGAGAGTCTGTTGAAAAACTGCAAGGCATCGTTGCTGCTCGATGCCGACGCCCTCAACTGCATAGCCCGTCGGCCGTCGCTGCTCGAGCTCCTTCCCCCGCATACCATCATCACACCCCATGTTGGTGAGTTCGACCGCCTTTTCGGAAAGCACCCCAATTCGGAGGAACGTCTGAAGAAGGCGATCGACATGGCTAAATACTACAATATCATCATAGTGCTCAAAGGGCACTACACGGCCACCGTGCGCCCTAACCCGCTGCGTGTCTACTTCAACTCCACGGGCAATCCCGGTATGGCCACGGCCGGATCGGGCGATGTGCTCACGGGGGTCATCGCCGCTTTCCTGGCCCAGGGCTACCGCCCGGAGTATGCCGCGACGATCGGCGTCTTCGTCCACGGACTGGCGGGCGACATGGCCGCGGCAGAGTATGGCGAGTGTGGCATGGTGGCCTCCGACATCGCCGCATATTGCGGCCGGGCTATCCGTTCAATCATCAATCGAGAAAAAAACATCTGAACAAAAATATGAAGACAACAGCTATTCTTGCCGCGATGCTGCTCGCGGCGTCGGCTCTCCCGGCCCAGGCACAGCAGACAAAGATACTCACCGCCGACAAGCATAATGAATATGGCCTCATCTATTCCCTTCCTGTCACGGCGTTCTCCATAGAGGTGACAGCTGTCAGGGAGGTGCGCAAGGCCGGACCCTATTTCCAGTATGCGAAGAAATACATGGGCACCGACAAGGTTGTGAAGGATGACGCGGAGATCTGGACCATCGAATCTGTGAAGGTGCGTCCGTATGGTGCTCCCGATCCCGCCTCACGTTATCTGATGCAGCTAAAGTCGGGCGCCACGACTTTCATTGGGGTAGCTGAAGACGGCATGTTGCTGTCGATCAACTGCAATCCGCGCGATGCAGGTGAGGCCGAAGCATCCGTTCCTGCGCCCGCGGAGGGTGAGCGACTCGCCGACAGGGAGTATCTCCAGTATGTCGATGAGGATTTCATAGCCTCGCAGTCTACGGCCAAGCAGGCGCAGATGCTCGCCGAGAACCTCATGGAGATCCGTGAGGCAAAGATAGCGCTCACGAGGGGCACTGCCGAGACGATGCCTTCCGACGGAAAGCAGCTGGAGCTCATGCTTAATTCCCTGCGCCATCAGGAGGCCGCCATGACTGCCGCTTTCCTTGGCAACATTACCCGCGAAAGGGTGGTGAAGACATATTCCTATGTCCCCTCTGAAGATGGCCGCGAAGTGCTTTTCCGCATGAGTGATTTCGCGGGATTTGTCGCAGCCGATGATTATTCGGGCGAGCCGGTTTATGTAGGCGTGAAGGTCACAGACCGCGGGGAGCTTCCCGTAGATTCGAAAGGGGAGGCCAAGAAGATGCCGAAAGACGCCGTGGCCTATTGTGTGCCGGGAGCCGCCGTCATCTCTGTCTCCTCGAAAGGTAAGGAATATTTCTCAAAGGAATTCGAGATAGCGCAGCTCGGGGTGGTGTTCGGTCTTAACCCGGAGCTCTTCAGCGATAAGAAAAGCCCGTCGTATGCCGTGTTCGACCCCTCTACAGGGGCGCTTAAGGAGATCGGGGCGGTGAAAGACGCTCCCTCGCAGGAATGAGCGCGCCCGGTCTTTTCGCGGAGGTGCCGAGGGCGATGACGCTGCTGCAGCTTACCACGGCGATAGGCAACGCAATCCGTATGACCCCGGCTCTCCAGGGAGCATGGGTGGTGGCGGAGCTGAGCGATGTCCGCGTAAGTGGCGGCCACTGCTACATGGAGCTTGTGGAGAAGAGTGCCTCCGGGCAGACCGTGGCGAAACTGCGGGCCACCATATGGCAGTCACGTTTCCAGTATATACGTCAGAAATTTCTTGCTGCCACAGGGCGCGATGTGATGACGGGCATGAAGGTGATGCTTTACGGTGCTGTCTCCCATCATACGCTCTATGGCCTTTCGTTTACTGTCAGCGATATAGATCCCTCCTACACGCTGGGCGATATGGAACGGCTGCGCCGCGAGATCCTTCTCCGGCTCCACCGTGAGGGTGTGCTCGGCGTCAACAAGACCCGGGAGTTGCCCCCTGCTCCGCAGCGCATAGCCGTGATCTCGGCCCCGGGAGCTGCCGGTTACGGCGATTTCATCAATCAGCTGGAGGGGAATCCTGAAGGCTTTGTGTTCTATCCGCATCTTTTCCAGGCCGTGATGCAGGGTGAGAAGACCTCGTCTTCGGTCAGGACCGCTCTGGAGGCTGTGGAGATGACGGTGGATCTCTGGGATTGTGTGGCGATAATCAGGGGTGGAGGCGCTACCTCCGACCTCAACGGATTCGACGACTATGACCTGGCCCGTGCCGTGGCTCTGTTTCCGCTGCCTGTGGTGGTGGGCATAGGGCATGAGCGCGACCGCACGGTGCTCGACGAGATCGCCCACACGCGGATGAAGACCCCGACGGCCGTGGCCTCGTTTTTTGTCGACACGCTCCGCGCGTCGTTTGGCAAAGTGCAGGATATGGTCGACAGGATAGCGCGCTACAGCACTGACCGTCTGCAAGGAGAGGAGCGGCGTCTTGCCAATTGCGAGGCAATGCTCCCGGCTCTTGCCGATGCGAGGATAGCCGCGGCCAAGGCGTTGTTGGATCGTGAGATTACCCGCATTCCGGTGCTCGTGCAGTCGCGCCTGCAGGAGGCGGGGGCCCGGCTTGATATTTCAGCCCGTCTTTTAGGGGCCATGTCGCAGGCGCGCGTTTCGCAGGCTTCGCAGCGTCTTGATGCCTTAAGGGAGAGACTGATGGCTTCGGCCGATTCTTTGCTGAAAAAGGAGTCGACCAAACTCGACAATCTTTCAGGACTCGTGGACGCTCTCAGTCCGTTGAACACACTTAAGCGCGGTTATTCCATAACCCGTGTCGACGGAAAGGCTGTGACCGACGCGAAAACCCTCAGCCCCGGCCAGACGATAGAGACAGAATTGCGTCAAGGCCGAGTTGTCTCCGTTGTTAAATAAAGGGTTAAAGGGTGATTAAAGGGTTAAAGGATTAAAGGATTAAAGGGTGATTAAAGGTTAAAGGATTAAAGGATAAAGGATTAATGGAAAGAATAATGCTGTCCATTAAGCCGAATGGCATTACCGTGCCGCGGCTGAAAGCCGTGGCTTTTCTATCTCAACCCTCGGCAAATTAGCAATTGCCAATTGCCAATTACTAATTGCTGAAAACTTTCAACTGAATTATGGAATCTGAAATGACATATGGAAAGGCCGTTGCCGAACTTGAATCGATAGTGGCCAAAATGCAGGCCGACAACTGCGACATCGACAATCTCGCGGCATACACCTCGCGAGCCCTCGAGCTCCTGAAGTATTGCAAGGAGAAACTCTTCACCACCGATCAAGAGGTGAAACGCTGCCTCGAAGCCCTCAAAGACTGACGACAGCAGATTGTCAGCTGCCAAGTTCGAGCTGATTCCTGACGAGTGTGTAATATGCGCCTTTGGCGGCCGTCAGGGAATAGCGCCGTCAGACTGGTGGTCATTCCTGTGTCGCCACCTGTCGTGAAAACTCAGGAGCCGCGGCCTGAAAGCCGCAGCTCCTGTGCCCACTGTCATACAGATAACTGAAGTTGATTCCTCACGAGGCGCCAGTAGTCCCCCCTGAGCGCCACAAGTTCTTCGTGGGTGCCGGATTCCTCTATACTCCCGTCCTTGATATAGATTATACGGTCGGCGTCTATCACGGTGCTCAACCTGTGGGCTGCCACCACAATAGTCTTCCCTTTCCCGAATTTCCTGAGGTTTTCCACGATAAGACGTTCGTTGTTGGCGTCAAGCGATGAGGTGGCCTCATCAAGGAACAGGACTTCCGGATTCTTATACATGGCCCTGGCGATCATGAGACGCTGTTTCTGGCCTCCGCTCAGCTCCATTCCCGTCACGCCGAGCCGTGTGTTTATCGACATGGGGATTTTCTCGACAAAATCCCTCAGCCCGACCAGCCCGAGCATCTCCCAGGCTTTTTCCACATCCGGATTCTCTTCGGAAAGCGATATGTTCTCGAGTATGGATCCGGTGAAAATCTTCCCCGACTGCATCACGACCCCGCAATGCGAGAGCCATCCGCTGTTGTCGAGATCCTCCACCGGGACTCCGCCGAGGCTCAGCTTCCCTTTCTGCGGCATATAGAACCCCAGCATCAGCTTGATGAGCGTGGTCTTGCCGCATCCGCTTTCACCCACCAGGGCCGTCGTTTTCCCTTCCTCTATGTCGAACGACACGTCCTTGATGACGAACGGAGACCCCGTGCCCGGATATTTGAACCATATGTTCTCCATGGTTATCGAGGCGGCCGACGGCTGCAGGTCTCCCGCACGGTCGTTGCCGTCGCCCACCACCTCCTCGATGCGTCCATAGGACAGCAGGGCCTTCTGCACGGTGGAGACCGATGACGAGATGGTGTTGAAGGGCACCGACAGGCGCCCCGTGATATACCCCACCGTCATCATGACGCCCAGGGTGATGTCACCCTCTATGACCATGACGGCGCACATGCCGGTTATGCCCAGGTCTTTCAGAGACGCCAGCACCGATCTTCCCCCCGACTCGGCGGCGCCGAGCCACGCGCTCTTCATCGACGCCCTGTTGAGGATCTCCTGGACGCGCCTCCATTTCTCCACCCTCACGTTCTCCGCGTTGTTCACCTTCAGCTCGTCCATTCCGTTGGTTATCTCATACGCGTGGTTGCGGTTCTCGGCCTGATTGCTGAACAGAGTGTAGTCGAGGGCCCTGCGACGGCTGAGGAACAGATACCCCCATAATATCTCGAGAAGGGATATGGAGGTGAACGTCAGGAATATCAGCGGAGAATAGGTCCACAGGAGGACGGAAAACACGGAGAGGCTTATCAGGGTGGTGAGCAGGTTTGCGGGAAAGGTGATCAGAAAATCCTTTATCCTCGACTGGTCGTCGATCTTCTGGATGAAATCCGAGCTGACCTTCCTGTCGAAAAAGGATACGGGGAACCTCACGAGTCTCGACAGGAAATCGGTCACCATCTCATAGTTCACGTCAAGACCCAGGCGCGTCATTATGACGTTGGTCGACAGCGAGGCGACGAGCCGTCCGGAAGCTATTGCAAGCTGCGAGGCCACAAGAGTCCACACCAGTCCCATGTCGCGCAGGCCTATGCCCTCGTCGACAGTTCGTCTCAACAACAGGGGGATGCTGAAATCCGCGGCCATAAGAAGGATGGAGAGCACGGCGACCGTCGCGAACCCCGCGCCGTACGCGCTGATGAAACGTGAGACGTAACGGATGAAGTCGCGCAATGGGTCCGACCTGTCGGGCGGCATGGAGTCGAAGCCGTCACCCGGCTCGACAAGGATCACAAGGCCCTTGTCGCGCCCGTCGGGTATCCAGCCCTTTCGGAATTCGGACTCGCTGTACGCCGCCTTCCCCATCGAGGGGTCCGCGATATGGTACCTGCGGGATCTTTTCCCCACCCGGTATAGCACCACAAAATGCATCTGGTCCCAGTAAAGTATCGCCGGGAGCGGAAGCCTGTCGACGGCGTCCATGCCTATCTTCACGCCCGTGGCCTCCAACCCGATTTTTGAGCAGCAGTCTATCACGTCGCGCACCGAGACTCCGAGGCGGCTCATGTCGCACATGCCCCGCAGGGCACGCGCCGACACGCGCTTGCCGTAATGGCGCGCTATCATCCGCACGCAGGTGAGGCCGCAATCGGAATGCTCGAGCTGCTGGTATGTCCTGAACATGGGTCTGTACTTGTTGGTTGGGCTGTCGGCCGGCGCGCCGCTACATGTCGATGACGCCCGTCTCTATGCCGAGCGGATTGTCGATGTCGATGTTTCTCTTCACTTTCTTGCCGAACCCCACGGTATAGGTCAGGGTCAGGCAGAGATAGCGTGCGTTCATGAGATTCTCGCTGTATGACCGGAAGGCGCCGGCCTGTGTCAGCACCGTCTCCTTGCGGCGACGGTGGAAAATATCCTCCAGGGCGAGATTGACGTAGAGGTCGCCGTTGCCGTATGAAAGGCTTGCCGACCAGTCTTCGGTGGTCCTGTAGAGCTTCGATCCGGCTTCATCTAAAAATTTCTCTTTCCCCCCGTAACCGAAAAAGACCTCGAAATTGCCGAGGGTCAGGTCTGTGCCTCCCCGCATACGGAACGCCATCATCGAACGCGAGAAATCGCCGTGCGCGCGGGTATGCTTCACCACCGGGTGAAGCGAGATACGCCATCTGCCGCCGAACAGGCTGACAGTGGTGGTGAAATCCCACTGCAGTTTGTCGATGCTCGGTCCGTTCATCTCCCTGCGCACAAGTCCTTCCATCCCCGCGGGCGCCTTCTCATAGAACGAAAATACCTCGTTGCGCTCGGAGGTCCACCACAGGGAGTTGTTGAACTTCAGCCAGTCGAGGGGCATCCATGTCTGGCCGGTGGACAGCCACCATTTGTCGGGGCCTTTGAGAGAGGGGTTGCCCGTGGCCCATATCAGCCCGGTCTGACGCACCGTCACGTCGCTCGAGGCGCTGGCCGACGGATAGTTCCTGAAATACGACACGTCGCCGCTGGCATAGAATTTTGACGTCGGGCTCCAGTTGACGTTCAGCTGTGCCCGGGGAGTGACGTGCGTCTCCTGCCTGTTGTCACCCGATTTCCAGTAGGCGGCGGTGAGCCCTGGCCGAAGACTGACCTGCAGCCGGTCGGAGACCGCCCAGTAGAGGTTGAGGTTGGCATAGGTCTCTCCCCTGCGCTGCCGCGACCTTGTCCGGGTGGAGCCGGTGTAGCGGGTGTCATACCAGTTCATGTAGGTGTTGACCTCAAAATAGCCTGACATCTTCCTGTTGGGACGCCAAAATATCTGTGCGAAGCCGCGGGCGTAGTCCACGTTCTCCTCCGTGATGTTGTCTATAGGGTCGGCCCCTTCCTGCGCGTAGGAGTAGGCGGCGTCGTTGTGGAAGTGGGCGTAGCCCCATCTCGCGTAGAACCTCCATCTGTCGGTCAGCCTTATGTTGTAGAACGCCGACAGCTGGGGGCTCAGCGAATGGCCCGATGTCCGCGAGACGGATTTGCCGGCGGGGAACAGCGCGGGAGACCAGGACAGGGAGGCGTCCGTGGAGCTCCCGGGGTTATTGTTCCACAGCAGCGACGCCGTGTGGGTGATGATGTTGTCGCCGTCGTTGTAGCGGGCGTTGAAGGTGGCCCCGGCATTGTCCGAGCGCGTCACATATTTTTCCGAGAAGGTCTTGTCGACAATATCATACGTCTTTCCGCCGTGGAGTACATCCCCGTATGTCTCGGAGCCCGTGGCCGACGCGGTATGGTCGCGCCCGTAGCCGGCGTCGGCGGTCATGCCGAAAGTCATGCGCCTGTACTCCACTTTCGAGGCGGCCCTGTACCTTCCCCTGTTGCGGACCTGCTGGTAGGCGTTGACGCGGGCCACGCCTCCCGCCTCATAGCGTCTCATAACGAAATTGACGGCGCACTCCACGCCCTCGTACCTCGGGTCCGACGGATTGTCCATGTATTCCACCCTCAGGGCGTCCTTCGGCCAAAATGTGGCCAGGTCGGTGCTCTCAGCCCTCACGCCGTTGATGAAGACCGTCACTTCCTGTCCCCTCACGTTCCTTATGTTCCCGCCCTCCACGTTGAGGAGGGGGATCTGCATGCGTCTCAGAAGCGACGCCGCGTCGTTGGAGAGGTTGCGGTCGCTTTTCTGCGGGATGAAGACGGCCTTGTCGCCCTCTATCCATGCCGTCTTGCTCTTCACCACGAGCTCCTGCAGTCTCGTCACTTTTGTCGAATCGGGGGCGGCCGTCTTCCCCGCCGCCGCTCCGTTCCCCGGATTCCCGGCCTGCGCGCACACGCACATGCAGCATATGCAGATGGCCAGGATAGCGGTTGTTGTCTTGGTTTTCATGATATCTGGTTTTAGAGATTGATAGACTGTGGATTCTGGCATCTTCCCGGCCCTACCGGCAATAGAGGTGCTCGAAGATGTCGAGGACGATGTCGTCTTTGTCCTTTTCTGAATAATTGAAGACGCATTCGTCTGCGTCGACCGATTCCATCGCCCTCTGGCGGCACCCTCCTCCGCAAACGGGGGCTATGCGGCATGTGCGGCAGATCGCTTTGGCCATCTTGGCGTTGAGTCTTCTTTCATATACGCTCCTGTCGAACACGGGCTCCCCTGTCTCCGAAAGGTGGCCTATGCTGTTCGGTTCATTGAAATCCCTGGCGGTGCAGCCGTACAGCCTGCCGTCGTGATTGATCAGGACATGGTTTTTCTTGTCGCCGTAACACGGGTATCTCACATGGGAGGGGATATAGTTGGGTAACACATGGAAGCCTGTCCGTGTGAACATGCGTCTTGTCTCCATGGCCCTGGCTTCGGTGTCGTCTTTCCCCACCGGTCTGTCCTGCCAGACCCGCTGGAGATCTATTCTGATATTTTGTCTGACAGCCTCCGGCATATCCCGCAGATCCTCGCATATCCCTGCCACGCTTTCAAGATTGGCCGACGTGAAATTGATCCGCAGGATTATGCCGGCACCGCTTTCGGCCAATCTTGTCACCGCCGAGAGAATGTCGTCATAACTTCCACGGCCCCCCTTGTGGAAACGGACTTTGTCATGACTCTCCCTGCCTCCGTCGAGGGTGATCTGGAAGCTTGGACAGAAATCTTTCAGGAATGAGATATGGTCATCCTTCACAAGAGAGCCGTTTGTGGTGAAATTGCACGTGAGCCTTACCCCATGGCTCTCGGTCAAGGATTTGGCGTATTGCAGAATGGGACGCACGGTGTCATTGAAATAAAGCAGGGGCTCCCCTCCGAAAAAACCTATGTGGAGCGCCTTTATCCCGGGCCTTGAATCAAGCAGCCTTGCGATGAACGATTGTGTCGCCCTGATTGTATTCCCCGACATGACGGATCCATGAAGATGGTTCTCATAACAATACCAGCAACGGAAATTGCAGTCGAGCGTAGGATTGATGTGCAATATGTATTCGTCGCGGTTGTCTTCCATTTCAGATATCAGATTCAAAAGTTTTTTCGGCTCGTCGATGTCATCTTCTACAATGACACCCGCTTCGGCCATTCGGCTGAAATCCGGCATACCGACATCCTTTTCATCAACCCTCGCACCTCCGTCATCCAATCTTACTGACCTGTTTTTAAAAACGATAAATTTTTCAGCGAGAGAATTATAAATCAGGGTGTGCCGTCCGGATATGTTTATAACGGAATTATAGTGGCTATATTTCATGATATGCAGAATAATGGTTAATTTTTCATAATGGAGGGTTGGCACTTCTCATGTTGCCGTGCTCAACTCTCCATCAGTTTCATTCATGCTTTGTTGTCAGAAGCGGAGGAGAGATATATTGTCCCGGAAATTCACGATATCATCAGCATCCGGAATTACCGGCACAACCACTTCCGGCATTACCAACTTGTCCACCACCTCCGTTATTCTTGCAGTCTCCCTGGTTCTCTGCGGAGCTACAGTCGCCGGAATTTCGGCAATCTTGCTTGTTCATGGAACAATTGCTGCCTCCGGAGTTCTCACAGTTGCCTCCGTTCACACCGGCTCCGATTGAATCGAGATCTGCAGTCAGCACGAAAGACTGACTCTCGATGCCCAGTTCTTCGCATCCGAGCGACTCTATGAACGAGGCGATTCTCTTATCTCTCTTGTTCATGTCTGAAAAATAAAAAGGTTAATAAAATGGGTTAACTATACGTCCGTAAAGACGCTAACAAAATATTTTTGTAATTTTGTTATCTTTTAAAATCATCAATATTGCAGAAAAGGCAGTAATCTTTTTCCCAACATACCTTTAATCTGCATTTACCGTATCAATGCAACACTATGACAACTCCTTCATATACGGAACCGTCTGATGCGTTGCATACGATACTGTATTCTCCGCTTCCAATATGATATTGGATTGAGCATTTGCCAAGTATGATCAGCCAGGAGATTACATTGCCAGATACCCTGAGAAGGTCGAGGTTTCAGTTTGAATCATGATGAGAAGTTCCCCACGCATATGAAACAGAATTTCTATGAAGTCTGCTTCGGAATCGGAGACGAAGAGGCAAGTCTGCCCATCGGCTGTCCGGATTTCATAGGATATTATTTCTCCGGCTCCTGTAGATTGAAGCAGTACGCCATCCGTCCGGCTGATAGTGCACATCACCGGGCGTTGTGGCAGACGATGACCCAATGGAGAGTCATCTATATATTCCGGTTTTTCATTGTCTGATCCTGACGGGGATTGAGACATCGGCACAGTGTAAGAGCCTTCATCATTGGCAGCAGATACTGCCCCACTTGCGATAATCGCCATAATGAATGACAATGTAAAGCTGATTAATTTCATGATGTTTTTTAATTTTTAGGTTGATGATTTTGCAAAATAACATGAAATTAAGCAATACTATTGCATATTATTGTGCGGAAATTGTGCGGAAAACGTATTTCCGCACAATTTCCGCACAATCTCTCTTAACATGAGTTTATTTCAATATTCCTATTCTTCTTTTAAGTCCTGTCAATAGTAAAAATTATAAAAAGAATCGATCAGTCATAGACCCCGTATGATGTCGTCCACATCTTTAACACTGAGATTTTCATCCATTAATTTCAAGCCTATTTCTTCTCTGCGATGAGAAATCGTTCCTTTGGTTCTTCCCAGGAGCACAGTCATATTGGTAGGAGTCATGCCACACCTTATCAACAGAATGAGATGATAATCCTTTTTCTTAAGTCTCCCGTTTGCCAATAAATTCAGACGAGCTTTGAATTTGCCGGAATATTTTGTGACAATCCTGTCGAGATCATCCCAAAGTGGATCAGTCTCATTTATCATTTTCCCCTTTTCAAGATATTCGGCAAGACTGCGGTAAGCCGGAGAATCGATAATGCCCGGATGAATTTCTTTTGAAGGTCTTTTGTGCTGCAACAGTGCTGTCAATTCTTCCCTAAGTTCCTGCCTTAAGCATGTTATATCGGATGATATTTTTCCTTCGCCATTTAATAAGGCAGAGGTATCGTCAGATGCCGGGCCGGAGCATCCCGTTTCCGGGATGCCTACATAATCCTTAAGCGTGCGATTCAAATCACGGTTTAGAATCCTAAGTTTGTCAATGGTCTCGCGCATCTCCAGTATGCTCTTCTGTTTTTTGTATTTTATCCCAAGCAGCACCGCAATAACAGAAATGAAGATTATGCATAGGCACATCAAAAGCATCCACAAGTTATGGTTGTCTGCCAATGCCTTTTCCTTATCTCTTTTATGACTCTGATAATTATAGAAAGACTGTTGCATCATAACCTGTCTCGATTCATTGCGATTCAGATACTCCTCCACAGCACGGTGGTAGTCTTTGACATATGAAATCAGCGAATCCTGCGGCAATCCTGTTATATTCCCGGGAGAGAACATTATACGGAACCCCACCTTCTTATAGTTGAAGTTTCCTGCCGCTATGAGCTTTTCCGCGTATTTCACTGCCGAGTCAGGACATGCCGCCTTATCGTAGATATCTGCCGCGTATGCGAGAGCATTGTTTCGGCTTATCCTGTTTATCTTCCAGGGCACATCCTTTATGAGAATGACAGCCGAGTCCAATTGGTCGGTATTGCTCTTCACTGCGGCGAGATACATATCCTGCTGGATTGTGTCTTCAGGAGAGGAAGACATGGCTATGGAGCGTGCTTCCTGGAATAGCCGTTCTGCATCCGTATATTTTCCCGCATGCATGTAGACTGCGCCGAGAAGCTGACAGTCATACATTTTATTGACATTTTCACCTGTTATCGAATCAATGGCAATTGATTCCTCGAGAAAAGGTATGGCTTGATCATAAAGCCTTAGGGAATTGAGGAGACGGCCCGTCTGACTGACAGTACTTCCTCGGAGAGATATATTATGTGGAACCTTTCCAGAGGTTTCGTCGATGGCGGCGTGGAAATATTCGAGAGCTGTGGGGAAGTCGCCCATGTCGGAATAGACGCGGCCGGCGTAGTAGAGGGCTTCCGGGTAGAGTCCGGAGTCTTTGTGGTCGGCATAGTAGTCGACAACCGACAGGATGAGGCTGTCGGAGGTATGCGTGACGTAGGCCTTGTCGCGCGCCTTGATCCGCAACAGGTCGAGGAAATGACCGTCGGACTCCGGCAGGCGATCCCTGTCGATGCTGTCGAGACTCGCGATGGCCTGACGGGGATCTTCATCGATAGACTCTGATATCGACAGCAACCGCTTGTCGCCTGGTCGGCCGCTGCAACCTATGAGGAAGGTTATTATGATAAGGAAACTGATAATCCTGGTCATTATTAGGGTTTAGAGTTTATGGTTTAGGGTTTAGAGTTTATGGTTTAGGGTTGAGAGTTTATGGTTGAGGGTTTAGGCGGGAGAGGGGAGGGGTATGGTTGATGAGTCAGAGTAGAGAGTTAAAGGATTTGCAAATATACAACTTATTCTGTGATATTCAAAATCAATCTTACCAAACATATCATGGAGTTGCCTCCCCCTAACCCCTTAATACTTCATCCTTAGTACTTAATACATTGCGCCATGCGCATCGCCCTCAACTCTCAACCCTCAACTCTCAACTCTCAACCCTTTAACCATTAACCTTTAATCTTTAACCTTTAACCTTACGAATGCCGGAACAGTAGCTCTTTCTCGATATCGTCGATGCTTACGTTCATCTGCTCAAGAAGCACGAGGTAATGATACATCAGGTCGGCAGCCTCATAGATGAAGCGGCTGCGGTTGCCGTCGACAGCCTCTATGGCCGATTCCACAGCTTCCTCACCTACTTTCTGTGCGATCTTCTTTACCCCTTTGATGAAAAGGCGAGTGGTGTAGGAGTTGTCGGGCATCTCCTCGTGTCTTTTGCGGATCAGGGCCGACAGTTTCCTTGCAAAACCCTCCTCTGCGGGGGTGTCGAAACATGATTCTGTGCCACGGTGGCATGTGGGGCCTATGGGGTTGGCTTTTATCAGGAGAGTGTCGCCGTCGCAGTCGAGATACATATCTTCGACAAGCAGGAAATGGCCGCTTGTCTCCCCTTTTGTCCAGAGGGTCTGGCGCGTGCGGCTGAAGAATGTCACTTTCCCGGTGGCTACGGTGCGGTCGAAAGCCTCGCGGTCCATATATCCGAGCATGAGTACTTTTAGCGATACGGCGTGCTGCACGATGACGGGAAGGAGCCCGTCGGCACATTTCGAGAGGTTGAAGTCGGAGAAGGTCATTAAGAGAAGTTTTAAGTATGAAGTATTAAGGGTGAAGACGGGAGACCACGGCTTACAGCCGTGGCACGGTAATGCCATCCGGAGATTGTTTGCTAATTACTGACTGCAACTTGCTAATTACTAACAACTAATTGCTAACTGCTAATTGCTGATTAAATCCGGACTTCGATGCCTTGGCGAAGGAGATCTTCCTTGAGGGCGCGCACGGTCATGTCGCCGTAATGGAAGATACTGGCGGCGAGGGCAGCGTCGGCTTTCCCCTCTGTCAGCACTTTGGCGATATCGTCAACACTGCCGGCTCCTCCCGAGGCGATAACAGGGATTCCTGATCCGGAACATAGGCTGGCGAAGGTGTCGCAGGGGTATCCGCTGCGGGTGCCGTCGTGGTCCATAGAGGTGAACATGATCTCGCCGGCTCCGAGGCGCTCCACCTCCTCAGCCCAGGAGAAGAGTTCGCGGTCGGTGAGGCGTGAGCCGCCATGGGTTGTGACCCTCCATACTCCATCGATGTTTCTGGCGTCGATGGCCACGACCACAAACTGGCGCCCATATCTTGAGGCTATCTCCTCAATGAGCCCCGGATTCGCCACGGCCGCGCTGTTGACTGTGATCTTGTCGGCACCGGCGTCGAGAAGCCTCGCGGCATCATTGATTGAGGCGATTCCTCCCCCTACGGTGAATGGTATGTTGATCCGTGCGGCTATACGCCCCACGAGATCAGTGAAGGTGTTCCTGTCCTCGAGCGAGGCGCTGATGTCGAGATATACGAGCTCGTCGGCGCCCTGCGCCGCATAACGGGCTCCCATCTCGACGGGATCGCCCACATCGGCGAGACCTTCGAAATTGATACCTTTCACGGTGCGTCCCCCTTTCACGTCGAGACACGGTATGATTCTTTTTGCAGGCATGGCGGTCAGGATTGGTGTTCTTTATCTTTTCTTTTCGCTATGAAGTCAGCGATCTCCCTGAGCGATATATGCCCCTCGTAGATGGCTTTGCCCACCACCACGCGCTGAAGGCCGAGTCCCTCGAGATGAAGGATGTCGAGCATCGACGATATCCCTCCCGACACGGTGAACGTCACGTCGGGATATCTGCGGGCAAGATCCACATAGAGTTGGGTCGACGGGCCCTGGAGCATGCCGTCTTTCGATATGTCGGTCGTGATCACCTCCTTAAGTCCGGAGGGGATGAAGCGGTCGAGCAGGTCGTGGACGGAGAGGGGAGAGTCTTCAAGCCAACCGCTCACGCTGACCTTCCCATTGCGAAGGTCAGCGCCGAGGATTATCCTTTTCCCTCCGAACTCCCGGAGCCAGCATTCCATGGTGTGTGGATCCTTCACGGCGAGGCTTCCGATTATCGCGTGGCCCGCACCGGCATTGAACACATCCTCGAGATGCGCGCGCGACTTGATGCCGCCACCCCATTCGATGTCGAGGGTGCCCAGGGAGGCTATGGCCTCGAGTGTGGCGAGGTTGCGTGGCTCGCCAGCTTTAGCTCCGTCGAGATCGACGAGATGCAGGCGCCTCACTCCGGCTTCCGCGAAACTGCGGGCCATGTCGAGCGGCGTCATGGTGTAGACTGATTTCTGCCGGTAGTCGCCTTGCGTGAGTCGCACGCAACGGCCGTCGATGATGTCGATGGCGGGAATTATCTGGATCATAGCTCAAGGAAATTACGTAGGATGGCTTCCCCGGTGTCGCCGCTCTTCTCGGGATGGAACTGGGTGCCGTAGAAGTTCTCATATTTAAGCGCCGCGGAGAAGAGTTCCGGATGCCGGGCCGTGGCTATGGTGTCGGGGCAGAGAGGGGCATAATAGCTGTGCACGAAATAGACGTATGCTCCCTTGTCGATACCCTTGAAAAGTTTGCTTTCGAGATTTGAGAGGCGGCTCCACCCCATGTGGGGTATCTTTATCCCTTCCGCCTCGCGGAAGCGCCGCACCTTGGCGTCGAAGATGCCCATGCATCCTGCATCCCCCTCTTCCGAATGGCGGCACATCACCTGCATGCCGACGCATATGCCGAGCACCGGGCGGCGCAGCCTCCGGATCAGCGGGGGGAGGCCGAGATCGGAGAGATTGTGCATCGCCTCTGCGGCGCTGCCTACTCCCGGCAGTATGACGTGGCTCGCTTTCCCGATCACCACGGGGTCGGAGGTGAGAGTCCATTCCGCTCCAAGGCGTCCTATCGCGTTGCCGAGGGAGCGGATGTTGCCCATATTGTAGTCGATAATAGCTATCATGTCCTCAGTGTTTTATATGTCAGGTGGAGGTGGTGGAGATGTCAGAGCTTACCTTTGCTCGAGGGGAGCGCACGGTCGAAGGGATCGCGGCGAATGGCCATGCGGAGTGCGCGGGCGAAAGCCTTGAACACACCTTCGATGATATGGTGGTTGTTCTCCCCCCGGGCTGAGATATGGAGATTGCAACGCATGGCATGGCACACGGACTGGAAGAAATGGCTGAACATCTCCGTGGGTGTGTCGCCCACGTATTCGCGGGTGAAGCATACGTCCCATCGGAAGTCGATCCTCCCTCCGAGATCGATGAGCACCGTGGCGTCGGTCTCGTCCATAGGGAGGGTGAATCCGTAGCGCTCTATCCCCCGTTTGTCGCCGAGCGCCTGTGCGAGCGCTTCGCCGAGTGCTATGCCGAGATCCTCCATGGTGTGATGCTCGTCTACCTCCAGATCACCTTTGCATATGGCCGTGAGCGCTATTCCCGCATGATGGGGAAGCTGCCATAGCATATGGTCGAGGAATTTCAGCCCGGAGTCGATCTCCGATTTCCCATGGCCATCGAGATCGACGGAGAGGCGGATGTCGGTCTCCGAAGTGTGTCGTTCCACTGTGGCAGATCGCCCCTGCGAGAGTATGTGGCGCGCCACTGCGTGCCAGTCGGTCGTGGCGAGCTCGCAACCTTCCGGCAGCGGCCCCTCTTCAGGTTCGGCGAGGAGGATGCCGCGGGCCCCCAGGTTGAGGGCGAGACGCACATCGGTAAGCCTGTCGCCGATCACGAAACACGAGGCGAGGTCGTATGATCCGTCCATGTATTCCGTCAGCATGGCGGTGCCGGGTTTACGTGTCGGGAGATTGTCCTCGGGAAAACTCCTGTCGATGTGTTGCCGGTCGAACACGACTCCCTCTCCGGCCAGGGTGGAGAGCATACGGTTGTGGGCCGGATGGAATGTCTCCTCAGGGAATGAGGGGGTGCCGAGGCCATCCTGGTTGGAGACCATCACGAGCTCGTAGCCTCTCCCCGCGAGCGATCGGAGTGCCGATATGGCTCCGGGCACGAACTCAAGTTTCTCAAGACTGTCGATCTGCTCGTCGGCAGGTTCCTTGATGATTGTCCCGTCGCGGTCTATGAACAGAGCTTTCTTAAGGGAGTGCATGATTCAGTATTTTTTCGGTGAATATTCCTTCATGAGGCGCAATGTGGCGTCGTTCTCTTCCGGTGTCCCCACGGTGATGCGCAGGGCTCCGGCGCAGAGGGGAAGGCGCGAGCGGTTGCGCACGATGACGCCGTTGTCGGTGAGCCAGGAGTAGACATCGTCGGCATCGATCACCCTGACCAGGAGGAAGTTGGCATCGGAGGGATACACCTCCAGCACACATCGTGCTTCGGCGAGTCCTTCGGCGAGACGGATACGTTCAGATTTTATCTCCCCGACATGCCCCCCGGTACCTTTCTCAATCCTCTCGAGGATCTCCCGCTGCACGCGCGAGCTCATGTTGTAGGGATATTTCACGCGGTCGTAGTAAGCTATGACCGCGGGGTCGGCGAATGCCATGCCGCAACGGAGGCCGGCCATGCCCCAGGCCTTGGAGAAAGTACGGAGCACTATGATGTTGCCGCGTCCGGAAATCTCCGGCAGCATCGAGCCCCTGTCGGAAAAGTCGCCATAGGCTTCGTCGACCACTACCATCCCCCCGAAACTGTCGGCTATACGAAGTATCTCCTCTTTCGGGAAGGCGTTGCCTGTCGGGTTGTTGGGGCTGCAGATCCAGATGAGTTTGGTGCGGTCGTCGGTCGCGGCGAGGATGCGCTCCACCGGGAGCGAGAATCCGGCCCCGAGTTCCACCTCGCGGAGCTCCACGTCGTTGATGGCGGCGGCCACGCTGTAGACTCCGTAGCTCGGAGTGATGGCCACGGCGTTGTCGACGCCCGGCTGGCAAAAGATTCGGAAGGTGAGGTCGATGGCCTCGTCGCTTCCGGCTCCGCCGACGAATATCGATTCCGCGGGCATGGCGAAAAGGGAGGAGATACGCAGTTTAAGTGTTTTCTGGTGGGGATCCGGATACCGGTTCACCCCGTTCTGGTAAGGGGATTCGTTGGCGTCGAGCCACACAGAGATGTCGCCCCCTTTGAATTCGTCGCGGGCTGTGGAATAAGGCTCGAGTGCCAGTATGTTCTTTCGGATCAGTCTGGTGTAGTCCATGTTTTCTTCAATATCATATTTCAAGAGTATCATATCTTGCCGAGCCGCACGTCTACGGCCATCGCGTGGGCGGCGAGGCCTTCGGCGCGGGCCATGGTCGTGATGACTCCGGAGAGGCGGGCGAGCCCCTCGCGTGTGAGTTCCTGATATGTGATCTTGTGCATGAAACTGTCGATGTTGACTCCGCTCATCGATACGGCCCACCCTGAAGTGGGCAGCGTGTGGTTGGTGCCTGAAGCGTAGTCTCCGGCGCTTTCCGGGGAGTAATGGCCTATGAAGACGCTTCCGGCCGCCGTGATGCGTGAGGCCGTGAGCCAGGGGTCGGATGTGGCCACTATGAGATGCTCGGGAGCATAGAGATTGGCGAAGCCGGTCATCTCCTCCGGATCGGGGAGCACTATGATACGGCTATGTGAAAGCGACCCTTCGATCGAATCGCGGCGGGGAAGGAGATCCGCGAGACGTTCCACCTCGCAGCGCACGCGCGCGGCGAGTTCCTCTCCGCCACACACTGCTATGGCCTGGCTGTCGGGGCCGTGCTCGGCCTGCGAGAGCATGTCGGCGGCCACAAATGTGGGATCGGCCGATTCATCGGCCAGCACCATTACCTCCGAAGGGCCGGCGGGCATATCGATGGCGGTGACGCGGCTCACGGCCTGCTTGGCCTTGGTGACGAAACGGTTGCCGGGGCCGAAGATCTTATGGACACGGGGCACGGATTCCGTGCCGAACGCCATTGCCGCTATGGCCTGTGCTCCTCCTGCGCGCACCACCTTATGTATGCCGCATAGCCGCGCCGCGAAAAGAATCTCGGGAGCTATCCCTGTCTCACCGTTGTCGGGAGTGCAGAGCACCACCTCGCGGCATCCGGCTATGCGGGCCGGGATGGCGAGCATGAGCACTGTGGAGAAGAGCGGCGCCCGTCCCCCCGGAATGTATAAGCCGACCTTTTCGATAGGTACGCCCCGCTGAAGGCAGCGCACTCCCTCCAGGGTCTCGACCTCGACGGGCATGGGGTGCTGGGCCTTGTGGAAAGTCTCGATATTGCGGGCCGCGGCGCGTATGGCGTCGGCCACTTCGGGAGCCACCAGGGCCGCGCGTTCGCCGATCTCGTCTTCATCCACTATGAGGCTGTCACCCTTGAATCTGTCGAATCTGCGGGCATACTCCAGAAGCGCCTTGTCGCCGTCGGTCTTTACGTTCTCGATAATCTCTGCGACGGTTTTCTCGATCTCGCTGTCGTCGGGGATGTTGCGCACACACAGCTCCCGCCATGCGTCGCGCGGAGGATTGACTATGATCTGCATCAGCGTATCACGTTTTCGAGGGCGAGCACCAGTATGTCGGCGGCGCCTATGTTCTTAAGCTGCTCTATCTTATCCCAGAGGTCGTTCTCGTGGAGCACCACGTGGAGCGACACCCATTCCTTGTCGGCCAGGGGCATCACCGTGGGGCTTTTCATGCCCGGCAGAAGCGCCACGGCCTCGTCGATGCGCTGCTTGGGAAGATTCATGAGAACGTATTTCATGCCTTTGCTCTCGATTATGGAACGGAAGCGGAACATCAGTTTGCCTATCTCCTCCTCCTTTTCAGCGTCGAGATGCGGATGTGCTATCAGCACGGCCTCCGACCGTATCACGGTCTCCTCTTCCACGAGTCCATTCTGTATGAGCGTGCCCCCGGAGGAGACGATGTCGAAGATAGCGTCGGCCATGCCGACGGCAGGGGCCACCTCCACCGATCCGGCTATCTCATGCACGAATGCGTGGATGCCGTTCTCGGAGAAATAGTTGCGCAGTATCACAGGATAGGATGTGGCCACCCTTTTACCCTCAAACCAGCGGATATCCGTGTATTCGGCGCTCTTGGGCACTGCCAGCGACAGCCGGCACGCCCCGAATCCGAGCTTCATCCTGACATCCACGTCCTGTTCCTTCTCGAGCACTTCGTTGAGTCCGACGATGCCTATGTCGGCCACGCCCATAGCCACGGCCTGAGGTATGTCGTCGTCGCGCAGATATAGCACGTGGAGGGGAAAGCCCGAGGCTTCAGAGATTAGTTTACGATGGCTTGCCGAGGCCGTGATTCCGGCGTCGGCCATCAGCGCTACCGTGTCTTCATTGAGACGGCCTTTGTTCTGTATGGCGATTGTCAGCATCTTGAGAGTGTTTACCTTGAATTAACCTATAGTAAAAACTGTTGCGGAGGCCTTCGTGCGGACAATGGATCGGATGGCATCTCCGCGCGGAGCCAAAAGAAGCAATTTTGTTTTCAGAATGTCGGCAAATTTAAGGAAAAACTTTCAACTGTGCAAGTTTTTATAGCTTAAGAGAGGCAAAAGGCTTGGGAAACGGCTATTGCCGGTTCCCATTCTCTTTGTCGGTAAGGGGGAGGAAGGGAAATGATGACGATGAATCGTCACTTCCGGAAGGGTCGCGGAGCGAAATGATATAAGAATGCAGGCGGCGGTAGAAAGGATGGCGCGTGAGTGTGGCCGATGAGCCGATCACTATCAGCTTCATGCGGGCGCGGGTCATGGCCACGTTCATGCGGCGCAGGTCGCGCAGGAATCCGATATCGCCGCTGTCGTTGCTGCGCACCATCGATATGACGATCACATCGCGTTCCTGCCCCTGGAATCCGTCGACCGTGTTCACGGTGATCAGGCGGAGGAAGGGTCGGAAGAAAGGGGTGTGCCGGAGCAGCCGGCGCAGGTATTGTGTCTGGGCCCGGTAGGGGGATATCAGCCCTACATCCACGCGTTCCTCCAGAAAGCGCTCCCTGCCGATTTTCTCAATATAGTTCTGCAGCCCGAGGAGCGTGAGCAGGGCCTCGTCGCGGTTTATGCGTCCGAACGACTGGCCGGATATCTCCTCGCGGAACGACGGCGCGGCATCTTCGCCGGTCTCTCCGGCGGCGTCTGGCGCAATATCGAGAGAGGATGTGTCGGCCGCGAGCGATGTGTCGATCCATTCCACGGGTGTGTCGAAATCGAGTATCCCTCTGTGGCGCACCTCCGGCGCGGCCGTCATCATCCCTTTGTAGAACCATTGGCTCGAGAAGCGCATGATCTCCTCGTTCATGCGGTATTGCATGGTGAGGAGGGTCACGGCTTCCGGATGGTTGGCCACGAGGCGCTCCATGAGCGACACTCCGAGTCCCCCTTTCAAAGCCTGGAAGCATTTCACTGTAGGGGGAAGCTGGCAATGGTCGCCGGCGAGGATGACTCTTCCGGCGCGGCGCATAGGTATCCAGCATGCCGCCTCAAGCGCCTGGGCGGCCTCGTCGATGAAGAGGGTGGAGAAACGCATCCCTTCAAGCAGGCGCGAGGCGCTCCCCACGAGCGTGCAGGCTATCACGTGGGCGTTGTTGAAGAGATCGTTGTTTATGCGTATCTCCAACTCGGTGGCGCGGCTCTTGAGACGCTCCATCTTCTGGTGCCACTGCGGCGCTCCCCGGTGTCCCCCTCCCTGCAGCTGGCGTATGGCCTTTCTCACAGCCCATAGGTCGGAGTAGTCAGGATGGGCCTCGAATCGGCGTTCGTAGGTGAATGAGAGCATCTTGTCGTTGACTCTCGAGGGATTGCCGATGCGGAGCACATGCACGCCACGGTCTACGAGTTTCTCCGATATCCAGTCGACGGCCATGTTGCTCTGGGCGCAGACGAGCACCTGGCTCTCGCGACGTAGTGTCTCGGCTATGGCTTCGACGAGGGTGGTTGTCTTGCCTGTGCCTGGAGGACCGTGCACGATCGCCACATCTTTGGCGTACAGCACTTTGTTGACACCCTCCTCCTGCGAGCGGTTGAGGTAGGGGAAGCGCAGCGGGGCGAACGCCAGTTCGCCGGCCTTGCGTGTGGAGGAATAGAAAAGGTCGCGCAGTTCTCCGAGTCTTCCTTTGGCCGAAGCCACCCGGTCGAGAGCCTCGAACATCGTGCGGTAAGTCGTCTCGTCGAACGAGAGCATGACGCCGGCGGTGTCGGCGCCGGAGAGAATGGATATGTCGGCGCTGTCAGCCACCGCCACGACCATCCGGTCGCCGTCGACATAACTTATGGTGCCGGTGAAAGGAAAGCGCGGGCGGTCGCCGTCGCGGCGGTCTACGGTGAAGAACGCCACCGGGCGTCCCGACTCGAAGTTGTGGTCGTCGGTGTCTTTTGCGGAGGAGGAGCGGAATATCTCCACCACGCGCTGGTTCAGGGAATTATAGAATGTGCGTCCCGTCCGTACGGAGATCCATGCGTCGCCTCTCTCCGCCAGCCGTGTGAGCCCGATTCTCTCGGTGATCCTGGCGAAAGCCGCCTTCTCCTCCTCATATTCCATACGGAGCAGTCTCCGTTGTTCTGTCAGTGCCTGTATAGCTGCGTTCATAATGCAAAATTATATATTCGTTGGCAATTATGTACACAAAATCGGAGAAATAGACCAGTGAAAAGGAAGAATTTGGATATATGATGAAAAAGTGGTAACTTTGCGGCCTAATCCCGGGGAGCGCATCCGTCGCATCCCCAACAAACGCAGACATTTATGAGACTAAAAACAACGGGACGCGGCCTCATTATCTCAGGACTCGCGCTTCTTACATCCACTGCCGTGATGGCGGAGGGTTATCAGGTGAACACAATCAGTACGCGCCAGCTCGGCATGGGTCATACGGGCTTCGCCCTCAAGCTTGGCGCCGAGAGCCAGTTTTTCAACCCCGCGGGAATGGCTTTCCAGGAGAAGACAATCGACCTTTCAGCGTCGGTGTCGGCGATATCTCCTAAATGCACGGCGATTACCGGCGGCAGAAAATACCAAACGGACAACGACATCTCCACTCCTTTCAGTGTGTTCGGCTCATTCAGTATCTACGACAATCTGAAAGCCGGCATCAGTATCTACACTCCTGCGGGAAGCAAGATAAACTGGACAGACAACTGGCCCGGTTCGACCCTCAACCAGTCTGTCGACCTCGCGGCCTTCACCGTGCAGCCCACCGTGGCCTGGCGCATACTTCCTGGTCTGTCTGTTGGAGCGGGCCTTACGATGACCTGGGGCACTGTCGACCTTCACAAGGGCCTTATCACCGGCTCGCAGCTCGACGGCCTGCTGACAGCCATGGGGGGCAAACCGATGTTCGGCGACATAACACCGGCCTCGGCCCTGCTCAAGGGGAGCACGGGTATCGCCTATGGCGTAAATCTGGGAGCGATGTACGACATTTCACGGCATGTCACCGCCGGAGTCAATTTCCGCACCAAGAGCATGCTTAAGGTGAAAGCGGGCACCACGGAGGTGAACTACGGCACGTCCGATCCTACTATCCTCGGGCTCCTCTCCTCAAAACTCGACGGCATCTCGAAGACAGAGTTCTCTGCGGAGATGCCTGTGCCCGCCACCCTCGGTTTCGGCGCATCCTGGCACAACGACAGGCTCGTGGCTGACGTGGAGACGCAGCTTACTTTCTGGAGCGCCTACAAGGAACTTGACATCAAGTTTGACGGGGCTCCCCAGTTCAACCAGCATCTTGAGAAAAACTACAGGAATTCATGGCTTATACGCGGAGGCGTGGAATGGAAGGCTACGGAGCGTTTCGACCTGAGGGCGGGAATGATGATAGATTTCTCACCATGCGACATCGATTATTATAATCCTGAGACTCCCGGCATGACTAAGATAGAGCCGACCGTCGGCTTCACTTTCCGCCCCCTCCCCAATCTGGGTATAAACGCGGCGTTCATGTATATCGCCGGCATGGGAGTGGACAACGCTTCCTATACCTCGACCAATGTCCTTACGGGACAGCCCGATAAATTCACGGCCGACTACCGCCTGCACGCTCTTGTAGGCTCAGTGGGTCTTTCGATAGCTTTTTAAGAAAAAGATCACAGACATTTTTCAGGGATATGAATGATCCGAAAGATCATGGCTATGGAATCCTGCCTCTGCTGATACTGGTGGTGGCAGGATTCACTTTCAACACGTCGGAGCTGATACCTATCGGACTCCTCTCCGACATAGCCTCCGATTTCGGCATCAGCGAGGCCCGGGCCGGGCTGCTTATCACGGTCTACGCCTGGGTTGTGGCCACCATGTCGCTTCCGCTGATGCTCCTTTTCGCGAGGATGAACTTCCGCACTCTCATGACCGGGGTGGTCAGTGTCTTCTTCCTGAGCCATATACTGACCGTGCTCTCCACGGGCTACTATACCCTCATGTTCTCCCGTATAGGTGTGGCTCTGGCCCACAGCCTCTTCTGGTCGATAGCTCCGGCAATGGCCGTGGCTGTGATGCCACGCGAGAAGAGAGCCGCCGCACTGAGCGCTCTGGTGGCCGGCGGCGGTGTCGCATTGATAATGGGGTTGCCCCTGGGGCGTGTGCTCGGTCTTGTGGCTGGCTGGCGCATGGCATTCGCGGCCATAGCGGTGCTCGCTGCCCTGATCCTTCTGGGGCTGCGTTTCCGTTTCCCGTCGATAGCTCCCGACCTGAGTAAGGGGGAGAGCCGGAAGCAGATGATCCGCTCACTGTGGCAGTGCCGCCCTCTGGTGTGCATATACATAGTCACGGTAGTGATCGTCACCGGGCATTACACGGGCTACAGCTATATCGAGCCCTTCATGGCGCAGATTGTCGGCATGGGGGAGAAGCCGATCACGTTGACGCTGTCGCTTTTCGGAGTGGCCGGACTGACGGGGAGCTTCCTTATGTCGAGATGGTATACGGCCCGCCCGAGGCTGTTTATCCTCGCTTCCTGTTTCGGGCTGCCTGTGATGATGCTCCTTGTCTATCCATGTTCCATGATGTCGGTATGGTTTCTGGCTGCGGTGTGCATATTCTGGGGCATGGCCATGACCATATTCAACATAGCCTTCCAGAATGAGATCGTGGGGCTTTTCCCCGGCGATTCTGCTGTGCCTATGAGTTTCTATTCCGGCATATTCAATCTGGGGATAGGGGCCGGGGCTATGGTCGGCGGATGGGTGTGTGATGCAGGCCTGTTGTCAAACATCTGCTCCATAGGAGGTGGCATCTCGCTTTGTGCGGCGGTGTTCTGCCTTCTGGCTTACATACCCCGACGTAAGATGCAGGCTTGACTTATAGCGGACAGCGTGACTTATAGTGAATAAAGGGAAGGGGGAGTCCGGATTGCCGGACTCCCCCTTCCTGCGGGTATGTATATGCTTTTGTGTGCTCTGGATGTTTATCCGCGTGCTTATTCCTCGAAGAAGGATATGGCGAAGCCGCCTCCCTGGGCCATGTGGATGGGGAGTGTGTCGGCTGAGGTCACCTCTTTTTTGGTGATCACGTAAGCCTCGGGATTCTTCAGATAGTCGGCGTCGGGAGCGTCGGCGTAGATGGTGGCCATATATTTCTTGCCCGGCTGGAGGAAATCGAGTTTGAGCTCGGTGTCGCGGGCCTGCTCGTTGGTGATGCCGCCGGCAAACCAGTTTGGTGATTTCTTGTCTTTCCTGGCCACGATGATGAATTCTCCGGGCTCGGCGTCGATGTAGCGGGTCTCGCTCCAGTCAACAGGCACGTCTTTGATAAACTGGAACGCATCCATCTTCTCCGCATAGTGCTCGGGGAGGTCGGCCGCCATCTGGAGAGGGGAGTACATGGTCATGTAAAGGCCGAGCTGGTTTGCCACGGTGGCTTTCTTATGCTCGTTGCTGCCGGGCACGAAGCTGCCGATATCCATGCGGAAGATGCCGGGGGTGAAGTCCATCGGGCCACCTTTCAGACGCGTGAACGGCAGGATGGTCTCATGAGCTGCCGACATGTTGCGGTATTCCGTACCCATGGCGCTCTCGTTGCCTACGAGGTTGGGATATGTGCGGGCCAGGCCGGTGGGACGCACAGCCTCATGGGCATTGACCATGATCTTCTTGTCGGCTGCTTTCTTGATGGCGTTGAGGTAGTGGCGCACGGAGCTCTGGCTATAGTGGTTCTCACCCTTTGGAAGGATGCTGCCCACATAGCCGCTCTTCACCGCGTCGTAGCCATACTGGTTCATGAGGTCGTAGGCCTTGTCCATATGCTTCTCGTAGTTGGGGATCGATCCCGAAGTCTCATGGTGCATCATGAGCTTGATACCCTTCTTGTGGGCATAGTCGTTGAGCTCCTTGATGTCGAAGTCGGGATAGGGGGTCACGAAGTCGAACACATAGTCCTTCTCCTTTCCGAACCAGTCTTCCCAGCCTACGTTCCATCCTTCGATGAGCAGTTCGTCAAATCCGTTGTCGGCTGCGAAGTCTATGTAGCGCTTCACGTTGGCGGTATTGGCGCCATGCTTGCCGTGAGGTTTGGCTTTTGAATAGTCGAAAGTGGCGAGATCGAAGTTCTCGGCGTCGGTATACGACCACTGGCTCTTGCCGGTGATCATCTCCCACCATACGCCCATGTATTTGGTGGGATGTATCCATGAGGTATCTTCAAGGGCGTTGGGCTCGTTGAGGTTGTAGATTATATTCGTGGCGAGGATGTCCGTGGCCTTCTCGCCGAGCATAACCACGCGCCAGGGGGTCTTGAACGGAACGTCGATCGTAGCCTTGGTGCCGTCGGGAGAGGGTGTGAGCCACGATGTGAAGGTCAGGTTGCTCTCATCGAGGTTGAGATGCATGGCCGGATAGTCTACGAGAGCGGCCTCGTGGAGGTTGACGTATTTGCCGGAAGGTGTCTTGAGCATAAGCGAGGTCTGCACGCCGGTGGGTGAGAAACCTGTCTGCGACACATTCTCTATCTTCCCTTTCTCCGCGTAGCTGCTTATCTCACTGAGTTTCGATTTCGTGTATTCATATTCCTGGGTGTCGTAGTCGCCGGGTATCCACCATGCTGTGTAGTCGCCACCCATGGCCATCTGCGAAAGCTCGTCGGCTATCACGAATGTCTTGGTCTCCTGGTCGGGGAAAATATAGCGGAAAGCCGCGCCGTCGTCATAGACGCGGAATTGTATGTCGAGTTTGCGGAGCGTGTCGCCGGCCTGCTGTGTCAGTTGCACGGTCATGCCGTTGTAGTGGTCGCGTATGGAGTCGTTCTCTCCCCATACGGGAGCCCAGGTCTCGTCGCCCGACTCACGGGTGATTTTCTCCACCTTGAAGCCGGATGTCATGGGGGCGGCGTCCTTCAGAATGAAACCGAGGGTGGAAGGCTTGATGATCTCCTCGTCATCGAATTTCACGGAATAGGTAGGTGTGCCGTCTTTCGATAGCTCGAAGCTGAGCTGCACATTTCCGTCGGGCGACGCCAGTTGTTCGGCGCCTCCTCCGGCACACGATACGAGCATCGCTGTCGTACCGAATAGGAAAAAGGATTTTTTCAACATGTAGGAAGTTTATTAAGTTTCAAAAAAAGTCTCTCTATGGTCATTGCCTGTATGCGGGCTTGTGTGATTGTCAGCGGAAAAAAATAGTGTCTTCAGCCTGCATGAATTGCAAATAAGGCTGATCACTCATTGAGAAATCAGCCTTTTCCGGTACAGGAAGTGGGACTCGAACCCACACAGCCGGTAAAGGCCAAAGGATTTTAAGTCCTTCGTGTCTACCATTCCACCATTCCTGCAACTCTTTGCCGATGGAAACACCTTAAAAAGGCATCCGTTCGGCTTCACGTATGCAAAGTTAATCCAAATCCGGCTTATAACCACCGATTTCTTATCTTTTAACATTTATTTAACCCGCGCTGCAATCTGTTGGCAGTCGCGGCTTCTAATTTTGCATCAGATTCAAGGATCGTAAGGAAAATATCCCGTCTTTGAACCAAACGACAAAATTATGGAAATGCTATGGATTATAGGAAAAAAATTGAATACGGCGACAGAATATTCGCCAGGCTCACGATGAAGGGGCGAACTGTGGTGGAGTTTATGATAAATCAGGTTGCCGACATGACACAGCTCATAGGCGAACTGCGTCATCTCACATATGGAGTGTATGGTCTGGCACGCCTTTATATCCGCAATCAGACAAAAGGTTGGAGCGAGGAACGGCCCTTGATGCTTTACTCTCCGGAGCGCCCCTCTAATCCGCTGTTCACTCCCTCAGGACATGTCGCAGCCACTCCGTCATATTCCCCTTTCTCGGTTTCTCCGGCCCCACATATGGCATTCCCGTGGGAAACACATTGATTAATTGGGAATTAGAAATTTGCGATTAGTAATTGAGGCCACGGGAGTCCCGATCCGCGTTTGCCAACGGCAAATTATATCTCATTGTGCCAATCACAATTACTAATTGCAAACTGCTAATTACTAATTGTTCAAGGGTTTAGCAAATCTTTATTGTAGAACCCGAGGATATCATTTGCATTCTGCAGCAACATGGCGGCCGGACTGTCGGGGTTGTTACGCACGGCTGCGAGATAATCCTTTATGGCAAGCGACCGGTGGGAGAGAGCCCAGTGCCGCATCCCTCTCAGTGTGAGAGCGGCATCATCGGAAGGGTTGGCGGTCAGACGGGCGTCGAGCGCCTTGATCGCTTCCTCTGCCGGAAGTTTTTTTATCTCTTCAAGTGTCATTTCAATCAAGTAAGTGTTATTTTTTTTGCCGTCACAGGTGCGTTCATGAATATCGATGCGAGACCATCGAATTTCTCGGCACTCTCCGTGGTGAGATACTCGATAGCTCCGTTTTTTTCGCATACGGATTCTATTTCCGGGTGCCTGCGCAGATAATCGGCGAGGCTTTCCGCCACGAGCTCTCCCTGGCTGATGATGCTTATGCTATCAGGCACATATTCCCTGATTTTGGGAAGCAGGAGAGGATAATGGGTGCATCCGAGCACTATTGTGTCGATTGCGGGATCGAGCGTGAGGAGTTCGTCGATATATTTTCTCACGAAATAATCCGCACCCGGCGATGCCGCCTCATTGTTCTCCACCAGTGGCACCCACATCGGGCATGCATGCTCGGTGATGGTCATTCGCGGATTGATCTTCTCCACTTCCATCCGGTAGGAATGGCTCGCTACTGTGCCCGGAGTGGCAAGGAGCCCGATATGGCCTGATCTCGATAAGTCCGGAAGTATCTCCACTGTGGGCCTTATGACGCCGAGCACCCTCCGCGAAGGGTCGATGACCGGTAGATCATTCTGCTGGATGCTGCGCAGAGCTTTCGCCGAGGCTGTGTTGCAGGCAAGGATGATAAGCCGGCAGCCGCGGTCGAAAAGATGGCGCACGGCCTGCAGCGTGAATCTGTAGACTATGTCGAATGAGCGTGTGCCGTAAGGGGCGCGTGCGTTGTCGCCAAGATACAGATAGTCGTAATCCGGAAGGCGTCGTCTTATCTCCCTGAGGATGGTTAGACCGCCGTAGCCGGAATCAAAGATACCTATGCGCATATGGGATAGTGGGTATGAAAGGTTTTATGCAGGGAAAAGAATGGAGTTGCACGCACAAAAAAGCGGAACCTGCAGGCTCCGCTTTTTTGTGGTGTCGGAATATCTTATTTGAGCCCGAGTTTGGCTTTAACCTCGGGAGTGATGTCAACCACCGGCGATGCGAAATAGATAGTGAGCTGGGGGTTCTTGTCCTGGATCAGGGAGTAGCTTCCCTCCTTGCCTACAGATTCGATGGCGCTGCGGATTTTCTGCACGATAGGGGCCATAAGCTCCTGGTTCATTTTGTTGAGATCCTGCATGGCGTTCTGCTCGAACTGGGCCATCTTTGTCTGATAGTCCTCAAGCTCGCGGGCCTTGCGCTCCTTGATGGCGGGAAGCTCATCGGGCTTCATCTGCTTGAATTCCTCAAGGCGGCGGTTCATCTCCTCGGTGAGCTTGGCGTATTCGTCCTCATACTTCTTTGATACCTCGGCGATCTGCTTCTGTGCAGCCTCCGTCTCGGGCATCTTTGAGAGGATCTCCGACTGGTCGACAAGACCGATCTTAAGCGTCTGTGCGGAAGCCAGCATCGGTATGAGCAGGGCTGCCACTAACAAAATTTTCTTGAACATTACTGATTGCTGTTGTTATTTGATTTTCGAGTTTTATGTTTTCGGTTTCACGGATTGCGGTTGCGTTCTGACTCCGGAAGCGAGTCGGATGCCATCGGTAGTCCAAAGGTTTTTCCAATATTTTTGCAAAGATACTGAAATTATTTGGAATAACCCAACTTTGCAAGCACTTGATTGCTCACATCGATTCTTGGAGTGGCGAAAACGATGGCCTGCGAAGACGCGCGGTCGAAAATCGCCTGATATCCCTGCTCCTCGGCCACGGCCTTCACAGCGTTGTAGACATCGTCCTGGATGGGCTGCATGAGCGACTGACGCTTCTTGAAGAGTTCTCCCTCGGGGCCGAAATATTTATAGCGGAGATCGGTGACCTCCTTCTCCTTGGCCACTATGGCCTCCTCCCGTTTCTTCTTCTGGTCGTCGGTGAGGAACACCATGTCGCTCTGATAATTCTGATACATTGTCTCGGCCTCCTGCGAGAGCTGGTTGACCTCTTTCTCCCAGCGCTGCGAGAACTGGTTGATCTGCTCGTTGGCCATCTCGTAGGCCGGCACGTTTCTGAGGATATATTCCATGTCGACCATCGCGAACTTCTGGGCTGAGGCCATGCCGAATCCCGCTACGGCGAGGATTACTGCGATTATAATCTTTTTCATGTCAGTTTTGTTTTCTATTGTTTAAACGTATTGACCGCCGGGGCGGCTTTTAGTTTAAACGGCCTGATGTCCGTGAGGGTTCAAACCGTCTGAAAAAGTGTTAAATGCGGGGCTGCCACTAAGGGCAGCCCCGGTATTGTGTCAGAATTCCTGTCCGAGCACGAAGTGAAGCTGGCTGCCTCCCCGGCGTCCCCACACCTTGTCGAAGCCGTAGCCCCAGTCTATGCCGAGGAAGCCGAGCATCGAGAGATAGAGACGCACGCCGACGCCGGCGCTCCTCTTTAGGTTGAACGGAGAGAACTCGCTTACGGAAGTCCAGCAGTTGCCGGCTTCAGCGAACGCCAGCGCATAGATTGTGGTGGAAGGCTGGAGCATGAAGGGGAAGTGGAGTTCCATGCCGAAGCGTCCGTAGGCGTAGCCTTCGTAGCCGAATGGGGTGAACTGGCCGTTCTCATAGCCGCGCATCGCGATGGTCTCCGTGGCGTAGGTATAGCTTCCCGACATACCGTCGCCTCCGAAGTAGAATGTCTCGAAGGGGGTCTTGAGATGCTTGTTCCATGATCCGATGAGGCCGAAGTCGGCGCGCGTCATCATCACGAGGGTCCAGTTGCCGTCAGGGTCGGTGAGCGGTGTGTAGGTCTTGCTCTTGAATTTTAGTTTCCAGTATTCTATCCATTTGTAGATCTCCTTCTGGGCTGCCTCCCGTGTCTCGGTGCTGATGCCTGGAGTTGAGCGTGACGCGAGCCTTGACAGCTCGGCCCAGTTCTTGCGCCCGGAGAAGAGCGAGGCGGGAGGCGTCATTGTCAGGTCGACGGTGAAGGAGGATCCGCGGCGCGGATAGATTGGTTGGTCGATGCTCTCGCGGGAGAGCGACAGCCCGAGGGTGAGGGCGTTCGACACGCCGTTGTTCATATAGTAGAGATACTCCCAGTTCTTAAGATAATACCAGCGGTAGGAGAGCATGGCCTGGAACCTGAAGTAGTCGTCGGGCCAGCTTAGGCGCGTGCCGAAGCCGAGGCTTACACCTGCCATCTGGAGCACCTTGTTGGGGTCGTAGGCGTTCTGATAGTAGTTGTAATTGTAGTTCATGGTGCCCCCGATGTTATACATCTGGTTCATCATGGCGTTGTAGTAGTTGTTGGTGTAGAAGCTCGAGTTGATGCCGGTGGAGCGGCTGTAGTCGAAGCTTACGGAAAGCGAGTTGGGGCGCTTCCCTCCGAACCAGGGGTCGAAGAACGAGATGCTGTAGCTCTGGTAGTATTTGGCGTTGGTCTGCGCCGCGATGGAGAAGGTCTGGCCGTCGCCGCGCGGTATGATGCCGCGGTATGAGCCGGGGTTGAAGAGGTTCTTGATCGAGAAGTTGGAGAAGGAGAGTGCCACCTGTCCTGTCACGCCGCTCTGTCCCCAGCCGAATGAGAGCTGCACCTTGTCGTTGGCTTTGCTCTCGAGGTCGAGCACAATGTCGACGGTGCCGTCGTTTTCGTTGGGCTGCACGTCGGGGTCGATGGTCTCTGGGTTGAAGTGGCCTGATGCGGCTATCTCACGCACGGAGCGGATGATGTCCTGACGCGAGAAGAGTTCGCCCGGCCGGATACGGAGCTCTCGGCGGATCACTTTCTCGAAGAGCTGGTCGTTGCCGTTGATCACCACCTTGTTGATCTTGGCCTGCGGGCCTTCGATGATTCTCATCTGGAGGGCGATGCTGTCCCCCTTGATGTTCTGCTCGATAGGGATGAGGGTGAAGAAGAGGTAGCCGTTGTCGAGATAGATGTTGGAGACGGCGTCATCATCAGTGTGCGTACGCTTCTCGAGAAGCTTCTGGTTGTAGACGTCGCCGGGATAGATGCCGAGCACGCGGCTGAGGGTTTCGGTGGGGTAGATGGTATTGCCCACCCAGTCGATGTCGCTGATATAATATTTCTTACCCTCCTCCACATCGATATAGACGTCGACACGGTCGTCGGCATATTTGACGACGCTGTCTTTCACGATGCGGGCATCGCGGTAGCCCAGCTCGTTATATTTCTCGATGATGCGGTTTTTGTCATCCTTATAGTCGGAGTCGACAAATTTTTTCTGCTTGAAGAGGTTGAGGATATTGCCGTTCTCGTTGGTCTTCTTCATTGCCCCCTTCACCTTGCGGTCGGAGAGGATCTCATTGCCGGCGATATAGATCTTGTGTACCTTCACCTTGTTGTGGCGGTTGACGTTGACATCGAGGATGACCTGGTTCTCTTTCGAGAGGTCGGGCACCTGTTTGATGTCTACGACGGCGTTCTTGAATCCCTTGGCGCTGTAATAGTCCTGGATGATCTTCTGTGCGCGGGCCACGATGTTGGGAGTGATCTGCTGGCCGGGCACCATGGCGAGGCGTTCGGTGAGGTCTTTCTTCTCTCCTCCTTTGGCACCTGAGAATCTCATTTCCGACATTCTTGGCTGCTGGCGCAGATGGATGGTGAGCCATACCTTGTCGCCCAGCATCTTGTCGGCGGTGATGTTTACTCTCGAGTAAAGACCTTGTCTCCAGAGGCGCTTTGTGGCGGCGGTGATGGCGTCGCCGGGGATGTTGACGCGCTCGCCGATCGAGAGGCCTGAGTTGGCCACGATCACATAATCGTCGACATGGTTAATACCCTCCACGTTGATTCCGGCTATCTCATATGAGCGCGGTATGGGGGAATAGATGATGTCGGGGTTGAAGATGGTGTCGCCCGGAAGAGCGGGCGTCACGTCCTGGGCGGATACCGATTGGGCTCCTGCCAGTGTTATGGAGATCAATGAAATCTTCAGCAGATTTTTCATTCGGATGAGGGATTATTCGTTATTGCGCACTTGCTCGCTGGTTTTGCCGTAGCGGCGTTCGCGGTTCTGGTAATCTATTATGGCGTCGACATATTCCGCGTCGGAGAAGTCCGGCCATAGCACGGGAGTGAAGTATAGCTCACTGTAGGCTATCTGCCAGAGCAGATAGTTGGATATGCGCTCCTCGCCTCCGGTGCGTATCAGCAGGTCGGGGTCCGGGATTCCCGCAGTGGTCAGCGAGGAGGCGAACACCTCCTCCGAGATGCTTTCCGGATCGATCTCTCCCGCGGCGGCCTTGCGGGCCAATACGCGGGCTGCCTCGGTGATCTCCCAGCGGGAGGAATAGCTTAGGCACATGTTGAGCTGCAGGCCGGTGCAGTGGGCCGTGGCCTCGCGGGCGTAGAAGAGACGCTCTCTGGCTTCCTGGGGAATCCTGTCGATATCTCCGAGCAGATGAATCCTGACGTTGTTGCGTAGCAACTCGGGGAGCTCCCGCTCAATGGCCCAGCCTATGAGATACATGAGGGTGGCTACCTCCTCTGGCGGACGGTTCCAGTTCTCTGTGGAGAAGGCGTAAAGCGTGAGATATTTCACTCCGAGGTCTGACGACAGCTTCGTGACACGATGCACCGTGGAGATCCCTTCCGCGTGTCCTTCGCTTCTGGCGAATCCCTTTTTCTGTGCCCATCGTCCGTTGCCGTCCATGATCATGGCCACATGTACCGGAATGCGGTTTCTGTCGAGAGAATCTATTTTCTTTTGCAGTTCGTCCATAATAAAGTTTCAGTCTTTATAGTTGCAGGTGGCACACCGTCTGCTGAATTCGTAACTGACAGTGAAGGTCAGTGTCGAATACCAGTCGGTGTTCTTCATGAAGGCGCTCTCTATACCCAGTGGGTCGTCGAGGCGGTCGCCGTCGAGACGGTCGGTCAGAGTTTTCTTCATCAGGAACTCCAGGCCGAGGTTCACGCGCGGAGAAGGCTTGTATTTCACTCCCAGTCCGAGCGGTATCGTCAGTGCGGCTCCGCTTCTGCCATCCACTCTCCAGAATGTCGCTCCCAGTCCTGCCGCTATGTATGGTGTGAAGCGTTTGAGGCGTCTGTAGGTCTCACCCATGCCGTAGTCGAGGAAGTTCAGCTCCACGGTCTCTCCGATCTCGTAGAAAGTGGTCGAGAAGCGCCTGTCGGCGTCATCGGGGAAGTCATTCTCCATCTTGGAGGAGTCGCCGCGGAGCGATCCGGCATAGAGGTTTGTCTTGAAGGCCCATCTTGGGCTGGCTATATATCTGAAGAGCAACTCACCGTCAAGCCCGGGCATGCTCCACATCGCGGCGGTGTTGGCGTCGCCGAGATATCCGGTCATGCCGATTCCTCCTCCGGCTTCAAACCGGTAGTCTTCCTGCGCGGCTGTCAGCGTCGGGAGCGTGGCCGCGAGTGAAAGGATGATGGCTGTGAGGTGTCTTCGTGTCAAGATATCGGTCGTTTCGCCGCAGGGCGCGATGCCTTGCGGCCGGTGACTGTCAGATTATCGGAATGAATCTCAGGCGTGCGATCACCCCTCTCCAGATGGAGTCGGAGAGACGTCCGGAAGCCATCTCGCCTCCCATCACATAGATGAATGGGCAGTCCCAGGTGATCTCATATCCGTCGAGTGTGTAGGCGCGGGTGAGCCAGCGTCCGGGATTGGCGGAAGCGCGGGTGGCCCAGGCGTCGGAGAGATCACCTGAGAGAGGCGCGTCGACCACCAGGGCATCAGCTCCGTAGAGGGAGGGGAAATATTCCGGCAGCTGCAGGAGCCTAGCTCCTTTTGTCCATGTCACACCGTTGTCGTAGGATATGTAGAGCGTGCGGTTGAATTCGCCGTTCCCTGTCTTGCCCGTGAAAGCAATCCATACCTCATAATCTTTCTGTGGAACAACGGAGCTGAGCTGACGGCGTATGGTGTATTTCACAAGCATGGCGCCGTTGAGCGCGGGCAATTGGTTCTCGCTGATCACGGCCCATCTCGAACCGTCGAATGCCCATACCGCCGAGACCGCTTCTCCCGCGGCATTGACTCCTCCGGCGAGGATCCCCGTGGGATTGGGCGACCATTTCGACGACATGGTCATGAAGGCGCTGCGCCCTTCGAGCGGGAAGGTGGGATCGACAGGGGTGTCTTCGATCAGCGGCGACGCCGGATAGTGGCAATGCACCAGATCGTTGTCTGTGGCTTTGATGCCAAGCATGCTGTCGAGATACGGGCCTACGATGCTGAGCCATCTTTCCCCGGTGTCAGTCCAGTCAAGACCGTCGGCCGAGGTGTGGAGCGCGCCGTCGGCAGAGAGAATCCAGAGAGCATCCGTGGTGGCGTTGAGCGAGCGTACGTCGGCCTCAAAGGGGAGGTCGACGGCTGTTTTTGTCCATTCTCCGGTGTAGATGTCGTCGGCGGTGGCCAGCGTCATGGTGCCGTCATTCTCGCGGATGAGGGAATAGATTTTGTCGTCCTTCATCACGCTCTTCTGCTGCAGCGGATCCGGATTGCGCGACGGCAGTTTCGCCTGCGCCATACGGTCCCACATCAGGGAGTCTGGATCCTGGGTGTGGACATTGACCTTTATGAGGTAGGTATACTTGTTGGTGCCGTCGAGCGCGGTGACGTTGAGGGTCACTTTTTTCGTGAAGTCGATCGAGTCGGTTGAGTTAGTGAGGTAGTTGACGGTGTCGGCTTTCTCGGTCGTTCCCTCCATTACGATCTTGGCTTCCGTCATCGACGACTGGAAAGTGATGACGGGGATCAGGCGTGAGATGTCTGTTCCCTTCGGGAGAGAGTCGGCATTGAATATGATCCCCTTGTCGAGATCGATCGAGAAGAACACGGAGTCGAGGTCGGCAAGGATTTTCGTGTCGGCCTTGAGATTGAAACTTTTCACTGCCACCGTAGATATGGTCACGGCAGGCTCGTCGTTGGTTGATTCATTTTTTGAGTTGCACGAAGTCGCCGCCCCCAGCACCGTCAGGAGTGCGGGAAGCATGAGACCTGGCAAACGGAAAAGTGACTTTTTCACTATTGATGACATTGGTTAGGAGCGCCCGGACTCAGGATGTGGTGTGTGCCTTCCGGCCGTGCGCACTTGTTACAATCTGCAAAATTAGTATTTCTTGCGGAAATATCCGGCAGAAAAACGGCTGATTTTGACAAATAAGCGTTTTTTAGTGCTTTTTAACGTCTGAATACGGCTATGCCGTTGCCTCTGCATGAGCTGTTTCCGACGCTCTCAAGATCCGGTGGAAGCAAGGGGGCGCGCAGTCCTTTGCCGAGTGCCGCGGGTGCTGTCTCGATCCTGATTTCGTCATATAGCCCTTCGCGGATGAAGCTTGCGAGCAATGTGGGCCCACCCTCCACCATGAGTGAGGTTATGCCCCGCCGCGTCAGATCGTCCACAAGCCGGTGGAGGTCGAGACCATGCGGGCAGCCTATTTTCTCGGGATTGTTTCCTGCCCAAAGTCTGACGTCGAGGCGCGGATGGTCTGTGAGTATTGTGTGCGAACCGACCATTATGGCCTGCACGCCTGCGCGTTCGCGGTGCATCCACACTGAGGAGAGGGGATTGGAGAAGGTCACGGGGCCGGGATTACCTGCTTCGTCAATGGCGGCCATGAATCCGTCAGCGCTCTGTGCCCATTTAAGGAGTATCCACGGACGATGGAGTGAATGGAAAGTCATGAAACGGCGGTTGATGGCCATGCATTCGTCGAGAAGCACCCCTTCAGTCACCTCTATTCCGGCTTCGCGCAGCATGCTTACTCCGCGTCCGGCCACGAGTGGATTGGGATCGGGGGCACCTATGACTACCCTTTTTACCCCTTTCTCCACGAGAAGCAGGGCGCAGGGAGGCGTCTTGCCATAGTGGGAGCATGGCTCGAGAGTGACATAGACCGTGGCCTCTCTGAGCAGCGGGAGGTCGGCCTCTTTTACAGAGGCGATGGCGTTGACTTCGGCGTGCGGCCCTCCGTAGGTTCGGTGGAATCCTTCGCCTATGATGCGGTCGCGGGCCACAACCACGGCCCCGACCATCGGATTTGGAGCGACGCGCCCTTCCCCGCCTCTGGCGAGCTGAAGGGCGCGTCGCATAAAGATTTCATTCATTCTTATTTACAATCGAATTGCATGGGTTCATTCGAAACCGCGCAGGCGGAGAAGTGCATGAGAGTCGGGCTTGTGGCCGCGGAAGCGCTGGAAGAGCACCATGGGGTCTTCGGTGTCACCGCTCTCGAGGATGTTCTTCTTATAGGATGCTGCTGTCTTGGGGTTGAACACGCCGTTTTTCTGGAAAAGCTCCCAGGCATCGGCCTCGAGCACCTGCGCCCAGAGATATGTGTAGTAGCCCGCGGCGTAGCCGTCGTCGCCGAAGATATGTTTGAAATAGGGGGAGCGGTAGCGGAAGGTGATCTCCTCGGGCATGCCGAGTTCTTTAGCTACCTTGGCTTCGAATTCGTCAACCTTGATGCTGTCGCCATTCTCGCGGGCCCATGCCATGTCGAGTAGGGCTGCCCCGGCGAGTTCTGTGGTGACAAATCCCTGGTTGAATTTTGATGACTCGTTGAGCTTCTCTATCAGTTCGTCGGGTATCACTTCGCCTGTCTTGTAGTGCTTGGCGTAGGTCTTGAGCAATTCGGGAGTGAAAGCGAAGTGCTCGTTCATCTGGGAACTCAGCTCCACATAGTCGCGGTCTACGTTTGTGCCGGCCACGGAGCGGTAGGGTGCCTGCGAGAGTATAGCCTGGAGAGCATGACCGAATTCATGGAATGTGGTCTCGACCTCATCGATGGTAAGGAGTGCCGGAGTGTCGGCGGTGGGGCGCGTGAAGTTGCCTACGTTGTAGACGATCGGGCGACGCTCGCCATCTTCATAGAGCCCGCTGCTCTGAAGCTGCTCCATCCATGCGCCCTGCACTTTCGACGCGCGCGGGAAATAGTCGGTCATGAACACTGCCACATGTTTGCCGGTCTTTGCGTCCTGCACCTCATAGACAGTCACCTCGTCCATATATTTGGGTGCGTCGGGCATCTCCACCATCTTTATGCCATAGAGGCGTTCGGCGGCGTTGAAAAGGCCCTGTAGCACATTCTCGAGTGCGAAATAAGGACGCACCTCATTCTCGTCGATGTTATATTTCTGTTTCTTTACCTTGCCGGCGTAGTAATAATAGTCCCAGGGCTGGATCTTGAAGCCTCCGTTCTCGGCGTCGACTATCGCCTGCATGTCGGCCACTTCCTCATGGCTGCGCTTCACGGCTGGCTCAAACACCTGGAGGAGAAGATCTGTGGCCGCTTCGGGAGTCTTGGCCATCACTCGGGAGGTCATCATCTGTGCGAAAGTGTCGAAGCCCATGATGCGTGCTTTCTCGGCACGTAGCTTCACGATCTGCTCGATGACAGGGTAGTTGTTGTTGGCACCGTATGAGGCCAGGGTGGTATAGCCTTTGTAGATGGCCTCGCGCAGGCCGCGGTTGTCGGCATACTGTAGCACGGGGAGGCGGCTGGGGTTGTGGAGGGTGAAGACCCAGAGGCCGTCGAGTTTCCTCTTCTTCGCCTCCTCTGCGGCCTGGGCTACTGATGTCTCGGGCAGACCGGCAAGGTCAGCCTTGTCGTAGACCGTGATGAAGAAGGAGTTTGTGGCGTTGAGGAGGTTCTTGTTGAACTGTATGAATAGTTTGGAGAGCTCATCGTTTACTTTCACGAGTTCAGCTTTCTTCTCGGGGGAGAGGGCCGCGCCCTGTTCCACGAACCCGCGGTAGTATTTTTCCACCACCCGGCGCTGCACTTTGTCAAGCTTCAGACGGTCCATGTTGTCATAGACGGCCTTAATTCTCTGAAACAGGGCCTCGTCGAGGTTGAGCTGGTTGGCTGCCTCGTTGAGGAGGGGTATGGCTTCCTCTGCCATTGCCGCGAACTCATCGGTGTTGAGGGCGCTCTGATAGTGGTAGAACACTCCGGAGACACGGTCGAGAATCGGCGAAAGATTCTCCAGGGGGATGATGGTGTTGTCGAAATCCGGAAGCGCGCGGTTGCGCGTGATGTTGGAAATGTTCTGTTTCTGCTCCTCGATGCCGGCCTTAATGGCCGGGATGAAGTCTGACGTGCGGATATCCTCGAAGGGGGGTATCTGGAACTTCGTGGTGTAGGGAGTCAGAAACGGGTTGGCGTGGGTCTGTGCCATGGTTCCTGAGGTGGAGGCGGCGCACAGAAGGGCTGCCGCCGCGAATTTAAGAAGATTTGATTTCATATGATGTTGTTTGATTGAAAGTGCTTTATGGTGTCATTTCTTTGTGAATTCAAACTCCCCGATAAGCGGATAATGGTCGGAGGTCTTTATCTTTCCCACTTCCATATCGAGAGCCTTGAGGGCTCCACGGTATAACATCTGGTCGATGTGGAAATAGAACATGTGGAGACGGTAGGTGTGTGACGGTCCGAAATTCGTCTCGATGTAGGCGTCGCGCATGTCGTCGCCCACGACCATGTCGTAGGCCCACGAGTTGGGCACGTCGTTGAAGTCGCCGCAGACGATCAGCGGACCGGTGGTGGAGTCGATCGCCTTGCGGAGCTCGGCGGCGTTCTCGGCCCGGCGGCGGAAGGCGTTGCGCAGTTTTCCCATGATGGAGCCTTTGAATTCCTTCACACTCGATTTCGCTGTGCCCACCGATTTTATCTCGGTCACCACCTGCCGTTCCTCCTCGGAGAGGTCGTATGAATACAGATGTACCATGCCGACTGTCAGTGTCTGCCGGGGAAAGCGCACTTTGAAAAAGTCGAAGCGCTGGCGTCCGAAATCGCCGGGATCTGTGATGCCGGCGCGGTTTACGGGATATTTCGAGAGCACCTTGATGTCGGTTGAGGAGAGGCCGGCTCTGAATGGATAGGTGCGGATAAGGCTGTCGATCAACGCGGGGGAGGCTTTGCGGAGCTCCGAAGGACTGAAATTGTCAAGTTCGGCAAGGCATATCACGTCGGCGCCCGACTCGATCATGTATTCCACGGCCCTGTTGGTAGGCGATTCCGGACGTTCGATGTCGTCGGTGTGAAGCACATTCCATGACATGATCTTGAATGTAGTGGCGCCCGGTGTCGGTTCTTTGGAGGTGTTGAGTGGCATGACTTTGGTGACGGGGCCTATGCACGCGGCCATGGCGAGCACGCCGAGCGCCGTGAAGAAGATGCGGCGCGTTATCAGCCAGAAGAGTATCAGAATCACGGAGAGCGCGACGAGATAGGGGAGGGTCAGACAGAGTACGGAGGGTATGGTGAGATACTCGGGATTGAACCGCCCGCCATAAGCGGCGAGTATGGTCAGTGCCCATACCACTATGGAGACGCATCGCATCACGAGCCTGAAAATCGGATTTACTAATGGAATCGAAATCATTTTCTATTTACAATATCATTTAGACAATTATCCCTCTGGCATTGATCGGGGGAGACTCTGCTTATCTCTCCCGAAGTCTTTGTGAGAGTTCATTGAGTTCGTTGCGTTCGCCGGTTGTGAGCGATGCATAGCCGGAGAGACGTATCTTGTCGAGGAGTTGATCAAGACGCGTGGAGTCGGAAAGCCGGAATGCGGCTGCCTCGGCTACGGCGTCGCCATCGCGGCGCACGTTTTTGCGGGGGCGTGGGACGAATGCCTTGCGTTCCACGCGGGATGGGGAGGGAGTGGCGCCGGATGTGGATGCTCCGGAGGGGCGGCGCAGTGCGATCAAGGCGTAGGCCGCGCCGAAGACCACTCCTCCCACATGGGCGCTGCCGGCTCCGGGACTGCCCCCTCCGATGCCGAAGAATGTCAGCACAATGCAGCATAGTGTAACCCATTTCAGTTTTACGGGACCGATAAGAAGGAGATTGATTCTACGGTCGGGGTAGACCAGGGCCGCGCATGTCATCACGGCGAGCACTGCCGCCGATGCCCCGCAGAGGTATTGTCCCGCGCTCGACGAGCCGGGCCATAGCGCCGTGACCGCTACATAGAGGAGGCTTCCCGCGAGGCCTCCACCACCGAAAAGCAGGAGCAGACGCTTCCCGCTGACCGCCGGATAGAGCAGGAGCCCGAACATATAGAGCCAGAGCATATTGAAGAGAAGATGAAGGAAGTCGTAGTGGGTAAGCATGTAGGTCACAGCTGTCCAGGGCCTTCTCACAGCGGTGGCCGCATCCGAGGGCACGCATAGCCAGGGGAGGGTGAAATTGCCTCCTATGCCGGCATGGTTGCCCGAGAGCGTCACGGCCCATACCAGCAGAAACACAGCCACATTGGCTATTATGAGCCATGCGAGCTGCGAGGAGCCGCAGGCTCGCCGGAAACGATCAATAAAAGCTGCCACCTCTCAGTATCCCTTTCTTTTTCCAGTATAACAATATGGCCAGGCCGAAGAGCATGCCGCCGAGATGGGCGAAATGCGCCACCATGTCGTTTCCTCCAACTCCCAGGAAGAACTCTATCACTCCGTAGCCGATCATCATGTATTTCGCCTTTATGGGCACGGGGATGAAGAAGAGATAGAGCGGCCGGTCGGGAAAGACGAAGGCGAAGCCGAGTATCACTCCGAAGACGGCGCCGGAGGCTCCGATGGTCACCATCGAGTTCTTGAAGTCGGCGATGGCGGCGAGGAAATCATGGTCGCCGGCGGCAAGCGCGCGGTCGATGATGTCTCGCATATGTCCCACGGTCATGCCGTTCATGGCCGCTATCGCTTCCGTGTACTCCCCCATATATGTCAGTGCCCATACCGTCTCCTGCACTATCGCGGCCCCTATGCCGCACACGAAGTAGAAGATGAAATAGCGCTTCGACCCCCAGATCCTTTCAAGCAGCGAGCCGAACATCCACAGCGTAAACATGTTGAAGAATACGTGGAAGGGGGAGCCCGGGGCGTGAACGAACATATAGGTCACGATCTGGACAGGGTTGAAGTCGCTGGCCGTGAAATAGTGGAGCCCGAGATGACCTATGATCATCGCGGAAGCGCGCGGGAAGAGAGCCTCCACCAGCCAGATGATGAAGTTGATTATGATAAGGTTTTTGGTCACGGGCGGTATCGATGCCGCGAATCCTGATAATCTATTGCGAAACATAGTGCAAATTTAGCGAAAATCTCTTTATGTCATAACTCCCGGAAGCCGTGGTGGAAGCCGTGATGTGGAGAAAATACATGTAAATAACGCTAAAAATCGTGCGAATTGCAAAAAAAATCATATGTTCTAAGGATTTTTAAGCGGAAATGTTGTTGAAACATATAGAAAGTCGTAAATTTGCCTCAATTTGTTAAAAATATAAAATATCAAAAACAGAAGTTATGAACAAGACTGATCTTGTGAACGAAATCGCTGCGAAGGCAGGATTGAACAAGGTGGCTGCCAAGGCAGCTCTCGACGCGTGTCTGGAATCGATAGCCCAGGCTCTCGCAAATGATGACAAAGTGCAGCTCATCGGTTTCGGCACTTTCGCCATGGTGGAGAAACCGGAACGCACCGGTGTCAACCCTTCCACGAAAGAGAAGATTGTGATCCCGGCCCGCAAGGTGGTGAAATTCAAACCGGCCGACGGCCTCGGAAAATAACCGGCCCGAGCCCTCTATAGTCAGACGGCAGACTCCCCCGTATGGAGGGGTCGGCCGTCTGTCTTATTTTTATATGTGGCTTTTTTTTACTAATTTTGCAGGGTCGGGCGCGCGAGGCCTCCGCTTCGATATCGGCACTCCGCGCAGACATCAGGAAGACGAATAATAACATTAAGGATTAAATGACTGTAGAATCTATCATCGCACAGGGCGTCAGCAAGGCTCTGGCGGCTCTCTACGGAGCCGAGGTGCCTGCCGCCTCCATCGTACCACAGCAGACAAGAAAGGAATTCGAGGGAAACCTCACCGTTGTGGTGTTCCCCTATCTGAAAGCCTCCAGGAAGGCGCCCGAGGCTACGGCCACGGAGATCGGTGAGTGGCTTGTGGCCAACGAGCCGGCCGTGAGCCGCTTCAATGTGGTGAAAGGGTTTCTGAACATATCGGTCGATCCGGCTTTCTGGCTGTCAATGATTCATTCGATAGCCGCCGACCCGGAATTCGGCATCCGCAAGGCCGGTCCTGACTCCGACCTGGTGATGGTGGAATATTCCTCTCCCAATACCAACAAGCCGCTTCACCTTGGCCATGTGCGCAACAATCTTCTCGGCTACTCGCTGGCATGTATCCTCGCGGCCAACGGCCATAAGGTTGTCAAGACAAATATTGTAAATGACCGTGGTATCCATATCTGCAAGTCGATGCTCGCTTGGCAGAAATGGGGCGACGGCGCCACTCCCGAGTCGACGGGCAAGAAGGGCGATCATCTGATAGGCGATTTCTATGTGGCTTTCGACAAGCACTACCGTCAGGAGGTGAAGGAACTCATGGAGAAGGGTATGACGGAAGATCAGGCAAAGGCTGAGGCTCCTCTAATGCTCGAGGCTCGTGAGATGCTCCGCAAGTGGGAAGCCGGCGATCCGGAGGTCAGGGAGCTGTGGAAGACGATGAACGGATGGGTCTACAAGGGATTCGACGAGACCTACCGCCGTCTTGGTGTGGATTTCGACAAGATATATTATGAGAGCGACACATATCTCGAGGGAAAGGATCTTGTGCTCGGCGGCATAGAGAAGGGTATAATGTATCGCAAGGAGGATGGCTCCGTATGGGCGGACCTTACCGGCGACGGCCTCGATCACAAGCTGCTGCTCCGTGCCGACGGCACCTCCGTCTATATGACGCAGGACATCGGCACTGCCAAGCTGCGCTATCAGGACTACCCGATCGACAAGATGATATATGTGGTCGGCAATGAGCAGAACTATCATTTCCAGGTGCTCTCCCTCCTCCTTGACAGGCTTGGATTCAAGTGGGGCAAGGATCTTACACATTTCTCCTACGGCATGGTTGAGCTTCCCGAGGGGAAGATGAAATCAAGGGAGGGAACTGTGGTCGACGCTGACGATCTCCTCGACAAGATGGTGGATGACGCCCGCGAGATGTCGGCCGACAGATTCTCCGACATGCCTGCGGAGGAAGCCGCCGAGGTGGCCCGCATGGTGGGTCTGGGTGCGCTGAAATATTTCCTGCTTAAGGTGGATCCTAAGAAGAATATGCTCTTCAATCCGAAGGAATCGATCGACTTCAATGGCAACACCGGGCCTTTCCTGCAGTACACCTACGCGCGCATACAGTCTGTGATACGTAAGGCCGGCGGTATCGATATGTCGGCTACCCCCGACGCGGTGCCCAACGAGAAGGAGTCGACTCTCATCCAGAAGGTGGCCGATTTCCCCGGAGTCGTTGCCGAGGCCGGCCGCACCTATTCCCCGGCCCTCATCGCAAACTACTGCTATGATCTGGCCAAGGAATACAACCAGTTCTACCACGACTACTCCATCCTACGTGAGGAAGACGCCTCGGTGCGTTCGCTGCGTCTGTTGCTCTCGGCGGTGGTGGCACGTACACTCAAGACCGGCGTAGGGCTTCTCGGCATGGAGATGCCGGAGCGCATGTGACGTCTTTTTTGTGACTTCCCGGCTACTTTTGAAGCTGATCAGGAGAAAATCAGTGGGTGTTGCCACGATAAACCTGGCGCGATATTTGTTGTCTATTATAGCGCAGGCATGCTTGTGAGGCGCCTGCGAAGCCGGATATTTAAAAACGTAAAACAAACCAGTAATATATGGAATACAAAAACTACAACATGACTCCTCCTCCCTATTATGGCAGGAGCGTTTCCGTCACCCAGACCAACTCTATCCTCAAGAGGGTCTATGTCCGCATGTTCATCGGCCTTCTCGTGTCGGCGTTCTGCGCTCTCGGTGTGGCCTCGAGTCCCGCCGCCCTCAATCTCTTCTTCGGCAACAAGATCCTGATGTGGGGAATTCCCATCGCCATGTTCGCCATGGCCTGGATAATGCCTGCCCGCATGATGAAAATGTCCACAGCGGCCGTGTTCGGTCTCTTCGTGCTTTTCTCTGCGATGATGGGTGTGTGGATCGCCCCGATCTTTCTTGTCTATAAGCTCGGCACAATAGTCTATACCTTCTTCATCACTGCCGGAACCTTCGGCGCGATGTCGGTCTACGGCTATTTCACAAAGTCCGACCTTTCCCGCATGGGCACCTATCTCATAATGGCCCTCATAGGCCTGATTATCGCTATGATCGTCAACATATTCCTGAAGAGCAGCACTATGGAATGGATCATATCGATCGTGGGTGTGCTTCTGTTTGTTGGTCTCACAGCCTGGGATACCCAGCAGGTGAAGCGCATGGCTGCCGGCAACTACGAGCCTGAGCTCGCCGACAAGTTCGCCACGATGGGAGCGATGAACCTCTATCTTGATTTCATCAACCTCTTCCTCTTCATGCTCCGCATCTTCGGCGGTGGCAACAACGACTGATAGTAGTTAATAGTATAGTTGATAGACGGCGTGTCACGGTTATTTCCGTGGCGCGCCGTTGTATTTTCTCCCCGCCTCTCAATATGAAAAATATGGCATTGCATTGCTTTGATGTGTGATTTGTAGATGTGAGTAATTTGTTGTATCTTTGGAGAAAATTCAGAAGATATGGGAAAGAAGGTAATCTATCCGGTGGGCGAGCAGTCGTTTGTGGCATTGAGGGAACGGGGCGCCCTGTATGTCGACAAGACTGAGTATGTCGAGAAACTTCTCGACAAGGGAGGAAAGTATTTCTTCCTCGGACGTCCGCGCCGTTTCGGAAAGAGTCTTTTCCTGTCGATGATGCGCTGCTTCTTCGAGGGTCGGCGCGAGCTTTTCAAGGGGCTTTATGCCGACACGATGGAATGGGACTGGGAACCGTATCCCGTGCTATATCTCGACCTTAATACGGAGTCATATGCCACAGATGAAGCACTTGCCCAGGTGATTGAGAACAAGCTGAGGATTTGGGAGGATTTATATGACATAAGACCGTATACGGACAGTATTTCGGTAAGATTTGAGAACATAATCCGTATCGCCTATGAGAAGACCGGGAAACACGTCATCATTCTTGTTGATGAGTATGACAAGGCATTGGTCAACAATCTCCATGACAGCGAAAGGTTCGTGAGAATGAGGGAGCAGCTGACTGCGGTCTACTCCAACTTCAAGAGCAGCGCGCAGTATATCCGGATGGTTTTCCTGACCGGTGTGAGCCGGTTCGCGCATCTGTCGGTGTTCTCAGGACTGAACAACATAATGGACATCAGTTTCCTGCCGGAGTTCTCAGCTATCTGCGGCATAACGGAGCAGGAGCTCTGCGATTACTTCCGGGATGGGATGGAGATGATGGCAGGGATTGAGGGTGTCAGCGCGGAGGAGATCCACGAGGAGCTGAAGAGGCGCTACGACGGCTATCATTTCTCCCGAAGATGTCCCGACATCTACAATCCCTATTCCCTCCTGAACGTGATGGACCGCAAGGAATTCGGCAACTTCTGGATCGGGTCGGGAGGGATGACGCTTCTCGAGCATCAGCTGAAGCGCTTCGACACAGACCTTAAGTCGCTTTTCGAGGCCAGGTGCAGCCAAAGTATGCTTGAGGGGCTCGACTTCGACAGCCCGAATCCTGAGGCGCTGCTCTATCAAACGGGCTATCTTACCATAAAATCATACCGCAACAACATCTATACGCTTGGTCTTCCCAACGGCGAGGTGAAGGATGGTTTCCTGGGTTATCTGCTTCCCCGCTATGCCAATGTGCCGAGAGGGGACACGGAGTTCTTCATCGGGGAGTTTGTCGAAGAACTTGACGGAGGCGATGTTGACAGTTTCATGCGTCGGCTTCAGAGCATGTTCTCGTCGGTATCCTACCGCATGGAGATGGACTGCGAGAAGAACCTGCACAATGCGCTCCTGATGCTGATGATCCTCCTTGGAATGCACGTTGAGACTGAATACTGCACGTCGGAGGGGCCCATAGACCTTTTCGTGCGCACGGCGCGCTACCTCTACATCATCGAATTGAAACTTGACCGGTCGCCGGAAGAGGCATTGCGTCAGATCGAGGAGCGCCACTACGCTCTTCCCTTCGCTGCCGAAGGCCGCGAGACCGTCAGCATCGGCGTCAACTTCTCAACCTCGACCCGCACCATCACCGGCTGGTCCGTAGCCAGGTAAATGAAGAACGATAAGCTAACGGCTAAAAATCTAATGATTCAAGAACCAACTAAAGAAAACTGACAACAGGAAAACGAAAAGTTGCAGAATAAAAATTCTCTCGTCAAATCCCGTATTAACTTTGTCCTCGGAAACAGGAAAGAAGAGTCTTTCCCCGGCATTCCGCTCACGGTCCGGACGCCCTCCCCAAAAGGGTCGGCAGCTTTAGATTTTTTGGTTCTCATCTAATGGACTAACGACTAAAAAACTAACGAATAACTCAGTCCGGCGTCTGAAGGAAACATCACCGATGGACCGCCGACGAGACAGGACACGATGGGTTGAGGTATTAAATTGTTGTACAGCCTGGATCCCCCTCCGGAAGGATCCTCATGGCCCGGAAGCATATGGCACCTCCGGAAGCATCCCGCTCCCGCAGCCTAAGGCCGCTCGCGACCACTGTACCCCGGCGCACAGAACATCCTACCAAGTTGGCCGCGTCCGTTTGTCCCCACCGGCGTCACCTCAGCCCACCGCCAGCAATGGCTACTGTCTCATCCCCGATCCGGCACAGCACGAAAAGATCCGAAGGCGAATGCCGCCATGATGGCCCTGAGAAGCCATCATTACGAGAACATTGACATTCTGCAACCCCCGTCAGAGGAAAATCTCCCTCAGCCCGGCGTTGCCGGGCCTCGTGTGCCGCGGCCGAATGCCGCGGTTCTGCCAGCCCCGCAGTCAAATATGCTCCGAGCCGTATGCTCAGAGCAAAGCGAGGAGAATCGCAAACGGTCAGCATGAGCCTGCCCGCCGGATGGCACTGCCGTGTCGAGGCTGTAAGCCTCGGTCCCCCGTCCCCTTCACTCTTCACCCTTGACTCTTAATCCTTTGCGCCATGCGCATCCTCTGACGGAAGCCATCCGGCGAGACCGAAGCAAAAGCGAACAGTCTGTCTGCACCCACACCCAGACAAACCGCAAGCTTTTGTTGGCAGTGATGCCCCACGACGGGCAGCCAAGCTTTAATGAACAATTAGAAATTGCGAATTAGAATATGAGTTAATTGCTTAACCTGCAACTAATTCAAAATTCAACATTCCAAATTCAAAATTGCAGCTTCGCTGCTTCCGGTCGCTTCATCAAGGTCCCGCGCATGACAATTAGTATTAGCACTGACTGTACGAGGCCTCCGGAAGTCCGTCCCCGGTCAATCAAATGCCGTAATAACTAAAAACTTATAAGATTTTCATAAGTCCCTTATAAGATGTTATAAGTCATTACGATGACATTATAATTAAGTTGGAGGTTTTCACTTAATCAACATATTGAAAATTAGATAGCTAATAACTAAATTGCCAATTACTTACTGCTAATTACTAATTGAAAAAGGCTGTTCGCTGTCATAACTATCAGGCAGCACTTCCGCGGATGGCTCTCGGAGTCGGTAGGCCGACTCCGAATAAAGGCCAAGAATAGAGGGTCATGAAATCCGGGATGTCTGTAACAGATATGTCGGTTTCATGACCCTTTTTTATTTTCTTCCTGCCATAGATATGACTTGGTGATTAGAGGCTATTTATACGACTCCTAATGGAGGTAAACGATATGCATGAAGCGACATGGGAAGCTTTGCTGTTGGCGTATTTGCTGTGATCTTCTCTTAATCGATGATATTTGGAGGCAAAAGTTAACATCTATTAACTGATGGCTGTAGGTTTTTGGCAGGGGTGGAGTGCTAACTTTGCGGTGTCGTTGAAGGAGAGACTTCGGCGGCTGTCGCCAGAACAGCGAAAAACATTCATCTAAAAAACAGAATTATGAAACGAACAAATCAACCTGTGGAGACAGGTCGCTTCCCACTGGGCCTTATCGTGCTCTATGCCCTCGGCCTGACCGTGGTCTGCCTCCAGCTGCGCAGCATTTTCGGCTGACCGGCCACTGACTTGCAACTTTCCCTCCCTTCAGGTGCCGATATCCCGGCAAGACAAAAGGGGAGGATGGACCAGACGGCAGCGGCCCCCGTGGAATTTCTCCACGGGGGCCGCTCTATGTATCTTTACGAACCGGAAATCACTGACTATTTCTTGCCACTGAATTTCGCGCATTTCGGAGAATAGGCGATAGTGACGCAATGCCCCTCCGATTCATAGCTGTAGAGTTCCATATCATACACCTCCGACTCCTCACCTGCGCGCACAGTCAGTGAGCCTTTCCCGATCACAGGCGCAGGTGCGTCGGGGAGATTCATCTTCCTGTCGATGGCGGGAAGCGAGTGGAGGGTGATCTCCGTGCGGAAATCGAGACCGTCGGTCATGGCAGCCTTGTAGAGTGCCTCCTTTGCTGTCCATGCTATGATGTTTTTTTCAAGACTTTCGGCATCCACCAGTTCAAGTTCCTCAGGCGATAGAAACCGCTCCCTTATTTTCAGCACCTGCGCGCGGTCGAGGCGTTCGGCGTCTATACCAAGGGCGGTGCGGGGAGCGAAAGCAGAGAGATCGGCCTCCGGAGTCTTCGGCAATGTTGCCACGGCCAGCAGATGGTCGGCATGCGTCATGGAGATTCGCGCGGCACTCCCGAAAATGAAGGGGGCGCCGTTGGGGAAGTGGCCTATATCGCGATAGGAATCGCGTCCGTTCTCCGCGTAAATCTGCCGGGCCATCTCTATCCATATACGCCCCGATTTCGTCTCCATACCTGATACCTCCTCCACACGTATGCCGACGGGAGTGGGATGCGGCCAATAAATGAATTCAGTCTCCATAAGCAACTTCTTAACTTTCAGCGATGGTGTTCTCCGGTTCTGTGGTCACCTTGACCTTGGTGATGCGGTGGCGTTCTTTCTTAACAACCTGGAAGCGCAGGCCACCTCTCTCAAGGGTCTCGTTCATGGTCGGGAAGTCACCCTTTATTTCCAGAAGGAGTCCGGCGAGAGTCTCCGCCTCGCCGGTGTCGCCGAGGCTCTCCTCCTCAATGCCGAGGGCGTGGCAGAAATCACCGAGAGGCACCTTGGCATCGAAGATCCAGGTGTTGCCGTTAAGTTTCTTGTAGAAGGAGGTCTGCTCGTCATATTCATCGTCGATCTCGCCGACAATCTCCTCGATGATGTCCTCGAGGGTCACCATACCCTGTGTGCCTCCGTATTCGTCGACAACTATGGCTATGTGTATCTTCTTCTTGCGGAAGTCCTCCAGCAGGTCGTCGATCATGCGCGACTCCGGCACAAAATAAGGCTCGCGGAGGAGTGCCTGCCAACGGAAAGAGTCGCTCTGTTTCCCGATGTAAGGGAGAAGGTCTTTCGAGTAGAGGATGCCACGGATTGTGTCTTGCGACGTATCGTAGACCGGAATGCGGGAGAATCCTGATTTGAGGATCACGTCCATCGCCTCGCTCCATGTGTCGTGGTATTCGATGGCGGTGATGTCGACACGTGATATCATGATGTCGCACACCTCTTTCTCGCCGAATGTCAGGATTCCCTCGAGCATCTCCTTGTCCTCTCCCTCCTTTATGTCGGAGATCTGAAGGGCTTTCTCAAGTTCATCGGTCGATATGTTCTCCTCTTTTTTCGTAACCACCCGGTTGACGAGGCTTGTGGAGCGCACCATGAACTTCGCGAGGGGGGTAGTGAGGGCGTAAAGTAAAGAGAGGGGGCCGGATGCCCATTTCACCCATTTCATAGTCCTTCCGCGGGCTACGAGCTTCGGGAAGATCTCTCCGAAGAGGAGAAGCAGGAATGTCAGCAGTACGGTCTGCAGCAGGAAGTCGAGCACGGCGCTGTTGAACTTCAGCACTTGGCTGAAGGCGAAAGAGAGGAGCACGACCATTGTGATGTTGACGAGGTTGTTTGATATCAGGATGGTGGCCAGAAGGCGCTCGCTGTCGGCCAACAGGGCGCATGCCTTGCGGCTTCGGGGATCGCTGTCTTCCCTGAGGCTGTCGATATCACTGCGGGTAAGACCGAAGTAGGCTATCTCACTGCCGGATACAAAAGCGGATACCACCAGACAGCATGCGGCGATCGTTACGATAAACGCCCATGTCGCCCAGCTGGGTGGAGGTGTGAATTCTATTGCCTGTGAAAGAAGTATCAGAAGAGTCAGGGTAGGTGAGGGAGATGGTAAAGGGTCTGTGTCCAAAGTTTAAAAATGTTGGTTTACTGATGCAAAGTTAATAATTTGTGGTGAATCCGCCAAATTCCCCGCCAAGTTCTTTAGCCCCCGTGCTTCCCGGCGTATCGCTTCCGGAGTGGTCGCGGGGGATTTATCCGGCAGTCACGATACGCCCGAGACGCACGTACCAGATGAAGCCTGACACGTCATGTATGCCGGTGGCCTCTTTCAGGGCATCGATATATCCTCTCACCTGGCGTAGATGGCTGTCGTCGTTCGGGACGGCTCCGAACTTATAGTCGACGATGACAGCCTTGCGCCGGTCGGGGGATAGCATTATACGGTCGGGGCGCGGATCCTTGCCTCTGCGGGAGAATATTGTGCGTTCGTTCAGAACCCGCCAGGAGGGATGGAACCATCCGCTGACGGGTTCGGATGAGATGGCCCGGGCGAGCATGTCGCTCCATTCCTGCGCCTGCGCGGCAGTGATCAACCCTTTCATTTTCATAGCCGTTATTGCCCGTGGCAGGTCATCGGCTGTGCGTACCCTCTCCATGACGGCGTGAAGTAGGTTTCCCTCCGAACGCGGGTCGGTATCGCTCGCGTCAGGCATAAGGGTCTCCCCCTTATCATCGTCGCCTTCAACGTATCTGAGCACGGAGGCGCTCCCGTCCACGCCATATTCGGTGATGACACGGTGGCGTGTGGATCCAGTGTCGTCCCCCTCTTGCGCCTCCGGCGTCGGTGTCGCATCCGCATCGGTCGGCACCTGCGGTCTGGCCCCGAAGGTGAGGATGCCTGCTGTCTCGTCATATCGCGTGAGCTCAGGGGGAGGCATGAGGTCGGCAATGGCGTCGGGAGTCATATCGAGACGCATTGTCGCGTCGGTGCATACAGTGTGGAGCAACCCTCCGAGTTTCATGGATCCTCTCTTTTCCGGGAGTGAGGTGAAGATGTATAGCTCGCTTACAGCGCGAGTGAATGCCACATAGGCTGAGTTGAGCCTGTCCATCATGTGTAGATCATGATATCTTATCCATTCCTTTTCGTGGGCGGTCCCCACGAGGGCCGATGTGGTCTCCACCGGAAGTACGGGTGGAAGCCCGCGCCCCGCCATGCATTCCGCCGGCTCCACCCAGCGCCATTCCTTCTTACGTTGTGACGGCACGAAGGAGGAATCGGAGAAAGGGAGGATGACGCATTTGAATTCGAGCCCTTTCGATTTGTGGACAGTCGTGATCTGGACAGCATCTGTCCCCTCAGGCGAGGATATGGAGCGCGCGGTGCCTTTCGTCTTCCACCAGTATAGGAAAGACGCTATGTCGGCGGCATACCGCTCGGTGTATTCGAGCACCATATCCTGGAACGCCGATATGAAGACAGCCTGGTCTTTCCTGAGGCCTTCGGGAACGAAATTCTCCGTAATGGCCTCCACAAGAGCCGGGAGAGCAACGGTCTGCATGCCGGAAAGCATGGCGCCGATGGCGTCGGCCGGCGAGTCGCCGTCGAGAAACCCCCTTATCTGTTCGGCAGGAGTCATCTCGGGATGGCGCAGCGCATAGAAGCTGAAATTGCATTTTATGTTGGCCCAGTCGGCACGGCATATGTCGCCGTCCTCTCCGTCATTTTTTTTATCCTGTCTGCGACGCCGCCTTATGTCAGAGCCCTCCACCATTTTCGACAGCACACTTACGATGATGCCCACAGCCTCGGCCGACGACACGAGGAGCGATTCCTCGCTTATGAACTCTATGCGCCGCGCGCCAGGAGGAAGGGAGGTATTGTAGTCGACAAGAGCGGCGATCACCTCCTTCCCGAGGTCGTTGGTGTCAACAAGCAACGCTATGTCGCGTTGGCGGTATCCACGCATGAGAAGCTCCTCCACAAGCGGCCCTGTCTGGCGCAGCGCCTCGGCACGCAACCTCTCCTCCTTCGGGAGCTTCTCTCTCCCCCCCGCCTCTCCATCAGTCTCTTCAGGAAGTGATGCCGGATCGAGGAAACGTATCTCCACATATCCTTTACGATCGCGGTGGCTGGCATACTGCGCCACGTTGCCATAGAGGTCGGTGAAGTCGATCGTGCCGAGCGACGCTTGCGAAAGAATGTCGGCCACGAGATTATGGAAGAAGAAATTGTTGAATTCCACTATGGTGCGGTCGGATCGCCAGTTGGTGTTGTCAGCTCTCGAAAGGCCGGCTTCCGTATGCCTGGGGAATGCCTGGGGCACAGCTTCTGTGATCAGCGACGGGTCGGCGTTGCGGAATCGGTAGATGCTCTGCTTCGCGTCGCCGATTATGAGATTGTCCTCCCCCCGGCTTTCGCTCTCTGCGAGCAGAGGATAGAGATTGTCCCACTGCAGGCGCGATGTGTCCTGGAATTCGTCGATCAGGTAATGATTTATGCTCGTGCCGAGTCGTTCGTATATGAAAGGGGCGTCGTCTTTGCCGATGATGCGGCGCAACATCGAGTTGGTCTCTCCCAGCTGTATGGTGTTGTTGTTGTCGAGAAACTCATGCATCTTGCGCCTCGCCTCGCCTATGAGACCCAGATAAGGGATATGAGGGGCATATAGCGCCCAGTGGCGCCATTCAGCGCGGTCTCGCAGATCGAGCCACGTGGAATATGCCTCATACATCCTTGCGGCGCATTGCGTGAGTGAATCCGGATCAGCGCACTGTGTCCCTTTTTTCAGGATGCTGTCTTTTATTCCCGGACGCAGAGGTGAGAAGATGTCGGTTTTGACGGTCTGGTTGAAGCGGAGACGCCGGAGTTTTTCGAGGTGGCCTTTAAGGTAGCGGTGTCCGTCGGCGGCGATGTCGAGTCCCTGTTGCCGGAATAAGCGTATGAGGCTGTCGGCCTCTTTCCTTGCGGCGAGGAGAGACTCGCGCAAGGGGCGTTCGATTTTGTCGCGGCATTCCACATACCCCTTTATCAGAGGGTCGGATCCGTCGGGAGTGTCGAAATAATTGTCGAGAAGACTGCGGATCTCCTTGAAATCCTCGTTTTCGAGTCGCTTTATCGACTGGCGCAAACGGGTGTACAGGGAGTCGCTGTGCTCGGATTTCTGGAAAATGTTCCATGATGTCTTGCCGGCGTCGGCTTCCTCCCTTATCAGCTCTTTCATCCAGAACGAAGCTATCGACTCCCCGCGGAGGGAGTTGATGTCGTCGAGAGTGGAGTCGACGGCGGCCGTCGCTATGAAGTCGGAGTCGATCTCCACCTGATATGTGTCGTTGAGGTTCGATTCGTAGGCGAAAGTGCGGAGAATGGTCTGGAAGAAAGAATCGATGGTGGATACCTTCAGGTCGGAATATTCGTTAAGGAGCACGGAAAGGGCCGTGCGGCAGGCTTTCCCCACGTCGGTGGTGCCTGCGCCGAGGTCGGCAGCGAAATCTTTCAGATAGGCTATGCCGGAGATCTCCGCCGGGGAGAGCGTGGCCGATCCGTCGGCCCGCGACAGATCGGCGAGTTTCTCCACGATGCGCTGTTTCATCTCGTTTGTGGCCTTGTTGGTGAATGTTATGGCCAGGATGCGCGGGAGTCCGTCGGCGATCTCCGCGGCCGACCGCAGTCGCCAATGGCCGGAGCCGGTCTTTACCGCTATGAGAAACCAGATGAATTTTTTCGCGAGGGTGTAGGTCTTTCCCGATCCTGCGGAAGCGCGTTGGAGCTGTAGCATGCCTTTGTGGTTTTGGTTGCGTGAGGCGTATGCCGGCATTGCCGGCCAATGACTTTAGGAGACAGCGGAAACCGTTGTCAGCGGGCCTTGTAGCCGAGCGATTGGAGAAGGTTGACCACTTCCTGACGGCGCTCCCCCTGTATCAGGATCTCTCCGTCGCGTGTTGATCCTCCGGCGCCGAGTTTCTGCTTGATAGTCCTGGCGAGTTCCTGAAGTTCCTCCTCGCCGGCGGTGAAGCCTTCGATAATAGTGGCGGTCTTCCCTTTCCGTCCTTTCCTGTCGATGGCCACGGTCAGGACCCCTTTGAAGGGCCGGGGACGGTCGGGTTGAACGGGTTCCGGATCAGGGGTGTTGTCGACAGGCACTTCGCCGTTGTCCTTGAGCGCCTGAAGCGCGTCTTTCCAGTCAATATTCATAGTGATTGTGTTGGTGTGATATCAGGGTTGTATATTGTCAGAAAAGCACCATAAGCCTCGCCTGGATTCCGCTCAGCGTCATGCCGGGAGCGGAATCCATTCCCCAGCTATGGGTGTGGAAGAAATTCATGCGGGCCGTGATGTAGGGATTGATGTAATAGTTGAGGGTAAGCGACATGGAGTTTGCCCTTCCGCCGGCTATGTCTGCCCTGCGGTCGGTGAGCGAGGAGTAGTTGTAGTCGGCCACCATCTCGAGCGAACCGGGGGCAGGACGCGAGATCTGCGCGGTCGACGAGACATAGGCGTAGGAGCTGCGTGTGAGGAGCGTGCGGAGGGTGGCGTAGCCGCTCTGGGTACGATATGCCCTAAGCCCGTCACGGCGGTTGATCTGCTGGAAGAAATATTGCCCCTCGAATGCGATACGGCCGCCTGCCGCAACGATCTCGGGAGTGAACTTGAAGAGGTTCATCGAATGGTCGACTGTTGTACCGATGGCCTTTACCTGCGCCACTTTTGTCGGGAAATTGGCCGACATCGTGAACCCGTCGTGGATATCCTCACCATCCTCCACGCGCCGCTGAGGGGTGGCGAAGCCGCCGCTGAGGCCTATATGCAGGAACGAGGATGACCCCGCGGGTGCGTGGCGCCATACCATACGGGTCAGAAGGGCATATCCCTGCTGATTGAAGAGAGGGGCGTTCATCACCTCTTTCAGGGCGCTGCTCTCCACGTGCGCGCTCGCAGCCACATACCAACGTGGATCATAATGGGTGAACATGGCTCCGAGCTGCAACCCCGGGGTGTAAAGAGAGGAGGCGAGGGGTTGCTCCATTGTACATTTCATGGATGATGATGTAGACTGCAGGCCGTATTGATGGATGAAGTTGCCTATCCTTACGGCATTCCTCCGGTCGATATTGTATTGTATCCACATGTTGCGCAGGCCAATCTTCGAGTAGGCGTAGGATACGTCGATGGAGGCCTCCCATTTCTCGTATTTCAGTTTAGCCCCGAGTCTCACCTCGGGTATTGCTGCTCCGTCGGCCACCCTGTCGTGGGAGGGAGTGATGTAGGCGCCCCCGTCGATCAGAGCACGTCCGGTAGGTGTTATTGTCGGGCGCGGTGTGTCGTCGGCGGCTATACCTGTCGAAAAAGAGAAGGCCATCGTTGCTGATATGATGGCCTTGCTGATTGTATGGAATAAATTCATGATTCTATGCGTGAATTTGTTGTGCCGGTCTGGCAGTTCATGCGTAAGAAACGGGTGCTCAGAGCGAAGAGAGCTCGCGGCGGAGCTCGGAGATGTTGGCGGCCCGCGCTTTCAATTCACCCTGCCGGTCGTAGATGAAGAAGGTGGGTATGTTGCCTACATTGTAGCTTGTGGCGGCGGTGGAATACTGGCCTGCGGCGTCGAAGACGGTCACCCAAGGAAGGTTGCGTGCGGCATCGCGCCAGGAGTATTGGTCGGGATCGAGCGACACCTGATAGATCTCGGCGTTCCCGGCGCTGTGTATCTTGGCGAGCTCCGTGTTTATGGCAGGGGAATCGGGATGGGTGAGGAGGGTGAACATCACGATGACTGGCTTCCCTTTACCGACGATGTCGGAGAGCTTCCTGTTGGTATTGTTCTCGTCGGGAAGGTCAATGTCGATCACCGAGATCTCCTGGGCCTGGATCTGGCGGCGCAGCCCGCTCTGGCTGTGACGTTTCTTTATGGCATCCATAGATGTTTTCTCAAGCAGGAGAGTGCGGGGATCTCCGGGGCGGAGTTCCTTGAAACCTGTGGCTACCGCCGCGAAATACTTGTAATCGTCGCTATCCGGATCGAAGAGGGGCTTGTCGCCGATGGTCTTCGTCAATATATAATAGCTGACGATGGATCCCTGCGCGTCGCGCATATATTTGGAGAAAACGCTTCTCTTGAACGATGTCAGGGAATCAGGAGAGATATCGGAGGGGAGCGCGATCACCTCTTTCTCAAACCTCTCCATGGCCTCGGCCTTGGGAGATCCGGAGAGTGTGAACTCCGTGCCGTAGTCTTTGAGTGATGATGTCACGGTCACGGTCTCGACGGAGTCAACGGGAAGGTAGATGTATCTGTCGCCGAGGGCAAGACGGAAGATTTCCGGCGCCGCCGGGGCGGGGCGGGAGATGGAGAATGATCCCGCTGAGGAAGTGCGCGTGGAGTCGATGGCCACCCAACGGCCGTGAAAATCCGATTTCTCGAGCACCAGTGGCTGATTGTCGGCACCATAAATCTCGCCTTTGATTTTAAACTGAGGCTCGCCGCATGCCGAAAGCATGGCTGCCGCGGCCAGGACGCAGGCGCAGCCGCCGAGCAGCCTGACGCCGGTTTTATTGAAAACGCTGTTCATATTCGATTTGAAGTCAGTTCATTCTCGTCCGGACTCAGTCATGCGGAAGTAGGTCTGCATAGCCGTGATCCGGAATAATGATGCAAAGTTAAGATAAAAAATTGAATTACAAAACACCCGGCAGCCCCATAGCTCTGGCATCTGTCGCATCAGCAGCTCCGGGAGGGTGGAAAAGATGACAGCCTGACTACGGAAGGAGAAAAAAGTTGTTGAATCTGGCGCGGTTATGGGAATTTTTTGTTAACTTTGCGAAAATTTTACCCCAGCGAAGAAAAAACAAGAAAGAAATTTATGTTACAGCCAATTAAGAAGACCATCGAGCTTGGCGACGGCCGTCAGATCACTATCGAGACGGGCAAACTCGCCAAACAGGCGGATGGAGCGGTGGAGGTACGCATGGGCAACACCATGCTTCTGGCCACCGTATGTTCGGCCCAGGAGGCCAACGAGGGCGTCGATTTCATGCCCTTGACGGTAGAATATAAGGAGAAATATTCCTCCATAGGCCGCTATCCGGGTGGATTCCTCAAAAGAGAAGGTAGGGCGAGCGACTATGAGATCCTAACCTCACGACTTGTAGACAGGGTGTTGCGCCCTCTGTTCCCTGACAATTATCATGCAGAGACTTTCGTAAACGTAACGCTATATTCCGCCGACGAGAACGACGCTCCCGACGCGCTTGCCGGCATCGCCGCGAGCGCTGCCCTTATGTGCAGCGATATTCCGTTCCAGGGCCCTATCTCCGAAGTGAGGGTGGCCCGTGTTGACGGTGAATGGGTGATCAACCCGACATTCGACCAGATGGACCGTGCCGACATAGAGCTTATGGTCGGCGCCACCTACGACAACATCATGATGGTGGAGGGCGAGATGAACGAGGTCAGCGAGGCCGAACTCCTCGAGGCCCTCAAGGTAGCCCACGAAGAGATCAAGAAGCATTGCGTGGCTCAGCTCGAGCTCATGAAAGAGGCCGGCAAAGAGGCCAAACGCGAATACTGCCACGAGGTAAACGACGAGGCGCTCCGCAAGGATGTGGAGGAGAAGTGTTACGACAAGGCCTATGCCATAGCCCGCACAGGCAGCGCAGACAAGCAGTGGCGTAACGAGAGCTTCAAGGCCGTTGTTGATGAATATATCGCCAATCTTCCGGAGATGACCGAGGAGCAGCTTGCCCTTTACACCCCGGAGCAGCGCGAGGCCATGGTGAAGCGCTACTACCATGACGTTGAGAAAGAGGCCATGCGCCGCTGTGTGCTCGATGAGGGTATCCGTCTCGACGGCCGCAAGACCACTGAGATCCGTCCGATCTGGTGTGAGGTGGACTATCTTCCGGGCCCCCACGGAGCAGCCATTTTCACTCGCGGCGAGACACAGGCTCTCGTCACCGCGACGCTGGGCACAACACTCGACGAGAAGATTGTGGACGACGTGCTCAATCAGAGCAAGGAGCGTTTCCTTCTCCATTATAACTTCCCCCCGTTCTCTACGGGCGAGGCCCGTCCGGTGCGCGGCGTAGGTCGCCGCGAGATAGGGCACGGCAATCTTGCCCATCGCGCCCTGAAGAGAATGTTCCCTGACAACTTCCCCTACACCTGCCGCATCGTATCGGACATCCTGGAATCGAACGGTTCCTCATCCATGGCCACGGTCTGCGGCGGCACACTCGCGCTGCTCGACGCCGGAGTGAAGATGAAGCGTCCGGTGGCCGGCGTGGCCATGGGCCTTATCTCCGACAAGGGCGCGGTGAAATATGCCGTGCTCTCCGATATCCTTGGCGACGAGGATCATCTCGGCGACATGGACTTCAAGGTGACCGGAACAGAGAAAGGTATCACTGCCACACAGATGGATATCAAGTGTGACGGTCTGAGCTATGAGATTCTGGAGAAAGCTCTCGAGCAGGCCCGTCAGGGACGTATGCACATACTCGGGATCATCCACGACACCATTCCCGAGCCACGCGAGGACTACAAGCCCCACGTGCCCCGCCTTGTGACAATGGAGATACCCAAAGAACTTATCGGAGCCGTGATCGGCCCTCAGGGTAAGGTGATCCAGGGCATCCAGGAGGAGACCGGAGCCACCATCTCGATCGACGAGGATGAGAAACTCGGCATCGGCCGCGTGGAGATCGCTTCTAAAGACAAGGCGAGCATCGACGCCGCTCTCGCCAAGATCAAGGCTATCGTGGCCCAGCCCGAGGAGGGAGAGGTGTATGACGGCACAGTGCGCAGCATCCTCGACTTCGGAGCCTTCGTGGAGTTCATGCCCGGACGTGACGGACTCCTCCACATCAGCGAGATTTCCTGGAACCGTCTCGACTCCATGGAGCAGAGCGGCCTGAAAGAGGGCGACAAGGTGAAGGTGAAACTCATTGAGATCGACAAGAAGACGGGTAAATATCGTCTGTCGATGCGTGTGCTCACAGAGAAACCCGAAGGATACGTGGAGCGTGAGGCCCGTCCGCGCCGTGAGGGTGGCGACCGCGGTCCCCGCCGCGAAGGTGGCGACAACCGTCCGCGCCGTGATGGCAACGGCCCGCGCCGTGAGGGAGCTCCCCGCCGTGATGGCGACCGTGGCCCCCGTCGTGATGGCGACCGCGGCCCCCGCACGTTCACTCCCCGCCACAACAATGACGAATAATGATTCAGACATTAAAATGATTTCAGAGGGGCTTCTCCGCAAAGAGAAGCCCCTCTGATTCGTTTAGCAGGAATGTGATCTGAAGATTGCCGCTGATACAGGGCTGCGGGGAATGTTCAGGAGAACGTGTCTATCACATCGGCGATGTCGGCCTCAGTGCCTTTGAAAGGCCCTGCGTGAGCGAGTTTGATGGTGCACATGGCCGCGGCGAATTTCCCTGCTTCCACATATCCGGCGCCACGGCTGCGGCTGTAGAGATATCCTGCCATATAGGTGTCGCCACATCCTGTGGCGTCGATCACTTCCGGTGTGGGATAAGCCGGGATGTCATGGAAAACACCATCGGCATATATCAGCGACCCATGGTCGCCAAGTGTCAGTATCACCTCGCGGCATCCCCATCCGGAAATGATGCGTGCGGCCTCACGCGGATCTGAAGATCCGGTGATGGTCTCCATCTCCTTTTCATTTGCCTTGAGTATGTCGATGTGGCGGAGCGCCTCTTCCTTATCCGTCCAGTCTATGGCATGCACATGCTCGCCGCGGACTTCCCTGAGGTATCCCTGGGCATCGACCGATACGATACCTTTTTCTGACAGAAGTCTCAGCACGTCGAGAGGGAAATCGTCTGCCAGCAGAGTGCCGAGATGGAAGATCCGGGCCCGCGCGTGGCGTAGGTTGTCTGCAGTGAATGGATCGGCTTTTGCCAGCACACGCTGGGTTCGGTCGTTGGGGTTGTCGCCATATTTATTCTCGAAGAATACCGACCGGCGGCTTGGGATCACTTCCACATCTATGCCGCGCGCCTTTATGGCTTCCGCGGCGTCCATTTCCTCAGGCCCTACGGATGTGATGAGCCTGAAGCGGGAGTGATCAAGATTGGCGAGGGCATGCGCGAAATAGAATGCCGTGCCTCCGGGCATGTATGTCTCCAGTTTAGGAGTGATGATTTTATCAAGAGTGATGTGTCCGATGCAACAGATATCAGGAATCATGAATGTTCAATTTTTAAGTTTTCCGCACATTGCGGATATAGCATATATGAGCACGGCCGCATAGGCCATTGCAGGAACGATAAAAGAAACAGAAATGTCGGTTGTGGCGGCTACCCATCCCATGAGGAATGTGCCGACGGCTCCTCCGAGAGGGGTCATCATGAGAAAAGAGGAGGCTATCTTGGTGGCGGAAGCGCATCCGCTTATCGTGATGGCGAATATGGTCGGAAACATGATGGCTTCGAAAGCATAACACATGAAGAGGCCTGTTTTCGACAGGGCTCCGAGATTGAGTGCGACAAGCGAGGCACCCGCTACTGTCATTATGGCGCAGAAGAGAAGCACCTTCTCAGCCTTCACGTAGTTCATGACCGCGCTGCCGGCAATCCGCGCGAGAAGGAAAAGACCGAGGGCTCCGAACGATAGCACCCATGTGGCGGTGACCTTGTCCATCCATCCGTCGTCGGTCACATAATTTATGAAAAGACTGTTGATGGCGATCTCTGCGATCTCGTAGCAGAAGAGGGCCATGACACCGTATCTGAATCTGCGGGATCTCCAGAGCACGGAGATGTTGCCGGTCAGGGAATGGCGCGGGTTATCATCGCCGGTGCCGGCGTCGTTGCCGATCTCGGGGAGGTTGACACGTGAAAAAAGAAATGCCACCAACAGCACCACACATCCCATGATCGCATAGGGAAGCGCCACGGAAGAGCCGCCGTCGCCGGAAAAAAGGAAACCGCCGACCAAGACGGGCCCGAGAATACAGCCGAGTCCGTTGAACGATTGTGCGAGATTGAGCCGGCTGGCGGCTTTGGAGGGTTCGCCGAGTTCGGCGGCATATGGGTTTGCGGCAGTCTCCAGCACGGCCAGTCCGCATCCTATCACGAAAAGAGAGGCGAGGAAAATGCCGAATGATCCGGCAATGTCTCCCGGTATGAAGCCAAAGGCTCCGGCTGCGAAAAGGAGAAGTCCGAGCACAACTCCCCGCCGGTAGCCGTAGCGGGTGATGAAGATGCCGGCAGGTAGGGCCATAAGGGCGTAGGCCACATAGGTGGTGGCCTGGATCATTGTGGAGCGCACCACGGAGATGTCCATCGATTCCTGAAAGTGTTTGTTGAGCACATCGAGAATCGAACGTGCGAACCCCCACATGAAGAAAAGGGTGGTGATAAGTATGAACGGGACGATATACTTTCCGGGTGTCAAGCCGGAAGAATGATGTGTTACGGTGTGTTTTGTTGTCATTTCTGTCTCATTGTGGTGTAGAAGTCAGAAGCGTATGCCGATGTTTGCCGAGAAGTTCTCAATGGAGCTGAACAGGGAATATGTGCCGCTCTTATACCAGTGGCCGTTCATCTTGGCTATGAGACCGAAAAACCAATTGCCAAGATTATAGGTCAGCGATGTGCGTGCGGATATATTCATCGAGAACAGCCATTTCTCCCCCTCCTGCGAATCCTCATAGCAGTGTGAGGCTCCGAATGAAGGGGTGACGGTGATATTGTAGAGAAGGTGTGGATTGATGACGCAATTGTAGCCATACCCGATCATGGCGGCATAAGAATCGTAGTGGAAAAGATAGTTTTTCTCTGACACCGTCAGGTACGGTTTCAGTTCTTCCGGAAGCTGCGTGAAATCGAACGAGAGCTTGATGTTGGTGTAGGAGAAGCCGGCGATGACCGATCCCTGGCTGCGTTTCTGGAACTTCGAGAAATTGTAGGCAGCACCATGGGAATACCGGCGGTTGTTGAAGAAATATATGGCGTCAAGGCCTGATGTTTTTAGCTTGACTCCGGGGAATTTTATCTTTATAAGCCGTCCGTGCTTGTAGTTGCCGAATTTGCGCAGATATGTCCCCCCTTCGTTCTCCTGATAATAGAGATCGATGTTGAAGCGGGCACAGTTGAATCCGAACTCCCATTTCTTATGGTTGAGGGGTGCGGTTCCGAATATCTTTCCCATGTCGTAGGTGTAGCCTACACTCACTGCCATGTATTGTATGTATCCTCCGAGGTTGGAGTATGGGTTGCTGAGCATGGAAACCGACATCTTGTCGGGGAAACGCATGGCATAACTGTCGAGCCAGTTGTCGTTGACCACACGTGCCTTCCACCGTTTTCCGGTTCCTTCCACGTATTCCGGATCGTAAGGGTTGAAAAAATGGTCGCCCCAGTTGTAGACATCCACACAGAATTTTATGAACCTTGGATATATGACGGTCGTGTCTTTCAAGTCGAGCGTCATGTTTTTCAGCCTGTTGAACCACCATATCTGTTCGATTGACTGATATATAGGCCGTATGGTGTCGCCTGCGGGAACAGGAGCTGAGACGCCGGATACGCGCGGGGTGAAAGCTGACAGGATACCGGCGGGGAGACTGTCGGTCATGGCCTTCACGCGGGTGTCTGCCACTTGTCCCGGCTCATGGGATATGACCTTACCGACAAGTATGGTTGTGTCAGACCCCGATGCCGAGGCTGTCGCGCATAATGATACGATCATCAAGATAAGGGCCAGTGGTCTCATCAAATCCGTGAGGTGGTGTGTTGGAGTGTGTATCTGTATTTTTCTGCAAAATTAGTGAAAATCCGCCGATTTTGAAACCATGCGGCACGATTATGCCAATAATAGCGATGTTTAGTCCTTTTTCGCCTCGCAGTCCGGAAAAAGCAGGCTGGATGCCATAGCCATATCCTTTTCGGGCACAAATAGCTTTATTGTGCCGAGCCCGGCTCCGGCCGGTCCGGGAAATATCTGCGAGAGAGCGTCGGCCTGGACCACTGCCGGGATGCCGTTGCTCTCGAGCATTCCCTTATCGATATATGCCTGAGGCAGGCTGTCGTAGGTGTTGATCATTTCCATAACATGAGTCGCTTTATTTTATGCCCCGACGGTTGAGCTCCTGCTGGTAGCGTCGGGCGTTGGCCTGGTGTTCGGCATATGTGGCCGCGAAGTTGTGGCGTCCGGAGAAATCCTCTTTCGCGCACATGTAGAGATGGCCGGATGGCTCGGAGTCGAGCACCGCGTCGATAGTAGCCACGCTTGTGGTGCGTATAGGCCCGGGGGGGAGACCCCGGTTGCGGTAGGTATTGTAGGGAGATTCGACTTTCAGGTGTTCCCCTTTCACGCGGCGTATCGTGAAGTCGCCAAGGGCGAAACGCACGGTGGGATCAGCCTGTAGCGGCATCCCCTTGCGCAGACGGTTGATGTAGAGACGGCCGATCTTCCCTTTTTCATCGAGCTTGTTGCTCTCCTCATCTACTATGGAGCATATCGTCATTACTTCGGCTGGGGAGAGGCCGAGTGCCTCGGCCTTGGCTTTGCGGCTGTCGTTCCACACCCGGTCGTAGTTGGCGCCTATCTTCTCCAGGAGTTGCCCGGGCGATGCCGACCAGTACAGTTCATAGGAGTCATCGATGAAGAGGGCGAGTGCCTGCTCCGGGAGCAAGCCGTAGCCGGCGAGTAGCCGTGGCTCGGATGCGGCGCGCGAGAGCGAGTCGGCAGTGAAATCAAGTCGGCGCGAGATGCGGTCGGAGAGCGTTGCCAGCGACCTGAATCCGTTGACAGTGATAGTGAGAGGCTGCTGCGCTCCTTTGGCAAGTTTCCTCTGTGCGCGGAGAGGGGATGTGCCTTCGGCTATGAGATACGCACCATGGCGGGAGGAGAAGTCGTCGGCACGCATAAGCGAGGCCGCGCGCATGGTCTGGGTGGCATAGTCTTCGCCCAGGTATCTGGCGAGGGAGTCTCTGACGTTCTCTTTTGTGGCGCCCGCGGGTATGCGGATTATCGCATCGGAAGGCGCCCCCTTCAGAAGCATGGGGAGAAAATAGATGAGTAGGATTACGATTGCCAGGGTTATGGCAGACAGGATGATTGCGGCGGGTTTCTTCATGAGTGGAGACCGTGGAAGTCGCGTCTTTGTGTGGATTGTTTCTTTAAGAAGTTGTTTAAAAATGAACGTTAAATTATGGGCGGCAATTTTTTAGTTAAAATCCGATTAAGGCAAAGGAGCATAGCGGGCTATGTGACTGCGCCGCGATTGGATTTTAACAAAAAAGTGCCGGACTTAAGGTAACTTTCATTTCCGGTCAGCTTCATATGTTAATATGTTTAACATTACACTGGTTTAAAGATAGTTCCGGACTCGCATTCCCGGGCATATTTTTCCTTTTGGTTCAGTCACATAGCCCGCTATGCTCCTTCACCTGCAAGAAAAAATCTGCTCCGGGACTGCGACCCAAAATTTAACGTTGCTTTTTAAACAACTTCTAAGAACGCCCGTCTTCCGCAAGACGACGGGAAGACGGGCGAGGATGGGTGGTGGAATGTGTTATGTCAGATTCACTTTTTCCCTTTAGCTTTTTCAAGCTGTGGCTCAAGGGCCTCCAGCGAGAGGTCGATGGCTTCCTCGAAGGAGTCGGCCACTTTCGATGCGAAGAGGTCGGGGCTTCCGGGCACGGAGAATTTTATACCCGCCTCTTTGTTTTTTGCTGTTTCTGGCTTTACGAGTCGGAGATTTACCTCGGCGCCGGATATGAAGTCATATCGGCGTGTGATTTTTTCGATCTTCTTGTTGACGAAGGCAACGAGTTTGTCGGAGATGTCGAAATGAATCGCTTTGATCTGTACTTCCATAATAGCAGAGTTTTATGGGGTTATTATGACGTCTGAGTCATCAGCGGCCGTCGGCATACACCTGCGGCCCTGGAGAGTTGCCGTTACTCATTTACAAAGATAAACAAAAATATCGAATGAAAGGCTTAACTCTTGCGTATTTTTTTTAAAAAGTCTCTTTTTCTTTGTCTTTTTCTTTGTCGCGATGTGCGCAGGCGCGTGGATGGGCCGATTCGTAGGCCTTTCTCATCTCGGCAAATGATATATGGGTGTAGATCTGTGTCGTGGCGAGCGACGCATGGCCGAGAAACTCTTTCACGGTGTTGATATCGGCACCCTCGTTGAGCATGGCGGTGGCGAATGAATGGCGGAGGGCATGAGGGGAGCGTCGGCGAGCGTCGGTGCCTTCGAGTTCCCGGTGGACTATGCGGTAGACCTGCTGAGGCGATATCCTTTTCCCCTTCACCACGAAAAGTGGAACGGGAGAGGGGAGGGAAGTCCATATGGCGTCGCGGAGCCGCTGCCAGGCCTGTATTTTACCGATAAGCTGCCGTGGTACGGGCACGACTCTCTGTTTTGAGCGCTTGCCGGTGATCTTTATTTCTGCGGCGGCTATGCTGATGTCGGGGTCGGAGATGGCGATAAGTTCGGCGCGGCGTATGCCGAGGGAATAGAACATATCGATTATGAGGCCGTTTCTCACGGCTTCCTCGTTCTGCGGGTCGAGATCGATCTCCTGTTGCTCGAGGCGTAGCAGCCCTTCTATCTGTTCGGCGCGTATCACGTCGGGAAGCTCTTTCGACAGACGCGGGAGAGTGAGGCGAGAGGCGGGGTTCTCGGCTATGGTGCCGCGACGCAGTAGAAAGCGGAAGAAGGCTCTAAGGCTCTGGGCCTTTCTGCGTATGGACCGCGGGGTTACCGAGGTGCGTGCCAAAGATGCGAGCCAGGCCCGGATATCATTGACTGTCACATCGGAGGGATCGAATTTCGCGGGATTGAAACATGTGAGCCAATCGACAAACTGCCTGACATCGCGGCCGTAGGCTTCCACGGTGAGGGGGGAGCGGTTGAGCTCGTAGCGAAGGTAGGATATGAAAGAGTCGATCGGCATTTGGCAAGATGGTTGGGATGCGGTTAAAAACATTCGGCTCCGGTCAGGGAGACCGGAGCCGTGTGTCGCTATTGTCCAGACGGGCTTATAAATAGATTGCCTGGTGTTGCAGATGATTTATCTCGACGAGTGTCGGGAGGCGCGATTACTGCTCGGCCTGGCGGAGCTGCTGAACGTAGGCAGCCTTGATCATCTTCTTGCGGTTGGTGACAGAAGGCTTCTCAAATGCCTGACGGCTGCGCAGTTCTTTTACGATGCCGGTTCTTTCAAATTTGCGTTTGAACTTCTTGAGTGCTTTCTCGATGTTCTCGCCCTCTTTAACTTGTACGATAATCATTTGTTATGAGTTACTTTTTTTGTTAATTTTTCAGAGTTTATATTCAGCAAAGACCCTGAAGACAATGCCTCAGGGCTGTTTGCGGTTGCAAAATTAGTCAAAGTTATTTGTTTGACAAAATTTTACACCTTTTTTTTCTGATTTTTGATGTGTCGCCGTTGTTTTGCCGTCTGTTTCAGCTCCGCGTCCGTGTGGACAGCGATGACCGAAAGCTTGCCTTTACAATAGTTCCAGACAATGCAGGAATGGGCGGGGATGGTTTGTTTTCGGCTTTTGAAGTGGCACTATCTATGAAAGGGGATGCCAGGAATTGATGGCGCGGGCAATGGAGAGAATTTCGGTATCGGAGAGGGCTGGATAGAGGGGGAGGGACAGCTCCGTGGCATGGAGGCGTTCGCTTACGGGGTAGCTTTGGCCGCGCCATTCTGCATAGCATTCCTGACGGTGTGGGGGGAGAGGATAGTGGATCATGGTCTGTATGCCGTTTTGAAGAAGGTATTGCTGAAGTTCGTCGCGATGTGATGAGAAAATAGGAAAAATATGGTAGACATTCTCTCCTTCCGGGGCTTCGGGAGATAGTGCGACAGACGGATTCGTGATTTCATTCCTGTAGATACCTGCAAGTCGCTGTCTTCGGGCGTTGTCCTCGTCGAGATAGCGCAGCTTCACGCGCAGTATCGCAGCCTGGATCTCATCGAGACGGGAGTTCACACCTTTATATCTGAAAACATATTTTCTTGCCGATCCGTAATTGCCAAGTGCCCTCACCGTGGATGCGAGCGCGGGATCGTCGGTGGTGACGGCTCCGCCGTCGCCGAGCGCCCCCAGGTTTTTTGTCGGATAGAAACTGTGGGCAGCGGCGTTGCCGAGTGATCCGGTGCGATGACCGTCGCAGACACATCCGTGGGCCTGTGCGTTGTCCTCAATGAGGAGCAGTCCGTGCTCACGGCATATATCCCGGATCCCGGGCGTCCATGCGCAGCGCCCGTAGAGATGAACTATCATCACGGCGCGGGTGCGTGGCGTGATGGCTTTCGTGACCGCATCCGGAGAGATCTGGCACGTAACGGGATCTGGCTCGGCAAGCACAGGGGTGAGGCCGGCCCTCGATATGGCAAGGATAGTGGCTATGTAGGTGTTGGAAGGGACGATGACTTCATCATCGGGACGTATGATTCTCAATTCCATATATGCGCGCATGATGAGATAGAGAGCGTCGAGTCCGTTGCCGCAGCCTACGGCGAAGCGTGTCCCAATATATTGGGCATACTCCTCCTCGAAAGCCGCGGTCTCTTTACCGAGCAGATAGTATCCGGAACCGGCCGCACGTAAGACTGCCTCGTTGATCTCCGATGCGTGGAGATTTCCGTTTCTTTTCAAATCAAGGTAAGGGATTCTCATACTTTTCATATGGCTTTGAGAGCGGTAAGGTCGAGACGGTAGGTGTCGTAGCAGACGGTTCGCGCGCCGAATCCCTCTTTCTGATGGATGAGGGTCTCGTTGAGGCGATATCTTTCGAGCGCTGAGGTGCCGAAATCGAAATAACGGCATCCGGGCGGGATATTGTCGAGCAGGGTGGAGAAGAGCAGGTCGAGGGCGCCGGAGGCCTTGCCTCGGGGACTTGCGGAGATGTACTGTGTATGTATCACTTCTCCGGTGTCGTAGAGCACGCATCCGGCTACGGTCTGCGAATGTTGCGTGGCGGTATAGAGGCGGATATTGCCCGGGAAGCGCGAGGCGAGCAGTTGAATCTCTGCGAGCGAGTGGACAGGCACAGTGTTATGGCCGGTCATGAGGTTTTCTTCCAGGATTTTCCAGAATGTGGCAAAATCGTCGGATTGACCTATTTCAGTCGCGGACACCATAGCCTTACGTATCCCATTGCGCCGTTCCCGTCCAAACGGCAGACGGCGGAAGGAGACTACGGCTGTCGACGGCGACCTGCCGTCGAGCACGGCTCCGAGCCGGAAGAGTGTGTAAAGGTCCTCCTCTGCAGGGATACGGTGGTAGATATGAGGCACCGGACGGTAGACGAGCGTCCTGAAGCCTCCGGAGGCATAACGGGCGCACATCCCCTCCAGTATCTTCATGACGCGTGCGGCCGTGGCTTCCTCGCCGAGCAGCAATCCACCGTAGGTCAGGCCGGGATGCGAACAGACCGTGTCACCGGTCCCGGAGGCGGGCAGTGCGGCTATGATCCTCCCTTTGCGCAGCGCCACAAGGGAGCGGTCGGGGAAGCGGTCGGCGTGATAGTCCATGTAGCCGCGCTGATGAAGGAATGTCGCGTTGCGCGAATTAAGGACGAATCTATCCCATTCTTCCGTCATTGTGGCATCGTATGGGCGGATCTCTATATGCGTCATAATGTCATGATATGGAATGGAGGGGTGGATTGTTCAGGTGTGACCGTTGATGAAGGTGATGAAGTCGGGATATTCTCGGATATACTCACTTTCGTCGTATTCGCCGGAGGCGAGCACGAGGCACACGGTGTCCGGAGAAAAATTTTCGAGGATATTCCAGATTCCCGGAGGGATGAGAAGCGCTTTCCGGGGGGAGTCAAGGCGGTAGTGGCGGGTGGTGTCGCCGTTATCGAGGATCACTGTCAAGGCTCCGGCCACAGCCGTGATGAGCTGCCACTGACGACGGTGGGCATGGCCTCCACGGCCACGGCCGGAGGGGACACCGTAGATCCAGAACGCCCTCTTCACGGAGAATGGGAGTGCCACGTTTCCTTCCGCCACAGCAAGCGAACCCCTGGAGTCGGAAAAACAGGGAAGGTCTATGATCACGGGGAAGCCGTGACCATAAACCTTTCCGCTGAGAGTGGAATCGGAGGAATTATTCCTCCTCATACCATTTCGAATACATCAGATAGTTGTTGGCTATCTTTATGTTCATCTCCTTGGCTTTCTCAGGCTCGACCATCTTGATGAACTTGGCGGGACAGCCTCCCCAGAGTTCGTGGGGGCCTATCTTTGTGCGGCTGAGTACTACTGATCCGGCCGCGACTATGGCCCCTTCACCAACCTCCGCGTCGTCCATTACGACGGCACCCATGCCTATCAGGGCATAGTCTTTGATTTTGGCTCCGTGGATCACTACGTTGTGGCCTATGGAGACGTGGTCACCGATCTCGATGGTCGATTTCTGATAGAGAGTATGGAGCACGCTGCCGTCCTGCACATTGACGCAGTTGCCCATGCGGATTGAGTTGACGTCGCCACGGATCACCGTGGAGAACCATATGCTGCAGTCGTCGCCCATTACTACATCGCCGATTACGGCGGCATTGTCGGCGAGGAAGCAGTTCTTGCCTATTATCGGGGTGAAGCCCCTTACTGATTTTATGATTGCCATTTTTTATGGTTGAGGGTTTATGGTTGAGAGTTTATGGTTTATTTATGGTTGAGGGTTTATGGTTTAGGGTTTAAGGTTGAGAGTTTAGGGTTTATTTATGGTTGAGTGTTGAGGGTTTAAGGTTGAGAGTTTAGGGTTTATTTATGGTTGAGTGTTGAGGGTTTATGGTTGAGGGTTGAGTGTTTAGAGAGTAGTGGATTGTATGGGATCAGTTTTATTTAATCCTGATCTTTCAACTCTCAACTTTCAACTCCCAACTTTCAACTCCCAACTTTCAACTCCCAACTTTCAACTC
>CAJUQP010000005.1:0-19090 GCA_910588245.1 uncultured Muribaculaceae bacterium | reverse complement strand
CAACTTTCAACTCCCAACTTTCAACTCCCAACTTTCAACTCCCAACTTTCAACTCTCAACTTTAACCTTTAACCTCTCAACTTTAACCTTTATTTAATCTATTTCGTGAGCGGTGCTGTCTTCTCGGCGAGCCAGGCGGCTTCCTCGGAAGAGAGAAGCGGTGTGAGACGTTCGCGCACCATCGCGTGATAGTCGTTGACCCATTTGATTTCGGCGTCGGTCATAATCGATGTGTCAAAAAGCTTGAGATCGATGGGGAAGAGAGTGACGGTCTTGAACTGCAGGAATTCCCCATACTGGTTTTTGACCCAGGGTTCGACCACCATGAGGTTCTCGGTGCGGAATCCGTAGTTGCCCTCGTTGTAGAAGGCAGGTTCGTCGCTGAGTATCATCCCCGGCTCAAGGGTCACGGGGTTCTCTTGCGTACGGATGCTCTGCGGTCCCTCGTGGCAGTTTATGAAGAATCCTACTCCGTGGCCTGTGCCGTGGTAGTAGGCTTTCGCGTCGTTCCAGAGGAACTGACGTGCGAGCACATCGAGCTGCGATCCTCGCGTGCCTACGGGAAACTTGATGACGGCCAGCGCTATCGTGCCCTTGGCGGCGAGGGTGAAATCTCGTTTCTGCTCGGCTGTGGGGGTGCCGAGGGCCACGGTACGGGTTATGTCGGTGGTGCCATAGATATATTGGCCGCCGGAGTCGACAAGCAGGATGCCGTCGGAGTCGAGGGTGGCGTTGGTCTCCTCAGTCGCCTCATAGTGGGCGAGCGCTCCGTTGGCATTCCAGCCGAGGATCGGGGCGAAGCTTTCGTCGACACATGATTCGTCGGCGAGTCGGAGCGCGCGCAGACGTCGGCTCAGCTCAAGCTCTGTAAGTCTATGTGTGGGGAATTCCTTTTCCACCATCATGAAGAATCGCACGAGAGCTACGCCGTCTTTCTCCATGGCTGTGTCGAGGTTGCGGAGCATGGTGTCTGTCTTGATGCTCTTCAGGCGCGCGATACCCGCGCCGCCAAACACCGGGGTGCATCCCACATGGTCGTAGAGGCCGCGCGATGTGTTGGCGGGATCCATCAGCAGTCGCGTCTCTTTGGGGAGCGATGCCACGAAGTTGCAGACTTTGTCATATGGGAGCTGGCGTACGCCGTATTTCGTGAGGAAATCTGACACTTCAGGCGTGATCTTTTCAGGATCGATGAAGAGCACCTTGTCGGAGTCGCTTATATATAGGTATGCCACGAATATCGGGGAGAAGGCGATATCGCCGGCTGTGCGGAGGTTGGTGGCCCAGGCTATGTCGTCGAGAGCGGATAGGAGCACCGCGTTTGCGAGCTCGGCCTTTGTCTCTGCCATGATTCGTTGCATCTTCGAGGCAACTGTCTCGCCCACTATTTTCTCATCATGGATGAAGAGTTTGTTTTTAGGCTGAGCCGGGCGGTCGGGATATATATAGTCAAACAGGGGGAAGGCGTCATTGAGTTTTATGCCGTTGTCGGTAAGCTCTTGTTCGAGGCGCTGTGCGTAGGATATGGAGAATGTCATGCCGTCGATTCCTACTGTCTGTCCTTCATTCAGATTTTCCGTGAGCCAGTCGATGAGGTCGACAGCTTCCGGGCCGTCGAGGGGCATCATGGAGAAACCGGTGCCGGGAAGCTGTCGTGAGGCCTGGATGAAAAATCGTGAGTCAGTCCAGCAAAGGGCTTTGTCGGCGGTAACCACGGCAGTGCCGTTGGTGCCGTTCTCGCTCCATAGGCCGGTGAGCCATTCGCGTCCGCGCCAATGGGCAGGGGGAAGTTCAGACTGGTGAGGATCGGTGCCCGATACGACTACAGCGTCGATGCCATGCTCGGCCATGACCTGGCGGAGATGTGCTATGTATTCCGGATTTTTCTTTTTCATGTCTTGAATTTGAATTCAGGTTAAATGATGTTGTAAAGTTAGCGAATAAATAGCGAGTATGCAAAAAATATCGACTTCGTGTTTTGTGATCCATGTCGCGTAGTGGGCGTCCGGAATATGGTTGAATAGTGATTTAAAATCGAAAATGAGTCGAAAAATATAGTCAAAAAGGGTCATGTTTTGGTCTGAAAGTAGCTTTATTGGTCAGATAGGAGAATGTGTGTAAGAAAAACATTAATAAATTTTGATGAAATAAAAATAATACTTAATTTTGCAGTGAGATTTCCGCAGGGACTTAACGGAAGCCCTTGCGGTAGTGAAAAATGGCAAGTCAAAAAGCTTTTTAAGTAATAGTGATATAAATTGTAAGTTAGTGGTTGAGTTAGGCAAATCAGGCTTGTGAAGGTATGACAGTCTACAAAATCACAAAACGGCGGAATGTTGTGAAACAGGCCGCCGTTCTTGAATCAGCGCCGCGATGCATCATGCGTCACGGCGCTGTTTTCAGTTTTTATATATTTATGCGTTCTTTTGATTCGCGGTATGGTCTGGCGCGATGGGTTGAGATGAGAAAAATCCTTCATGTTTTATTATGGCGTCATAGCCGTAGTTACTCTTAAATGTTTGGATTTTTACGAAAAATGGCAAATTAAATGTTTGGATTTTTACGAAAAATGGCAGATTAAATGTTTGGATTTTTACGAAACTTCACTTTTAATATCCGAGTTTTCCTATAAAAAGTACCTGTAAATGTAATCTGCTTAAAATCAGATATGGATTTTTTCAGGGCAATCAACTTATAGGTATAAATATACCTATTATTAAATTGCTGAATTTTGTATTTTGCAAGTATTCAAAGATTTGTGAATTATGGGTACAAATTATAGGAAAACTCAGATTTTAATAGTTGCAATTTTTTTCTATAGATACTGAAGCGTATGCTTTTATGGCTTGAAATTTGAAAAAAAGTCCCGATGGTTTTCGTATTCATCGGGACTATATGCATGTTATAAGAGCTTTTTGATTTATCGTGAAAGTTCACAGGCATGTCCGTCGCCTTGAACATAGCCGATTACGTTATTGTAATTCCATCCATTGCAATATCCGGTGAATGATGTGGGATTTTTAGGGTCGTCGGCAGTAAAAGTCCAGTTAAAACCTGAATTAAATGATTGAGTAGCCATATCCATTATGGCGATTGTCAATTTCCCGTCGATGCTATATGACCAGCTTCCGCTCACTATGTCAGGATATTTGCTGCACGCAACGCTTCCATCAGGATTTAAGGTAATTGAATAGGTCTCGAAACTTGTCTGATGAGTAATGTTATTCCAGTTCTCCTGTCTGCAATTCCATGTCCCTGAAATATCAGACGGGAGAGTTGTGAATTCCATGTAATTTTCATCTTCAAAACTGGAGGTGGGTGTGTTTATAAAGACCCAGCAGCGATATATAGTGCCAGGTTCGAGCCCTGAGACCTGAATATATTGTTCTCCATCTGTTGCCGATGCCGGGAAAGACAGTGTGGCGCCATCCTCGTTTCTTACATAGATTCCACATTCGGAATTCAACTCGAGGTTGGAGAAAAGACATGTGACCACAGCTGTGTGGTCGGTTATCATTCCGATTTCTTTGACAGTGCCTGTGGGGCCAGTTGTCCTAAAATCAATCGTATTGGAGCCAGGATAATGTCTGTCTTTATACGATATGGATGTGTATGCTGTGTAGGAAGTATTCGGAATAAGGTTGTCGGCACATACCTTTTGATTATTGTTGTCGGATGTTGCTTTGAACACAAACGATATGTCGCTCCCATCAATTGTGAGGTTGACATTACATTCCGCTCCTGCAGGCACATCAGAAAAGTCGCAGATGATATCCGCGCTTCTATTCTTAATGTTCTGCACGTCAATGACGGAACTGTTCACGCTCCCTGTAAATAGGCTGTTTTGATTTCCGTAGATTGTACAGCTTCTACGCAGGGTGTATGATTCGGGTGTCCATCCCGGAGCGTTCGGACAAAGCTGGGCCAGCTGTTCATATGTGTCTTTGTCGACCGACACATTGACTTCCAAGTCTAATTTCAGATGTGGCTCATAGGTGTATGATTCCTCAAGTTCCTGGAATGTGAATTCAAACTCCTCGATACCGTCACCGTAGATCTCTTTTTCTTCCGAATGGTATTCATCGGCGAGAAATCTGTCAAGACGGGTGTCCATTGTCAGAAAGTATCTGTAGGAAGACAAAGTCTCGTATGCACCGAGAACTTTGACGAAATCATAATTAAACGATAAATTTTCAACCTTGCATGGGAGTCTGAATGTGCATACTTTCACTTTGACAGCATTTGATGCGGTTATTTTTGTATTGCCGAAATAGGATATCTCTTCAAGTCTGTCAAGCATTTCAAGCCAGGAAATGATATCGTTCCAATCAAACGCCAGATCGATTAAATCACTTGCCAGTCCCCCATATCTGTTGCCAACGCCTTCCGAAATATGACGCAAAAGTTCCTGTGAGGCTTTCTTTACAGGTTGTTTAAACCAGTCTTTGATGCTGTTTCTCAGTTTTAGCGCACGGAAGATCCTGCTCCGAGTGTATGTTGCCCTTGTGCCTGCCGGGTCCGCGAGAGGCGTTATTGTGTCGCCGACAGATAATATGGAATAGGGGATTTCGTTTATTGTTGTGCCATTATTACTTATCAATAACAATGACTGAGGGGTGTAGAAGATATGTATTATTTCTCCATTGTCAAGTGAGATAGCTTTAAGGAATCCGTTTTCATCGATGAGCAGATACTCTTTTGTAGCTTGTTCATCAATTATGCCGTCGACAAGGATGTATTCATCCCTATCCGGAACCTGCGTCAGAAGTGCGAAAAGACCGCTATCTGTTATTACCGCATCAATCCCGTCATCTTCGTAATTCAGTTCGTAATATACCGTAGGTTCTTCCTGTATTTTAAATTTCATTTCGGTCGTGACTGCATTTTCGGATATGACAGTCCCATCTCTCCATATCTTGTGCAGATACACGCCTGCTGATTCTTCGTGAGTGATGGAATCGATGAGAGATGTGTTGAGTTTTTCTCCGTTTTCAGAATTCACAAGATGCCAGTTTTGTGCGTTTATCGGAATAAGGCCTGTAAGCACCAGCAATATTGCGACAATTGGATTGAGTTGCTTCATCATATCATGAATTTATAAGTATGTTTGCCAATGTTCAGAATATAGAGGCCTTTCTGAAGTTGCCCTAGATCGATCTTTTCGGTTATGCCCGGTCTGACAGATTTCTTCATTATGATTTCTCCAGATGGCTTACAGATGAGGGCCATATGGTTGAGTGATGATGAAATCGACAAAAATGTTCCTGATTGCGTTACTGTTATAGACTGTCCGTCTGCGATTATTCCGGACATGCCGGATTGTTCGGTATCAGATGAATAGCTTATTGCCGCAACTTCATCAAACCGGTAATTGTCGGATAGATCATTATATTTTATCTTGAAATATTGATTGTCGAAAATGATTGACGGTAGGTTCTCCATGAGGTAGACAACACTTGTGTCATTATTTTTAGTGATGATCATGGAGGCAACATTGTTTTGTGCCTGCGTCGAGAAGTTGCCCGCGTATAAGGCACATAAAAACATAACCAGCGAAACGTTTTTTCTTAAAGATAGCTTAAGAGATTGCATAAAGTAGCGAAATGGGTGAGGAAGGTCTATTTTCATATCGGTTTTTGTTTATAGGTAAAACATAAAGTATTTGTGCATTTTGGAATCGCGTTAAGTTATTGAACAACATTGGAAATATCCGTTTGATGGAAATTTGAAAATGCACAAATACTTACTGCGCTTACTATAGTTTAGTGGGTGGATGAGTGAAAGAAGATGAAAAAGAGGAGGGCGCTCTGAAGGGATGCTGTAAAAGCTGAGCATGCAAATGGCAAGTCGTGCATTACTCCTGGATCACTCCCTTCAGAGCCGCCACTCTTATGAATTTGAATAGGTGTTGTGCTTATTCAATCTTTGAGGTGATGGTGACGGGGAGGGTCACGAGCTGGAACGTGTCATCGAGGGCCCTGGCCTTGTTCACCCAGCGGTGGAAGTCGTCGGAGGAGAGGGTCTTCAGCGATAGTTCCTTGCCGGTTGACTTGTCGATAGGTTTTACAAACTTATTCTGGGAAAACACCACATAGATGATGTTGCGTTCCACCTCCTTGTCGGTCTGCATCACATACTGCTCCTTGTCTCCATCACTGCTGGTGAAGAACACATGGCGGATGCCTGGAGCTACAGGTGTGCAGGTGATAGACTGGCTGTAGTATGGAAGCATGACATTCATGTTTTTCTGCTCGTCTTCAAGATAGACGGCTAAGAAACCTTTTACCGGAGTGGTGAATGCAAGATAGCATTTCTCTCCGGAAAGGAAGGTGGATGTCTCGTCGGTATCCGCTGTGCCGTTGCGGAGCACTTTCACATCGAGATCGGCGCGGGCGCGGTTTATCTCGCGAGCTTTTCCACGCACCTCGCATCTGATGGCGAATCCTCCGTCTTCGATGAAAGGCTCGAATTTCGGTGTGCCGATTGTCTCGATCCATTCCCCTTTCACGAGACTTTGCGCCGAACTCCAGAAGTCAACGTTCTCCCCCTCTTTCGACGACCGCATGTCCATGCGGGTGGCCTGCGAGAGGATAGTGCCGAACTCCTGTTCAAGAGCCTGGAGCATGGCACGCTCCAAGGCGATCTGCTCAGCCTTGTCGCGTGCCACGTTGTAGGGTATGTAGTATGTGTACGACCCGCTTACCTCCTTCACCTTCACGTTGGCAAAAGAGGTAAGTATGGCTCCGGCAAGCATACACATTGTCAATAAAGCTCTTTTCATCTTCTTACAGTTGATTTCCTTGAAGCAGCTGTCTTATTGTTCGCCGAAGACTCTCCCTGATAGACAAATGTGCGGGTGTCTGAGATGGAGTAAGATGAATCGCCATATTTTGACTGATCCTTAAATTCAATATGGATAGTGTACTTCAAGGTATATTCCTTTCCCACAGTCATATTATAATCATTCGGAATGGCGAAAGTCCAAGTGTTTTCGCCTGGATTCGTTTCACTAAGTTTCTTTCTGTTTGATTCTGAATCCATGATAGTGACTTCGAACGAATAATTAGTCTTGAATTTTACTATCTCGTTGCAAACCAAAGAGATTCGTTCCTCTGAGCCGATCTTGAATTGATCGATGTTTATCAGATATTTATCGCCCGGCTGGGGAGTGAATGTCTGAGCAATATCCATTTGGATACTATTGAGAGATAAATAGTTATAAATATCGTTTCGATAATATGCTGCTCCCTCGACATTGAAAGAATAAGTGGAGGAGGGAAGTGAATTAAACAACATGGTTTGACTATTTACTCTAAGACTTTGATCGGATAAGCCTCCATATTTTAAATCAATTTGATTATTATTGAAATCTATCCCGGAAGGCATGATGAGTTTCAATGCAGTGAAATCCTTGTAGTCGAATGCTGTTTCGTAGGAGGCTTTATACGTATCAAGAGCGGGTTTAGTGACTGAACCGGAGATCGGAAGTATCACGTTCTTAAAAATGAATTTATTATCATATGTGACAGTTCCTCTGGTCATGAAGTAATACTTCTTGCCAACTTCAAGACCCGCGAAATTGCCGATTGCTTCCGGACCCTTGTACCAGACCTCATTATGTGTAGTGGTTCCGTCTTCCCATCCGAATTGTTCAGATTCGTTAGAGTAGGCATCAGTCTGTCCGCTGTTTCCAAAACTTCCGAAACTTAACTTGTCGGGAGCTGTAAACTTCACAACCGCGAAGTTGTCTCCTGACGTAATAAGCTCGCAGGCTCCAGGCGTGACAGACTTATCACTGTCTGCCAGTTTTATAGAACCGTTTACACTTATTGTCTCATCATTCAGGTAATTTTCGTTTCCGTTCTCGATCTTTCTAAAGCGTCCTTTAAGTTTGAAATAGTATGTCTCCGCAGGATTAAGATTTACTAATTTTTCTCTTATTATAGAAGGTAAGCGATAATCATAGGAATAGTTTACTTCTGTTGTTTCCCCGGAGAAATCGGGTGTCGTGCTTAAGATTATTATTCCCGAGTTTGTGATTGATAGTCCGTCGGAGAGCTGGAAATTGACCACGGCTTCATTACCATAGTAGAATTCAAGCATGGCGGTAGCCGACGGGATAGAGCTTTCCTGAATTACAAGCGGCTGCGTTATGCTGAGATTTGCGAATATAGTTTCCAAGGTGGATTCTATTTCCTTCCTGTAATTGCCTTCCATACTCAGATAATACTGCTTGCCGGGCTTAAGACCGGGAATAGAGACTTTCACATCGTTACGTCCTTCCCAAGAATCTTCAATCTGAAGAGATTCCAGGGGCTGAACGGCATTGTCTCCATCTCTCCAATAAATGGTGTGCGTGCCGGCTCCGAACGTAACTCCGTCAGACAGTTTGAATCTGACAGTGGTATTGCTTTCAGTTGCAAGAACCAGTTCGCAAGTGGGAGGAGTAAGGCTGCTTGCGGAATCTATAATCTGCAGGGGCTGATCGGCATTCAATGTCGCCGTGACATCATTATCCCATTCAAGAACGCTAAACCGGAAAGCACCGCTGATGCCGAAATAGTAGTTTTTGTTGAATTCAAGACCGGGCAGTGTTACAGTTGCTTCGCTCCCGTAAAGTCTGTCTGCGATTACACTTGATTCCAGTTGCTGGACGGCATTGCCGGCGGCATCTCTCCAGTATATTTTATGTTCTCCGTTGCCGAATGTGATTCCATCTGCAAGTTTAATCGTGATTTTAGTCTGGTCCTTGGTTGCCATTACCAGTGTGAAAGTGGGTGGAGTCAAACCTTTGTCGGCAGTAATAAGGAGAGATTTGGATGCGGTCAGTGTGGCTGACTGTTCTTCATTCAATATATCGAACATGAATGAGCCGCTTATCCGGATAGAGTAAGATGCGTTAGCTTTCAGGTCAGGGATTCTGACAATAACATCATTTTTACCATTAAGATACCCTTCGAGAGTCATCTCTTGCCAATCTTCCACAAGATTATCGGCGTTCCTGTAGGAAACAATGTATGATCCGGACGAGAATGTGATACCTTCAGGCAATGTTATCTTGATTCCGGCCAGTTGATCGGTGGCCAGAAGCAGCTCACATGTGGGAGAGAGGGTGGTTGTGTTTTTGATTTCAAGCGGACGGGAGAAATCAAGTGATGTGGTTGTATTGACGTCTCCAAGCACATCGAACCGGAATGAACCCTGTATGCGGAGTGAATATGAATTGTCGAGAGAAAGACCGGGAATCTTCACTGTGATTTCCTGATTGCCCTGCAGCCAATCATCAATTGTCATGCTCTGCCAATCCTCAACCAGGTTGTTGGCGTTCTTCCAATAAAGGGTGTGGGAATCAGGGCCGAAATGCACTGCTTCGGGAAGTATTATTTTGACTGTAGCCATATTGTCCGTAGCGAGCAGCAATTCGCTTGACGGATATACGGATTCTGTGTAACTGATTTCGACAGGCTGCAGGAAATCGAGAGTGATCGTCTCTTCTCCTCCTCCAAGACTATTGAGCCTGAAACTCCCGTCTATGCAAAGATTATATGATTTCCCGGCTTCAAGGCCCGGCAGGGTGAATACGGCTTCTTTTTCCCCGGCTAACGATTCCTTTATTGAAACGGAAGGAAGTTCGGTCACTACCGGGGCGTCGGAAGCGCGGTAGTAGAGTGTATGCGTTCCATAGCCGAATGTGATATCGTCTGGCAGCATTACTTTGATGGCTGTCAAGTCAGGCGTCGCGAGAAGCAGTTCACTTGTCAGCAGGCTGTTCCCTTTTTCGACAATCTCAAGCGGATTGGCAGTACTAATCGAAACATTCCCAATATATTCTTCCTCATGTTTATCAGTTATTATGAAGCGTAAGCTACCCTCTATCTTGAAATAATATGACTTGCCGGTCTCGAGGTTGTCGCAGATTGCGACACCGTTCTGGCCCGTGGTGGTGAATTTCGACGATGGAGCATTTTCATCGAATGTGGTGTTCTCACTCCATGTTACGGTATATTCCTCCCCGATGAAGCTCATGCCGGCTCCAAGACTGAATTTTATCCATGCTGCCACCTTATCATTGGCAGAATTCTTCTTGGTCATCAGCAACGTAGCCGAGACATCGCCGACGGTTGGCTGATCGGTTATTTCAAAAGGCTTGTCGAAATCCACGGAAAAATCTGTAAGATTTACCGTTACGTTGTTAGATATGTTTAATGTGTAGTCGAAACTTCCTTTTAATTTAAGATAATATTTGCTTTCATCATTCGCAATGTCGAATGAGGCTGAGAGCTCCGATTCCGATTTATCCTCAACCGAGATTTCTTGCGGGTCTGTCATCTCAGACGACTCAGAGATCAGAAGTTTCGTATCACTGCCGTAGCGTTTTGTTTTCAGTCCTTCCGGCAACTTTATCGTGATCCAGACTCTTTCACCGATTTTTCTGACAAGTTCGTAGGATGCTTTCAGGCCGAAAGCGGAATAGTCATTTGGTCCCGCTGTCTTGAACTGATATGAAGGCTGATATCTGATATCGTTTGTTTCCTGTCCGAGATCGGCGCGGCTTGATACAGATACCTTGTATGATGTCGACGGATCAAGATTATACAACTGGAAGGTTTTTTCAGTAGCTGATGAGGAGTAATCTTTCAGTACGGCTGTCCCTTGAGCATGTGCTCCGGTAGATGTCAGTATATCAAGATCTGTGACATCTTTTAGTAACTGTTTTTTTGATGCGGGAACTTTTACTGTGATCACAGCGGTTGTAGCCGTGACTTCAGTAGCTTCTAACTGGATGTCGAACTGTCCGAGCTCGAACGGTCCTTCGTCAGCGCATGCGCCAAGAAAGACGAGGAGTGTGAGTATGCAATATTGCAGTATTTGTTTCATTGTGTGATGGAGTTAGATTGATGATTATTCGACAGCTGCTCTGTCAGAAACGGTAGCCGACCCTAACGCCGGCCATTCCCCAGTGGATTGTGCCTTTGCCCTCTTTTCCATAAGTATTGAGCATCACTTGTGAATCCCACATCAGTTCAGCATATAAATGCGTGGTGATATTGAGGCCTACGCCCAGCTGGTATGCCACTCCGAAGCTGCCTTGTCCGAAAATCTTGGCATACTGCATATCCATGTCCGGAGTCAATTCCGGAGCGTATGAACCATCAAGGATGTTTCCATCAGTCGCTCCGGCGGCTCCTCCCACATTGATGTGTGCGTAGATACTGGAGTTACTGAATATCTCGGATGAGGTGTATCGGAACCCGGCGGGGAAGACTTTTCCCAGGAGTGCGAGATCCGGCTTCGATAAGGAGGTCTGACCCTCCACCCGGAATTCATATGCCCAGTGGCGTCCTGTCGACAGGCGATAGCCGAATCCGAAATTGACAGCCATTCCTCCGGCGCATTTCACTGAAAGTACGTTGTTTTTCACGGCATATCCCATGACGGGAGTGTCGCCTGTGGTGACTCCGGCAGCCGCCTCTATGAAAAAGCCACTGCGGTTGGCGTTTTGCGAAAATGCGGGGACTGTCATCGCCACCATAAGAAGCAGCAATAGAATGTATTTTTTCATTTCCAAAAAAGGTTATAGATTGATTATTCAGTGAGTTTCCATGAGTCCCACAGGGAAGAAGCACCGCTCGATACCGTGAAAGTCGGTGTTTGGTCTTTGCGGTTCACGATCGTGGAGTTGAGCGACACCTCTTTTGTGACGTAGTCCTTAAGTTCGGAAAGAGTTACGTTCCCCTTGGTTTCTTTCAGGCGTTTCAGGAGATAGTAGGTAAACATTCCGTGGCCTTTCTCATGGTAGGGGAGGGCGGTCTGGGCCTCGCTTGTTGCCGAGAAGACAGCCACTTTGCCCTGTAGTCCCTGTTTTTTTGGCACGCGGGCAATTCCTCGGGCGTTGGCAATCATCATCTTGTCTTCGCGTGTGGCTCCGCTGAAGCAAGCGTCGAGGAAAACCATGGCTGATTTGAGATTCATTGAGCCGAGCTGCTGATAGACATAGGCGAGGGGGATGCACACTTCCTTATTGACGCGGGCGGCGTCGACCGGTATCAGATATGGATCGAGGGTGGCGTCGTCGGGCGCGCCGTGGCCCGCGTAATAGAAAATCACCTTCATATCCTCACCGGCCACCTCGTTGATCATCTTGAGGTCGCTGAATGCCTCGCGCATGGAGCCGTAGGACGCGTCGTTGTAAATCATGATATTTTTCTCCGGCAATCCGAGGGTACGGCGGCAATAGAGTGCGAAGGTATTGCCGTCGTTGCGGGCGAAGGGCACGTTTGCCAGTTTGCCATAATTCTCGTTGGCGATGATCAAAGCGAATGTATTGGTGCTCTCAAGACCGGTGAAGGGTATGTCGGTGTCGATGTCGGAAGGCTCCACAAGATATGTGGCTGCGGAAGTCTGTGCCTGCTTAGAAGAACCGGAGGAGTTGCCAAGACGTGCCGCCATCTCCTCCTTGCGGTCCCAGTAGTTCTTCACAGAGGTGCCGTTGAGTCCATATAGGTGGAATGTGCCGGTGTTAATGAATGAGGGGAGGCCTGAGAGATTGCTCAGTTGCCGGCAATCGGCGAATGCGTCGGCTCCCAGTTCGTCCATACTCTGTGGTAGTCGGGCAGTGACGAGATTTGTGCATTTCGCGAAAGTTTCCTTCCCGGTTTTCCGCAGGCTCATAGGGAGTTCTATCTCTATAAATGAATAGCAATGATAGAAAGCTCGCTCTCCTATCTCCTCCACTCCGAAGGGTATGTTGATAGAGGAGAGGTCGGTGCAGTTGTTGAAAGCATTGTCGCCTATGCTGCGCAGGGTGGAGGGAAGTGATACCTGTATAAGGCCCTTTGAATCACGGCAGAGGTTGTTGCTGATATGTGTCACCCCCTCTTCCACCACGAGTTTTTTGACGAACGATGGGATCCACGGTCGGTCTTTGCCGAAGTCTTTCATGGGGCCAGTCCCGGAAATGGTGAGTACTCCTTTGTCAAGAATCCATTTAATGCCTTTTCCGGCACTCCCGCTTGAAACTGCGGAGGCACTCAGGGAGCATAGAGAGAAAATGGAAATCAAAAGCAGGTAAGATGCCAGACGTTTCATGATCTGAGTTTTTTTGTGCCCGGCGACTCTCCCTTACAAGGCGGTGCAGTCAAAAAATAGAAAAGCGTGAAGAGTCTGTATCAGTTGCTCGTTCCACGCCTCGAGGCTCTGGCATGTGCCCATCACAGTAGAACGAGCAACGCAGAAGCCTCACGCCGTATGTAATACCCCGGGCCGACGCATGACAATATGCGTCGACCAAGAGTATGGAAACATACCCATAGGCATCTATCGTTGTCTCATTCCTGACTGTGATTTTGAAACTGCCAGATTCCAAGGCGTCAAGAATAAGCGTCGGATAAACGCTTTCGATAAAATGTATATAAAGACCCGCCCTCATAGCCCTGACCGGACTCCTGCTGACGGCCTTTAGTGTGCAAATTTAGTAAATATTTTTAAAATACAAATGATTGGAGATGATTTTTCTGTCAAGCACAGATAAAAACGGCAATGAGACGCGGCGTCGTGCCTTGTCTCATTGCCATATCGTTTATATTATCCGGTTGTTTGGGTTTTCCGAGGGGGTGAATATAGGCTCAGCCTTTAAAGCGGGAGGCGACTTCATAGACTTTTTCGAAGATCCGGCGGTCGCTGTCGGTGACAGTCAGGCTGCGGCGCGACATTACGCGCTCGGCGATATCCGTGAATTTCTTCATGGATACGTTGGTAAAGCCTGTCGTCGGACTTCCCTCGCTGAAACTGGGCACGAATACCCTGGGGAAGCCGGCGCCGTGGAGATTGACTCCCACGCCGAGTACGGTGGCTGTATTAAGCATGCAGTTGACGCCTATCTTTGTATGATCGCCTATGATGGGGCCGCAGAACTGGAGCTGGGTGCGCATGAAGGTGTGGGAATGATAATTCCATACGCGTATCTTTGAATAGTCATTCTTCAGGTTGGATGCATTGACTCCCGCGCCGATGTTGCACCATTCGCCTACCACGGCGTTTCCGAGATAGCCGTCGTGCGCTTTGTTGCTGAACCCGAACAAGACGGAGTTGTCGATTTCCCCGCCGACCTTGCAATATGGGCCGAAGGTGCATCCTCCGTAAATCTTCGATCCCATCCTGATCTTTGCTTTGTTGCAAAGCGCGAGTGGTCCGCGCAGGCATGACCCCTCCATCACTTCCGCCTCCCTGCCTATGTAGACGGGCCCTTTCGTCAGATTGATCGTGGCTCCCTCCACGCAGGCACCCTCCTCTATGAAGAGCATCTGGCGCCCGTCTGAGTCTGTGAAATCACCAATGACCTTGTTTGATGGAGACAGAGGCTGCGACATGCGCCCTTTCACCACATGGTGGAAATCATATTCTATCTGCGAGGGATTGAGGAGGAATATATCGAACACATACCTTATATAATCGGGTGTGCGTCCGGTTTCCTTGGCCTCCCATTTGCCGTCGGAGAAGTCCGCCCAGGTGCCCCGGAAGGCCACCGGCATGTCGTGGCAGAGAATCGCCTGTCCGGATTGCAGCTCCATTATCGCGTCGACAATGAAGGGATCCGGCAGGAGAGCTCCAGCTACGAAAAGGTGATCCGCGTGCGGATTGTCGATGTCGCCGAATTTCTCGCGGAGATAATCTACGGGTAGATATCGGTAGGAGGCGGGCAGGGCGCGTTCCCATTTCTCGCGGATGGTGTTAATTCCTACGCGGAAGTCGGCTACCGGGCGTGTGAAGCTCAACGGAAGCAGATTGGCGTGGCTTTCCTGGGTGTCGAAGAGATAGACGGTTTCGGGAGTATACATATATAATAAGGAGGGTGGAGGTTGAGGTTTATAGTTGAGGGTTGAGGAGGATTGAGGAATGTTGAATTTTGAATGTTGAATTTTGAATTTTTTGGGGTGAGGGTTAAGGTTGAGAGGTTAGGGTTTGGAGTTGAGAAATGAGAGTGGAAGGTTAAAGGGAGGGGGGATAAGTGAGGAGAGGGTTCAACCTTGAATTCCTGATTTCAAATTTCCAGATCCTAATTGATAAACGGTTGCTCACAATCATTATTTGTGTGCAAAAGTAATATATAAATAGGGATTGAGCATAAAAATAATGTTAAAAACAGCAAAAGAGGCTAAAAGAAAATGCCACATGTGGGTGCGTCGGGAGTGGCGGTTGAGCAAAAACGTGTGGCATTGAGAGGTGAGGCGGCAGCGTCCGGGAAGGTCGCCATGAGGGAGATTTAGAAATTTTTTAGAAAAATTTTTATCAATGGTTTGTGTAATAGGCTAATTTTCATTATCTTTGCAGAGTTTTTAGAGCGACTTGACCCGCAGGTTGATTTAGAGGCCTGATGCTTAGGTGTTTAGGCTGATAAGTCGATGTGCGGGGAAGATGCTGGAATCAAAGGAAACAACAATATAATAAACCAATTTAGAGACAAAGAATGCCAACGATTCAGCAATTAGTAAGAAAAGGACGTGTGGCTCTTAAGGACAAGAGCAAATCGCCTGCCTTGGATTCATGTCCGCAGCGCCGCGGGGTATGCGTGCGTGTCTACACCACGACCCCCAAGAAGCCTAACTCGGCTATGCGTAAGGTGGCTCGTGTGCGTCTGACGAACGGCAAGGAGGTGAACTCCTACATCCCCGGCGAGGGCCACAATCTTCAGGAGCACTCTATCGTGATGGTGCGCGGCGGTCGTGTCAAAGACCTTCCGGGTGTGCGTTATCACATCGTGCGCGGCACACTCGATACAGCAGGTGTGCAGGGCCGTACGCAGCGTCGCTCCAAATATGGAGCCAAGCGTCCTAAGGCAGCCAAGAAGTAAATAGGCTTCGTGGCGGTCATTCCGGTCTGTGCCCCTGGCGTGGTCCGGATGGTTGAGTAAACGGCTGGCAAGAGAGCCTGTCCGTTGAAGACAAAAGACAACCGCAACAATTAAATTAAACAAACACAATGAGAAAAGCAAAACCGAAGAAACGGGTGACTTTGCCCGATCCCGTGTTCCACGATGTCAGAGTGACAAAATTCGTGAACCATCTGATGTATGACGGAAAGAAGAACACGGCTTATACTATATTCTATACGGCACTCGAGACCGTGAAGGCCAAGCTGCCGAACGAGGAGAAGAGCGCACTTGAAATCTGGAAAAAAGCGCTTGAGAATGTAACTCCCCAGGTGGAGGTGAAATCACGCCGTGTCGGCGGAGCCACCTTCCAGGTTCCTACAGAGATCAGGGCCGACCGCAAGGAATCTATATCGATGAAGAATCTTATCATTTTCGCACGTAAGCGCGGAGGTAAGACGATGGCCGACAAGCTGGCCGCAGAGATCGTCGACGCCTTCAACGACCAGGGCGGCGCCTTCAAGAGAAAGGAAGATATGCACCGCATGGCTGAGGCAAACCGTGCTTTCGCTCACTTCAGATTTTAATATCGATAATTAAAATGGCTAAACACGACGATCTCAATTTAACCAGAAACATCGGCATCATGGCCCACATCGATGCCGGCAAGACCACAACGTCCGAGCGTATCCTCTTCTATACCGGTCTTACCCACAAGATCGGCGAGGTGCATGATGGCGCAGCCACCATGGACTGGATGGAGCAGGAGCAGGAGAGGGGTATCACTATCACCTCCGCCGCTACAACGACGTTCTGGAATTATAATAATAATAAATATAAGATCAACCTGATCGACACTCCGGGGCACGTCGACTTCACCGTTGAGGTGGAGCGTTCGCTGCGAGTGCTCGACGGTGCTGTGGCTGCTTTCTGCGCCGTAGGTGGCGTGGAGCCCCAGAGTGAGACCGTATGGCGTCAGGCTGATAAATATAATGTGCCCCGTATCGGTTATGTCAACAAGATGGACCGTTCGGGCGCCAACTTCTTCGAGGTTGTACGCCAGGTGCGCGACGTGCTTGGCGCGACCCCGCTCCCCATACAGATCCCTATCGGCGCCGAGGAGACATTCAAGGGCGTTGTCGACCTTGTGAAGATGAAAGCCATCTTCTGGCATGACGAGACCATGGGCGCCGAATATGTGGAGGATGAGATCCCCGCAAACCTCATTGAGGAGGCAGAGGAGTGGAGAGACAAGATGCTCGAGACTCTTGCCGAGTCTGACGAGACTTTGATGGAGAAGTATTTCGACGATCCTTCGACGATAACCCCCGATGAGATCAGGTCTGCCATCCGCAAGGCTACTCTCGCCATGGAGGTCAACCCGATGATCTGCGGCTCCTCTTTCAAGAACAAAGGTGTGCAGACACTTCTCGACGCTGTCTGCGCATATCTTCCCTCTCCTGAGGATTCGGGTGCCGTGGAGGGTCACGCCGTAGGCGATCCCGACGAGATCGAGACCCGTGAGCCGAGCCCCGAAGCTCCCATGTGTGCGCTCGCGTTCAAGATCGCCACCGACCCCTATGTGGGCCGTCTGTGCTTCTTCCGCGTATACTCCGGCGAGATCCAGAGCGGCAGCTATGTGCTCAACAGCCGTTCAGGTAAGAAGGAGAGAATCTCCCGTCTTTTCCAGATGCACTCCAACAAGCAGAACCCGAAGGAGATGATCGGCTGCGGAGATATCGGCGCCGGCGTAGGCTTCAAGGATATCCGCACAGGCGATACCCTCTGCGATGAGAACCATCCCATCGTGCTTGAGGCTATGGAGTTCCCCGATCCTGTGATCGGCATCGCCGTGGAGCCTAAGACTCAGAAAGACCTCGACAAACTCGGGGTAGGTCTTCAGAAGCTCGCCGAGGAAGACCCGACATTCCGTGTGGAGACCAATGAGGAGACAGGCCAGACCGTCATCAGCGGTATGGGTGAGCTCCACCTCGACATCATCATCGACCGTCTGCGCCGTGAGTTCAAGGTTGAGTGCAACCAGGGCCGTCCGCAGGTTACTTACAAGGAGGCTATCACCAAGCCTGTAGAGCTTCGCGAGGTGTTCAAGAAGCAGACCGGTGGCCGTGGTAAGTTCGCCGATATCATCGTGCGTATCGAGCCGGCAGACGACGACTTCGATGGCAGCCTGCAGTTTATCGACGAGGTTAAGGGTGGCAACGTGCCTAAGGAATACATTCCTTCCGTACAGAAGGGCTTCCAGACTGCCATGAAGAATGGCGTGCTCGCCGGTTATCCTGTGGAGCGTCTGAAAGTGACTCTTCTCGACGGTAGCTTCCACCCCGTCGACTCCGATCAGCTCTCGTTTGAGCTCTGCGCCATCCAGGCGTTCAAGAAAGGTTCGGAGAAGGCAGGTCCCGTGCTCATGGAGCCTATCATGAAGATAGAGGTGGTTACCCCCGAGGAGTCTATGGGTGACGTGATCGGCGACCTCAACAAGCGTCGCGGTCAGGTAGAGGGTATGGAGAACAGCCGCAGCGGTGCCCGCATCGTCAAGGCCAAGGCTCCTCTCGCCGAGATGTTCGGATATGTGACAGCGCTCCGCACCATCACATCGGGACGTGCCACCAGCACAATGTCGTTCAGCCACTATGCCGAGGTAAGCAATTCCATCGCTAAGAATGTACTTACCGAATGCCAGGGCAGAGTTGATCTATTGAAGTAATAAAGTACAATTCAGATATGAATCAGAAAATCAGAATCAAACTCAAATCTTACGATCACAACCTCGTGGACAAGTCTGCGGAGAAGATCGTGAAGACTGTGAAGTCGACTGGTGCGGTGGTAAGTGGCCCGATTCCTCTCCCCACACACAAGCGTATCTTCACTGTGAACCGCTCCACCTTTGTCAATAAGAAGAGCCGTGAGCAGTTCCAGCTTTCCTCCTTCCAGAGGCTCATCGACATCTACAGCTCCACATCCAAGACTGTGGACGCGCTGATGAAGCTTGAGCTTCCCAGCGGAGTAGACGTAAGCATCAAGGTCTGAACATGATTAAGCCGGAGCGGCTGCTACGTGTGGCTGCTTCGGCCATCAACCCGACCAGCGAATAGAAACAAAACAACAAAACAAGTCCGGCAGAAGATGCCGGAAAAACAAACCATAGTAAGAAATGCCAGGATTATTAGGAAAGAAAATCGGAATGACATCCGTTTTCAGTGC
>CAJUQP010000004.1 GCA_910588245.1 uncultured Muribaculaceae bacterium | reverse complement strand
AGGCGGCTTAAAAATTGGAGGGTGTACCAAAAACTGAATTTTGATACACCCTCTTGTCATGAGAGGATTTCAGTTTCTCCTGATGTCATTTGGCCATGAACTGGTCGAGCTTGGTGAAGAACTCAGGATCGTGGCCGGTTGTGATATTGACGATTATTCCCTCGGGGTTGATGATGGCTTTCGTGGGGAAGCCCTGCACTCCGTATTCCTCGGTGAGCTTGCTTCCTTCGGGATTGTAGACGTTCACCCAGGGGAGCTCGTATTTCTTGACGCCTGCGAGCCATGCCTCCTTGGTCTCCTGGCAGTCGACGCCTACGACTTCGAGGCGGTCTTTGTATTTAGTATATGCTTCCTTAAGTTCCGGGAAACCCTTGATGCACCAACCGCACCAGCTTCCCCAGAAATCAAGTATCACCCATTTCCCCTTGAACTGGGAGAGGCTCACCTGCTTTCCGTCAATGTCTTCAAGAGTGAAGTCGGGAGCTGGTGTCGTGCCGTTGGCCATGGCCTGCTGCTTGCGTTCTTTCTCAAGACTTGCCTGTACGTAATGATACTGACGTTCAGCCAATGGATACATACGCGATGTCTTGGCTCTTTCCGAAAGTTTGTCGAATGCCTTCACAAAGTCCTCACCGTCAAGATTCATGAGTGCTATCACGGCCTTGGGCGATGTGAGGTTCTCCTCGATGAAATCCTTTACGGAATCCATGTATTCGTTGTACAGGGCCATCATAGCCTCGCGGTCAGGCTGCGCGCCATCGGCCATGAGTGCTTTCTGTTTCTCCTCAAGAGGCTTTGACAGAGCTGCCACTTCGTTCATGTCGTTGATGAATTCTGTGCCGCTTAGATTGTAGTCAAACGGGTCGAGTGATTTCACATCGATATTGACTTCTTCTCCGGGAAGCACATAGAGGTCGATGAAATTGCGCTGTGAGAATGTGATGCCATAGCGGGAGCCCCCCTCAGCTGAACTGATAGCTATTGTCGCTTTATTGTCTTTCACGGGAGCTTTGTCTTCCACGATGCCGCGCTCGGCGCGGGTCTTTGCCGTGGCGAGTTTGGCTATGGGTGCATGGTAGTAGGCCACGGAATCGAGGCCTGAACCTGCGGGAAGGTTGACCGTGATGTCGGCCGATGCCGCGAGCGGCATAGCGAGAGCCGCACAAAGGGCGGCGAATGCTGTTTTCCTCATAAGTGTCTGTATAATGTTTTTTGTTTTATGGTCGCTTATAGAATTAAACGGGTGCGCGATGCAATCATTTTATAGAGGGGAGGTTTTTGTCTTTAATTCCGACATTCTTTGCGCAAGAAGATTGGCGAACTGATAGTTTTTAAGGCCCCATCGAGGTGCTTCTACAAGTTGCGGCGGACTTTGGGCGAGAAAGCGCTCGATGACTACCCGCGAAGGGACTCTCCGCACAATCTCCACGCAAAGGTCGAGATAATCGTCGAGTGTGAAGGGATTTACAGCGACCTCCCCACATTTCCAACGTGCACATAGGGGAGTTCCTTTGAGAATCTGGAGCTGGTGTATCTTGAGGGTGTCGATAGGAAGCCGGCAGGCATCGTCGACGCTGCGGAGTATCCGATCACGATCCTCTCCGGGCAATCCGGCGATGAGATGTAGGCCGCAATGGAGTCCGTGTGCTGACGCTCGTCTCACGGCATCCTCCACATCGTGCCATGTATGATGGCGGTTGACGGCGCGGAGTGTGTCGTCGCACGACGTCTCAGCTCCGATCTCAAGAAATACGCGGGTGTGCGTCCCTATATCTCCGAGCAGGCGGAGCACAGGATCGGGAAGGGTGTCGGGACGGGTGCCTATCACAAGTCCTACAACACCTTCCTGAGCAATTGCCTCCATATAGAGTTTACGCAACTCATCGAGATTTCTCCCGTGGGTGTTTGTATACGACTGGAAATAGGCGAGATACTTCATGGAAGGGTATTTCCTTGAGAAGAAGGCTATCCCTTTCCTGACCTGCGAGGCTACCGATCCCCCTTCTGCGCAATAGGCGGGGGTGAAGGAGTCGTTGCGGCAGTAGGCGCAACCACCTACGCCGATAGTCCCGTCGCGGTTGGGACAAGAAAACCCGGCGTCGACAGAGATTTTCTGAACCTTGACGCCGGGGAAGAATGTGTTGAGATAATCAGAGTATGTTCTCATAGGGCGCTGCCGGCCATTGCGTCGGCGATCACGAGGGCGGCCATGGCTTTTACTACGTGCACGGCCCTTACAGCCACACACGGATCATGACGTCCGGCAGGATTGAGCACCGTGGCATTGCCTTCTGTGTCGACGGTGGGCTGCGGCTTCATGAGCGTCGGGGTGGGCTTGAACGCCACGGAGAAGAATATCGGCATGCCGTTGGAGATGCCTCCCTGTATGCCGCCGCTGTAGTCTGTGGATGTGGTGAGAGGAGCTCCGGGATATTGCGCGGCAAGGAAGGTGTCGGCTGTATCGCTTCCTTTTGCATTGGCAGCACGGAATCCGAGACCGTATTCGAATCCTTTGGCGGCATTTATGCTCATCATTGCCGCGGCGAGATTCGCATGGAGTTTCTCGGCAACGGGAGAACCGATCCCCGCAGGCACACCTGTTATGAGGCAGCCTACTCGGCCGCCTACGCTGTCGCCGGCCCTTTTTGTCTCTTTCACCATCTCTTCCATGGCCAGATGCAGTTGAGGATCCACCTCAAGAGTGAATGGTTTCGCAGGATCGGTCATGAGCCGGTCGAAGATATCGCTGGCAGTTATTGGTCCGACCTGGGTCAAGGCGGTCTGCACTTCTATCCCTTTGGAAGCAAGCCATTGGGAGGCAAGCGCTCCGGCCACGACCCAGTTGACAGTCTCACGTGCGCTGGAGCGGCCGCCGCCGCGGTGGTCGCGGATGCCGTAACGCTTAATATATGTGTAGTCGGCGTGGTTGGGACGGTAGACGCGGGCCATCTCGTCATAGTCCGATGAATGATGGTCGGCATTCCTGACAATGAATCCGATGGGGGTGCCGAGGGTGACTCCGTCAGGGGAGAACCCGGAGAGGAATTCCGGCATGTCTTTCTCATTGCGGGCCGTGACAAGAACTGACGCCCCGGGCCTTCTCTTGGCAACCTCTGCGTTGAGCAGGTCGAAATCTACCTTGAACCCGGCAGGAAACCCGTCGATGACGCCTCCCATGGCCGGCCCGTGGCTCTCTCCGAAAGTTGTGAGGGTTATATGTTTTCCGAATGTGTTCATATGTCGGTCGCTATGTCGGCTGCCGAGGCGCCGGCAGCTTTGATAAGGTCGGCGGGAGCCAGTTTCAGTTGAAGACCTCTTTTTCCGGCACTCACGTATATGAAAGGGAATGAAAGCGCCTCCTCGCTGATGAATGTGGGATATTGTTTCTTCATCCCGATCGACGTGCATCCTCCGCGGATATAGCCTGTGAGAGGAAGCAGCTCCTTCATGGCAATCATCTCGGCCTTCTTATTGCCGGAGACTTTCGCGGCCTTTTTAAGGTCGACCTCACGGTTGCCGGCCACGACGCAGACGAAAATCCCATTGCGGTCGCCGCGGAGCACGAGTGTCTTGAATACCTGTTCGATCGGCTCGCCGAGTTCGGCGGCTACATGGTCGGCCGCGAGATTCTCGGGGTCGACCATGTATTCCACCAGCTCGTATTTTATCTTCATGCGGTCGAGTATGCGGGCCGCGTTGGTCTTGTCGCTCATTTATTTGTCCATGGTCACGAGGAGCTCCTCGTTGTTTCTGGTCATCTCCATGCGTTTCTTGATAAACTCCATCGCCTCGAGAGAGTTCATATCGGCGAGGTAGTTACGGAGAATCCACATGCGGTTGAGAGTTTCCTGCGGGAGAAGGAGGTCGTCGCGGCGAGTAGAGGAGGCAATGATGTCGACAGCGGGGAATATCCTCTTGTTGGAGAGCTTGCGGTCAAGCTGAAGTTCCATGTTGCCTGTTCCTTTGAACTCCTCGAATATCACCTCGTCCATTTTCGACGATGTCTCGGTCAGGGCTGTGGCGATAATCGTCAGCGATCCCCCGTTCTCGATGTTGCGGGCGGCTCCGAAGAAGCGTTTGGGGCGCTGCAGGGCGTTGGCGTCTACACCGCCGGAGAGTATCTTGCCTGAAGCCGGAGAGACAGTGTTGAATGCGCGGGCGAGACGTGTGATTGAGTCAAGCATGATCACAACGTCGTGGCCGCACTCCACGAGACGCTTCGCTTTCTCGAGCACAATGTTGGCGATTTTCACGTGGCGCTCGGCAGGTTCGTCGAAAGTGGATGCGATCACCTCCGCGTTTACGCTGCGGGCCATGTCGGTGACCTCCTCAGGACGTTCGTCGATGAGGAGCATGATGATATATGTGTCGGGATGGTTCTCAGAGATAGCATTGGCTATATCTTTGAGGAGTATTGTCTTACCGGTCTTGGGGGGAGCGACGATCAGCGCGCGCTGTCCTTTGCCGATGGGGGCGAACATGTCGACCACACGTGTGGAGATATTGGAGTTGCGTCCTTTGGTAATGTCGAATTTCTCATCGGGGAACAATGGCACGAGATGCTCGAAAGGCACCCTGTCGCGCACGAGTTCCGGTGAGAGGCCGTTGACAGAAAGAGCCTTCACCATAGGATAGAATTTATCGCCCTCGCGCGGCGGACGTATTGAGGCCTCTACCACGTCGCCTGTCTTCAGGCCATATTCTTTTATCTGATTCTGCGACACATAAATGTCGTCGGGGCTTCCGAGATAGTTATAGTCGCTTGAACGCAGGAAGCCATAGCCTTCGGGCATGATCTCAAGCACTCCGTATGCTGTCAGGATCCCCTTGAAATCGTAAGGAGATTCCGGCAAGAGTGAAGCGGGCACGGGTTGTCCTTGCTGACGCATCATGCGCTGCTGCTTCTTGAGCATGTTCTTCTGCTGTTTGGTCATGGGCTGCTGTGATGTGGCGCCCGGATCACGGAGCTGAATCGGTTCGGCCTGAGGCACGGGGAGTCCGGCCGTCTCGTCGTTTTCGGCAGCAGGTGCCGTCATGGCGTTGTCGCGGTTAGGGGCGTTATTGTCGCGTTGCCCCCTGGGCATGAATGTCTTCCCTTTTGAAGGGGTGAAGAAAGAGGTGAGAGAGAGGTTGTCGGATGCGTTTTTCTGGTTGCGGGGAGTGAATATTTTGAGTTTGGGTCTTTCCGGTTCTTCAGCCGAGGGTTGTTGTGAGTCCGTGTGTTGTGACGGTGTCACGTCGGTGAGGTCGGTGGCTGTCTCATCGGCATGACTTTCGACTATGTCAGTCATTGTCTCGGCTACGGCATTGTCTTGTGCCTGTTCTGTCGCAATTCCGGTATTGGCGTGGAGTGACTCCTGATTGTCTGAGGGTTGATTGCCCTCGTTGTTTTCCAGTTCTTTTCTCTGGCGGTTTTTCTTTCCCGGCCCTTTTGTCTCAGGCATATTGGCGGGATTCTGATCCATAAGAACGGGGCTTGTCTGTTCGTTTTTAGGTTTTCTGCCTCTTCTTTTAGGAAGCGGCAGGGGTGTGTCGAACAGAGAGCTTGATTCGGGTATGTCGGCAGCCGCGGGCTGAGCCTCCGGAGCTTGCTGCTGACTGTCGGCCATTTCTGTGTCGGCCGGTTTTTTCGTTTTTTTTGTTTTCTGTGTTTTCTCTTTGGCGTTTTTTTTCTTGTCGCCGTTTTTTGAGACGAAATCTTTAGCCGAAACCTCAGCCTGCAGATCGAGGATCTTGTTCATGATCTCGTCGCGAGAAAGAGCGGATGTTTTTTTTATGCCCATGGATTCGGCGGTCTCTCTTATCTTGGCCTCGTCCATGTCGTTAAGATCATTGATGTGGAACATAAACAGATTATGTTATAGATTTTTCCAAAGCGCTGTGCTGAGCCTGTGTCCAGGAGTTCGGGTCGTTGTCCTTGATCCGGTCACGCATGCGGCTGAAGGCCTCCGAAGCTTTTGTGTGGATATGCGTGCACTATGAGGTTCTGGCTGGATTTCAACAGGGCGTGTGTTGTCTCACAGGATAGGCAGACCTGCCGGGGCTGGGTCAACACATATGCGCGGATTATGATTTTTGTCTGTGTGGATGTGTGGAGAGTGTGATGCCCCGATCTTAATTTTTGGCTTTCTGATCAGAAAACCTACTGATAGGTTTTTTAGATTGGGGCTTGAAAAGAATATTGGTATGGCGTCGCGAGCCACACACTTTGATGCAAAATTAGATAAAAAATCTGACATGCACAAAACAATAACGCAAAATATGTCGGTTTTGTTTGGCTAAAAACTCAAGTAATCGGATAAACGGGTTAATTTTCTATCCTTTTCCGCAGTATGCGTAAGGTATGGTTGCGGAGTTCTATGTTGCCCAGGGGGAGTGCCCAGCGTCTGGCATGGGGCTTATCGGCCTTTATGGCTTCGATGATTTCTCCTGCGGTGGTGGTGAACGGCCTTAGTGGCTCAATGAATCTCCTGATCAGCAAGACCGGGCTTGGAAATTCCATAATGGTCTCTGTGCCCAGTTCGGTAGTAGCCTCTGATAGCACAGAATTAAGTGTGGAAGATACCACCTTGTTGTCTTCCCGTAAGAGGAGGATGCTTCTGTCGAGCGATCTTTTCAGTCCCGGCCAGCGGGTCTGGAGCAGAGGTATCACCTCATTGCGGATGAAATTGCGTCGGTAGTCAGACGTCAGGTTGGAGGAATCAGTGATGAAAGTCAGACCTTTCCCGGCAAGATATTCCGTTATCTCCGTGCGGTGCACAGATAGAAGCGGACGCCAGATCTCTCCGTTGTCGGGCGACATGCCTCGCAGTCCGGAAGTGCCTGACCCCCTGAAGAGATTAAGGAGCATGGTCTCGATGTTGTCATCGGCGTTGTGGCCTGTGGCTATCCTGTCGGCGCCTATCTCGGCGGCGGTTTCCCTGAACCATGCGTAGCGCAGTTCACGGCATGCCATCTCCAGTGATGTCCCTTTATTGTCCCGTATATATTCAAGGGTGTCGAAATCTTTCACGGTGAGGTCTACTTCGAGCCGACGGCACAACTCTTCCACGAAATGCTGGTCGCGCATGCTTTCCTCTCCTCTGAGATGGAAATTGCAGTGTAGGGCCGTCACCTCGAAAATCCCGCATTCTGTCAGCGCCGAGAGGAGAGCCACGCTGTCGGCGCCTCCGCTGACCGTGGCCGCCACTTTTCTTATTCCTGCGGCCTGAGCAGCGGGAATTAAAATATTCTTAAACCCGTTATAACGTTTTTTAATATTTTTCATGGTTGCGAAGATAAGAAAATATATTAACTTTGTAGTCGGAAAGATTGAATTTTTTCAACGAATAACTTTAAAACCCTAAATTTATGGCAAAAGAATGGATCTGCACAGTATGCGGATATGTGGCCGAGGGTGAGAATCCCCCCGCAAAATGCCCTCAGTGTGGCGCTCCTGCCTCGAAGTTCAAAGAGCTCGATCAGAAAGAACTCCTTAATTTCGTGACCGAGCACGAGATAGGTGTGGCTAAAGACACCAGCGACGAGATGAAGAAAGACCTCAACAATCACTTTATGGGTGAGTGCACAGAGGTCGGCATGTATCTGGCTATGTCGCGTCAGGCTGACCGCGAGGGTTATCCCGAAGTGGCCGAGGCCTTCAAGCGCTATGCCTGGGAAGAGGCTGAGCACGCAGCCAAGTTTGCCGAGCTTCTCGGCGAGATGGTTTGGGACACCAAGACCAATCTTGAGAAGCGTATGCACGCTGAGGCTGGCGCCAATGAAGACAAGATGCGTATTGCACGCAATGCAAAAGCCGCTAACCTTGACGCTATCCACGACACCGTTCATGAGATGGCTAAGGACGAGGCTCGCCACGGCCGTGGTTTCGCCGGTCTTTACAACCGCTATTTCGCAAACAAGTAATTGCGAACCACTACATATGAAAACACTCCCGGCGGATGGATCCGCCGGGAGTGTTTTCATATGTAGTGGTTCCGATTAAGTCATCTTCCGAGTCTTGAGAGAAATTCATCTCTTTTGCTGTCGGAGATGGGGATATATGTCTTGCCAAACACTATGCGTCCTCTCTCCACGATCTCCACATGCCGCAGGTTGACTATGAAAGAGCGGTGCACCCTCATGAAAATCTCTGTCGGTAGCATGTCCTCGATCTCTTTCATGCTCATGAGCGATGTGACGTTTTCCCCGTCTGTGCGGTTGAAGATCAGTCGGTCTTTCTGCACCTCCACATACTTTATGCTGTCAACGCGCATCTGCACGAGGCGGTAGTCCGCTTTGACGGTGAGCATGCCTGAGTCGCTTCTTGCCGGAGACTGTCTCATGTTTCCGCGCATGGCGAACCATTCAACAGCTTTGCCGACAGCTTTAAGGAATTCGGTATAGCTCACGGGTTTCAGCAGATAGTCGAGGGCGTTGACCCGGAAACCCTGGAGGGCGTATTTCTCATAAGCTGTCACGTATATTATCCTGCTTGTCTTCGGTATTATGCTCGCGAACTCAATACCGTTGAGCACGGGCATGTCTATGTCGAGGAAGACCACATCAATCTCTTTCTCTATGACGCATTTCACGGCATCGGCCGCCGACTCATAACATCCTTCGAGTTGAAGAACCGGCGTCTTGGCAACATAGCTGCGGAGCAACTCGCGTGCCAGAGGCTCGTCATCGATTATCACGCATTTGAGGGTTTCTGCCATATGTGTTGGTATGTGTTGTGTTTTGAAAATGTCTTTCCATCCGGATTCCCTTTCACTGCAGTTTGCTGACTGAGCACCGAGGTCCTGACTGCTATCACGGCAGTGAATACCCCATCTTTTTTCTCTATCGTGAATGAGTGAGCGTCGGGGTAGAGGAGCCCGAGCTGACGCCTGATGTTGACGAGCCCGACACCTGATTCTTCTGAATGAAGACTTTTCCCCTCATCTTCCTTGGGCGACATTGAATTGCTGACCTTTCCTGTAAGCATCCCGTCGGTCAGGGAGATGTCGATAGAGATGAAGTTGTCGCGGTCGTTGGGCCCAGAGTGCTTGAAGGCGTTCTCCACGATTGTCAGGAATAGTAGGGGGGCTATGTGTAGCCCGTTGTCTTCCGGGATGTCGGTCTTGAATGTCAGCCTCACGCTGCTGTTGAGTCTCAACTTCATAAGCTCGGAGTAATCGCTGATGAACTGTATCTCTTTAGAGAGTGGCACAGTCGGGGATGTGGAGTCGTAAATCATGAAACGCAACATATTGCTCAGGTCGTGTAGCGATTGCTGGGCGCGATCTGGAGCGAACCCGATCAAGGCATAGATGTTGTTGAGGGAATTGAACAGGAAATGGGGGTTGAGCTGGGCTTTGAGACTCTTGAGCTCTATCTGTCGTCGTTCCACATCGAGCTCCAGCTCCTGCCGGTGTACGTTCTCCCTTTCTCTGGAGAGGCGCATGGCGTAGGCGAGTGCGGCGGAGAGCACCATCATCACACCGTCACGTAGCACGAATCTGAGATATCCTATAAGTATGTGTGCCATTCCGGCAGATTCGTGGGCACGGGCGCGCTTTGGCCACGGCACTTCGCCGACCATCCTGAAGATTAGAGGTACAAGCACGCATAGCGAGAGTATCACCGCCAGATTTATGAGGAAGTAAAGCGTCTTGCGGTCTGAGCGTATGAGCATTGCCGGTACGAGCCAGAAATAGTTGAGGCAGAACACGGCTGTATAGAGCGTGGCCATACACACGCTCATCGCTATCCATCCGGCAGGCTCGTGGCTGCGTGAGAAGATGGCGAGCACTGATGGAAGATAAAAGAGGAGGAACGCCAGCAGCATCACTGTCGTCGTTCCTCCCAACCTACCTGACCTTGTATCATTCATAACGTATTGCTTCTATAGGATCGAGATTTGAAGCCTTGGCTGCCGGATAGAATCCGAAGATGATTCCTATCACGGTGCAGACTGCGAATGAGAGTATCACCGACGATGCTTCGATCTGTACCGGCCAGTGGGCGAACAGTGAGATCATCCAGGTGGCTATGCCGCCTGTGAATATTCCGAGAAGCCCTCCTGTCACTGAAATGATTATAGCCTCTATCAGGAACTGCATCATGATATCGCGTCCTCTTGCCCCTATGCTCATGCGCAGACCGATTTCGCGTGTACGCTCCGTGACACTGACAATCATTATGTTCATGATCCCTATGCCGCCCACGAGCAATGATATGCCGGCCACTGCCGCCAGGAGCACAGTCATCATCGACGACGTGCTCGAAATCATCTCGGCGAGTTCCTGCATCGAGCGGATTGTGAAGTTGTCCTCCTCTCCCTCGCGTAGTTTGTGACTCGTGCGCAATATCTCTGTCACTTCCTCGATTGTGCGGTCGGTTTCGTTCTCATCTATTGCCGAGGCCTGGATGCCTTGGAGATAGTCTGTGGCAAGCACCCGTTTCATCACCGTCGTATATGGCACCAGCGCGAGGTCGTCCTGATCCTGTCCCATTGTATTGTAGCCTTTCTCCTCAAGCACTCCGATCACCGTCATCGGAATCTTGCCGAACCTCACTACTTTCCCGATCGGATCTGAGCCATCTGGGAAAAGGTTGTCGACAAGTGTCTTGCCGAGCACGCATACTTTCGCGGCGCTTTTCACGTCTACTTCCGTGAACATCTCTCCACGAGCCATTCTCCTCTGTCTGATTTCCAGATATTGGGTGTTGACCCCCTGCGCCTGGGAAGGATAGTTGTTGTTGCCGTTGATCCATTGCCCGGAACCGTTGACGGTGGGAGTCATGGCTGCTATGGTCGTGGCCTGGCGTTCGAGCGCCTCATAGTCGGAGGGCTTGAGCGTCTGCATGTCGTCGCTGCTCTGGCGCACGCCTCCGCGGCGTTCTGCTCCGGGGAAGATCATGATCATATTGCTTCCCATCTCGGAGATCTGTGCCTTGATAGAGTTTTTCGACCCCTGTCCGATGGCGAGCATCGCTATGACGGCTCCTACGCCGATGATCACGCCCAGCATGGTCAGAAAACAACGCATCTTGTTGTTGTTGAGTGCTTTCAGAGCTATCTTGAGTAGATTCTTTATATTCATCTGTTTCCGAATGATGTTGCGTGATGTTGTCAGTCGGTCTCTTCGGGGAGATTCCTGTAAACCTCCTCGGCCGATTTGATGTCGGGGTTATATTCGTCGCTTACTATATGGCCGTCGCGAAGCGTGATGTTGCGCGAGGAATATAGAGCGATCTCGGGGTTGTGGGTCACGAAGATGATTGTGCGACCTTCCTTATAGAGCCTCTGGAAGAGGGTGAGGATTGAGAAGGATGTGCGTGTGTCAAGGTTTCCCGTAGCCTCATCGGCGAGGATAATCACCGGGTCGTTGACCAGAGCGCGGGCAATCGCCACCCGTTGCTGCTGCCCGCCCGACATCTGGTTGCTCTTGTGGAGCAATCTCTCTCCGAGTCCGACATCCCTGAGACATCTCTCCGCTCTTTCAGCCCTTTCCCTGGCATTGACTGCCGAATTGTAGAGCAGGGGAAGCTCCACGTTTTCCAAAGCCGTCGTCTTAGGCAGAAGATTATAGTTCTGGAAGATGAAGCCTATCTTGCGGTTGCGTATGCGCGCCCGTTCGTTCTTCCCCATCCCTTTGACAGATATGCCGTCGAGCAGATATTCGCCGGAAGTGGGGGTGTCGAGACATCCCAACGTGTTGAGGAGGGTGGATTTGCCGGAGCCGGATGTGCCCATTATCGTTACGAACTCACCTTCATAGATGGAGAACGACACTCCACGCAAGGCCTTGACGGTCTCGTTGCCTACTTTGAAATAACGTTTAAGATTCTCAATCCTTATGATTTCCTTGGCCATGGTCATCTTTTTTTACGCTCGGAACCCGGGGGCTTCGGCATGAATGGATTCTGTTCGGCGTTGCCTTCGTTGGGTTTATTGTCAGGCATCTTGTACTGCAGGGCGATCTTATCCCCTTTTGTTATGCCTGAGGTGATCTGTTGGTAGATGCCGTTGTTTAGGCCGAGTTCCACTTCCGTCTGCACGAGGCGGCCATCTTTCTCAACCCATACGGAGGCTTTCAATGGTTTGTCGGCCTTTACCGGCACTGGGAGTTTGCTGTCGTCTCCTTCCGGCTGCGCAGGCTCGAATTTCAGCGCTTTGAGGGGTACGGCAAGCACGTTGTCGAGCTCCATGGTGTAAATTGTCAGATTGGCCGTCATGCCCGGTATGAGTTTCAGTTCCGGATTGGGAGCGGCGACGATCACTTCATAGGTCACTACATTTGATTCTGTAGTGGGATTGAGGCGCACCTGGGTCACAGTGCCCGAAAAGAGGTCGTCAGGATATGAATCTACGGTGAAAGTGACGTGCTGTCCTGTTTTCACCTGGCCTATGTCGGCCTCGTCGACATTTCCGACCACCTGCATGTTTTCCAGATCGGCTATCACATACAGGTTGGCCACGTTCATACTCGATACTACAGTCTGTCCGACCTCAACCTCCCGCGATATCACTATGCCATCGATGGGGGAATAAATCTCCGCGTAATTCAGGTTTTTGGCCGCCCTCACACGATCGGCCTGGCTCTTTTCATAATTGAGACGGGCCACATCATAGTCTTTCTTCGAAGTCTGGAATTCATAGTCGGATATGAGTTTCTCATCGTGGAGTGCCTTGTCGCGCTGGTAGTTTGTCCGCGCGTATTCGTAGCTGGTTTTGGCTGAGGCCATGTTGGCATCTGCGCTTTTGAGCTCGCTGTCGAGCAAGGTTTTCTCAAGTTCGGCGAGGAGCTGACCTTTTGTGACGTGGTCGTTGTAGTCGGCATAAAGTTTGTCGATGATGCCAGTGACCTGCGTGCCGACATCGACCTGTGTCACTGATTCCATGGTGCCGGTGGCCGTCACAGTTTCCGACATGGATGTCGGTTCGACGGTGTAGGTCTCCAGCTGCATTTCCTGTTTTTTTGAACAAGATGCGAGGAGAATTGCGGCTGCCGGGAGTAAGATGCTGTATTTCATTGGAGTTCCACGTTTTGAGTTGCGTAAAAGTTTATAGTCTTGTTGGAAAGTATTGCCATGAATTTGCTCTGGAGCAGTTCGAGGCGGGCGTTCAGGAGATTGTTGTGGGCCGTCAGCAGTTCCAGAGGATTGACCAGACCGAGCTCAAACTGACGGTCTACGAGGGTGGAGGTGAGCTGTGTCGCCTCAAGCTGTTTTTGTCCCGACACGTATTTTGCCTTTGCATTGGCCGCCTCAATGTATAGATTCTCAAGAGTCTGTGAGAGATCGTCGAGCAGATCTGAGCGATTGATGTCGTATTCCAGGGCGTTCAGCCGGGCCTTGGCCACGGCGCGGCGTGTGGCGTTGCCGTCGTATATCGGCACTGACAACGATAGCCCTATGTTCTCGTTAAGTCCGTGTTTCATCTGGCTGCCCCAGGAGGTGCCACCGGATACATATCCGCTTCCTATCCCTCCCTGGAGTGCTATTGTTGGGAGATTTCCGGCTTTGGCAATCTTCACGTCGTTGGCGTAGATATCCTTGTTTATCTCGTTGCTCCTGATGGAGGGAAGCCATTCTGCGGCGAGAGAGTAGGTGCGGGTTATCTCCGGAAGAGGAGCGTTGACGTCGCCATCGGAAAAGTTCACGTCGGCAACCTCCATGTCGCTGTCGAATCCGAGGCTCAGGATCTCTTTCATCCTTCTTTTCGCAGAGGCATAGTTGCTTTCAGCCTGGACGAGGTTGTATTGGTCTTGTGCCATCTGGCTTTCTATCTGAGCGAGATCTACTTTCGACGATCTTCCGGCCTCGGTTAGTTTCCTTGCTCTCTCAGTCTGAGTGGTGCTCACTTCAAGAGTTTGTCTGGCTATGGTCACCGCTTCTCTGGCATACATAATGTCGAGATATGCCTGGAGCACCCCGAGCTTGAGATTCATGAGTGTCTCGTCGCCGGCGATGCGTGCCTGTCTTTGGGCGAGTCTGGCCGATTCGAGGCGGTATTTACGGATATTGCCCTCCCATACAGTCCAGGAGGCATTGACGCTGTAGGCACTGTTGTAGATGTTGCCGTCAGAGCCGTCGCGCGGGGATGGATAGTTGGTAAAATTGTGGCTGGTGGAGAATCCAACGCTCGGGAGCCATGCGTCTTTAGCTGCCCCGGTGTCTTCGTCGGCTTTCAGGATGGCGAGGAGGTTACGGCGCACTTCCGTGCTGTTGGCTATCGCCCAGTCGAGGCAGTCATTGAATGTCCATGTGGAAGGGGTCTGCCGTGTGGTTTCCGAAGTGACTGTTTCCGGTGTTATGTCGGTAAAGATGTCTGTGGTCTGTGCCTTGGCGCCAAAAGTAGCCAGAATCGCCATGCAGGAGTATGTGAGTCTCTGTATTTCCATATTGGTCTCTTTTCTCGGATGCAAAATTATATGGTTGAATTGTGCTTTCCAAGCAATATCGGCAGACTCGGCAGTATGCGGTGCGGAAAGGCTTTTGTGGCGAATAAGGGTATTCCCTTGTTAATAAGTGTTAAGCAAAGAGCGCGGAAGTGGGAAAATGGCTAAATTTGCAGCATGGGTAGAATAATGGCGATAGATTATGGAAGGAAGCGCTGCGGAGTGGCGGTGACCGATGTGCTGCAGATATGCGCCAATGGCCAGCCTACAGTCAGGACATGCGATCTGCTTCCTTATATACTTGATTATTGCTCGCGTGAGCCTGTGGAGCGTATTGTGGTGGGATATCCGCGAGACATGCATGGCAACGACAGCGAGAGCATGACCTATATCCGTCCTTTTCTCGGCAGATTACGCAAGGAGCTTCCCGACATGCCCGTGGAGATGCATGACGAACGTTTCACCTCTACGATAGCTCACCGGGAGATGATAGCCGGAGGTTTCGGCAGGAAGCAGCGGCAGGAGAAGGGGAGGGCTGATGAGATGGCGGCCGTTATTATTCTCACTTCCTGGCTCGAGTCGAGGCGCTGAGTTTTGTCGTGATGCATGTCCGCCAGGGATGATCTACCCTAAACCAATCCTTAACATGGTGTGTTATATGATTGATTAATCCAATTTACTAAGAAAAACACGCTATGAAAAGAACAAGTATGCTGGAGCGTCTGCTCCCCCACATTATCCATGCGGCCATGACGGCCACAGTGATCGTACTTTCAGTCGACACTCTCCGTAAGGTGAACCATCTGCACAAGGATATCAAGGTGTTGGGAGAGAAGCACGGTCTTCTGAAGCTCATGCATGAGAAGCATGAGGAGCATAAGAAAGGGAAATGATTCCGAGATCTGCTTCGGCATAAAGACAAAAACATCCGGTCATCGTCATGGCCGGATGTTTTTGTTTCAGCTGATGGCTTACGTTTATTTCTTCGTACGGTTGCCGTAACGGCTGCGGAATTTGTCGACGCGTCCTGCGGTGTCGACGAGTTTCTGTTTGCCGGTGAAGAAGGGGTGTGAGGCGGAGGTGATCTCGAGTTTCACAAGGGGATACTCTTTGCCGTCGATCTCGATTGTCTCACGGGTAGCCACAGTCGAACGGGTGATGAATGTCTCGTCGTTCGACATATCTTTGAAAACAACCTCACGGTAGTTCTCGGGATGGATTTTAGCTTTCATTTTAATTTTCTGCAGTTAATTGTTTTAATTGGCTTGACAGGTCGCGATCCCGTCAATTGGCCTGCAAAATTACAAAATATTTTCCGTTCCCGCAACTAAAAAATTTTAAACAGTCTTAGATGAAGCCTGTTGGGTGCGGGTGGTGTGTTCAAAGAAGGCGTTCGAATATCGACCCGGTGACCCGGGCCTGTTCCCAGGGAGTAGGATCGCGGAGATAGCTTCGTTCGAGCACGCTCTGGCGATGTCCTATCATTTTCTGGATTATGTGGCGCGGAAGTTCAAGGCTGTCCGCGAGGTTGCAGAAGGCGTGGCGGGCGAAGTAATAGGTTACGCGTCGGCTCTCACCAAGACCATTGAGCCGGTAATAGTCGGACAAAGAACGGTTGAGCGCCACGGAAAGCTTATGGAAATAATTGGCCAAACGTGACTGGCGCTGTTCCGGCGTATAGTCTTTCCGTCGGTCGAAACACGGTATCAGGTAATCATCCCCCTCCTTCCCTTTGCAAAGAGTTTGGAACGCCTCCTTTATGGGTGTCAGGGCAGCCACTATCCTTACGGGAATCCCTGTCTTTTTCCTGAATGTGTCGACGAATATAGCGTCGATACACTGGCCCGGAGAGTCGACTGTGCGGCGATAGTCCTCGTCGTGGGCATATCTGAGAGGATTCTTCTCTTCTTGATATGCCTGCATGATCCTGAGGTCGCATATTCTTAGCGATGCGAGATCTACGGGGGCGAGGCCTTGGAAAGCTATATCTATTATAAACACGGCTGCCGCCATTGTTTCAGTCTCTCGCATTTCCGGGTCGGTCATGATCAGTCGGCGATAGATGTCGTAGATTATCGCGATTTCACCCTCCGTAAGATTGTGGTCGGCCCGCATGCAGGGGTATCTGGGAAACGAAAGCTGCTCCTTCGAAGTCAGGAGTCCGATAGCCCTGGCTTTACTGACAATGGCTGAGAGCTTGACCATGAACAGATTTCTCTGACTTGTGCTTTCAGGGAAATCCTTCTCGAGATGTAACGCGAAACTGTCGATGAATTGCTGACTTACTGATTCCGCCAGTGGCCCGACACCATGACGCGTGGTGAAATACCGGAGAAACGACTCATAGCCCCGTCGGGTGTTGAGCGAGCGACAACAGCGTATCTTCTCCTGGATAAGTTGGCCGAGCCTTATATTGTTTTTGGGCAAAGTTGTGGCGACTGCGGCCATGCGACAGACGCATCCGCATGAAAATCCCTGGGGCAGGCTCCATGTTATGCCGGAGCCGGTGGCCTGAGGATATAGGATTGTTGTGGTAGTAGTCATTCACTGAGTCATTATAGTTGTGTTGTGGATGGATTTGTTTCGATTTTAGGGAATCTTTACAGGTATTTGGGATTTTTTATATAACTTTACCAATATATTAACTCGATTGTGACTCTAAAGCTTCATTGTATGACTAAAGAATTGAATTTTCTGCTGGCAGGGCTTGCCTTCGCTTTGGGTGCCCATGCCGAGCAACTCACTCCCGACGAGGCTCTTTCAAGAGCCATGTCGGCGCGCTCTGTGGCTACAAGGGCCGTTGATCAGGAAGGGATCCGGCTTGTCTATACACAGTCTACCAAGGGAATGCCTTCAGTCTATGTTTTCCAGAATCCTGACAATCACGGATATCTCCTTGTCAGCGCCGACGATGTGGCCGTGCCATTGCTGGGATATGCTGATTCGGGATGTTTCAGGGAGGAGGAGATGCCTCCGCAGCTGAAATGGTGGATAGGGGAATACGGGCGCCAGATACGGTATGCGGCGGAGAGGAACCTGACTTGCGCGATGCCGAAGACACGTGCCGGTCGCGAGGCGGTAAGTCCGTTGCTCAAGACCGCATGGAATCAGGGCACGCCATACGATATGCTGACTCCCGAGATCAAAGGACAACATACCCCCACCGGATGCGTGGCCACGGCTATGGCTCAGGTGATGAAATATTGGAACTATCCTGATGTCGGACAGGGATCCGCCACGATCACGCTGCCTGATTCCACCAAGGATGTCATGCGGTTCAGTGATGTGCCGTTTGAATGGGACAAAATGCTCGACAGATATGCGGGCACGGACTATACGGAGGCTCAGGCGGGAGCCGTGGCCAGGTTGATGAAAGCATGTGGCTACGCATCCGGCATGAGTTATGCTCTCAATGGGTCGGGGGCGATGGCGATAGCGGCAGCATATGCGCTGATTGATAATTTCAAATACAGTTCCAACATTCAGTATTACTCCCGTAATTTCCTTAGCGCCGGCGAATGGGATGATATCGTCTACAACGAGATTGCCAACCGGCGCCCGGTGATGTATGGCGGACAGTCTACATCAGTAGGACATGAATTTGTATGCGACGGCTATGACGGTAAAGGCTATTATCATTTCAATTGGGGATGGGGTGGAATGAGCGACGGCTATTTCCTTCTCGATGCCTTGAATCCTGATGCTGTTGGCACAGGAGGAGGTGCCGGAGGCGGCTTCAACTATGGACAGGATATAATCGTGGGGGTGCAGCCTGACAAAGGAGATCCGTTCCAGCCCTCGATTACGCAACTCGGTATGCTTACAGGCACCGTTGTGGGTAAAATCATCAAACTCACATGTAGCGAGAATGGCGGATGGTTCAACACGGGCCTTAATAAGGTGACGGTTGACATGGCGGTTAAGGTTGAGTCGTACGACACCAGGGCTGCAGATCCTGTCTATGTCTCCTTGGGAGACAATATACCGTTGGAAGGCCCGACTCCTCCTAATTACAGCATGCAAGGAAAGATTGGAAATGTTTCAGTGGCGCTTCCCTCCGGGCTTAGCGACGGCCGCTATAGGCTTACGATATGTTACCGGTCGTCGACGCCTGAGAATTCACCCTGGCTTCCTGTGCAGACTGCATCATATGCTTATAATTATATATATGTCATTAAATCCGGATCAGCGCTTACGGTTGAAAATCCCGGAGAGGCCCTTATGACGCTGGCTGATATGGAGCTTATTTCCCCATTATATTTCGGCAGTTCTTGCAGATTCCGTATCTCGGTGGCAAACAACAGTGCCAAGGAGCTTACTCAGAGTTTCTGTCCGGCCCTGTTGCTTAACGGCCATGAGCAGATGACAGCGGAAGGTATAACCATCACGTTGCAGCCCGGAGAAAAAGTCACCCGGGAATTCACTACCGCGTTCGACCTGTCGGATGGCGCGAAGGCACCGGAGGCAGCCACAGTCTATGACCTTATGTTCTATGATTATAATCTCGATTACTATTATGATCCGGTGAAAGAGGTTACCATGCAGCCTGAATCGGGCACAGCGGAAGTGACTGTTACTGATCTGAAGATTCCGGGTAAGAATGTTTTTGAACTGCCCCTTTCCGTTAAGGAAGCTTCTGTAAAGGGCTATTATGTCAGCGACAGGAACAATATCGAATTTTCTGCCTCCGTCAATTGCACGCAGGGATTCTATGGGATGCCTGTGTATCTTGTCATTTTCCCGGAGGATATATATGTAGGCAACGCACGCAATGTGGCTATGGTGTCGATGGGTCCGACCCCGGTGCTGTCGGAGGGAGAGTCTGCGGAACTATCTGCCACTCTTGATTTCGGCGACGCCGGCACGCAGGTCTATACCGCGATACCATATATCGTTGAGAACGGTGAGCTTGTACAGGTCAAGAATTCTTACTGCGCTTTCAAGGTAACGGATAATTCAGGTGTGGATTCTGCCATATCCGATGGCACAGGCATTGCTGTCATTTATGATAATAGTTCACGTCATCTACGCGTGGAGGGTGCGGTAAATGCGGAGGTTTATTCGCTCGACGGGCGCTCTGTGAGCCGTGTCGCAGGAGCTTCCGGAATAGCGGATGTTGATCTGTCGGCCTTGTCCATAGGCATATATATAGTTAAGGCTGAGGGCCCGGATGGACACTCCAAGACTGTGAAGATTGCCGTTGAATGACGTGCAGGCATTGCTGAGATTGTAAATCAACACAGCCCCGCATCAGGTTAAGATGCGGGGCTGTGTTATAATGACGGAGCTTGTGTCAGTGGCTATCGGTCGACTTCCTCAGTCGTCTTCCTTTTGGCTTCCGGATTGACATTTGGATGTAGCACGGGGAGCGACAGATTGTATTTCAGCGCGAGCACTCGCAGAAGGATTATTGTTGCCGCACAGCAGAGCTGCTGGGCGAGATATGACCCCCCGGCAATGAGTATTATCCAGTATACAACGGCTCCGGCAAGACACGCTGTCGCGTATATATCCTTGCGGAACACCAGGGGTTCTTCATTGATGAGGATGTCGCGTATCACTCCGCCGAAGGCTCCTGTTATGATTCCCATGACGGCTGCCACCCACATGGGATAATCGATGGCAAGCGATTTGTGGATGCCTATCACGCAGAACAGGGCTAGACCGATGCTGTCAAAGATAAAAAGGATTCTGTCGTTGCTCACGAGTATCTTCTTAAAAACTATCACGGTGGCGAGCGATAGGGCTGTCACGGCCAGATACCACCATGTCTGCATCCAGAACACCGGGATGTCAAGGAGAACGTCGCGGAGAGTGCCCCCTCCGATGGCGGTGACGAGTCCGACTGTATAGGCTCCGAACCAGTCAAAATTTTTTGTGGCGGCGAGGCGGATCCCGCTTATGGCCGCCGCCACAGTGCCTATGACTTCAAGGATGAATGAGAATGTTTCTTCCATATGTATGCTAAAGAATCAGCGAAATATGGCGCGGCCAGAGACCGCGCCATTTTATGCCTGAATATCAGATGTGAGTGATCACCTCAGGATAGGAAACAAAGCACCACCACCTGTGCCATGATCACTCGCATGAACATGGTGAGCGGGTAGACAGTGGAATATGCTACGGCGGGGGCGTCGTTGTTGGCCACCTTGTTGCCATATGCGAGCGCCGGGGGATCAGTATATCCGCCGCTCATCATGCCTATTATCGAGAGATAATTCATCTTGTACTTGCCACGTGCTATGCAGCCGACCACGATGAGGGGAATGACTGTGATAAGGAATCCGTAGCCTACCCACATCGCGCCGCGGACATTGAAGACTGTCGCGGCGAAATCCTTGCCCGCCGCGATACCGACCGAAGCGAGGAAGAGGCATATTCCGATTTCGCGTAGCAGAAGGTTGGCGGAGGAATTGGTATAGGTGACGAGATGGAACTTATGTCCGTAGGCACTTATAAGGATGGCGACAACGAGGGGGCCTCCGGCAAGACCAAGTTTCATGGGCACAGACATGCCCGGGAACTGGATGGGAAGGCTTCCGAGGAGGATGCCAAGGAAGATGCCGATGAACATTGTGACAAGGTTAGGCTCATTTAGGCGTTTCATGGAGTTGCCGAGGCGCGAGGCGAGATGCTCGATGTCCTCGATCTTCCCGACCACTGTGACGCGGTCGCCCATCTGAAGACGAAGGTTAGGGCTTGCGATAAGATCGACGCCTGCGCGGTTCACACGTGTGACATTGAGCTTATACGCGGCATGCAGGCGGAGGGAGCCGAGCTTCACACCGTTATATTCGGTCTTGGTGACAAGAATGCGGCGCGACACAACCGGCCCTTTGTCCATTGGCCACTGTTTGTCGATTTTGGGTCCGATAAATCTGGTGAATATCTCTTCGTCCTGAAGGGCACAGACTGCGAGGACAACATCGCCGAGTTCGATGCAGTCTTTCGAGGTGGGTACGATTACAGTGCCGTCAGGTTTCTCGATTCGTGAGAAGATATACTCGCATGATATTAGGGTATGCAGCTTCTGCATGTTGAGCCCTGACACGAGATCGTTGGTGACTTTGAACGAGCACATGTGAGGCGCGAGGGTGGAATCCGTCTTTTCGTTCTCGATTTCCTCGATCTCTTTGTTGACGTCGATCTTGAAAATTTTCTTTATGAGGATCATGGTCAGGATGATTCCGACAACTCCGAGAGGATAGGCGGCTGCATAACCCATCGACATGGCCTGGCTCGAGGTGTAGGCGTCAGGCTGAATCTGAAGTACTGTCTGCTGGGCTGCTCCGAGTCCGGGGGTGTTGGTCACTGCTCCGCTCATGACTCCAATCATCTCAATGATTGAAGTCATGCCCGAGGCGCCTCCCTGGGCGAAATAGATCGCGAGCATGATCACGACGTTGAGGGCTATCCCCAGCACTGCGAGCATGTTCATTGTGATGCCACCCTCTTTGAATGAGGAGAAGAAACCTGGTCCTACCTGCATGCCTATGGAGAAGATAAACAGGATAAGACCGAATTCCCGTAGGAAATGGAGCGTGTTGGCTTCCACGCCGAAACCGAAATGGCCGAGTATGATCCCGACAAAGAGCACGAACGTCACTCCCAGCGACACTCCGAGTATCTTGATCTTCCCGAGATAGATACCGGCGAATATCACGAATGAGTAAAGCAGGATAGTGCTCGCGAGCGAGAAGTTTCCCGGCTTCAATAGATCGATCAACCAATCCATAAATAAAAACCGATATTAATTTGATGACTTAAAGATGTTTCATGCCAAGGGGATCTGTTGAGGATCCTTGAAAACAACACTGTGGATTTTACCTTCAGAGGTGAAAGAAGATTAAAACTCCTCTCAAAACGAGTGCAAAATTACTCATTTTTTATGGATAATTAGTAATTTTGTGGTGTAATTTATCAAATAGACGCGATATGCCGGGCCTATGCCGGTGTAAGCGTGAATAAGACAACGAAGATGAAACAGATTAGAGCAGCCGTAGTCGGATACGGCAACATCGGGGAGTTCACTCTTCAGGCACTCCTGGAGGCTCCCGATTTCAAAGTGGCGGGTGTTGTGCGCCGCAATGCCGGCGACCGCGCCGATATTCCCGCGGAGATTCCTGTCGTGTCGGATATCGACGAACTTGAAGATGTGGATGTGGCGATTCTCGCCACTCCTACCCGGAAGGTCGAGGAAAATGCCGTGAAGTGCCTGAAAAAAGGGATAAACACTGTCGACAGTTTCGACATACACACTAAGATCGCGGATCTGCGCGCCACTCTTGGCGAGGTGGCGCGTGCCAATGGTACGGTGAGCGTTATTTCCGCAGGATGGGATCCCGGAAGTGACTCTGTAGTCAGGGCTCTTCTTGAGGCGGTCGCTCCCAAAGGAATCACCTATACAAACTTCGGCCCCGGCATGAGTATGGGCCACACAGTGGCTGTCAAGGCTGTGGAGGGTGTCAAGGCGGCACTTTCCATGACCATCCCCGTAGGTACGGGCATACACCGCCGCATGGTGTATGTTGAGATTTTGCCCGGATATGATTTTGATAAGGTAGCCGCCGCCATCAAGGCAGATCCCTATTTTGCTTCCGATGAAACCCACGTCATGCTTGTGGACAGCGTCGATGCGCTGAAGGATATGGGTCATGGTGTCAATCTTGTGAGAAAAGGGGTTAGTGGTAAGACGCAGAACCAGCTATTCGAGTTTGACATGAAGATCAATAATCCTGCCCTTACTGGTCAGGTGCTCGTTTGTGCAGCCCGCGCCGCCATGCGTCAGGTGCCCGGTTGCTACACAATGATAGAGATTCCGGTTATCGATCTTCTTCCCGGTGATCGTGACAAGTGGATACATCTGGTGTGATCGTCCGGCAAGCCCGGTAAATAAAAGATCCGCCCTTGACATGGGAATCAATGTCAAGGGCGGATCTTTTTAGATTGTCTGCGACGGGTTTATTTTTCACACAAGTTTGCGGTAGCGAATGCGGTGAGGTGTGTCGACTCCGTCGCGTTTCTTCTTGAATTCCTCATAGTCGGAGTATGATCCTTCGTAGAACGTCACCTGACTGTCTCCCTCAAAAGCGAGGATATGGGTGGCGATCCTGTCGAGGAACCAGCGGTCGTGGCTTACGACAACCGCGCATCCGGCAAAATTCTCAAGGCCCTCTTCAAGGGCACGTAATGTGTTGACGTCGATATCGTTGGTGGGCTCGTCGAGAAGTAGTACGTTCCCTTCCTCTTTGAGCGCCATGGCCAGATGCAGACGGTTGCGCTCGCCTCCGGAGAGCACGCCGATCTTCTTCTCCTGGTCAGCGCCTGTGAAATTGAATTTCGACAGATAGGCGCGTGCGTTCATGTCGCGGCCTCCCATTCTGAATGACTCAACTCCCTGTGAAATCACCTCATACACGGTCTTCTCCGGGGAGAGGTCTTTGTGATTCTGGTCTACATATGCGATCTTAACGGTCTCGCCAACCTCGAAGTCTCCCTTGTCTTGCTTCTCAAGACCCATTATGAGGCGGAACAGAGTGGTCTTGCCGGCTCCGTTGGGACCGATGACGCCAACGATGCCGTTCGGAGGTAGCATGAAGTTCAGATCTGTGAAGAGGGCGCGGTCATCATATGCCTTGGCGAGATTGTGTGCTTCGATCACTTTGTTTCCCAGGCGCGGACCGTTGGGGATGAATATCTCCAGTTTCTCCTCCCGTTCCTTCTGGTCTTCATTGAGCAGGCGGTCGTAGCTCGACAGTCGGGCCTTCCCCTTGGCTTGACGGGCCTTTGGAGCCATCCGCACCCATTCAAGCTCGCGCTCAAGGGTCTTGCGGCGCTTGCTGGCCTGTTTTTCCTCCTGTGCCATGCGCTTTGTCTTCTGGTCGAGCCAGGAACTGTAGTTTCCCTTCCAGGGAATCCCTTCTCCACGGTCGAGCTCAAGAATCCAGCCGGCCACATGGTCGAGGAAGTAGCGGTCGTGTGTAACGGCGATCACTGTACCGGGATATTGCTGGAGATGCTGCTCAAGCCAGTCGATGCTCTCTGCATCAAGGTGGTTGGTGGGCTCGTCGAGGAGCAGGATGTCGGGCTGCTGTAGGAGCAGGCGGCAGAGAGCTACGCGGCGCCGTTCACCTCCTGAGAGCACAGATATCTTTTTGTCATCGGGGGGACACCGCAGGGCGTCCATGGCCCGTTCAAGTTTGTTGTCGATATTCCAGGCGTCGCAGGCGTCGAGCTTGTCCTGAAGCTCTGCCTGACGGTTGATGAGGGCGTCCATTTTATCCGGATCCTCAAGCACCTCCGGGTCGGCGAAGGCGTTGTTGACTTCGTCATATTCGCGGAGGAGATCCATGACTGGCTTCACTCCTTCCTGAACAACTTCTTTTACGGTTTTCTCAGGGTCGAGCTTCGGATCCTGTTCGAGGTATCCCACGGAGTAGCCGGGGGAGAAGACCACGTTGCCCTGGTAATTCTTGTCTATTCCGGCGATTATTTTCAGAAGAGTCGATTTTCCGGAGCCGTTAAGACCGATGATGCCGATCTTCGCACCATAGAAAAACGAAAGATAGATGTCTTTAAGAATCTGACGCTGGGGGGGTATGATTTTGCTTACTCCCACCATCGAGAAGATTATTTTCTTGTCGTCGGCCATTGTGCGCTGTTATTTAGATAGAGATTTTGTGCGATAGTCACATTTCACCTTGCCTTTGGCGATGTTGTTGAGTTTAGTGCGGATGAGCTGCTTGCGTATCGGCGAGACGCGGTCGGTGTAGACCGTGCCGAGAAGATGATCGAACTCATGCTGGATGATCCTCGCGGCGAATCCGGAGAATTCCTGTTCATGTTCGTTGAAGTCGCGGTCGAGCCAGTTGAGGCGCACATGCTCGTGGCGTTTCACGGGCTCGGAGATCCCCGGGAGCGACAGGCAGCCCTCCTCGCGGGTCACGGGATCCCCGTCCTCTATGATCTCGAGATCTGGATTTATGAGTTCGAACTTCAGGTCGGCGCATTCGGGGAATTTGTCGGCAAGTACAGTTCCGTCGATCACGATCACGCTTATAGGCAGTCCGATCTGTGGGGCCGCGAGGCCGACTCCGTCGGAATGATACATGGTCTCAAACATGTCGTCGACGAGCTTGTCGAGCCCGGGATAGTCTTTTTCAATGTCCTCGGCCTCCTGGCGCAGCACCGGATGACCGTATAAATAAATCGGAAGTATCATTATCTTTGATAGTTTTTATTCGAAGATGCCTTCTGTGGTCTCCTCCACTACGGAGTCGCCTGAGTCTTCTATGATCTCTCCCTCGCAGACGTTGATGTCGGCGGGTATCTCAAAACGGGTATCCTGCGAGTAGGGGAGTTTCCTGTCGGCATATACTTTCTGCATGTAGAATCCATAGATAGGTAGTGCGGCACGTGCTCCTTGTCCGAGCGCCATGGTGTTGAAGTGGATGTAGCGCTCCTCGCCTCCTACCCACACACCTGTGACCAGATCGGGGGTGAATCCCATGAACCAGGAGTCTGAGTTGGAGTTGGTCGTACCGGTCTTGCCCCCCATCTGTGCGCTGATGCCGTATCGGCCGCGCAGGCTTGCCGCCGTACCGCTGTCAACAACATTGAGGAGTATGGAGAGTATCTTGTAATATGCTTTCTCGCTTGTGACCTCACTGCGGTGGGGCGTGGCAGAATATATAAGATTTCCCTGGTTATCCTCTATCCTTGTGACGAATACAGGATCAACCCTGAGGCCTTTGTTTGCGAAAGTTGAATAGGCTGCGACCATCTCCTTTACGGGTACGTCGACAGTACCGAGAGCCAGTGGAAGGGTAGCGTCGATATGTCCGGTGACGCCAAACATCCTCATCTTGTTGGCGAGGTTCTTGGCGCCAAGGGCGTAGACAAGGCGAGCGGATATCCAGTTGTTGGAGTTGGTCAATGCCCATCGGAGATCGACCATCTCGCCCACGCGGGCACTGCCGGAGTTGCGCGGCGACCAGTTGCCGAAAGTAGGCTGGGTGTTGGAGAACATGGAGCATGGAGTGAAGTCCTGTTCCATGGCAAGGGTGTAGAGGAACGGTTTGGCTGTGGAGCCGATCTGCCTTTTCCCCCTCGACACCATGTCATACTGGAAGAAGTTGAAATCCGGTCCCCCCACATAGGCCTTGACATAACCGTTATGCGGATCCATGCTCATCATGCCTGTGCGTAGTATGGATTTCATGTATAGCAGGGAGTCATAAGGGGTCATGGTCACTGTCTTGGTGCCGGGACGGTATTTCCCGTTCTCCTTCACATATGTGAAAACATCCATCTTATATGGAGTATGGAAAGTCTTCTCAATCTGTGCCTCGTCAATGCCTGCGTTTTTCTGCACTCTCCATCTCTCCGTTTGCTTCATCGCGTTCTTGATGAGGTTCATCACGCCCGAACGGCTAAGCTCGTCGGGGTTGGTGGTGTAGGGGCCTGTGGTCTGTCCGCGTTTCTCTTTCTCGAAAGCGGGTTGGAGAGTGCCTCCGAGATGTTCGTAGACTGCCTCCTCGGCATATTGCTGCATGCGTATGTCAATAGTGGTGTAGATGCGCAGACCGTCGGTATAGATGTCATAATATGTGCCGTCTGGCTTAGGATTCTTGAGGATCCAGCCGTAGAGCGGATTCTCCTCCCATTGTGTGGAGTCGGTGTTATATTGTCCCATCGCCAGGATATAGGCGAGGTTGCTTTTATAGTCGGATCTTTCCGGACGTTTCGGTTTCTTGGCGTTCATGAGGTGGCGTATCTCTTCGCGCAGATAAGGTGCCCCCCCTTCGCGGTGGTCCACCTTGTGATAGTCGAGTCCGAGAGGAAGCTGCTTGAGCGAATCCGCCTCTTCCTGGGAAAGCTTTCCGGCTTTTACCATCTGATCGATCACCACGTTGCGTCGCTCGCGTGTGCGTTGCTCATGTCGCAGAGGATTGTAATAGCTCGGATTCTTGAGCATCCCCACGAGCATCGCGGCTTCCTCTACCTTAAGGTCAGAGGGCTCTTTGTTGAAGTAGACATTGGCCGCGGTCTTGATTCCGACCGCGTTGTTGAGGAAATCGAAACGGTTGAGATACATGTTGATTATCTCCTGCTTCGTATAGAAGCGTTCGAGCTTTATGGCGATCATCCATTCGATAGGCTTCTGCATGGCCCTTTTCAGAATGTTCTGCGAAGGTCTTGAATATAGCTGCTTGGCAAGCTGCTGCGTGATGGTCGATCCTCCTCCTGACGATTTGTCGCCCATGAGCACCGTTTTGACGCCGGCACGGCCGAGGGCGATGAAGTCGATTCCGGAGTGATCGAGGTAGCGCTCGTCTTCAGTAGCTATCAAAGCGTCGATTACGTGTGGCGATACCGTCTTGTAGTCGGAGTTGACACGGTTGCCGGCTCCTGCGAAATAACGGCCGAGTTCTGTGGTGCCGTCTGATGCTATCACCACTGATGCGAGCCTGTCATGTGGATCCTCAAGTTCCTCGATCGGGGGCATGTAGCCGATCACTCCGTTGTAGATAAGTAGAAGGAAAAGGGCTATCAAGGCGCCGAGGCTGAGAAATGAAACCCAAAGCCATTTCACTACAGTGCGGTTGCGAGCCATCTTTTTTGAGGCTTGTGGATCGATGTCATATGGATCGGAGATGAAGCCTCCATTATTGTTGCTGCGTTGTCCTGCCATTTATAATTCGTTTAAGAGTAGGTGCCGGCATGAGGCCGGGAAAGGGCAGCCCGTTATGCGCGAGGCCGCGAATATGCAAAATTAATAAAAATATTCCGAAACGTGTCCGGATGGTCAGTTCTTTTTGACGGAGAAGCCGAATTTGCCTATCATTTGGCCCAGAGAGTGATAGAAACCATGTGAATATGCCAGAAGGTCGGCTTTTTCAAGCATGAATCTTCCCGTAGCAGGATCAAGGTATGCGTCATCGGCGCGTACATTGACCACTTCGGCCACAAACATGTCGTGGCTACCGAGGCGGGTGACGGTTTTCACGCGGCATTCGATGCTGAGTGGAGACTCTTCTATGGTTGGCGACGCTACTTTTTCCCCGGGAAGTGGTGTCAGACCGGTCTCTGTCCATTTGTCGTAGTCACGACCGGATCGCACTCCGGCCCAGTCGGTTGCCCGTGCCATGGCCACCGTGGTTAGATTGATAGTGAACTCCATGTTGCTTACAATCAGTGGGTATGATGCTCTTTCAGGACGTACTGATATGTAGCACATGGCCGGATCGGAGCATATCGTCCCGGTCCAGGCCACTGTGAGCATAGTCCAGTTGCCGGGATTGTCGCCACACGTCACAAGCACGGCGGGAAGGGGATATATCTGGGTGCCGGGACGCCAGGAAATCTTTGCCATAATCTGATTCTATTTTCTGCAAAATTAGACAAAAATAAGCAATCCGGCAAACGCCGGCTTTTATCGTGGGTGTATGAGTCCTGTCGAGCTGCCGGGATGTCAGAATTTATAGGTGAGCATCAGGTTGATGGAGTTTGATGTGGAATGCACATAAGGATAGTCGCGGTAGTGGGAGGAACGAACATAATTGGTGAATAGAAGTGTACCATACAGTTTTTCCCACAATTTAAGGTCAGCGCGTATCTCGGTCATGTTGAGTGATGCGGCCGAGACATCTCCCTGCACGTTGAGCGTACGGAAATTTACAAGCCTGAGATCTGTGCCATATCTGTAGCCTCTCCAGGTGAAAAGCCTGAAATAATTATGGGAGAGTGAAAACGCGAATTTATTCTTTGCGAAGACCATGTTGAGTCCCCCCTTGAGGGAGAACCCTGACGCCCAGTTGTAGTTTCGTTCGTCGGTCTGATAATGGTCTGACAGGATTGAACCGAGAGCTATCCCGTTGGCATGCAGGAAGCAATCGAACACCCATTTGCGGTGTTCCACATCGCGGAACATGAATCCAACTCCCACTGAGGCGGGCACACCTAATTTGAATGGCACTTTCTCAATCTTCCCGATTGTGTCGCTGTCGTAGAAATCGAAATGCTGATACAGACCTATGCTTCCCTGTGAGCGGTAGTCATCGAAAATCTCACGTGCCAGCAGACGTCCCTTGAGTTCAATCTGCGACAGAATCGGTTGGGTTTTGATCATCTGGAGCTGGGCCTTGAATGTGAAATAGTCGTAGGGCTTGGTTGATTTAACCTCGAAGCGGTCGCCGTATTCCGTGTCGAGCTCAATAGCGGCTCCCTGATGGAGGTTGTTCCATTTCCCCTGATATACCAGCATCTTGTAGCCGGCGGAAAGCCTTACTGAGAAGTTTGGTGTGCCAAACTCCCGCCCTCTTGTAGGCCTTACTTTCCACGCTTCGCCTGTTATGATACGGTTTAGTCCTCTCATGGGGGAGAGTATGAACGAAACGAGTTCTCGCTCGAAACGTGCGCCGCCTGTCAGACGGTCGTCGAGCACTGCGTCAGAAGCACGATATAACACTTCTCCTAAAGCCGCACCTCCAATAGGTGTGGCTATAAAGTCGTTGGTAGATGGATATTCACATTCCATGAAGAATTCCCACATGCCGCTCCCGGCTATTGCAAAAAGTTCCGATTGCCAGAAGTTGAATCCGTTGGCGCGCGCGGCGTTGAAATATAGGCTGCCGTTGTACGGATGCAGGAAGGTGTTGGTGCCGAGGTTATCGTTGTCCCAGATAAGTCCGTGCTTGAAATTTTCTTTTATTGTATGCAGGGATATGTATGACCAGTCGCCGTGTTGCACGTATCGGTCGAACGCCCAAAGCCCGATATTGAATCCCGCCACTTCGGCTGATGCGCGCCAGAAATGTCTTTTTGTCATTCTTGCGACGTCGGTGGAGTCGGGCGGAACCTGCTCCACGGTGTGGAACTGGATAGGTATCTGGGCCTGCATATGCATGGATAATGCCAGCGCAACTCCAGCCGCGACTGTCCGTAATAAAACGTATATGGAAACTCCTGTTCTCTTCATTTCATAAGAGGCGTCTTGCCCCGGAGGGCATTTTTTCACTATTCCGGCGGAATCATTGTTGATACAGGAATAACAAATACAGCCGGATTATGGTTGCACATAATCCGGCTGTATATTTAAAGGTTAAAGTTTAGAGGTTAAAGGTCAGAGGTTAGAGTTATGGAGTGTGAGCTGTCCATTATTGACTGTCGCTTTCATCTCCAAAACTGTCGACTCCCGAGCTTTGTTATTTCACGCCCAGGTCGGCGAGCACCTTATTGATCTTTTCCTCAGCTTTGGCCACGGTCTCTACATATGCCTCCTTGGAGGGGAGATCCTGACGTACCTCTACGTAGAATTTTATCTTGGGCTCTGTGCCGGAAGGACGTACCGACACTTTGTCGCCGGCTTCTGTGAAGAACTGGAGCACGTTGGATGTCGTGGGGAAATTCATCTTTGTCATGCTGCCGTCTTTGAGGTTGTGGCAGTTGAGATCGGCGTAGTCCTTTATGGTCACAACAGGGCTTCCTGCGAGCTCTTTGGGAGGATTCTCACGGAAGTTCTTCATCATTGCAACGATCTCATCCGCACCGGTCTTGCCTGGGCGTACGACGCTTACACCTTTCTCGCGTGAAAAGCCGTATTTCAGGTAGATGTCGATAAGAAGATCGTAGAGAGTGAGATTCTGGTCTGCAGCCCAGGCTGCGATCTCACACATGAGGGTTATGGAGGAGACTGCGTCTTTGTCGCGTACGAAAGTCTCGGGGAGGAAGCCGTAGCTCTCCTCGCCGCCACCGAGATAACGCTCCTTACCCTCGAGATTGCGCATCACGTCAGCGATCCATTTGAACCCTGTGAAGCAGTCGTAGCATGTCACGTCGTTGGCTTCGGCTATACGCTTGATTGTCTCTGTCGTGACTATGGTCTTCACGCAGTATTCATTCCCCTTGATCATGTTAAGCTCGCGGTTGCGGGTAATGATGTAATAGAGGAATATCATTACTATCTGGTTGCCGTTGAGAAGCTGGTATTCACCCTTGCTGTCGCGTACCACTAGGCCGATACGGTCGGAGTCGGGATCGGATGCGAGCACGAGGCTTGCTCCGGTTTCCTTTGCCTTGGCTATGCCCATTGCCATTGCCTCCGGATTTTCCGGGTTGGGAGATACCACCGTTGGGAAGTCGCCGCTCTGTATGTCCTGTTCAGGAACGTGGATCACGTTCTCGAAGCCCCATTTCTTGAGGGAGTCAAAGATCAGCATGCCACCTGTGCCGTGGATCGGGGTGTAGACGATCTTCATGTCGGCGTGGCGCTTGTCTGCGTCCGGTGAGAGGGAGAGTGTCTTGATGTCGTCGAGGAATGCCTCGTCGATCTCCTTGCCGATAATCTGGATAAGGTCTTTGTTGGGGGTGAATTTGATCTGGTCTACGGAAGTGATGGCGTTGACATAGGCTATGGTCTCCACATCGTGAGGTGCGATCATCTGTGCGCCGTCGCTCCAGTATGCCTTGTAGCCGTTATATTCCTTGGGATTGTGGCTTGCCGTTACCATCACGCCGCTCTGGCATCCGAGTTTGCGGATTGTATACGATACCTCAGGCACGGGACGGCAGCTGTCGAAAAGATATACCTTGATGCCGTTTGCAGAGAAAATGTCGGCGGCGAGCTCGGCGAACTTACGCGAGTTGTTGCGCACGTCGTGTCCTATGGCCACCGTAATCTGCGGCACGTCCTTGAAGCAGTCGTTAAGATAGTTGGCGAGACCCTGAGTGGCTGCGCCGACTGTATATATGTTCATGCGGTTGGAGCCTACGCCCATGATGCCGCGCAGACCGCCGGTTCCGAATTCGAGGTCTTTGTAGAAGGCGTCGATCAGTTCAGTCTTGTCTTCGGCGTCGAGCATAGCGCGCACTGCCGTGCGGGTCTCTTCGTCATATTGTGGGCCGAGCCATTTCTCAGCCTTCTCCTTCACTGTTTTTAATAATTCGTCGTTGTTCATAACTTATTTGTAATTGGGTTATTAGGCGTTGTAGACAGGGCGCTTGCGCCGCTCAGGGACGCGATGACATCGTGTCTGCCCTTTAATTATGTGCAAATCTAACGAAAATTATTGACAATAGAAAACTGTTTAACGGGTATATTCGTAAACTTTTATTTTTTTATCTTTTTCCAAAGCCTTCTTCCCCGGCTAACTAAAGAAACAACCCTTATTTTGCCACTCTGTGCCCGTATGCTATCCTCATCCGTATCAAAACTCCCCCGGATGGCATTGCCGTGCCGAAACTTAAAGCATCTGTTCCTCGGTTTCCCCAAAAACGCGCGAACAGAATAACAACCATTAAGCGTGCCGGATCGCTTATGCTGATGCTCCTTTCCTCGATTGACTAAATTTTCCACAAAAATCGTTATCTTTGTGCATTCTTTTGAAGTTGTTTAAAAATGAACGTTAAATTATGGGCGGCAATTTTTTAGTTAAAATACAATTAAGGCAAAGGAGCATAGCGGGCTATGTGACTGCGCCGCGATTGGATTTTAACAAAAAAGTGCCGTACTTAAGGTAACTTTCATTTCCGGTCAACTTCATAGGTTAATAGGTTTAACATTACATTGTCTTGAAAGATAGTTCCGTACTCGCATTCCCGGGCATATTTTTCCTTTTGGTTCAGTCACATAGCCCGCTATGCTCCTTCACCTGCAAGAAAAAATCTGCTCCGGGACTGCGACCCATAATTTAACGTTGCTTTCTAAACAACTTCTTATTTTTGAATATGATATATCAGACTGAAATCACACTGCGGCCGTATCCACGTGGCATACATCTTGTCACCAGTGATATTATGCGACAGATTGGTGCGCTCCCCGAGAAAGGGCTGCTTAACCTTCTCATAAAGCATACGTCGGCTGCTCTGGCGCTTAATGAGAACGCGGATCCTGACGTGCGTCATGATCTGAGGGAGATTTTCGACAGACTCGTGCCGGAGAACGCTCCGTATTATCTTCATACTGACGAAGGATCTGACGATATGCCGTCGCATGCGAAATCGGTGATCGTCGGTTCATCATTGACTCTTCCTATAACAAGCGGTAGGTTGAATCTTGGTGTCTGGCAAGGAATCTACTTGTGTGAGTTCCGAGATTACGGGGGTCAGCGAAAAATCATAGCGACAGCTATCGGAGAATGATTATTTTTAAACAATTTATAACCTTAAGCATAATGGTATGGTAAAGAGAAAAATAAATATCGATGATCATATGGGCGAGATATTTGCCCGCCTGAGGAAGGGAGTGCTTGTCACAACTTCTTACGCAGGAAAAATCAACACTATGACTATCTCATGGGGAGCCCTCGGGATTGACTGGGGAGTCCCTGTTTTTACGACCTATGTCAGAGAAAGCCGTTTCACCCACATGATGCTCACTGAGAATCCTGAATTCACAGTCAATATCCCTCTCTCGGATGATGCCGGCAAAATCCTTGGTTTCTGTGGCACAAAATCCGGAAGAGATCACGACAAGATTGCGGAACTCGGACTTACGCCGGTGACTCCGGAGGTGATATCAGTCCCCGGACTTAAAGAGTTTCCGCTTACTCTCGAATGCAGGGTAGTGTATCGCCAGAACCAGGATATGGATTCAATACCCTCACGTTTTGTTGATAAATTTTATCCGGATGTAAGATCCGGTGAGGGCGCTGATGCCAAAGACATCCACACGGCGTTTTATGGCGAGATTGTGGCCGCATACATAATTGAGGATTGATATGAAAAGCAAGGTTGACTTGAGTGTATACAGCATGATAATATCCTCATTGTCTTTGGCTGTTCTGGCGGGGGTACTTGTCTATTCGTTTAAACAGCCCGACAATGTGGTAGCCGTAAATGTCCTTGTCGCGATAGTTGCTGTTTTGTGCCTTTCCACATTGTTCTATCTACCTTTGTCGATATCTTCCGATGGCGATTTTTTGCAGATACATCGTCCGTTGCGTGCAAAACGTATCCCTGTTTCTGAGATTGCATCGGTAAGACTCTGGCAACCTACAATGGGAGAGCGCAGGGTTTTCGGCAGCGGTGGATGGTTTGGCTATTACGGATGGTTTTCTGAGAGAGATCTTGGAAAGTATTTCGCATATTATGGTAAGTCGTCCGACTGCTTCCTGGTTACTCTCCGTTCGGGACGGAAATATGTGCTCGGATGTAGGAATCCACGTCAGATGGTAGATCATCTCCGCCTGATGACGGATGGCCGTAAAACTCCGGGCCAATGATCGTTGCCTGAAAATAATAAAGTCATGAATGTTGACGTTAAATAGCTGTCGGAGTGGAATCATCCCGGCAGTTTTTTAATCCATAATGTCATGAAAAAATATCTGACCTCATTGCTTTTGGCGCTTGCCGCTCCTGTTGCCGCATATTGCGCGGCAGATACCCCTTCCGGAGAATCTAATGATAAAAAGACGTATGTCACAGTGCATACGAGCGAGGGTGATTTCACACTCTGGCTTTACGACGACACCCCCATCCATCGCGACAACTTCATCCGCCTTTGTGAAGACGGCACATATGAAGGCGTTATCTTCCATCGGGTCATAAAGGATTTCCTTATTCAGGGTGGCGACCCGCAGAGCCGCGGTCGAGAGCCGGGCAAAGGCTACGGGGACGGTGACGGCGGTTACTGCGTATACTCTGAGATCCTTCCGGAGCATTTCTGTAAGCAGGGCGCGCTTATCGATGCCAAGCTTGGCGATGATGTCAATCCCACGCGCATGTCGGCCGGCACGCAGTTCTGCGTAGTGCAGGGTAAGAGATTCACTGACCAACAGCTCGACAAGACTGAGCAACGCCTCAACGATTGGCACCGGAACTATCTATATCATAACTCGCGCTACGAGATTATGCTTGAGAATCCGGAACTCTCTAAGATCGAGAACGGCGACCGCCTGAACGCGGAGGCCAGGGCAATGGCTGAGAAGCGGTATGCTGAGGAAGGGCCGGTTAAGATCTCGCCTGAAAGGAGGGAGATTTATAAGAGAGTCGGCGGCACACCTCATCTCGACGGTTCGGTGACGGTGTTCGGCGAACTTGTGGATGGTCAGGATGTCGTGGAAAAGATCACGCTCATGCCGACCGACGATAATGATCGCCCTGTCAAGGACGTTGTCATACTTTCCACTAAGGTCGAAAGGAAATGAGCGCTCTGACTTTTGTTTTGGTAGTTGCCGCAGCTTTACAGCAGGGTGGGGCGACAGAGATCACGGCTCCGCATACGGCGATCGACTCCGTATGCGCCGATTTTGACAGATTTGTGGAATATCTTGAGGAGACACATCCCGATCCATATACTGCGTTCGGTGGACGTCCCCTGTTTTATCAGGAGGTGTCAAGAGTCAGGGAGTCGCTACGTGATGATTCGGTGGCAGACCGCAACGGACTCGCACAACGCATCTCCGGATTCATTGCCAGGCTTCACGACGGTCATACGTTTGTGAACGGCAATGCGGTGGCGGGAACGCCGCGTTACCTGCCGTTACGCTTCCGTCATGTGGCCGACGCTCTTATCGTGCGTGAAGCTCCCGACTCATTGAGACGACTTGTCGGAGGGAAGGTGATCTCGGTGGATGGAGCAGATCTTGATGTCCTGATGCATCGCATGTCGGCGATCATGACCTCTGAGAATAGTTCGGGAACCATGGAGAATCTCCGTTATCATCTCAACGATGAGCGCTATCTTAAACGATTGACCGGTGTCGCGACCGATTCAGCAGTCATCGAGGTCGGACTGCCTGACGGATCCGTGGAGAGGTTGGAGCTTCCTTTCCTTTCATACGATGAGGTCATGGCTGTGAAATATGCGATGCCAGAGCGGAAACTTTCTCTTCCGAAGGGGAATCTGGAATATTGCTTTTTCGATGACGGAATGACTGCATATTTCCGTCTGAAAAGTGTTAACTCAAGAGACAATTTCGACTTCATGAGAAAGCGCGGAATGGATTTCAAGGGACAGCTCGAGTATTATTACCGCACGGAGGGACGTAAGATGACCGGCGATCCTGATAAGGATATCGATGCCCTTCCGGTGGCTGTCGAAGCCTTCGGAACCCTTCTCGCGGAGATGTCTGCCAGAAAATCGAAGAATCTTATAATAGATCTCAGAGGCAATGGAGGTGGCTGGACACCGATCGTGCTCCCCATGATCTATCAACTCTACGGGAACAGACTCATGAGCATAGAGGGAGCGTCGTTTTATCGCCGTATCTCTCCGCTCTATCTCGGAAAAATGAACATGACGCTCAGTGACCTTAATGCACGACGCAGCGAGCCGTTTAAGATGGGCGATTTCATGATCTCTTCTGACAGCGGTTTCGATGGCGAACCCGATGAAACGGCTATGGATGCTTTCGTGGAGGGCCTGATGACTCTCGACCCCGAGGCTCTCCGAAAGCAGAAGGGAAAACCGGTCTATTCTCCTGAAATGGTGTATGTGGTGACTGACGGCCCTACTTTCAGCGCGGCTTTCCATACTGCCTACTATTTGTGGATCCTGGGCGCAAAGATCGCAGGGACTGCAAGCTCGCAGGCTCCCGATACATTTATGGAGGTCACGGAGTTTACATTGCCTTATACTGGTCTTACCGGTTCGATATCCAATTCACTCCAGCTTTTCCTTCCCCCGGATCATCCTTCGGCTAAGCAGCTTGAACCGGATCTTAAACTTGACTGGAAGACTATGCAGAAATATGGATATGATCCTGACGCCGAGATCCTGATGATTCTCGATGCCGTTAAGTGAACATATATTTTGAGTGTGAGAGATTATGGATATTCTGAAGTCGATAGTAAAGATGATAGCCGGGCTTTTGGGCGGCATCGTCATCGGACTGCTGATCGCCGCTCTCGGTCTCGTCGGTTTTACCGACACCTCTTTCCCTGAATTCATCGAAGATCTCCTGTCGGCAGGTTTCGCTGAGTCGATGGGAGCCGCCGGAATAGGTATGCTTGCTTTTGTAGTGTCTTCCTTGTTTCTAATACCTATACATGAGGCCGGACATCTTGTGTGCGGTCTTCTTTCCGGCTATGGATTTGTCTCGTTCCGGATTTTCAGTTATACGGTGATCAAGGCGGGAGGAAGACTCCGTATAAAGAGATTCGCCGTTGCGAATACGGGAGGGCAATGTCTGATGACTCCACCGGCGCTCCCTTTGGAGGAGATCCCGACGATGTCCTATAATTTCGGTGGCGTTCTGGCTAATATTGTCGCTGTGCTGTTGGTTCTTCCGATGCTATATTTATGCGATAATCCTTTCTTGATTGAGTCGGTCGTGGTTTTCATATTCACGGGGATAATGATGATTCTTTTCAACGGTATCCCCATGAGAATTTCAGGTGCCGGCAATGATGCATACAATATGCTGTCACTTAGGAAAAACATGGTGGCAAAACTTGGAATGGTCAATGCTCTGCGTATGAACGCTCTCATACAGAACGGCATCCGTCCGAAAGATATGCCGGGGGAGCTCTTCGAGGTGCCCGATGCAGTGGATTATGGCAATCCGCTTGAGGTTTCCTTGCCTATGGCGGCTGCCTCGCGCCATGTCGATGAGATGAGATATGATGAGGCTAAGGTGGAGTTTGAAGAGCTTTATGAAAATCGTGGCGGTATGATCGGTCTCTATGTGAAGGAGATCGCATGTGAACTGGTGTTTCTCCGTCTTATGTGTGGCGATAAAGAGGGTGCTCTCGAACTTTTTGATAATGATCTTCGGAAATATATAGAGCAGTTCAGGAAGATGATGTCATCGAAAGAACGTATACTATGCGCCGTGAGCCTATTTATCGACAATGACCGGGCACGTGCGGTAGCTATCTATGAAAATCTCAGTAGTCGCGAGGATGACTACCTGCTTCAGGGCGAAGTGAGGAGTGACCTGGCGCTGATGCGTGAGATGATTGCGAAGGATAACGAATGCGATTCAGAGAAAAACGCTTATGAACATAGAGGAAGTGAGAGAATTCGGTCTGTCGTTGCCGAATGCTACTGAACGGTGTCCGTTCGGTCCTGACACATTGTCGTTGGAGATAGGGGGTCGGATTTTCTGCCTTATGACTCTCGACGGACAATGGGATTTCTACAACTTGAAAGTCGATCCGGATTATTCTGTGGAATTGCGTAGCCGTTACAATGGTATCCGTCCCGGCTACCATATGAACAAACGTCATTGGGTGTCGGTAGATTATTCAGGCGATCTCCCCGACAGTCTTCAGCGTGATCTGATAAGACATTCATATCGTCAGGCATCTCTCGGTCTTTCCAAGAGGCTGCGTCAGGATCTTCTCGGAGAAAACTCAATGTGACATACGTATCTTTCCGACACCGGCTATGCTTGTGGGATAGAGTCCGGGATCGCCAATCTTTTCGGCAACGCAAACGAGGTGTTCAGGCGAGGCTTTGACGCGATTATCTATTTCGCAACTGAACGGCACAAGTCAATCTTCTACAACAGATTGAGAGAGGGCGAGTCCGTTCACTATAATTTCTCCACCATATAGCGAATCACAACAGCTTTGACATTGGCTTCCGGGTATTTGTTTTGGTAATATGCCGTAAGGTCTTTATATAGCCATATATCAACAATCTGCGGTGCGGGTGCAAAGCCTCTGCTTCGATTCTGAGCATATATAAACGCATCATATTGCATTACAGAGTCTCCCATATCATCTCCTTTAACAAAATAAAACTCTCCATATGAGGTGATTTTGCTTTCAGGCGGAAGCAGTTTATATGTATCGGGTAATTCTGTTATATCCTTATTTCTCGTAATCAGAGTACCTTTATCAATAGTGTGCATATCGGCATCCAGTAAGAACCATTTACGTATTCCAGTAAAACAAATATAATAGCGCAAACCTCCAAATTTATAAGTAGCATCAGTATTAAGGTCATTCTCTATATCCTCCTTTTTGTCAGCTTCAATGGCATAAGCAAATTCAGGATTGATATACGGACAACTTTGCTCAAAATACCAGTCCGGGATGAAATGGGGAGGTAAATTTTCAGAGTCCTTGCGTTTTTTCGATATGACTTCCAATAGCTCGTATTCAGTCCATGCCGGATCGCCCATACTATAATCCAGATAGTTCGTTTCGCTGATGCGTATTTGGTACTCATATCCTTCTTCGTATTCAAACTTACCGATGCTTCCATGAGCCTCCCAATCGGTGGACTGCTCGTTTTTTACAGCATATACATCTGAAAGTACATATTTACCACTCGATGTTAAAACACCGGGGAGTTTTACAGAAGCTACCGTAAGCGTGTATTCCTTATAACCGGTTACCTTCCTACCTTCTTCATCACCGTCATTGCACGATGTTATCCCTATCATAGCAAGAATGGCTACCAATAGTATTGTGAAATAAATTTGTTTCTTCATCTCATTGTTTCTTTATAGTAAATTCCACCTTTTGAAGACCTTTTCTATAGGGATTGGCAAGGATAAGAGCATAACGGACTTCCTCGCCGGAGTTCATGGATTGGGTAATGTGTGTAAACTCATTTTCGGGAACAACATTCTTGAACATCGGACCGGAAGACTCGTTGCGCACCAAACGTATTTCATCGGTAAACGGTGAAAAGACATACGAATATATAGCCTGATAAGGCACAGTCTGGAATTTCACCCAATTAGGGTCTTCCATATCGAGAACTTTTTCCAGCCAAATACGTGCATGGTCGTATGACGGCATCTGGGAGCCGTCGCCGTAAGAGATGTTGCCTTCCTCATCCACAACGAATTCCTTGCTGATTGCGTACTTCCCGAAAGGGCACAAATCATTATATTCTATATCTTCTTCCGATTTAATTTCTTTGTCAACCGGGACTTCGGGATCTACTACAAGTTTGTCTTCAAGGACACGGATAAGTTCGTATGTGCGGTCGGAAGCATCCGCAGGTGGATTGGCGAGGATTGTGCGCTTTACAGAGAGATAATATTCGTGTCCGCGTTCATAGGAAAAGCCTTTTATCTGTTCAAATCCAAGGTTTTGCCATTCTTTGGAATCACCTTCCGTTTTGACGAGCAGGCATTCTATTGGGTTCTCCTTCATGTCATCGCCCCACGCATACGTTACGCCTGTTTCTGCAGAAACCAACATTCTGATTTCTTTGACTGAATCTTTTGGCTCATCATCATCGCTACAGGCAGTCAATCCTGCCACGGCGAAGAATGCTACGAGCAGCATTAGGAAAAATTTTTTATTCTTCATTCTTTTTAAGTTTTATTTGTTCACAGCTTAATAAACGCCGGAAATGCAAAAACATTGCATCACGGACATTTTTTTATTTCGAAGGCTTTGTCTCTTAAACAAAAGCCTTTCAGACTTTTATGCCCAGTCGGCTCAATGGGGGATTATAGTTAAAGAAAACGTGAGCCAACTATGCCACGTCTTAAGTGAAGGTCGTAGGAAACCATTTGAGCAGATGTAACAATAGTAGCCCACGCTATATGCGTGAGAACCACTATGCTATCCTTGCTCAGTCGAAAATTTCCTACGTTTTCACTTACAAGATAAGCATAACGTTTCTTATTATTTCAAAATGTCGTGGAAAGAGTTGCTCAATCCAAATGCAAATATAGATAAAAATTCTTAGATTTTAATCCCGGCAGAATAAAGAAAATACTTTTTCTTTAGAGGAAAGACATCCAATTCTATATCATTAAGCCTGTCAAGTGGTTCCTCTTTCGTAATTTCTGAGCATATTGGATTGCAAAGTTACTAATTTTTCAGCGATTATAGCTTTGGTCTCAGATACTTTAGCTAAATTTGCGATTGGATTGGCATTGCCATTCACTTTGGTTCAGTCACATAGCCCGCTATGCTCTTTTAACTGCAAGAAAAAATCTGTTCCAAGAATGCGACCCATAATTTAACGTTGCTTTTTAAACCACGACTTCTAAAACAACGATGTTTGATGATGACAATAAATGATATAACAAGAGGTTGATAATATTTGAAAGATGGAACTTGAATCAATTCTTCACCAGAAGCTCGGAATCACGCGGATAAAAGAACTGGCTTTTCTTGCCGCCTCAGATCCGGCAATCCGGAGCGATATCATGACATTCACTCATTCCGATGACAGGCGAACCGGAGTCAATGCTCTGTGGGTCTTGACTCATTTGCCACTGACGGAGATCAAATGGCTTCGGTCGGTAAGGGATGAGTTGACCGACATGCTACTCACGGAGACCGACGTAGCCCGTAAGAGAATGCTTCTGCAATTGTTGAGGGAGCAGGAATATGATGCCGGCGACATACGGACTGATCTTCTTGACTATTGCCTCTCTAAAATCAATTCAGAATGCGAGCCCTATGCAGTGAGATGTTTCAGTCTCTATGCCGCTTTCAAGATGTGCAGGCATTTCCCCGAGCTGGTAACTGAATTGGAAGGTCATCTTGAGATGCTGTCGCTTCAAACGCTATCTCCGGGTCTGAGAAGTGCTTTGAGAAAGACAACCGCCGATATCGCTCGGTTGAAAAGGCCTCAGGGGAAGTCTCCTCGCAAATAAAGATTATTTGTCATGACAGTTTGGCTTTAGAAAGGAATTCATCCGTCTGTTGCCTGTCGGTGAATCGTATTACTGTCGCTGGAGTGTTCATATTCAGCAGGAGGTTTATGGCCGGCAATTGGAATTCGGGGAATCCGATGATCCATTTGCGGAAGTCCTCGTCGAGTTCCGTATCCTGCCAGGGCATATCTTCACGTTCCTTGCCGAGGCGCTCGATGGCTCCATTCAGACACTCTTCCACCGGCAGGTCAAAGAAAAATACCGTGTCGCATCTGTCGAGTCTGCGTTGGAGGGTGCGCAGATAATTGCCGTCGATTATCCATCTGTCGGCTGCCAGTATGTCGTCAAGACGTTCGTCAAATTCCTCACACGACACGGTAGACCGATCGGCCCGATGCCATATCAGGTCGAGATAATGCAACGGCAACCCGGTCTTTGCCGCGAGTTTGCGGGCGAATGTGCTTTTGCCTGCGCCTGGACAGCCGATAATTACGACTCTTTTCATTTTTTTTGAGATTGATATGAAATATCGCCTTGTTTTTCTATGTGTTTCCCGATATCGGACACTGCAAAATTAGTGAATTCTTCTTAATGATGATGATAAGCGAAGGCATAGATACCCGGATTTGAAATTTTTTCATTATTTTTGCGTCATATGGTTATGGATTCGGATGGCTTAAAACAATGAGATTATGGTAAGCAATAAAGTAAAACGTAATTTTTCTCTGATTCTTTTTATTGTCGGAGTAGCCCTTGTGATAATGATGTCGATCGATCTTGCCACCGGAACTGACCGGGAGTGGTGGGAATTGGTCTCAAATATTGCGGTCACCGCTTTCTTTCTTAAGCGTTATATCGACTACCGTAAAGCGGTGGGCAGCGGAAATCTTTACGGGCGCGTCAAGCTATGAGACGGATGGATTTTGAGTGGATGAAGAAGTCCCTTCAGAAGCTATCGTTTAAGACAGGCGTGTTTATTCTTCTCTGTTGCATTCCGTGTTATATCCTGAGTTTTGCTCAGATGGCGCTGCCTATATCCACATACGCCAAAGGGATACTTTGGTTTGTGCTTTTCGGCATGGCCAAGACTTTCCAGTATGCCGGTTTGACAGTGATAGGAGTGGAGGGATTGCGGCGGCTGCGTAGTCGGTTTGGATTGTCGCTTAGGCGCCGGAGGATCGATGAAGAATGACTGATCTAACCTGACACGTGAAAAAATGTCAAATTCCGCGAGTGGAAATGAACCAAAATCAAACAGGATTGTCTTATATATAGAAAATCGTTTCATGATGTTAGGTTAGTTTGAAAAATTATTATGGAAAACAGAAAGCGGTCGATGTGAATCGACCGCTTCCATTTTAAAGTAATATAGTATAGACTTCTTGTGGTCACAGTGCGTTGCCGAGCGTCTTATGTCTGTTTGAGACCTGCTCATTATAATCCTTTGTAACTATTGCCGGTCAGGCAGAGGGAGATTATAGATTGAGGTATTTCTTCAGCGTGTCCACATATTCCTCAAAGGCAGCGCGTCCTGTTTCTGTCATCCGGCACACAGTTCGTGTCTTCTTCCCGACGAATCCTTTCTGAATATGGATATATCCTGCATTTGACAGTTTGTCAAGCTGGACACTCAGATTGCCTGCTGTCGATTCGGTTTTCTCTTTGAGATATACAAAATCAGCTTCCTCCACATTCATCAGGATGGACATTATGGCAAGACGGAGTTGCGAGTGCAGAAGCGGATTCAGTTCTTTCATTTTTCTCGTGAAGCTTTATTGTTGAGAATATGACCCGGCACTATCATCATCGCTACAAATGCAAGGATAAACAGTGGCATATACCAGTTTGCGCCGAGGGGAATACGACCTGCCACACAGCATACGGTGACGATGCCGATTGAAAGTCCGATGGCGCCTCCTAATGTGAGGCTTTTTTCTTTGATCAGTAGCCCTTGCGCTATCTCGGCCATCGGCATCGCGACCAGAGTATATGCGAGCATTGCGCTCCAACAGCTTGACCCCGTGAAGTATTGGATGCATATGCAGACAAGTATTGTTACGAATTCCGATCCTCCGGCAATAGTCCATAATCGAGAAGTTACTTTGTCGGAAAATGTCATGATGCCGCTTCGTATCTGATGTTTACGCGCCATGATAGGTGTGGCGATACCTCCGATAACCGGAATGGCGAACCATAGTAGGTTCCAGATGCTTTGGCCTGTAGCAGCAAGCATTATCCATACGAGTATTGATACTATCCCCACGAGGTAACCCCACAAGAGCATTATGCGGCCATCTCCAACGTAACGTTGTTTGGTTCGGGCAATCATAGAAGTGATCACCTCGAGGCTCTCTTTCTCGGTAAGTTTCCTTTCTTCCATTTTATAAGAATTTAAAGGTTAATAAATCGGTTTATTTTATAAACCAAAATTTTGAAAAATTAAGCGGCACTCGCGATTACCGCCCTAAATTTGATGCAAAGATAAATCGGTTTATGATATAAACCAAATTTCCAGGCGTTATTTAACATTGCTTAACAGATCGATGAGGCTATGTGTTGAGACGACGGAATTAGTGACTTGATTATTTAGAATGAAATAAGAGTCTTTTATCCTCGTAAAGAAGATTGGGAAGTTGTTTAAAAGGCAACATTCCGGATATATTTTTACAAAGATTGCCCTTTGGATTATAAATGGTTATTTTGCTATGAGGTTTCTGTGACAGGTAGGCTTGTTGCCGATAGGGATGACTGGTCTGCGGTGGGATTATTCGGCTTAGATATCTATATATGATTGCGGAATTGGCTTTTTATTTATAATTTTGTGTTTCCCGCATATGGGTCAGAAAAAGATGAAATGATTAATAATCTATTACAATAATGGCAAATAAAGAATATGTTGAGAAAAACCGGAAATGGCTTGAGGATAAGTCTCGAGAGGATGGTGTCACGTCTCTTGAAAAGGGAGTGATGTATAAAGTTATAAAGGTGGGTGATTCCAATAGCCCATCTCCGGGGCCCGGTAGTGTTGTGACAGTTCATTATGTAGGCAAGACGATTGATGGCCAGACTTTCGACAGCAGCCGTGGGGGAGTTGCCCCTGCATTCAGGCTTCGCGACCTTATCTCCGGTTGGACGATTGCCCTTCAGAAAATGCATGTCGGCGACGTGTGGGAGATATACATACCTGCCGAACAGGGTTATGGCAAATTCAGCCAGCCCGGCATACCGGGAGGATCGACACTTGTATTCGAGATTGAACTCAGGGGAATCGCTTAAATAAATGTATGTGTCAGTAAAGATAAGGGCTGTGATATCAGATTGCGATATCACAGCCCTTATTCTTAGCTGATTATTGTTAATCGGAGATTAGTCTTCGATGGCGGCCTGGGCGGCAGCTACGCGGGCGATGGGCACGCGGTAAGGGGAGCAGCTTACGTAGTTCATGCCGAGTTTTGCGCAGAACTTCACGCTGCTGGGCTCGCCACCGTGCTCGCCGCAGATGCCGACCTTGAGATCAGGATTCGTGGAACGGCCTTTCTCAACGCCCATCTTCACGAGCTGGCCTACACCTTCCTGGTCGAGAACCTCGAACGGATCCACTTTGAGGATGCCGTGCTCTTTGTAGAACTTGAGGAACTTAGGAGCATCGTCGCGGGAGTATCCGAATGTCATCTGGGTGAGGTCGTTAGTACCGAACGAGAAGAAGTCGGCAACCTCAGCGATCTGGTTGGCGGTGAGGGCCGCGCGGGGAACCTCGATCATTGTGCCTACCTTATAACGGATAGACTCTCCACGCTCCTCGAATACCTTAGCGGCTGTCGTGTTGATCACATTGGCCTGGTTCTGGAGCTCCTTGAGCGTGCCTACGAGGGGCACCATGATCTCGGGCATAACCTTTATGCCACGTTTCTGGCAGTTGAGGGCAGCCTCGATGATGGCACGGGTCTGCATCTCCGTGATCTCGGGATATGTGATGCCGAGACGGCAGCCACGGTGGCCGAGCATCGGGTTGAACTCCTCGAGGGCGTCAACCTTAGCCTTAACCTCCTCGAGAGAGAGACCCATCTCGGAAGCGAGCTCTTTCTGAGTAGCTGTCTGGTGAGGTACGAACTCATGGAGCGGGGGATCGAGAAGACGGATGGTCACTCCGAAGCCGTCCATAGCCTCGAAGATGCCTTCGAAGTCACCGCGCTGCATGGGGAGAAGTTTGTCGAGAGCGTGACGGCGTCCTTCAACATCGGAAGCGAGGATCATCTCGCGGACAGCCTTGATACGGTCACCCTCGAAGAACATATGCTCTGTGCGGCAGAGGCCGATGCCCTGTGCGCCGAAGTGGCGTGCCTGTTTGGCATCGCGGGGTGTATCGGCATTGGTGCGCACGAGAGTCTTGGCGTATTTTGCTGCGAGGTTCATGATGGCGCCGAAGTCACCGTCGAGCTCAGGATCGCGGGTCGGAACCTGCCCGTTGTATACCTCGCCTGTAGAGCCGTTGAGAGAAATCCAGTCGCCCTCTTTGTAAACTTTGCCACCCATTTCCACAGTCTTGGCTTTGTAATCTACCTTGATCTCACCGGCACCGGATACGCAGCATTTGCCCATGCCGCGCGCAACCACAGCGGCGTGGCTGGTCATACCGCCGCGCATGGTGAGAATACCCTGAGCCACGGCCATGCCGCGGAGGTCCTCAGGCGATGTCTCGATGCGGACGAGAACGACTTTCTTCTTCTTCTCAGCCCAAGCCTCGGCATCGTCAGCCTGGAATACGATCTGGCCGGCGGCTGCACCCGGAGATGCGGGGAGACCTTTTGCAACGACCTCGGCTTTCTTGATGTCGCTCTTGTCGAATACGGGGTGGAGAAGTTCATCGAGTTTCTGGGGCTCCATGCGGAGAAGGGCAGTCTTCTCGTCGATCATGTTCTCGCGGAGAAGATCCATGGCGATTCTTACCATAGCGGCGCCTGTGCGCTTGCCATTGCGGGTCTGGAGCATCCAGAGCTTGCCGTCCTGAATGGTGAACTCCATATCCTGCATGTCGCGGTAATAGTCCTCGAGACGGTGTGCGATGGCGATGAGCTCGGCGGCGCAGTCGGGCATCGACTCCTCGAGCGCGGGATATTTGGCGGCACGCTCCTCCTCGCTGATGCCCTGAAGGGCAGCCCAGCGGCGGGAACCTTCGATTGTGATCTGCTGGGGTGTGCGGACACCGGCTACCACATCCTCACCCTGGGCGTTGATAAGATACTCGCCGTTGAAGATGTTCTCGCCTGTGGCGGCGTCGCGGCTGAAAGCCACACCTGTCGCGGAGTTGTTGCCCATGTTGCCATAGACCATCGCCTGCACGTTGACGGCTGTTCCCCATTCTTCGGGAATCTGATTCATGCGGCGGTAGAGGATGGCGCGCTCGTTCATCCAGCTGTCGAACACTGCGCAGATGCCACCCCAGAGCTGCTCCCATGCAGACTCAGGGAAGTCTTTGCCTGTGTAGTCTTTCACAGCGGCCTTGAAGAGCTTCACAAGTTCTTTGAGATCGTCTACGTCAAGCTCGTTGTCAAACTTGATTCCTTTCTCCTCCTTCACTTTGTCCATAATGGCCTCGAAAGGATCGATGTCGGTCTTGCTCTTAGGCTTCATGCCGAGCACCACGTCGCCATACATCTGCACGAAACGACGGTAGCTGTCCCATGCGAAGCGGGGGTTGCCGCTCTTGTTGGCCATGGTCTCCACTGTGGCGTCGTTCATACCGAGGTTGAGCACGGTGTCCATCATGCCGGGCATGGAGGCACGGGCTCCCGAGCGTACGGATACGAGCAGCGGGTTGGAGGAATCGTCGAATTTGTTACCGGTAAGCTTCTCTACGTGAGCGATGGCAGCCTCAACATCTTTCTTGATGTCGGCCACGACTTTATCGCGTCCGTATTGCGTATACTCTGTGCAGATATCTGTTGTGATTGTGAATCCGGGAGGAACAGGCATTCCCAGAAGATTCATCTCGGCAAGGTTAGCGCCCTTGCCGCCGAGAAGGTTTCTCATCCCGGCGTTACCTTCGGCTTTACCGTCGCCGAATGTATAAATCGCTTTAGCCATTTGTTGAAATATTTATTTTTTAAATGTGTTTCCACCTTTATTTCCCGTTCCGAACGGGGAGGAGTTTCCGGAACATAGATAATTCAAGGTCAAGTATCGGGTTATATTGTAAGCAGTTGCATGTAGCATCTGTCTGAAAGGTTTGTTTCCGTTTTATTTTACATTTGCAAATTTAGTAAAATCTTGGCAAAAATCACTAATTTTGCGGCTATAAAATATGTCAAAAATGGCAAGAAAAAGAAAAGAATTACCTGAACTGCATAATATAGAGGTTTGTGGCGTGGCCGCCGAGGGGAAGGCAATAGCGCGTGTCAGACTGCGAGAGACAGATGAGAGTCCAATTGTGGTTTTCATACCCTATGGCGCGCCTGGCGATATCGTCGATGTCAAGATCGACAGGAAGAAACATTCCTATGCCGAAGGCCACATTGTCCGAATCGTCTCTCCCTCTCCTGTGCGTCGCGAACCGGCATGTGCCTCTTTCGGGACATGCGGCGGATGCCGGTGGCAGCATCTTCCCTATAGTGAGCAGCTTCTCCACAAGCGGCGTCAGGTGGTCGACGCTCTGGAGCGTATTGCAAAGGTAGATCTCCCGGAAATCTCTCCCACGCTTCCATCGCGTCGGGAATGGGGCTACCGAAATAAGATGGAATATACTTTTTCCGACAAAAAATGGAGGTCGTGGGAAGATATAAAATCTGGGAAAGAGTTCTCAGACAGCGGCAACGCGCTCGGCTTTCATATCCCAGGGGCTTTCGACAAGGTGCTCCATATCGAGAGATGTCATCTTCAGGAGGATCTCGGCGACGAGATCAGAAATTTCATTTTCGATTATGCAGACAGTCACGGCTTCACTTTCTATAATATAAAGGAGAACCGAGGACTTCTACGCACGCTTATGCTGAGAATTGCCTCAACAGGTCAGGTGATGGTATGCCTTACCTTCGGAGAGGATGATCATGATAAGATCTGTGAGATTCTTAACGCTGTCAAAGACCGTTTCCCGGCTGTCACCTCTCTGCTTTATGTTGTCAATCTCAAACTTAACGACTCCATAGCCGATCAGGAGGTCGTGGCCTTCAGTGGGCCTGAATATATAGAGGATGAGATGGAAGGATTGAAGTTCCGCATCAATGCCAAGTCATTCTACCAGACCAATAGCCTGCAGGCCTATGAACTCTATAAAGTGGCACGTCGTTTCGCCGGACTGGAACCCGGGAATGAAACACCGGTTGAGAATCGTCCGCTTGTCTATGACCTATACACCGGCACCGGCACCATCGCTAATTTCGTGGCCCGTCAGGCCCGTCAGGTCATAGGTATTGAATATGTGGAGGAGGCGATTGATGACGCACGGCTTAATTCGGCGGTGAACGGTATCGACAACACTCTTTTCTATGCAGGCGACATGAAAGATATCCTCACTGATGAATTCATAGCGCGTCACGGGCGTCCCGACATCATGATTGTCGATCCGCCTCGTGCGGGAATGCATGAGGATGTGGTGAAGGTGATACTTAATGCCGCTCCCCGTGTGATAGTCTACGTGAGCTGCAATCCTGCCACCCAGGCCCGTGACCTTGCGCTACTCGACGCTAAATACCGTGTGACGGATGTCCAGCCTGTCGATATGTTCCCCCACACGCATCATGTGGAGAATGTGGTAAGGCTTGAACTCAAATGAGACCTGCGACCATGATAACTGAAAACATGGCTCTGACTGCCCTGGAGAAACGTCATTCTGTGCGGTCGTTTTCCTCAGAAGCGATACCGGCTTCCGTGGTCAATAAACTTAAGGCTGAGATCTCCATGACCAACAGTCATGAACAGGGTATGCGGTTTCAACTTATACTCAATGATTCGGCTCCTTTCGACCGTTACAGCCATAGCTACGGCCTTTTCAGGAATGTGCGTAATTATCTTGCGGCAGTGGTGGATATCGCTACCCCCGATGCTTATGAGCGGGCCGGATATTTCGCCGAACGCTTTGTGATAAAGGCAGTAGGGCTCGGGCTCGGCACATGTTTTGTATCCGGCACGTTCGATGCATCGAAGGCGCCGGTGCAGGTCAGGGCCGGGGAGAAGATACTGTTTCTTGTTACATTAGGTATGCCTGAGGGTAAATCGCGTGTCGTTGCCCGGTTGCTTGCCGGATTCACACATAGGAAGGGGATGGACGTCTCAGATTTCTTTGAGCCGGCATCAGAACTCGACGATGCTTGCCGTGAATTCCCGGAATTATACGATGGGCTTATGGCCGTAGGGTGTGCTCCGTCTGCGATGAACCGACGTCCCGTCAGGCTTTTCATAGATTGTGTGTCAGGAAAGAGGAACATATGTGCGAGAGTCAAGCCCGGCGACAATTCTTTTCTTATTGATCTTGGAATTGCTAAATATAACTATAACTCTGCCACATCCACGTTTTGTGCCTGGGGTAACGGTGCGCCTCTTGACGATAGCGTGGAAGATGAATAGTAATCCGGTGACGTTGAGGAATGATCTAACGGCTATTTGCTGCCATCTGCAAGCAGATAGCCTTTTTTCTTGATGGAGGTGATCGTTATCGCGGGGTCATAAAGAAGGCGTCTCAGGTAGGAGATCTGTACGTTAAGTGCGAGGGAATTGGCATAGCTTGCGTCGCCCCACACGGCATTGAGGATCGTGTCGCGGTCTACGACGTATCCTTTGTTCTCGGCGAGGATGGAGAATATCTCGGTTTGCCGCACAGAGAGGGTATGGGTTTCGCCGGCATAGGTCACGGATGACAGATTGGGCCTGAACACAGTGTCTCCTATGAGGAATTCCTTGTCTTGATTCATTATCATGCTGTCGAAACGCTCATGTATTTTGGCTATCAGTTCCTCCGGATAGAAAGGTTTGGGTATATAGTCGTTCCCTTTCAAGGAGAATCCCTGGAGGCGGTCTGATTTCTCGGTGCGGTCTGTCAGGAAGAATATTATCACGCGTTTGTCTTTCTGCCTGATGATGCGGGCGAGTTCAAATCCGTCCATCTCAGGCATGTTGACGTCAAGCAATATAAGATCAGGGTGAAGACCATCGTAAAGGTTAAGGCCCACTTTCCCGTTGTTGGCATATGTCACCTCGAAGCCTTCCGCCTCGATGAAGCGTTTAAGCAACATCGAATTCTTCACATCGTCGTCAACAAGCAGTATTTTCAGGTTGTTTTTCATTGTGCGTCATGGATTGTCATTGAGGGATTGATATTGTGAAGATGGAACCTTTGTTTTCGTGGCTTTCAAGGGAGATCTGACCACCGTGAGCGTCTACAAGCAGCTTGACATAAGTTAATCCGAGACCCATGCCCGGCAGATCGGACGACGTGGCTTTCCCCCTGTAGAACCTCGAGAATACGTGTGGAATGTCGTGGGGTGAAATTCCATTGCCGTTGTCTGATACTGAAACGGTGATCATATCCTTGTCTACCGTGGCCTGCGCCACTATCATGACGCTTGATCCGGAATATTTAATGGCGTTTTCCACAAGATTCATGAGTATGTTGGCCATATGTGTCCTGTCGGCATACATTACGGTCTCCGGATCTATTCTGTTGTCAAATTCCACGCTTTTGTCGGAAGGGCCCCGTGCTTCTTTTTCTAATTCCGCGAAAAGATCGTGGAGATTGAATCGCGACCAGTTGAGCGGTATCTGTTCAACATTGTTGAACGTAAGGTCGCGGAGCTTGGAGAAATATGAAGAAAGATTGTCGAGCGCGGTTCTTGTCTCCGCAACGATCTCGCGTTTTACCTCGGGCTGTTCCATAAGCTTCGGATTCTCTATGCCTGATACGCACATCTTCAGCGTGGAAATAGGGCGTTTCAGTTCATGCACCATGGTGGTGACGAAATTATTACGCATCTTGTCAAGCTTCGACATCTTCAGGATTGTGGAGAATTGCCATATGAGGCAAAGGATCAGCACTATCGAGAGCACCGCTACAACTATGAGATTGCTCGCCATTTTCCCGAGCACCTCAGCCGGATGGATCCGACACGTGATCTCAGCCACCTTACGCTCCATTTCCGAATAAGGGATGGAAATAGTCATTGTCGGGGAAATTACTGATGAATGCCTTTTCAGAATGGTTCTCCAGGGAATGGTGTCTGTCACTATGAGACGGGTAGAGGCGTCGATTCCGTTTTTGGCCAGTATAGAATCCACTTTGTCAGCTTTAAGATTGTTCCAGTACTCCATGCTCATATTCTTGAAAGCACCCCAGATGGCTCCTTCAGAAGGGGCGTCATTGACCGCGATCGAATGTCTTATCTTGGTGACTCCTTTGGGATCGTCCATAGCGAGGCTGGAGGCAAGTTTATTTTCCTCGTCAGTAAGTTCACGGTCACCCTTTATTCCTAAAAGCATTAATGGCTTGAATCGTCTGATGGTTATTGTCGCCACGCGGTTAAGCGTATCGTTTTTCTTGACATCATTTATGTTGTAATTCACCATCGTGCGAGTGTCAGCAACTGAATCGAACTCATCCTCCGACCGGTTCTTCATATATTGGGAAAATAAATCCGTCACTGTCTGCTCCGCATCATTCTCATATTCGCTGATGGAATATTCATAGCGGCTGTAGAGCCAGTAGACCTGCATCCCTATAAAAGCAAGGATGGCGCATATCGTAATAATATATAAGGCCTTTATTCTTTTTTCCATATGACAAAATTACAAATAAGCATCCGTTTGTCATATTTTTATCGCTATTATTTTCCCGGAGAGTAATAATTCAGTAATAATTCCATAATGTTTGAGTAATGATTATTTTCCTGTTCCGTCATGATGAGTGCATAACTTTGCGGAGTAAAACCAAAAACATCACGATATGAGAAAAATGATATTTATGTTTGTGGCCATTGCCGCAGCGGTGATGACACTCTCGGGGAAAACAGTCAGGAGGACTCTCCATATCTTCAACGGGACTGTCCCGGAGACTGAGACTCTCGCAGTCGGGACAATGGAGTTTGTATACGACTATTCTTATTGTGTCGACACTACGCGTTCCATAGATGAGGATGTGGCGTCAGACCGGATGCTGCTGCAGATCGCGTCCGGGGGCATGTCGAAATTCTCGAGCTACAAGAATCTTACTGTCGATTCGATCATAAATATGTCGACCGTAGATCAGGTCATGGAAGCGGCATCGAGCGGAAAGCTCTCCAATGGCGATCCGTTGATCATCTACAAGAATTATCCGGATGGAAAGCTGACGCAGGTGGAGAAAGTGTGTCAGGACTGGTTCCGCTACGAGGAGGATACGCCGACGTTCGACTGGGAATTTACCGACAGCGTGGCCAATGTGCTCGGATATGAATGCCGTTTGGCGAAATGCACCTTCAGAGGCAGGGAATGGAGGGCTTTCTATGCTGAGGAAATCCCCGTGATGGATGGCCCGTGGAAACTGCAGGGACTTCCGGGACTTATCATGAAAGCCGAGGACAGCAAGGGAGAGTATTCCTTTGAATGTATCGGTATAAAGTCGGAGGCGTCACGTCCGATCACGTTATATAAAGTACCATATAACGTGACAGGGCGTAGGAAATTCTACGATGCGAAGTATAACTATGAGATAAATCCATATGCATATTTTGAGGCTACCACAGGAGGACATGTGACCGTTACCGACGAGGCCGGTAATCCTTCGCTCGATGCATACGATCCCATCGATCTGCAGTTTGACTATATAGAAAGGGACTGGAGGGAATGAAAAATATGCGCTCATCCTTAATAATGGCGCTACTGCCGTTTCTGTGGTGCGCCATATCCGCAATACGGACAGCCTCGGCGGAAGAGACCGGGCGTCTGCGTGGCAAAGTGATTGACGGAGAGACCGGAGATGCCATAGCCGGCGTGGTGGTAAAGGCACTTGGAAAGACCGGGAAAGTTCTGTCGTTTGGTTCTACCGGTAAGGATGGTGTTTTCTCAATAGCCGCGCCTGCTCATATAGATTCATTATCATTCAGATGCATGGGTTATGAGATGCTATGTGTGGCTCGGGATACCGATCTGCATGAGATAAGGCTTACGCCGAAGGCTACCCGTCTGAATGATGTCGTGGTCGATGCTCCTGATATATATGCGCGTGGCGACACATTGGTCTTTAATGTGGGACGCTATGCCAATGCAAAAGACAATGCCATTATTGATGTCATAAAACGTCTGCCGGGAATAAAGGTGGAGGATGATGGCACAATAAAGTATCAGGGGAAGCCTATCAACCGGTTCTATCTCGATGGCAACGACTTCATAAGTGGCCAATATGGTCTGGCAGCAAACAATATCTCGCATAAGGATGTGAAGTCGGTAGAGATAATGGAAAACCACCAGCCTGTCAAGGCTCTCGAAGGGATTGAATTTCCCGAGGAGGCCGGCATCAATCTTCGGCTGAAGGAAGATGCGCGCAGTCGATGGGTCGGGGTAGGGCAGGCGGCTATGGGATATGAACCGTTGCTCTACAGTGGTTCAATTTTCACCATGCGCCTGGCGTCGAAGGTGCAGAATGTCTTCACTCTCAAGGGTGACAATACCGGCTGGAATCCCGCATCTCAGATCAGAGAACATGATTTCGACGGGATGTTTCCCTCAGGTGATCCTGAAAATCTCTGGCGGGAATATATAACCGCCGATGCTGTCAACGCTCCTCTATCTGAGAAGCGCACGAGAGACAATCTCTCCTGGATAGCCAATGGTATCTCGTCATGGCGGAAGGGCGACACATCGATGCGGTTTAAACTCAATTATATGGGCGACCGACTTGACTACAGTTCCCGCACGGCCACCGATTATTTCAGCGACGTGATACCGTCTTTCCTGCAGGACGATGCTTTGCGCACCCGCAGCCATGATCTCTCAGCCCAGTTTAATGCGGAGGTGAACAAAAGCGGATACTATCTCAAGGATAAGCTAAACGTCTCATCGGTGTGGGACAACGCAGTGTCGACTATAACAGGCTCATTTGATCTCAATCAGCGTGTGGTGCGTCACAGTCTTTCTGCTGTGAACGATCTTAAGCTTGTGAAGCGTAATGACAGGAATGTGTTCACACTTACCTCGCGTAACTCGTTTAACCATTCACCCGACAGGCTCACTGTGGAAGGAAACGAGAATGCTTCCCAGAGACTCGGCACGACAGATCTCCGCTCCACCACTGAAACAAAATTCGGAAAATTCCATCGGTTCTGGAAGCTTTATATTGAGGGGGGAGTGGATATCGACTGGCATCGCACAGACGTCTCCCTGAATGGAATGGGAGCGTTCGACAATTCAGGTGTCTGCAACGCTTTCATCTCGAGCCTGTATGCTACTCCGAGCGTGGAATATGAGCGCGATGGCTGGCGGTGCTCGTTGGGTTCACTGTTCCGATGGCGACATCAAAGCATAGACGGACAGCATGATTATCTCGATCTCCTTCCGAGGCTGTATGTGCGCAAACAACTGACCTCAAGATCAGAATTTTCTGGTACGTTGGCCTACAGACTTGGATCGCCAAAACCATACATGGAGATGGATCTGCCTGTCATGTCAGACTATCGCAACCTTTTTATCGCAGGTGATACCCGCGGCCGCGACAGGAGTGTAGGAATCACGCTGAGTTATCGTTACCGCAATCCCTTGAAGTCTCTGTTCATGAATGCCTCCGCCTCCTACAATTATCAGAGATGGGGAGTTATGTCAAACCAGGTGTTTGTCGAAGATTTCGTCATATCGACATTCTCGGAAAAAGCGTCGGGTTCGCGGTCATGGTATTTCAATGCAGGTTTGAGCAAAGGGCTTGGACGAAGCCGTATGGTGACGGGGTTCGACGTGAGATCGTCGTTTACATCAGCCTCTACTATGCGAGATGACGCAGTAGTGCCTTTCCGTCAGTCTTCCGTCAATGTTAAGCCATATTTCAAAGGTAATATAGTGAAATGGCTTTCGCTGAACTATGAGGCGTCATATACCTGGTCGCGACTCTGTTTCCATGGAAAAGGGAATGCGAGCCATTCATTCTCTCAGAATCTTTTTCTGACTGTGCTGCCTGTGGATTATCTGGATTTCACCGCAGGAGGGGAACACTTTCTCACACGTTTCCCTGACAGCAGCGTCTCGAATCTCCTTCTTTTCGATGCTTCCGCCACATGGAGGATTAACGGCAAGGTCCGACTTTCGCTGACTGCCAACAACCTCCTTGACCGGCGAAGATATGAATATGTAAACTACGGTACCCTGTCGAGGTCTGAGTATTCCTTCCGGTTGCGTCCGCGCAACATACTCCTCTCCCTGCAGGTCCGCTTCTGACAGCAATCATCCCCGCCTCATGATTCCATGACGCGGGGATGACTGCTGTCAGATTTATGCTGGCACCGGATCACTCGATCACAACGTCGAAGTGCTCGAGGAAATCCTGGGTCTTGCGGATATATTCCTCCATCACGACATCGTCTTCAACGAATGGCACCTCTTTGCGGTAGGCGGTCATGACTTTTTCTATCTGAGGGGAGGACTTCAACGGGCGTCGGAAATCGATTCCCTGCGCAGCGTTCATCAACTCTATGGCAACGATGATTTTGAGATTGTCGATGATTTTGTGGAGCTTTGTGGCTGAATTGGCACCCATCGACACGAGGTCTTCCTGGCCGTTGGAGCTTACTATCGAGTCGCACGAGGCAGGCCATGCGTACATCTTGTTCTGGCTCACGACTGATGCGGCGGCATATTGCGGAATCATGAATCCGGAATTAAGTCCCGGTTTGGCCACGAGAAATTCCGGAAGCCCGCGCTTGCCAAGTATGAGTTGAGCCACTCGTCGCTCAGAGATATTGCCGAGTTCATGAAGCGCCACACCCATATAGTCGAATACAAGAGCTATCGGTTCGCCGTGGAAATTACCGCCGCTCAACACCAGATCCTCGTCAGGAAAGACTGTCGGGTTGTCGGTGACGGAGTTTATCTCCGTGTGGAGCACTTCCGTGACGTGGTGCATGGCGTCTTTCACGGCACCGTGTACCTGCGGGATACAACGGAAGGAATATGGGTCTTGCACATGTTTCTTCTCATGCTCTATGATCTCACTCCCTTTCAATATACGGCGGAACACTTCAGCTGTCTCGATCTGGCCGCGATGGGGACGCACTTGTTGCAAACAATCATAGAATGGCTCGATGCGTCCGTCGTAGGCCTCAAGGCTCATTGCTCCGAACAGGTCGAAGCAGTTAACCAGATGCCAGCCGTCGATGAGGGCCTTGATGCCGTTGGCACTCATGAACTGGGTGCCGTTGAGGAGTGCGAGACCCTCTTTCGACTGAAGTCGTATCGGTGCCCATCCGAATTTTGCGAGCACTTCGGCTCCAGTCATCCTTTCACCCTTATATTCCACCATACCTTCGCCGATGAGCGGCAGGAAGAGGTTGGCGAGAGGGGCAAGATCGCCTGACGCGCCGAGTGAGCCCCGGTCGTAGACCACCGGATAAATGTCGTTGTTGTAGAAGTCGAGGATTCTCTGCACAGTCTCTACCTGCACGCCGCTGAAACCCATAGAGAGGGCATGGGCCTTAAGCAGAAGCATGAGTTTGACCACAGTCTTGTCGACAGGGGTGCCGACGCTGCATGAATGGCTCTTCACGAGATTCTCCTGGAGAGTTGAGAGTTGCTCCTTGGAGATTGTCCTGTCGCAGAGCGAGCCGAATCCGGTAGTCACGCCATATACGGGGCGTGAGAAGTCTTCTTCTTTCTTGTCGAGATACTCACGGCAATGTCGTATTTTATCTTTAGCCTCCTCCGACAGTGTGAGTTTCGTGTCGTTTTTGAGTATTTGTTCTATGATGTCATAGGTGAGGAGTCCCGAGCCTATAGCGTATGTATTCTCATTGTTCATGATTGCTTCAGATGTAGTGTTTGGTTGTTGGTAACGGGTTTTAAACTGACGGTTGGAATCAGCGAATCCCAACCTTTATTTATGGGAGTAGACGATATTTCCTTCGTGGATTGTTGTGTTGACACAATTCATTCCGACGTAATAGGGTAGCATCCTGTAGTTGGAAAATTCAAGGATGACGAGGTCGCCTTTCTTGCCAGGCTCTATCGATCCGATCTCGTGTGACTTGTCGACAGCCGCGGCTCCGTTGAGGGTGAGCGCTGTTATCGTCTCCTCGATTGTCATACCCATATAGATGCACGCCAGTGCTATTGTCAGAGGTATGGAGCCGGAGAAGCAACTCCCGGGATTCAGATCGGTGGCAAGCGCCACGGCTGCGCCGGCTTCTATGAATTTTCTTGCCGGGGCATAGGGCTCTCGCAAGGAGAATGCTGTGAGAGGGAGCAGGGTTGCGACAACACCTTCCTTAGCCATCCGCTGTATGCCATCATCGCTCACATGTAGGAGATGATCGGCTGAGACAGCACCCATTTCCGCTGCAAGTTCGGCTCCTCCGAGAGTCACGATCTCGTCGGCATGCAGTTTCAGTTTGAATCCCGCTTCCTTAGCGGCTTTCAGGAGTCTGCGGGAATCTTCGATCTCGAATACATTTTTCTCAGTGAAAATATCGAAGAACTCAGCCTTTCCTTTCACAGCCGGCAACATCTCGCCGATCATAAGGTCGACATATTCCTCAGTGCGCCCTTTGTATTCTTTCGGCACAGCATGTGCCCCGAGGAAAGTGGCCACGATATTCAGTTTCTGGCCGGGTTTGGTTGCGAGTGTTTCGATCGCGTTGAGCATTTTCAGTTCTGACGGAGTGTCGAGACCATATCCGCTCTTGGCTTCTACGGTTGTGACCCCCATCTCGCTCATGCGGTCGATAAACCACTGCGCCTTTTCCACAAGTTCCTCGGCAGAGGCAGAGCGTGTGGCATTGACCGTGGATTGAATCCCTCCTCCGCGTTGCATTATGCTCATGTAAGATTCACCGTTCAGTCTCCACCCGAATTCGTCAGGCCTGTATCCGCCGAATATCAGATGGGTGTGGGAGTCGACGAAGCCCGGCAGAACCACGCGGTCTGCGGCATCGATTCTTGTATATGCCGTATCATCAGATACTGTGTAGTCTTCCGATGGCCCCGCATATGTTATTATGCCGTCAGAGACTACTATTGTGGCATGTCCAGTCGTTTTCAGACAACCCATCTCTGGGCCCCTGCGGGCACTTCTGCCCACAGGAGTCACAAGTGTGGCGTTTGTGATGATCAGATTCTTATCCATATGGAAAACCGTCAGTTTTTATCGATAACCTTATTGACGGTTTCCAGGATCTGCATCTCCCGGTTGATTGCAGCCGATGCGAGCACTGAGGCGGCAGTCAGCAGCTCCTCCGCTTTCTCGCGGTTTTTCAGGCCGGCGGCGTTTATCCTGACATTGAGATGCGCTCCGAGCACGGCACTTCTGGCAGCGAGTGCCCCTACACCGGCATCGCTTACCGAGGCCGGATTCCCTTTAGATGCCATCGCCTCGAGTATGTCGAAAGTCTCGTAGGCTGTCTGCATGGTGCGCAGAGGCACTTCAGTGGCGTAGAGTGTGGCAGCCTCAAGTGCCGCGGCCCGTGCCTCCTTCTCTTCCGGTGTCTTCTTGGGCATCGCAAACACAGCCATGATGCGGTTGAAAGCCTCGGTGTCTTCGTCAACGAGGGCTATGAGACGGTCTTGAATGGCATGTCCTTTCTCGGCGATGTCCGAAAACTCCTCCCATCGTTCGTCCCATCCGGGTTTGTGGGCAGAAAGGTTTGCCACCATAGTACCCAGAGCGGCAGCCAGCGCGCCCATGTATGCAGCGATGCTCCCTCCGCCGGGAGCGGGCGATTCGGATGCGGTTTCTTCAGCGAATCCCTTGCACGTCATGTCGACAAGTTTTTTGCCGTGTTTGTCCTGAAGCATGTCCTCGATAATCTTTTCGTCGCGGACAAAAGGCTTCAGTTCGTCGAGTCCCATTGATTTCACGGCAATCTTTATTATCTCGTCTTCGCTGATTCCGACAGACCGCTGCTGCATGCGGAGATAATGCTTGCCGGCGTCGATGAGGGTGCGCTTCGGCACGAGACCAACAATCTCGGTGCCGGTGACGCGCACTCCGCGAGCCGCGGCAGCCCTGCACACCTCATCAAATGCCTTGTGGAGGGGGGTAGTGGATATGTCGGTGATATTCATCGAAACCTGGGCGATACCATATTCGTCGATAAACCATCCGATAGCTTTCGTGGCCTTGAGAGTTCCGGGCAGCATGATGGTATTGCCCTCGGCGTCTTTCATCGGTTTGCCGTTGGGCTTACCCCCCTCACGCTGCGGACGACCTTTCTCACGGACATCGAAAGCAATGGCGTTTGCCCTTCTTGTTGAAGTGGTGTTGAGGTTGAAGTTGACGGCTATAAGGAAATCGCGAGCGCCTACGGCTGTGCATCCAGTGCGCGCTACATCTTCGTCAAACGGACGGTTGCCATAGTCGGGGCCTTTATCCTCTTTCCCCATTCTGTCTGCGAGGCCTTCATATTCACCCTGACGGCAAACCGCGAGATTCTTGCGCTCGGGGGTGAAGGCTGCCGCCTCATAGCAATAGCATGGTATGTGGAGTTCTGTGGCTGCTCTCTCGGCAAGCTTTCGGGCGAGAGCGGCACATTCTTCGAGTGTGATGCCACTTACCGGAATCAGAGGGCAGACGTCGGTGGCACCCATACGTGGGTGTGCTCCGTGGTGGTTGCGCATGTCGATGAGCTCTGAGGCTTTCTTCATGCCACGCAAGGCAGCTTCTACCACGGCATCGGGTTCTCCTACGAAAGTGACCACCGTACGGTTGGTCGCTTCTCCCGGATCTACGTCAAGCACTCTCACATCTCCGCCTTTCTCAATATCCGCAACGATGGCGTCGATTACGGACTTGTCGCGCCCCTCAGAGAAATTGGGCACACACTCTATTATCTGTTTCATGGTTTTAAATAACTTCTTAGTCTGAATCCCGGTGCCATTGCTTCTGCAAAGGCACCGGACTATGATCTTATATCGGTTGGTTATCTCTCAATCAGTTCCCTGATCATCTTCTCATCCGCGATGAATGGCTCGGTGATCATGAATCCGTTCTCGGCCTGTGTCTCGTTCCATTCCTTCACGGTGGACATGGCGTTTTCGTTTCGAGCCCATGACCTGCGGGCAACGCCACCCATCACATCCCAAAGCATAGCGTTACGGAGGATCCTGTCGACTCTTTCGGAGCCGTCGCATACCATTCCGAAGCCGCCGTTTATGGCCTTGCCAATGCCTACACCGCCGCCGTTGTGAAGCGCCACGAGGCTCATGCCGCGTGCACAGTTGCCGGCAAAGCATTGTACGGCCATGTCGGCCATAACGTTAGAACCGTCTTTTATGTTGGAAGTCTCACGGAATGGTGAATCGGTGCCGCTCACGTCATGATGGTCGCGGCCGAGCATTATGGGGCCGACTTCTCCATCACGCACCATTTTATTGAAACGCAAGGCGATGTTCATGCGTCCGAGGGCATCCTGATATAGAATGCGGGCTTGTGTGCCTACCACGAGCGCGTTTTTCTCAGCATCGCGTATCCAGTTGTAGTTGTCGCGGTCCTGGCCACGGCGCGACGGGTCGATACATTCCATTGCGGCGTGATCGGTCTTCACGAGGTCTTCGTGACGTCCGCTGAGGCATACCCAACGGAAAGGTCCGTAGCCGTAATCGAAAAGCATCGGTCCCATGATGTCTTCCACATACGATGGCCAAATGAATCCGTCTTTTTCGTCGATGCCGTTTCTTGATATCTCCTTCACTCCGGCATCGTAGATGGCTTTCATAAACGAGTTGCCGTAGTCGAAGAAATAAGTGCCGCGTTCGGTGAGGGCCTTGATCGCTTTGAAATGGCGTTTCAGCGATTCGTCGACCCTCTTTCTGAATTCCTCCGGATTTTCATGAAGCAGACGGGTGCGTTCCTCAAATGATAGACCTACGGGGCAGTATCCACCTTCATATACGGCATGGCATGAGGTCTGGTCGCTGAGTAATTCGATCTTGATATCTTGGGCCACAGCATATTCAAGGAGATCGACGACATTGCCGTGGTAGGCTATGGAGATTGGCTTATGCTCTTTCATGGCTTCGGCTGCGAGATGGAATGCCTCCGGTATCGAGTCTGTGACTTCCTGCACCCACCCCTGGTTCTTGCGGGTTTCGATGCGCGATGCGTCGACCTCGGCGATTATGGCGGCAGCTCCGGCGATTTCTGCAGCTTTAGGCTGAGCACCGCTCATGCCTCCGAGTCCCGAGGATACGAAGAGATGTCCGGAGAGGTCACCATCCTGCGGCACACCGAGTTTCATACGTCCGGCGTTGAGCAGAGTGTTGAATGTGCCGTGTACGATTCCCTGCGGACCGATATACATCCATCCGCCGGCGGTCATCTGTCCATAGTTTGCCACTCCCATCTGCATTGCCTCGTGCCAGTCATGCTGATTGTCGAACATTCCGACCATCATGGCATTGGTGATTATGACACGTGGCGCATCTTTACGGGAGGGGAAGAGCCCGAGAGGATGGCCGGACTCAATCACGAGGGTCTGCTCGTCGGTGAGTTCCTCAAGATATTTCTTGATTAGACGGTATTGCAGCCAGTTCTGACAAACCTGACCGGTCTCTCCATATGTCACGAGTTCATATGGATATAGGGCTATGTCGAAGCATAGATTATTGTCGATCATCACCTGGAAGGCTTTCCCTTCAAGACATTTTCCTTTATATTGATCTATAGGCTTGGCCTTAAGGTCGCCTTCAGGACGCCAACGGTAGGCATATATGCGACCTCGGGTGCGCAATTCTTCCAAAAATTCGGGAGCCGCTTTTTCGTGCAGTTCCTCGGGAAGATAACGTAAGGCATTTTTGAGGGCGGTGACTGTTTTTTCCGGCGTGAGGGTATATCCTCTGTCGGGTGCGCGGCGGATGCCGCTTTTGAAATCATGATACTCCGGCCATTCGGCAGAAAGTAGAATTTTGTCACGAGTCATGGTAGATATGAATTAGTTCTAAGCGCGAAATTAACAAAAAAGGCTGATTCGGCAACAATATTGTGTCAAAAAAATAGAATACTTAACACCAAGGAAAGACTCTTCTTTCCTGTTTCCGGGGGCAAAGTTAATACGGGATTTGACAAAGGTTTTTTTATTCCGCAACTTTTGGTTGCCGGATTATGGGGTGAGAGATAGTGAGAAATAGCGGTGAAATTGAATGGGATTGGGGATTTTTTTGTAATTTTGCGTTATGAAAATCTTGACGCGAATATTGCCCCTCGCGGGGTTGGCGGCTGCTTTCATCCCGGCCGTGGCTTCTACGCCTGATCTCCCGAAGGTGGAGATTTTAGGCAAGGAGTATTATTATCACGAAATAAAGAAAGGCGAGTCAATCTATGGCATCGCCAAGAAATATGACTGGAATGTTGAGGAACTGGTAAGGCTCAATCCTAACTCCGCTTCTGAGATGAAAAAGGGCACGCGCCTGTATTACCCTACGGGGAAGGTGACGGTCGTGACTGAACTCAAGGAGGATCCCGCACCGACAGATACTGTGGTAGAGCCTATCCGTCATCTCGTTAAAAAAGGGGAGACCGTATACAGCATATCAAAGAAATACAATATACCTCTCGACGAGATATATGCCGCTTATCCGGAAGCAAAACGTGGAATAAAGGCAGGAGAGACTCTCGTGCTCCAACAGAATCCGTCGCCTCACGGGCAGAAATATCTTTATTATGAAATCAAGCCTGGCGACACCCTCTTCTCCCTCGCAAAGCGCTATCAGACATCGGTGGAAGATATCCTCAAAGCCAACCCGGGAGTTTCGGAATCTAATTTCAGAGCCGGAGAAACACTTCGGATAAATGTCAATTCCAGCGCCTCACGCTATCATACAGAGCTCGTGGAGGAGGAGCGCCTCGCCGGTATCGACGTATATAAGGTCAAGAAGAATGACACCTGGAACAGTATTTCCGATAAGACAGGGGTTGACGTCGAAACCCTTAAGGATGCCAATGGAGAGATCAAGCAGCCGGAGAAGAACGATATCCTCAATGTGCCTGTGATAAAGACCGTGAAGGTTGAGAAAGAGATCGCTGACAGTGATCCCAGGGAATTGTCGACTGAGGGTATCCGCGAGATGTATGACTCAATTCATATGATAGACTCCGATGTGGAGCGTCTCGCTGAGGTGAAGGTAGCCATGCTCCTCGACGATCCCTCCTCTAAGAAGGACGTTGACTTCACGCGCGGTTTCTTCATGGCTCTCGATGAGATGAAAGACGCACCTTACAAGATCAATCTCAAAGTGATCGACGGCCGTGCATCCACGACGTCGGTGACCGACCAACTTGATGATTTCGCACCTAATATTCTTGTTGCTACCGCCGACAAGACTTTCCCGGCATTCCTTGCGGATTACGGTGAGACAAACCATCTTGAGATCATAAATACGTTTGACGTGCGCAACGAGCTTTATCTCGACAATCCTTCAATGGTGCAACTCCTCACGCCCTCCTCGCTTTTCAACGAGCAGGTTGTAGACAGGATAATGGAGGATTACGGCGACAGGGAGGTGCTTATGGCCGGTATCGCTGATGAGAATGATGCCATTGCGGAATTGCTCGTGTCGAAACTTCCGGAAGACAAGGTGAAGAAACTGTCGATCAACTCACTCGGCGACTATGATATAAGCGATACAGGATCATATCTTATCTACGGATTTCCACAGAAAAAAGATGAGGTGCAGGAGTTGCTGGCTACTGTCAAGATCGTGAAGGAGGCGCATCCCACGGCTGAGATCACGGTGGTTGGTCGTCCGAGCTGGGTGACCTTGACAGATTATTTCCGCAATCTATATGATGCAGCCGATATCGTGGTTCCTGCCCGCTGCTGGCTTGATCCGGAAACCGGAGAGGGGAAGCGTTTTAATGAAAAATTTGCGGAGCTGTATGACCAGGAGCCGGTTAAATCCTTCCCCAATTTCGCGGCCTCAGGCTATGACATAGCCAAATATTTCATTGATGCCACAAGCCGCAACGGAGGTGATTTCAACAGAACTTTTTCCTCTGACGAGAACGGCCTGCAAACTGATTTCAGCCTCAAAAGAGTGAGCAACTGGGGAGGTTTCCTCAATCCGGTGTCATATCTGCTTGTGTTCCGTCCGTCGGGTGCCGTTGAAAAAGTAACTATAAGATGAAGAGGCCGTTTTATATAAGGTTGGCTGCAGTGTGCAGCGTTATTGCCTGCGGAATATTTTCAGCAGGTGCGCAGACCCATTACAGTTCAAACGTGGCAGTGGGTGCCCATGGCGGTGTTGATTTTTCTAAAGTCTTCTTCAACCCGGCTGTGAAACAGAGCATGAAGATGGGCATGATGGGAGGTGTGATGGTGAGATATATCGAGGAGAACCATTTCGGACTTATAGCCGAGCTTAACTATGTGCAGAGAGGCTGGGCGGAGAATTTCGAAGGTGCACCCTATAATTATTCCCGCACACTGAACTATGTAGAGCTTCCTGTCATGGCTCACATCTATTTCGGGCGCAGGGGTAAATTCTTTTTCAATGCCGGTCCGCAGGTAGCCCTTTATCTCGGAGACAGCGTTGAATCGAATTTCGATCCGTCGCAGATGGCAACGTTACCAGATTTCCCGGCATCCAACAGGATGAATGAACAGATGCTGCTGGATGTGAATCAGAAGTTCGACTATGGCATCAGCGCAGGTCTCGGTGCCGAGTTCAACCTCAACAAACGCAATTCACTTACGTTGGAGGCCCGTTTCTACTATGGGCTTGGCAACGTCTTCTCCGCAAAGAGAAGTGATACTTACAGTGCCTCCAATCAGATGTCGATATCGGCTACGGTAGGGTATTGGTTCAGAATTAAATAGAAGTGTTTAAGGGTGAAGAGTGAAGGGTGAAGAGTGAAGAGTGAAGAGTGAAGAGTCAAGGGTGAAGATATAGGACGGAAAGAGCAGGCTCCGGATTGGTTAACCCGGAGCCTGTTTTGATTTTTTTGAGGTAATTTTTGCGGGGGGTAATTTTTTTGGATGATTTGGAGTGTGATTTGGGGTGTGATTAGAGGGGATGGGTTATATGGGGATGTTTCAGGCGGTGAGGCAGAGATATATCAGTGCTGCCGGCATCACAAGAAGGAGCGAGTCGATGCGGTCGAGAATGCCACCGTGGCCGGGTATTATGTTTCCACTGTCCTTTATGTGCAGATCGCGCTTTATCATCGATTCCACGAGATCTCCCCATGTGGCGAAAACAGTAACCACCGCTCCCATTCCGATCCATACGGCCATTGGATATTCGCGGTAGAGCCCGAAGAAATTGGCGAAATAACTGCAGAATATGAATCCTGCTATGAGATTGAATACCAGCCCTCCGAAAAACCCTTCCCAGGATTTCTTCGGAGAGATCCTTTCAAAAAGCCTGTGTCGTCCGAGAAGACTTCCTACAATGAAAGCGCCGGTATCGTTAATCCATATCATCATGAATATCGCCAGCACGAGATGAAGATTCCACCAGTTGCCGATACAAGCCATTATGCCGAGGGGCACGCCAATATATAGCTGAGTCATCATCGACCGTGCAAGATCCGCAAGGGGGGTGTCGCTTTTCACATAGAGTTGGAGAGTGAGTCGGCATATCAGCACGAAGATCCATATCAGCAGCGGATATAGCATCCAGGAAAAAGCGAGACAAATTACCCCGGCTATGTCGAGAAACAGCGCCGGCAGAGTTGCCCTGTTGATCTCATGAGTGATTTTCTCAAACTCTATGGTAGCGATCAATCCGAAGAGTGCAGCCATCCACGTGAAGGGGAAAATGCCCCAGAGAGCGCATCCTATGATGATTCCGATGTAGACAAGACCGGAGACAGAGCGTGTCAAGAGTTTTTTCGCATTCATTTCAGGTGTATCAGAATATGTTGAAGATAAAGGAGAGAATGAGTCTACAAATTTAAACAAAAATCATGACAAAAAAGAAAAAAGGCGGCAGAAACAATTCTGTCGCCCTTATTTCATTCGCACCGGCTTAATTGGCCGGGAATGGATTATTCCATGTCTACCTGTGGCAGGGCAGCGAGTTTCATGCCGTGGCCCTCGATAAAGTCGGTTATCGCCTTACGTTCGGGAGAAGGCTCGATGTCTTCGTGTATGCGACGCAACGCGTTGAAAACAGACGCGCTGTTCTGATACACATGGCGGTAACACTTGGCGATATCGTCGATGACAGCATCCGATTTGTTACCTTTCTTCAGGATGAAGGCATTGACACCGAAATAGGCGATTGGATTATGGGCCATAACTACGAAAGGCGGCACATTCCCGTTTACCCGGCATCCTCCCTTGATGAGAACCCAGTCTCCGATCTCGCAGCGTTCGTGCACGAGCGCGTGAGATGAGAGAATTGAATAGTTGCCGATCTTCACATCACCGGCGATCTTCACGGAATTGCCGAGCACGCAATAGTCTCCTATCACTGAATCATGTCCTATATGCGTCTGTGCCATAATGAAGGAATTGCTTCCTATTCTGGTCTCGCCTCCGGCATGAATGCTCCGGTTTATGATGACTTGCTCGCGGATCTTGTTGTTGTCGCCGATCACTACGTAAGAATCCTCACCTTTCCAGCGGAAATCCTGGGGCTTTGCGGCGATGATGGCGCTTTCGAAGATTTCATTGTTCTTACCTATGCGGGCGCCTGCAAGGACACTCGCATGCGAGTGGATGTGGCAGTTTTCGCCGATTTCCACATTTCTGTCAATATATACGAAAGCATCGACCACAACACTGTCGGCGAGTTTGGCATCGGGATGCACGAGAGCAAGATTACTGATTTTTGCCATATTGTATCGGATTAAAAGGTTGACATTATCGTCCACCGCCCACAGACTGGTAGAGCGAGATGAGAGATGCTACTTTCTCGTGCCAGTTGGCAATCAGGGCCAGCTGTGCGTTGAGCAGTCCGGAACGTGCGGTCAGCACTTCGAGATAGGTCGTGCCGGGATTATACATGAAGAGCTCGTTGGTGTACTCAACAGATTTCTCAAGCTGATCCACCTGTTTCTCGAGATAGTCGCGGCGCTCCACATTCTTGTTGTAGGACACAAGAGCATCGCTCACGTCTGCGCTTGCAGAGAGCACGGCATATTCGAAGTTGTTGAGAGCCTGCGCCTGCTGAGCCTTGGCAGCCTCGAGAGTAGCGATATTCTGTCCTCTTGAGAATATGGGGGCAGTGAGCTGTCCGGCAAGCTGGATGAACCATTCCCCCGGATTCCTGATCATGGATCCGAGAAGATTGGTGAAGCCACCCTGAGCCGACACCACGATCGAGGGATAGAAGGCAGCGCGGGCACTGTTGGTCGAATAATAGGCCGCTGCAAGAGAACGCTCCGCAGCCTTGACATCAGGACGGACTGCGAGATATGAGACAGGGACACCCGCGGTAAGCTCCTTGGGAATATCGAAATCAAGATCGGAAGTTATGTCCCAGGTCTGAGGATACGTGTTGAGCAGAAGCGACATCGTATTGTTAAGCTGATGTATGGAAGTCTCAAGAGTCGGGATCGAACTCATGATATTGTAGAGGTTTGCCCGGCTCTGCACTACGGCAGCCTCATTGGTGCGTCCCGCATTCTTGAGAAGCTCCATGGTCTCGACCTGCTCTTTCCAGATCTCGGAAGTGCGTTTCGTAAGGTCGAGTTGCTGATTGAGCATCACCAGCGAATAATATGTGTTGGCAACGCCGCAGATGATCTGAGAGCGTGTGGCCTGCTCATAAGCCTGGCTCATCTCATAGCTCATCTGAGCTCCGCGCTTACGGTTGAGGATCTTGGCGAACGCGTCGATCTCCCATTGTGCGGCGAGCGGAAGGGTATAACTCCAGTTCATGTGACTGCCTCCATAGCTTGCCGTGCCTCCGTTGGGAGTGAATGCGAGCGAGGGGAAATAGCTCAGCTTTGCCCCTTTGAGCTGTGCGTGGGCGATGTCGACATTAAGTTTGGCATTCTCGAGATTGGTATTGTTGGCCAGAGCGAGACGTATGAGCGACTGAAGTTTCGGATCCTTGAAGATTTCTTCCCACCCCAGATAGGGGAGAGAGGCGGAATCTGCAGGAGCCTCGAGAGCCTTGCGGAAATCAGCGGCGATCGCGCTGTCTTCTGCGGGGAGCTCATATTTCTGATAGATGTGGCAGCTTGAGAGAGCCGCAGCCATCACGACGCCTAAGGCGCATATTTTGTATGATTTCATATATGTCATTCTTGAGTCGGGCCGCCGGGGAGGGCATTCTCCCCGGCAGTCAGACTGTTAAGGAAAGCTTATTTCTGGGGAAGATACTGTTCGAGCTCGGAAGTAATTCCGGAATTGTCGGTGTCTTTCCATTTCGGCGGAGAGAGTCTCTCCTGCAGGGCCTGGAATGCCATGAAGAGGGCCGGCACGAACAATACCTGGAGAATCATACCGATCAACATACCACCGATAGCACCGGTGCCGAGGGCCTGGTTGCCGTTTGCGCCTGCACCTGTGGCTATCATCAGAGGAATAAGACCAATGATCATGGCCAGAGATGTCATGAGGATAGGACGCAGACGAGCCACGGCTCCCTGAAGGGCCGAATTGAAGATGCTCATTCCCGTGCGTCGGCGTTCGAGGGCGAACTCCACGATAAGGATGGCATTCTTGGCAAGAAGTCCGATAAGCATGATCAAGGCGATCTGGAGATAGATATTGTTGGTTATACCCATGAATTTCGCGAAGATGAACGTGCCCATGAGTCCGAAGGGCACTGAGAGTATAACGGCCCAGGGAAGCAGATAGCTCTCATACTGCGCTGAAAGGATAAGGTATACAAACAGGAGCACGAGCGCGAAGATATAACCTGTCTGTCCCGAGCCAGTCGCGGCCTCCTCACGGGTCAGACCGGAGAAGTCATAGCCGAATCCGGTGGGAAGTGTCTCTGCAGCTACCTGCGCGATAGCTTCGATTGCCTGTCCTGAAGAGAATCCCGGTGTCGTGTTGCCCGTGATGTTGATAGAGGTGAACATGTTGAAACGGTTGATCACATCAGGACCATACACGCGGGTAAGCTTCACGAAGTTGTCGATCGGAGCCATCTCGCTGCCGTTGCGGATCTTGATCTGCTTCAGAGTCTCCGGGGTGACACGGGCCTCAGGTGTGGCCTGCATCATCACACGGTAGAGCTTTCCGAACTTGTTGAAGTTGGAGACATACATACCTCCGTAGTAACCCTGGAGGGCGGACAGCACCTGGTTCTGGGTCAGACCGGCCTGTTTCACCTTGGCCACATCGATATCCACAAGATACTGCGGGAACGAGGGGTTGAAAGTGGAGTAGGCCATTGCGATCTCAGGACGGGCATTGAGGGCAGCGATAAACTTCTGGTAAACCTGGAAGAAGTTGTCGAGGTCGCCTCCGGTCTTGTCAAGAAGCTTGAGCTCGAAGCCGTTGGTGGCGCCGTAGCCGGTGATCATAGGGGGCTGGAAGAACATCACACGACCGTCTTTGATCTCGGAGCATTTCTGCACGAGGGTCTGCACGATCACTGAGGAGTTCTCGGTCTTGGCGTCACGCTCGTCCCAGTTCTTCAGCTTCACGATAAAGGATCCGTAGGTATTGCCCTGTCCGCCGACGAAGGAATAACCTGTGATGGCGGTTGTGGTCTCGATCGCAGGGATGGTTCTTGCGATGCTGTCAACCTTGTCCATGATGGATTTGGTCTTTTCAAGCGATGTGGCCGGAGGCATGTCGACAACTCCCATGAGAGTACCGGTATCCTCATTTGGCACAAGACCGGTCGGAGTCACAGCCATAAGCCATACAAGCACAACGACCGAACCTGCCACAGATACGAATCCGATCCATTTGTGATGGAGGAAGAAGCTGACTGATTTCTTGTATTTGCCAAGCATGGCGTCGAACCCAACATTGAACCAGTAGAAGAAACGTTTACGGAAAGGAAGCTTCTTCTCCTGATCCTTTGGCATCACATCGTAGCCTCCTGTCGGATCTTTCTCCCCGTTCTCAAGCTTGTGCGGCTTCAGGAAGAGGGCGCAGAGGGCAGGGGAGAGGGTGAGTGCGTTGAGGGCGGACAGACCGATGGCCATGGCCATTGTCAGACCGAACTGACGATAGAACACACCCGAGGGACCTCCCATGAACGACACAGGGATAAACACAAGCATCATTACGAGGGTGATGGAGACGATAGCGCTGCCGATCTCGTTCATGGCGTCGATCGACGCGCGGCGTGCCGAGTTGTATCCCTGATCGAGCTTGGCATGCACCGCCTCCACCACGACTATGGCGTCGTCGACCACAATCGCGATCGCGAGCACGAGGGCGGAAAGGGTCAGAAGGTTGATGGAGAATCCGAAAATATAGAGGAGGAAGAACGTACCGACGAGCGCCACAGGGATGGCGATCATAGGTATGAGAGTTGAGCGGAAGTCCTGGAGGAAGATGAAGACCACAAGGAACACAAGGATAAATGCCTCGATAAGGGTCTTGACAACCTCGTGGATTGATGCGAAGAGGAAGTCGTTGACATTGAGGGTGTATCCGATCTTAAGACCTTCCGGTGCCTCTTTCTGGAAACGCTGGAGCTCGTCGACGATCTGGTTGACGACCTCCGTGGCATTTGAACCGGGGGACTGGAATACGAGGGCCGCCACACCGACATGGCCGTTGATCGTGGCGTGGAATCCGTATGACAGACGTCCGAGCTCAACATCAGCCACGTCTTTGAGACGGAGCACATTTCCCTGAGGAGTGGTGCGAACGATTATATCTTCGAACTGCTGCTCATCAGAGAGACGACCCTTATAACGCATCACATACTGGAAGCTCTGGTCGCCATTCTCACCGAACTGGCCCGGGGCTGCCTCGATGTTCTGCTCGGCAAGAGCGGCGGAGATATCGGAAGGCATGAGTCCGTATTGAGCCATGACATCAGGCTTCAGCCATATGCGCATACTGTAGTCGGCACCCATCACCATGGCGTCGCCTACACCGTAGATACGTTTGATGACAGGGATCACGTTGATGGCAAGATAGTTCTCGATGAAGCTCTCGGAATATTTGTTGGTCTCATCGTAGATGTCGAAGACTATAAGCATTGACGACATACGCTTCTGCGTGATGACACCGACCTGGTTCACCTCCGCCGGAAGGAAGGAAGCCGCCTTTGCCACACGGTTCTGCACGTCGACAGCAGCCATGTCGGGGTCCATGCCGGGCTTAAATGTCACGGTGATTGTCGCGGAACCATTGTTGGCCGCTGAGGAATACATGTAGTCCATGTTCTCGGCGCCATTGATCTGTTCCTCGAGAGGCGCGATCACAGAGTTGAGCACAGACTGCGCGTTAGCACCCGTATAGGTTGTCGACACAGATATGGTAGGTGGCGCGATGTCAGGATACTGCTCGATAGGAAGAGCTGCGAGGCCGAGAATACCGAAAATCACGATAAACACCGAGATTACGGTAGACAATACAGGCCTGTTGATAAATGTAGCTAAATTCATTGTCTTTAATTCTACATGGATTTATTTTGCTGCCTTCTCGGCGTTTGCTGTCTCTGTTTTAGTGGAGTCCGCAGGGATGGCCTGAGGAGCGGCAGCCTGGATGGGGTCTGTCATCCTGGGGGTGATAGTCATGCCTTCGCGCGCGCTGATACCAACGCCTTCAGTAAGCACGACCTCGCCGGGGTTGAGACCGGAGACAACGATATAGTTCTTTCCGTCGTTCTCGGGAGCGATGGTGATGTTTCTTGACACAAGCTTGGCAGAGTCGCCTACAACGAAGCAGAACTTCATATCCTGCACCTCATATGTCGCTTTCTGAGGAATAAGCATGACGTTGTTATGGATGGCAGGGATGAGCACTTTGCCGGTGTTTCCACTATGGAGCATGCCGTCGGGGTTGGGGAAGGCAGCTTTGGCGCTGGCGCTACCGGTAGACTGATTGAGCACACCGGAGATAGAGTAAATCTTACCCTTATAGGGATAGATATCACCGTTGGCGAGCTGAAGCGAAACCTCAGGCATTGTCGCTATGGCCTCCTTGAGTGAGCGTTTGCCACCCTCAGTGAAATTGAGCACGTCTTTCTCTGTAAGCGAGAAGCAAGCGTCCATATCGGCGTTGCTCGAGAGGATGGTGAGAAGTGACGACGGGGATACGAGCGCCCCTTCCTTATAGTCGATAGTGCCGACAACTCCAGATACGGGAGCGGTCACAACAGAATATGAGAGATTTTTCCTTGCCGAGGTGAGGGCCGCCTGAGCCTGTGAGAGCTGAGCCTTGGCGGAGTTGAGCGCGTCGACCGATGTCTGATAAGCCGATGCGCTGATGATATTCTTGTCGAGAAGGATCTTGTTGTTGTTGGCGTTGGTGGTGGCAGTGTTCACATTTGCCTGTGCAACTGCCACCGAAGCCTGAGCCTGTTCAACCGCTGCCTGGAGCTGCACCTGGTCGATCGTGAAAAGCACCTGGCCTTTTTTCACGATGTCGCCGTCGTCGACGTGAACCTTGGTGATGAATCCGGAGATCTGCGGACGAATCTCCACGTCGTTCTGCCCTTCGAGAGTGGCAGGGTAGGCTGTCTCAAGGGTAGCATCGGTCAAGGCAACGGTCATCACAGTGAGTTCCGGAGCCTGCATGCCCTGCTGCTGGCCAGAGTTCCCTTTGCATGAGGAGAGCGTCAGCCCTCCTGTGGCCAGCAAAAGAGCCAGCACTTTGATCTGATTGATTTTCATATTGACTATAATTGATTTTTACCTTCTGTCTGTAGAGTTATAGTTACATAGTTTTATGATCTCTGTGATCATCTCTGATCAGTCAATTCATTCCTGACATAAAGAACCATTCTGCCGGCTTGACCGTGAAACTTCTTCTCCGGCCAAACCGGTGCAAAATTAATAAAAAAGGATAAGTCGTTAAATTTTATCGGAATAATTGACCAAATTTTGTTCGGTTTAGGAAACCGGATTTGCAAATCCGGTTTTCAATGCCTTGTTGGAATCACACAATTAGTGGTGAGGCTTATGCGTCGGAACAGTTCCCAGGGAGTCAATGAATCGCCCGTGCGAAGGCGGATGCTGTCACACGGGCGAATGTCATTACGATTCCTTGTTGAAGGGGGGAGGAGTGCCGGGGTCGTCATCTCCGGTATCGTCTATTGCCTTGGAGACGGGGGCGTCCGGCTTTGGCAGAGAATCTCCGGATTTATCCGTGGCGCCTGCGCGGTTGGAATTGTCCTGGAAATCCTTTGCATAAGGATCGGCTGATCCTTTGTCGGCAATGCGTTTTTCTTCCTCCTTTTTGTTGAGCTCTATGATCTCGTCAGTGCGGCTCTTCCATTTGCGGGGACCGAGAATGTTCTGAACGTCATCGTGGAATATCACCTCCTGTTTAACAAGTAGATCACGTATCTGGTTGTGTTGGGAAGCATATTTTCTCAAAATATCCTTAGCGCGCTCATATTGTTCGTTGACGATACGTTTCACCTCCTCATCAATGGTCTTTGCCGTTTCTTCAGAATATGGTTTGGTGAATCCGTAGTCCTGACCGGTCGAGTCGCTATAGTTCAAGTTTGGCAGCTTGTCGCTCATGCCATAGACGAGCACCAGCGAGCGGGCGATCTTCGTACATTTCTCAAGATCATCGCTCGCTCCCGTGCCGACCTGGCCTGTGAAGACATCTTCGGCGGCGCGTCCGCCAAGGAGACCGCACATCGTATCGAGGAGGGCCTGGGTGGGGATGATCTGCCGGGCTTCAGGGGCATACCATGCGGCACCGAGAGCACGGCCACGGGGCACGATGGTGACTTTCACGAGAGGATTGCCATATTGTGTCATCCAGCTGATAGTGGCATGTCCGGCCTCATGTGTGGCAATGGCGAATTTCTCATCGTCGGTGATTATGCGAGAGCGTTTCTCAAGACCGCCCACGATCCTGTCGATTGCAGCCATGAAGTCGTTCCAGTCGACTGAAGGCTTGTTGTTGCGCGCGGCGATAAGTGCGGCCTCGTTGCAGACATTGGCGATATCGGCACCGGAAAATCCCTGAGTCTGGCGTGCGAGCTGCTCCACGTCGAGCTTGCTGTTGACCTTGAGGTTGCGGAGATGCACGTTGAATATCTCCACACGGTCTGTCAGTTCGGGAAGATCGACATATATCTGGCGATCGAAACGCCCCGGGCGCAGAAGGGCTTTGTCGAGCATGTCGGCACGGTTTGTGGCAGCAAGGATAATCACCCCGTTGTTAGAGCCGAAGCCATCCATCTCGGTCAGCATCTGGTTGAGGGTGTTCTCACGTTCGTCGTTCGATCCCATATTAGGATTCTTTCCACGGGCGCGTCCCACGGCGTCGATCTCGTCGATGAAAACTATGCAGGGAGCCTTTTCCTTGGCCTGCTTGAAGAGGTCGCGCACACGCGCCGCACCCACACCGACAAACATCTCCACGAAATCCGATCCGGACATGGAGAGGAAAGGGACGTTTGCCTCGCCGGCCACAGCTTTCGCGAGGAGAGTCTTTCCAGTGCCCGGAGGGCCTACGAGGAGGGCACCTTTCGGTATCTTGGCACCGAGTTCGGTGTAACGCTGCGGATTCTTGAGAAATTCCACAATCTCCTCAATCTCAACCTTTGCCTCGGCCAGACCTGCGACATCCTTGAAAGTCACGGTCGTCCCGTTGTCTTTGTCGAAGACCGTTGCCCTCGATTTGCCGACATTGAAGATGCCTCCTCCACCGGCGCCGCCGCTCATACGCTTCGACATGTAGACCATGAAGATCACAAGGAGCAGGATTGGTCCGAAATACCAGAAGAGTTTCATCAGGTCGGATCCTTTCTCGTAGCTCACCTGTATGGCCGGTTTCCCCTCGGCGGTGAGAGTGGCGTTCCAGGAGTCGATCTTCTCCTGAATCTTGTCGGGTGAAGGGATAGTGGTCTTTATTTTCTTGTCGCCATCGAAACTGTTGGTATTGTCAAACTTGTGTTTTTTCGCGCCTTGATCATTGACAAATCCTTCTGCAGAGCGAGTCTCCGAGAAGACCATGATCTTATCAATATCGCCGGCAAGAGCGGATTTTTCGAATTCAGTCCAGTCAACCTCTTTTGTCTGTGAAGCATCCTGGAAATAGAAAAGCGCAAGGAGAGCCAGCAGAATTACGCCATACATCCAAAACATGTTGAACATGGGCTTCTTCATCTGGTTGCCTTTCTTCGGGGAACGTGGGTATTTTATCATAAGAGTGGGGAGTTACTTGGAAAAAGTGGGGTGGATCTTGTCAGTCAATGTCAGGAAGGAACTCGATGGGGGCATCGTTCCACAAAGACTCAAGGCTGTAGAATTCCCTCATATCGGGGAGGAAGACATGGACCATGATATGACCGTAGTCGATTATTATCCATTGGCTGTTGCGGTAGCCCTCATAGTTGACAGGCTTCACGCCGCGGTTTTTAAGGACCCTTTCCCTGACATTGTCGGCGATGGCCGAGACCTGAGAGGGGTTGCGGCCCTGACATATAATCAGAGAGCTTGTGGAGGCTCCGTCGATGCCGGAAAGATCGACAACGGCTATGCGGCTGCCTTTCTTATCGGCGACAGCCTCTATTATTTCTGTTGAGATATCTGTGGTTTCGTGCATTCGCTGCAGAATTATTAGTCTGTTAAAGATTGGATTCAATCGGCGCGGGGCGGAATCCCGGATTACTGAAGATATAACAAACGCTGTGCCAAAGTTATCATCAAGCATCTGTCGCACTACGCCGATATATGCTCGTAAATGGCCATAATTGCCCAATCAGCCGCGAAATTACAAAAAATGCTTGAATCTCAAAAGAGACGGGGAATTGAAGATGTGTTAAATTTTTTAAAAGAGCAGACATCTGCCGGCGTTGCCCAAGATATAATGTAGGCATGATTGATTACCGGGGTGTATCCAAAAAGTATGCCGGGACAAACAGGATGCCCCGGCATATGGTTTGGGTCGGTATCATTCTATCCAGCCGATCCGAAATATGTTATGCTTATAGCCGTCAGACGGCATATCGGTTTTCGATCACGTTCCAGTCGAGAATATCCCAGAGACGGTGGAGATACTCGTCGCGTCGGTTAAAGTAGTCGATATAGTAGGCATGTTCCCAGACATCGAACGTCATAATCGGGCGGAGATCCTTAGTCATGGGATTCTCGGCGTTCTTACCTTGCAGTATAAACAGCTTGCCTTCAGCATCGTCAGCGAGCCAGACCCATCCGGAACCGAAAAGGGTTTTTCCGGCATCCTCGAATTTTTTCTTGAATTCATCCAGGCTTCCAAACTGTGCGTCGATCGCCTCGCGGAGTTTACCGGAAGGTTCCTTTATGCCATCAGGAGAGAACTGGAAGAAATAGAAGAGGTGGTTCCAGGCCTGCGAAGCATTGTTGAAGAGTTTGCCATCGCTTTTCCTCACAATCTCGTCAAGTCCCATATCATCGAATTCCGTACCGGCCTTGAGCTCGTTGAGAGTGTTGATGTAGTTGCGAGTATGCACCCCGTAGTGTTTCTCAATAGTGAGAGGAGAGATCGCAGGCATCAGCGCATCGGGCGCATAAGGAAGTTTTGGAAGGTCAATTTTCATATCTGTAGTATTTATAAAGTTTAGTTTTCTGAGGTCTCCGTATCGGCATCGCGGGGATTACGGAAGGTATCCGTAATAAAGCTGCCTTGTCAGTATAACAATTATTGGGGCTTAAGGTTTGATTGGAAAAATGATGAAAAAGAGTGTAAAAACAGAAGAGTTTCGGATCCCGATGTAAGGATCCGAAACTCTTCCGGATGAGGATGAAGTTTCTTAATCGAAGACGGCGTCCCAGTCTTTCCATACCGGGTCGTAGCCGTGGGCCCGGATAGAAGCCTCAACTTCGCGCGGCGTACGTTCGTCGCTGACCTCGAATTGCTCGAGCGACTCAGGGGCGGATGCGTAGCCTCCCGGATCGGTCTTGCTCCCCGCGCTCATCGATGTGACCCCGAGACGCATCATGTTGTCGCGGAACCATGGAGCCTCGCGTGTGGAGTAGGAGATATCCACGTCATGGTCGAATATTCGGAAGGCGAACGTCAGCATGGCGAGTTCCCTGTCGGAGATTACAGTTTTCGGCTGATACCCGCTTTCCGAGGGGCGCATCCTGGGGAAATTGACAGAATAGCGGCTTTTCCAGTATTTTTTCTGAAGATAGCGCAGATGGCGCGCCATCATGACCGTGTCGGCCCTCCAGTCCTCAAGGCCCAGAAGGGCGCCGAGTCCGATCTTATGGACGCCGGCCTCACCCATGCGGTCATAGCCGTTGAGCCGCCAGTCATAGTGGCTCTTCATTCCGTGTGGATGATACGTGCGGTAAGCTTCCCTGTGGTATGTCTCCTGAAAGCAGACCACACCGTTCAGACCGGAGTGGGTCAGCCTCTCGTAGTCGGCCGATCGCATAGGCTGCACCTCTATGGTGAGATTGTGGAAATAAGGACGACACGTATGAAGCACGTTCTCAAGATATTCCACACCGCATAGCGACGGGTACTCCCCTGAAACGATAAGCAGATTCTCGAAAGGACCAAGACGCTTGATGGCCTTGCATTCCTCCTCGATCTGCTCCATAGTGAGGATGGTGCGCTCAAAAGGATTATCGTGGTTGAAGCCGCAATATACGCATTTGTTGGTGCAGGCGTTGCCCACATACATGGGTATATACATGGATATTGTCTTCCCGAAGCGTTCGCCAGTGAAGCGGCTGCTGAGGGCAGCCATCTCCTCGATCCGCGACGCGGCGGCCGGGGAGATGAGCATCGCGAAATCCTCAGGCGTGAGCCGCTGGCTGTTTCGCCGGGCCTTCGCAAGGACCCTGTCGACGTCGGCCTCCGTGGCGCTTTCGACAAGCCTTACCGTCTCGTCCCAGTCATATTCTCCGATTACATCGGCGAATCCGTGTCCGAATATAGCGTCGGGAGTCGGATCGGATTTCATTCTTTGCATTTGTCAGCGATATTTTGAGAAATCCTCATGGCGCAGAAATTCGGACCGCACATCGTGCAGAATCGGTCGTCGGCGTCAGGAGCGTCGCGGCGTGCCTCGAGATAATACCTTTTCGCCTTCTCGGGGTCGAGCGACAGGTTGAACTGGTCTTTCCATCTGAAATCGTAGCGGGCTTTGCTAAGGGCGTTGTCGCGGATTTCCGCGCCCGGCAAGCCCTTGGCCAGATCCGCGGCATGTGCAGCGATCTTATAGGCGATGACACCCTCTCTGACATCATCGAGTGTGGGCAGCGAAAGATGTTCCTTAGGGGTTACATAGCATATCATCGCGGTGCCGAGGCTGGAGATGATTGCCGCTCCTATTGCGGAGGTAATATGGTCGTAGCCGGGCGCGATGTCGGTGGTAAGAGGGCCGAGCGTGTAGAAAGGAGCCTCGTGGCAGACGTCAGCCTGTTTCTCCATGTTGGCCTTGATCTTGTGCATGGGCACATGGCCCGGGCCCTCGACAATGACCTGCACATCGTGGCTCCAGGCTTTCCGGGTGAGCTCGCCCAGCACCTCGAGTTCGAGAAACTGCGCGCGGTCGTTGGCATCGTGGGTGGAACCGGGGCGCATACCGTCGCCGAGCGATACCGCCACGTCATATTTATTGAGGATCTCGCAGATTTCATCAAAATGGGTATAGAGGAAGCTTTCCTGATCATGCTCCACGCACCACTGAGTCATGATCGATCCACCACGCGAGACACATCCCGTGAGTCTCTCCTCCACGAGCCTGGCATGTTCGCGGAGCACACCGGCATGGATCGTGAAATAGTCGACTCCTTGCTCGCACTGCTCGATGAGCGTGTCGCGATAGATTTCCCAAGTGAGATCTCTCACACTCCCGTTTACCTTCTCAAGAGCCTGATAAATGGGGACAGTGCCCATGGGGACAGGGCAGTTGCGGATGATCCACTCGCGGGTCTCATGGATATTGTCGCCTGTCGACAGATCCATAAGCGTGTCGCCACCCCAATAGCAGCTCCACACGGCTTTGGCCACCTCCTCCTCAATGCCGGATGAGAGGGCAGAATTGCCGATGTTGGTGTTTAGTTTCACAGAGAAAGCCTTCCCGATGACCATCGGTTCAGCCTCAGGATGATTGATATTGGCTGCGATGATGGCCCTTCCGGCCGCCACTTCGTCTCTCACGAACTCAGGAGTGATATATGTCTTGATACCCCGGGCCTCGTTGTCGAGGTTCTCACGGATGGCCGCATACTCCATCTCTGGAGTTATGATCCCCTTGCGGGCATAGTGCATCTGGGTGACGTTGCGTCCCTCCTTAGCTCTGCGGGGACGATGGCTTACGGGGAAACGGATGGCGTCGAGCTCACGCATGTCGCGGCGTGCCCTGCCATAGGTGCTTGTGATGTCGGGGAGCACATCCGTGTCGCCACGGTCTTCCACCCAGCTCTCGCGCAAGCGCGGAAGTCCTTTGTTGATGTCGATCTCAACGGCAGGGTCTGTGTATGGGCCGCTCGTATCGTAGACAGTGACCGGCGCGTTGGGATACTCCACCCTGCGACCGTCTTCGATCTTCACGGTGGGATACTGCGAGATCTCGCGCATGGCCACTCTCACGGGATGGATTGTCCCATTCTTATATACCTTTCGTGAATTTGGGTAGGATGAGACATTGATGTTTTCGATTTCCATATTACGTGGGATTCAGATTAGTCAAGAAATGATGTCAGAGGACTTGTGGCAACGGCGCGGGAGCTAACCGCACCGAGACCGGCATTGAAGGCCTGGCGTCCGGCAATTACGGCACGACGGAAAGCATCGGCCATCATCACAGGATTGCCCGATACTGCTATGGCCGTGTTGACAAGCACGGCGTCGGCGCCCATCTCCATGGCCTCGGCGGCATGAGAGGGGGCGCCCAGACCCGCGTCGACTACCACCGGGACATTGCTCTGCTCAATGATTATCTCAAGTAGGTCGCGGGTCACAAGCCCTTTGTTGGTGCCGATAGGAGCGGCGAGGGGCATCACGGCGGCCGCACCGGCTTCCTCAAGGAGCTTGCAGAGCACGGGATCCGCCTGGATGTATGGAAGCACGGTGAAACCGTCGGCGGCAAGAGCCTCCGTGGCTTTGAGCGTCTCTACAGGATCGGGCATCAGATAGCGTGGGTCAGGATGAATCTCGAGCTTTATGAAAGCAGTGTCGAATATTTCCCGGCTCATCTGCGCGGCCACTATTGCCTCGGCGGCATTGCGCACGCCAGACGTATTGGGGAGAAGCTGCACATTCTCGCGGTTGATGTGGGTGAGCATGTCGTCGGTGGCCTCATTCATCATATTGACCCGCTTCATGGCCACGGTGATCATCTGCGACTGCGAGGCCTTGATGGCCTCGAGCATAATGTCGGGCGAGGGAAATTTACCCGTGCCCACGAAGAGGCGCGAGGTAAACTCACGGTCGCCGATTTTCAATATTTCGTCCATTTCAGTTGTTGGTTATTGTTGTCTTCATTCATGCCGGACGGGTATGGCGGATAATTACCGGATAACCGTCCGTAAGTTTTTTAGACCAAAGGTCTCAGTCCTCTTCAGTCTTCGGCAGGAGAGATATGAACCTTTCCGTCTCCTTGACAATGTCGGGGGCGAAGGCGATGGCTCCGCTCACGGCAATTCCGTTGACGCCGGCCTCAATGAGGGGAAGCACGTCGTCGGCCTTGATACCTCCCACCGCAACGTGTGCGATATCGATTTTTTTTGCCGCCATCTGATAGCACAGGTCGCGTATGCCCTCGATGCCGAGCACCGGAGCGAGCTTCTTTTTGGTGTCGGTGTGTGCGAAGGGGCCGAGACCGTAATAGTCGATGTCGAGATTGCTGACAGCCACAATATCGGCGAAAGTGTTGGCCGTGACTCCGATCACGGCCGCGGGGCCGAGGATCATGCGCGCCTTGCTGCATGGCATATCCTCCTTGCCGAGATGCACACCACCAACATTGAGTTCTTTGGCGAGCTCGACCCTGTCGTTGAGGATAAGGAATACCTCTTTCTTCTCACATGTGGGCTTTACGGCTTCCACCACTTTCCTGATCTCGTCGTCAGAGGCGTCTTTCATGCGTATCTGAACCCATTTGCATCCGCCTTCTATCACTGCGAATATCTGATCCGCTACCGGCACTTTGCAGTCGGTGTTTGTAATGTATTGAAGCATATGTCACTATTTATATTGTTTCCAGAAATATCCGAGCATCGCGGCTCCGGCGAATCCGGCCTCGCGGAGGAGCGGGAATCTACCGGGAGTGACGCCTCCGAGCGCCACAACATTCTTGCCTTCGATGAGAGGCCTGAGGGCATCCAGGTCGAAAGCCGCGCGGTAGCCGGGTTTCGATATGGAGTCGAATACGGGAGAGAGGGTCACATATTCGTAATGCGCGGCGTCGGCAAGTTGTTCAACGGAGTGGAAGGATATGCTGATATTACTGATCCCTTCGGGGGCTACGGGATTGCGCGAGTTTAGATGTATGCCTCCAAGGGAGAACTCCCCGGCAAGTTCGAAATGGCTGTGCAGACGCAGCCTCGCATGTAACTCTCCGGGAATCGCGCAGATGAGACGGCGCATGGAGGAGATATCCCAGTCCGGTTTGCGGATATGCACTGTATCAGCTTCACCGTTGCGGAGAATGGCTGTTATCCTGGTCGCCTCGCATGGAATCGTATCAGGTGCCGTAATGGCAATTATCTTAAAATTCGCGGACATGAGAGACAATTACATCGCCACTTTTTCTTATCCTCCGAAAGCAGCCGAAATGACCGTCACTCTGTCGAGAGGGCTAAGATGAGCGTTTTTCCACATATCCTTTCTTACTATTTTGTCGTTGACGGCTATGGCGGTGCCTGCGCGACGGATATCCTTCCATTCCGCAAGATCAGCCACCGTCATCACCGAGTCAGGCAGTTTCGTGGGAATGTTGTTGAGCAATATATCCATAATGTTATAGCTTTAATTATTGTTCTCTGTCTTGAAATCGAAAATGTTGAGCGGCCCGTTATTGTGGTCGCCGAATGAGTAGCCGCAGCTTCTTTCTATGAAATCATGCGTCAATTTGCTTGCTAATCTGAAAGCCACAGCAAGGGAGTGGCCCTCAGCGATAGCACTCGCCATCATGGTGGAGTAGGTGCAGCCGGTGCCGTGGAGATTGGGGCACATCAAGCGTTGAAAGTAATGGTTTGCAAATGATAAGTCCCCATCGAAGGTGTACTCCACGAAAACATCCCAGACTCTTTTACCATCAGTGTGGCCACCTTTGAGCACCACAGACTGGCATCCGAGCTTATCGAGAATCCTGGCAGCCACCTCCGATTGAGCCGACGTATTGCTGATATGTATGGGACGGCCGAGAATCATCTCCGCTTCAGGGATATTTGGGGTAACAACCGTGGCGAGAGGAAGGAGATGGTTGATATAGAAGTCGATAAGTTTTTCTTTGTCTCCTGAGAGCATGGCTCCGGAAGTGGCGGAAATAACCGGGTCGATGACAATAGGTACATCTTTAAGGCATCCCTCCGCCATTTCGCAGATCACCTCGCAGTTGGCTAAAGATCCTGTCATCCCGATCTTGACGGCATCCGGACACTGGTCTTCGACAACCGCCTCAATCTGACTCCGAAGCATGTCGGGGGGAAGGGCCATGACCTTTGAGACAGCCCCGGAGTTTTGGGCGGTGACTGCAGTGACTGCGGTCGTGGCATAGATGCCGAAGTAGGAAGCTGCTTTGATGTCGGCCTGGATGCCGGCCCCGGCGCAACTGTCAGACCCGGCTATGGTGAGTATAGTCTTCAGTCTCTCTGGCATAAGCATACATATTAAATTCGGTTCAACCTTCGCCGGACCGATACCAATGGAAAAACCAGAAAACTGATTCAAACGGGGGGTGAAGCTCCCTACATCGGCATTATCCGCATCAGGTTCACAGGGTATGATCTCAGCCTCAACAATAGCGGCACCCCTGCTTCAGGCACAAAGTTAATCTAAAAATCTGAGAGAACCAAAATAAAAAACATCATAGATGCCGGTTGCCGGTTGCCGTTGCACTTTTATAAGCAAATATCGTCGGTCAATTCATAAGGAGACCGATCAGGCGTCCTGATATTTTGATGGAAGAGCCGAGTTGATGGCTTCCCGGCAGTCTGCCATGAGGCGTTTTGTATTGAATCCGTTTTCACCGGGGGTTATAGGCTTATGGATTGTCAGTACAATCTCACCCGGAGTGATGTTGTATGTGTCGCGACGCATCCTCTCGAAGCTTCCGTCGATTGTGATCGGCACTACGGGTAGCCTGAATTCTCCGGCGAGCATGAAAGCTCCCCTCTTGAAGGGGATCATATGGCCGTCCCAGGTTCTGCTTCCCTCAGGGAAAATGACGAGCGACATTCCGTCTTTGAGAGTCTCCTCCGCTTCCTCGATGGTCTGTTTGATTGACCTTATATTGGAATCGTCTACAAAAATGTGTTTAGCTTTCTTGCATGCCCAACCCACCATGAAGATCTTTTCAAGTGGCTTTTTCATCAGCCATTTGAAATTGTGGTCAAGATATCCGTAGATCGCCCAGATATCGAACGCCCCCTGATGGTTTGCGACGAAGATATAGGATGTGTCGGTGCTGATGTTCTCTCGTCCTTTCACCTTGACTCTCACGAGCGCAAGACGGCAGCAGAACCTCGACCATACGTGAGGGGGGTAATAACCCCAGAATTCGGCGTTCCCGAGAAGACATCCCACCGCCGTGATGACGGCCGTGATGAAAGTCGCCACAATGAAGATCGGGGCTGCTATGAGCCACTGGTAGATTCTATAGATGAAATATTTCATATCCGGATATGAGCTGGAGATAAGGCGCGGGCCGTTTTCAGGCCGTTGCAGGATTTCCGGCGTTTTTCCGGAGTGTCCGGGAACGCCGATGAGATATGCAAAATTAATAAAAAAACAGATAAGGACAGCTTTTTGGTGTCCTTATCTGTAAATATTTTATGAGTGGGTGCGGCGTCCGAGAGAATTCGGGGATGCGGGCGATAGCCGGCTGTGTCGTGTCATTCAGCCCCCTGGGCCGCGTGTGTGTCGGGAGCGATGAGCTTATAGCCTTTGCCGTGGATGTTGATGATCTCTATGTTGGGATCATCGCGCAGGAGTTTACGGAGTTTGGTGATATATACATCCATGCTTCGGGCGTTGAAATAATTGTCGTCAATCCAGATCGACTTTAGTGCGAAATTCCTTTCGAGAATCTCATTGACGTGAGAGCAGAGAAGGGCCAGAAGCTCTGACTCTTTGGTGGTGAGTTTCTGTGTCTTGTCGTCGGCGATCAAGACTTGCTTCTGAGTGTCGAAAGTGTATTTCCCGATCTTGTAGAGGGTAATCTCCTTGTCTTTCTTTCCTTTCACGCGACGGAGTATGGCTCCGATACGGAACACCAGTTCCTCCATGGAGAATGGTTTCGTTATATAGTCGTCGGCACCGAGCTTGAATCCTTCGAGCACGTCCTCCTTAAGAGCCTTGGCGGTGAGGAAAATGATCGGCACCTCGGCATTGACATTCCTGATCTCCTGGGCAAGCGTGAAGCCGTCTTTCTTCGGCATCATCACGTCGAGCACACACAGGTCGTACTTCCCTTTAAGAAAAGCTTTATATCCCTTTTCCCCGTCGGGGTATAGGTCGGCGTTGAAACCTTTAGCCTGCAGGAATTCCCTGAGCAGCATGCCCAGGTTCTCGTCATCCTCGCAGAGCAATATCTTCAGTTTGTCGTCCATAATTGTATATATTTGATTGTTTATTCTTTTTCCTGTTTTTCCTCGGCGCTGTCGGCGAGCGGTATCGTGATTATGAAAGTCGATCCCTTGCCGAGCTCACTCTCTACCCTGATGGTACCCTTGAAGATGGTCACCATCTTCCTGACGTAGGCCAGGCCGAGTCCGAAGCCCTTGACGTCGTGGCGGTTGCCGGTGGAGACTCTATAAAACTTCTCGAATATCTTCTTGAGGTCTTCCTTGCGGATTCCTATTCCGTTGTCGCTTATTCTTATCTGAAGATGTCCGGGGTCGATATCGCAGGTAGAGATCGAAAGCTTCGGTTCCTCATCTTCCCGCATATACTTGACAGCATTGTCGAGGAGGTTGTAGATGATATTGGTGAAATGCATCTCATCCACATTTATGACGGCATCCGCCGCGTCGAGGTTGGTAGTTATGGATCCCCCGTATTTCTCGACTTTGATCTTGAAAGTGTGGACTACATTGTGAATCACCGAATTCGCGTCAAGCTCCACAAACTTGAAATTGGCCGAGGAGTTGTCGAACATCGACATCTGCAGCACTTTCTCCACCTGGAAGCGAAGTCTCTTTGACTCATCGGAGATGACGCTCGAAAGATGCTTGAGAGATGACGGCGACTTTCTTACCGAGTCATCGTTGAGCATCTGCGCGGCGAGAGAGATCGTCGATATGGGCGTTTTCAGCTCGTGGGTCATGTTGTTGATGAAATCCGTCTTCATCTCTGAGAGCTTCTTCTGTCGGAAAGCGAGAATTATCGTATAGAGGAATATAACGAGAAGGATCAAGGTGAAGGTGAGGGTAGGAATTATGAACCTCACAGAGGAGAATATATATGTGTCTTTTGTCGGGAACTCGACATTAAGTCGAATCTGGCTGTCGGTGTTGGGGAACAGCACCTGGGAGTATTTGTCGACGTCGGGGCTGTCGGAATAACCTTCTGTGGAGTAGAGTATCGCTCCCTTGTTGCTTGTCACGGCTATGACGAAAGGCACGTTGAGACCGTTGTTTGCCAGTTCGGAAGCGAGATAGTTCTTTATGATTGTCGAGTCCGCGCGTTCGAAGGCAGGACGGTTGCCGGCTTCGCGGAGAATTGAAAGGATAACCTCATTAAGGAGCCCTTTCTGGTAGAGGTATTGGCTCCTTATAATCTCCTGCATGTTGCGGTAGTGGCTTTCGATGCTTCCGGTAGGGGAGGGGAAGAGCATCTTCGACGGATCCTGCCGGGAGCGGTCGATCTCCGCCGCAAGCGTGTATTTAGTGACCGTACCGTCGGGGCTTTCCACGGTGTAGCTCAGGTTCTCCCCGTCGGGGTTGAACGAAGAATTGTCATAGAGGCTCGATTCGATTATGTTGACGTCTTCCTCAAGGAAATGCAGGGTCTCCTTCCTCTCGAGATAAGAGGAAGTTGACGAAAGACAGCGCATCACAGTCTCGGAAAACTGCGCCTCCCTCATCTTGACCATGTTCTCAAGATACATGATCTGGAAATATAGGAGCGCTCCGAACGTGAGCGACATAACTATTGTCAGAAGCCATATCAGCGATTTCTTCATCTCAAATTCTTTATGGGAACAGGGTGGAAACAGCCCGAGTAAAAAGACACTTCCTCCTTATTCCATATTTCTTACATAGATTTAACAATTATAAACGCACATGGTTTATTAAATCGAAATCCTGGTTTTAACACTCAAGTGCAAATTTAACATTTAAATGTGAAAAAGTAAAGAAAAAACTGGCGAAACTCAATTTTTTAGTCTCAAAGCATTAAAAAAGCATATGGCCGGGCAATTTTTAATTCTATTATTAAGGCATTCCAAGGGACGGATGCTTTAAAAGTGCAGACTGAAAACAAAAGTGCAGACAGAAAACCTTTAATGGAAGGTCAGGGCATTTTGCATCAAGTTAATGGCAATGCCGGATAATTGAAATGATTTTTTTTCGTTGTATAGGATATGAAAAAGTATTTTTTGACCCGATTGAAACACTATTCCTTGTCGGCCATTGCTGTGGGAATGTCGCTTTTGTTTTATTCATGTGGCGGAAGCGAAGGCCCTGCCGAGCCATCCGGTCCAAACAAGCGGACTGTACTTGTCTACGCTGTAGCGTCCAATAACCTTTATGGAAATCTTATCGACGACAAGAACGAAATGCTTGAAGCTGCCGGAAAGATGAATATGGAGGGGGTGTCGATGCTTGTATATGAGGTTGCGAGGAAAGGAAATCCGAGGCTTCTGGAGATAGCCCGCCAGAGCGACGGCACATACGGTTTTTCGACTGTCGCCGAATACGACAGAAGTGTATATTCCACCGATCCCAGACGTATATCGCAGGTGATTTCAGACGTGGCCCGGATGCGCCCGGCAGAGAATTACGGTCTTATACTCTGGTCGCACGGCACGGGTATGGATCCGTCGTTTTCCACTCATTCCACACGTTCGGAAGAGGTGGTGGCGCCGTTTGCCGGTTCGGGAATGGTATTCTCTTTCGGCTCAGACAATGATCAGGAAAAGAATCCCGGTTATTATGACCAGATAGATATCGACGAATTGGCGGATGCTATTCCCGGCGGAATGTTTGATTTCATATGGTTTGACGCTTGCTATATGAGCGGCATAGAGATGGCCTATGAACTCCGCGACAAGTGTGATTATTTCGTGGCATATCCGACGGAGGTCTTTACTCCAGGCATGCCATATCACCTGACAATGCCCTATTTCCTTAGGGAAACTCCTGATCTTGTGGGAGGCGCGAATGCTTTTTTCGATTATTATGCGGGAAGTACTGACACTTCCATGCGTGTCTCTACTGTGGCTGTAATGGATATGTCGAAGATAGAGGGTGTCGCTGATGCATGCCGGGAGATCTATCCCGGGTCGGTCGTGCCCTCAGAATGGGATTTGCAGAAATACACACGTGGCAAGATCGGTCCGTTCTATGATTTCGGACAGGTGACAAGGGTTAAGGCTTCAGGAAAGGATGCCGACATTTCAACATTCAACAAGGCGATGTCGGAATTTGTTATCTGGAAGGCTGCGACGGAATATGATTTCAATTTCCGCCCTATATCGCAGGATAATTATTCGGGCATATCATGCCATCTGTTTGATCCGGATTCCGGATCGCAAAAAGATGATTATTTCATGACTCTTGATTGGTATAAAAGAGTGTGGGGAGAATAAATTGAATGTTGAATTTTGAATGTTGAATTTTGAATGTTGAATTTTGAATCATACTTGTGAAACTTAATACTGGTTGACAAATCTTAAGGGTAATTCACGTTTAGAGTGGTTAGAATAAGCTGAACTGTTAACATTTTAACTGTGAAATGTTAAGTTTCAACACTAATTATTTTGAATTTTGAATGTTGGATTGTTAAAGATTTCAGAAAACAGACATAAAAACTATGATACAGACACAAGATTTGCCTGTCGTGCCATTGCCTGACAATGTCGACAGTGGCAAAAGCGCTTTAGATGCCCTGAAGGGGTTGAGTATTGATGATGCGATCTCGAATATCGCCAACGGGATGGTGCAGTTCTCTTTCAAGCTGCTTATCGCCATACTCGTATTCTATGTCGGAAAGTTCATTATCAAGAAACTTTACGACCTGGTCTATTCCATAATGGTCAACCGTCACGTCGATGCGTCGCTGACCACTTTCGTGCTCTCGTTGATCAGGATGGTGCTCTATTTCATATTGATCATCACCATCATCGGCATTCTCGGCATAGAGACAAGTTCATTCCTGGCTCTTTTTGCTTCTGCCGGTGTCGCCATCGGTATGGCATTGAGCGGCACACTCCAGAATTTCGCGGGAGGAGTGCTTATCCTTCTTCTCAAACCCTATAAGGTGGGTGATTTCATTGAGGCCCAGGGTTTCACGGGCACTGTGAAGGAGATCCAGATATTCCATACCATTATCAATACTCCTGACAATAAATCGATCACTATCCCCAACGGCGGCCTGTCGACAGGATCTATCAACAACTACTCCCGCGAGGATTACCGTCGTGTCGACTGGTCGGTCGGACTCTCATATGGCGATGATTACGCCCGTGCGAAAGAGGTGATTCTGGAGATGCTCATGGAGGATCCGGATGTGGTCAAAGGCGACATCGAGGATGACAGCCGCCAGCGTGAGGCGGAACTTGAGGCACAGCGTAAACTTGGCGATGATCCTCAGCCTGCATCTCAAGAGCATTACGGCTGGTGGACACGCATGAAGATGAAACGTAAGGCGAAACAGCTTGCGCTCAAGGAGAAACTTCAGGAGCAGCTATCGATCAACGAGGGGCTGCCGGTGAAGCGCGACGGCCGTCCGTTCGTAGGTCTAAACCAGCTTGGCGACAGCGCGATAGTGCTCACAGTGAGGGCGTGGACAAAATCGTCGCAATATTGGGGACTATATTTCAGGATGAACGAGCGTTTCTATACGGAACTTCCCAAGAAAGGTTTCTCATTCCCTTTCCCGCAGATGGATATACATATCGCGGATGTGCCTGAGAGCCTGACAAAACGTTGAGCTGTGGAGAATAAAGAATCTGAGATAAGATACTCCCGCCAGATCGCAGTGGAGGAAATAGGCGAGGATGGACAGAGAGCCCTCCGCGATGCGCGTGTGTTCATAGTTGGATGCGGGGCGCTCGGTTCGATGGTAGCCATGCAGCTTGCAGGCGCCGGCATCGGGCATATGACAATAGCCGATTTTGACACAGTCGACATCTCCAATCTCCAGCGGCAGTTCTTTTTCAAGACAGCCGACGCCGGGAAAAGTAAAGCCCGGATGCTTTTTGAGGCTATCGCGGGTCTTAATCCTGATGTGGATGTGCGTGTCGAAGAGAGTCTGATAACAGTTGAATCGGCTCCAGGGTTGTTCTCCGATTATGATTTCATTGTGGATGCCACTGACAATGCCTGTTCAAAATCGATGGTCGAGGATGTTTGTCAGAAGATTTCCCTGCCGTGCTGCATAGCCGGAGTCTCCGGTTTCCGCGGCCAGGTGATGACTGTCACCCCGGGCGACGGGAAATTCGCAGAGATATTCCCGGATGCCCCCGATAATGGTATCGCGCCCTGTTCAATAGGAGGGGTGATGGGCCCGGCGGCCGCCTTGTGCGCCTCCATTCAGGCCTCGGAGGTCATCAAATATCTCACGGGTGCCGGAAGAACCCTCTCTGGCCGGTTGCTTACCTTCGACCTCCTTACCGACACGTTTCAGACATACACTGTGGTCTGAAGGATGAGGTAGGATTCTTTGTGGTGGTCTCAGGGGAATTTATCCCCGAATGCATTCCCTGCAGGATTATAATCAGGGTGAACTGTAATAAAAACCGCACGCGATGTCAGACAATCGCGTGCGGTTTGTTTTTCGGTGTGTAAAAATACTATTTCATGGTTCAGTTGTAAGTAAGAGATCAGCCGCAGTGCCAGTATTTGCGCACCACCTCCATCATTTTGTTGTGGTTGGCATCTATCTTCTCGCGCAGATCCTCGTCGTGGTATCTGCGTAGCTTATCCATTATTCCGTTGATAAGCTGCGGAGAGAAGATATCTTTTTCCTCGAATACCTTGCGGTCGCGCTCCAGAGCGTCAGCTGAAGCGGCACAGCTGTCGGGGAGAGATTTTAGCTGGGCGAGTTTCTCCTTATTGCTATCGTCGTGGATATTCACGCTGACATACATCTCCTCGGCGCGACGCAGAGAGTCGGGATCCTCAAACCCCTTTCTTGCAGCCACGACCATCGCGGCGATAAGCTGGTAGATGTCGGCTGAGCAATCGGCGCTTCTGAGTTCGGCAGTCTGCTTTTGGGGAGACTCACATATGCCGAGAGTCTCAAGAGGATTGGCCTGCGTGCACATGTCGACCTCTCCGGTCCATCCCAGCGGCACACGCACAAGCACAGAGCGGTTGCGGTCGCCCCAGCATATCGATGTAGGTGCCTCCTGATGAGGAACAAGACGGAAATAGCTTGTAGGCACCTTGTTGCCCATGGCTGTTATTGCATCGGCATGCTCGAGGATGCCTGCGATGGCCTTTTTTGCAATGTCGCTGAGATGGCCGTCCTCGGTCATCATGTTCTTACCGTCTTTCATTATCTTGAAGTGGATATGAAGTCCGCTTCCCGCTTTGCCTGCGGTGATCTTGGGGGCGAAGGTCACGTCGTACCCTTTCTTCGATCCGAGCGTGCGGATGATCCATTTGGCGATCATAAGATTGTCGGCAGCCTTTGAGGCCGGTATGGGAAGAAACTCTATCTCATTCTGCTCGTAGATCATTCCGTCAAGGGTGAAATTGCCTACCTCGTTATGGCCATATTTTATCTGGCCTCCGGCCTTGGCGATGAGATCCATGCACTCCACGCGGAAATCGTTGAATTTTGCATAAGGCGCCGATTCATGATATCCTTTCTGGTCGACGGCATGATAAAGACCGGTGTCCGGGGCGATGACATAATATTCGAGCTCTCCCATGGCGTAGAAATCCATTCCAGTGGTCTTGGTGAATTCATCGCATGCCTTGCGCAGGGTGTACTCAGGCGATGAGTGGAGAGGTTTGCCCTCTTTGTCGAAGAAGGAGGCAAGGAGGGTAAGGGTGGGGATCTCGGCGAATGGATCGAGGAAAGCGGTGGAATATCTCGGTATCACATACAGGTCGCTGTTGCCGGCCTCTATGAATGGGAAGAGACTTGAACCGTCCACTCGTTCTCCATAAGTAAGTATGGAGTCGAGATATTCCTCTGAATTGATTACGAAATTAAGGGTCTTCAGCCGGTTGTCGTCGGCAGGATACATGAAATTGACCATCCGGATGCCGTTCTCTTTTATGAACCGGATCAAGTCTGACTTGGTGATCATGTCAGGACTTTTCTGAAGAAATGCCACTACGCTGTTGGGGGTGAGGCTAAGGTTCGCGTTCATGGAATGATTTTTTATAGGTTTGTGTGACTTTTTGATATGAAAAGGAGTTATCTCTGGGAGATGACGCCCTTTTCTGATTGCAAAAATACACATTTCGACTGAGATGCCAAAGATTTTCGTGATAATTTTTGTGAAAAACATAATTGTGTAGGTAAACAATCAGGTGGATATGGTTGTTTTAAATATGTGTTTGAATGTAAGGCTATGTCCGGATGCCTTGGCGCTTGAGGATCTCCGGCATGCAAGAATATGAATACTTGAATTTCAAAAATATAATTATGGAAAATTTTGAAGACATTATCAAATCTGATAAACCTGTGCTTATCGATTTCTTCGCCACATGGTGCGGACCATGCAAGATGATGCATCCCATTCTTGAAGAACTTCATGGAAAGATCGGCGATAAGGCAAGAATTATCAAGATAGATATAGATAAGAACGAACAGCTCGCCGCGATCTACAACGTGAGGTCGGTGCCTACGCTGATGATCTTCAAGGACGGTAAGCTTGAATGGCGTGCGTCGGGAGTGCAGTCGGCCGACGCTCTTGAGCAGATCATCAACCAGTATGTCTGACGGCCGGAGGAATCCGGTCCGTATGATGTCAGGGTCATAAGTAAATGAGACCGAAACCTTAATCATAAGTCAATTGACAGGAACATGTCTGAATCCATCCATAGCGGTTCAGGCATGTTTTTTTGTTAATCCTGACTATGGGGATGAAGAGTGGGGGTAAAAGAGTTGCTATGAGTTAAACCGAAAGGTGAATGACATGTCAAAAATCGAAAACATATAGTATGAACAGATTGAAATTGCTGATCGTCTCACTTATTATTATGTTCGGATGCACCGGTGCCATGGCATCGGGTTTCTCAGATGAGACATTGAATTATGTCATATCGTATAAGTGGGGCCTCATACATAAGGATGCCGGTACGGCCACACTGACGCTCCGCAATTCCGGCGACAGGTATAAACTCCGATTGACTGGAAAGACCAAATCCTGGGCAGACAGCTTCTATCCGGTGAGAGACACACTTTTGTGCACTGTTAGAAAGGAGGGTCTCAAACCGGAGCGTTACACAAAGATTGCCCATGAAGATGGTAAATACAGCCGTGATGATATCACTTACACTTATGCCGGACATACTGTGGGGGGACACGCCAGAAGAGTGAAGACTGACAAAAAAGGCAATACGACAGAGAGGGAGAAAACCCTGACCGCGTCAGGCGCTGTCTACGACATGTTGAGCGTGTTCTATTTTCTGCGTACCATTGATTATTCGCAGTTGACTTCAGGCAATGTCGTAAGGGCCACTATGTTCTCAGGTTCAAAGGTAGAGGCGCTTACAATAAGATGTGTGGGAAAGGAAAACCTTAAGTTGCGCGACAAAAGCCGCAGGGAGGCATACCATATTAAATTCAGGTTCACTACCGAGGGGCAGAAAAAGTCGAGCGACGATATAGATGCATGGATTTCGACCGATAGCCAGCATATACCTCTTCAAGTGGTAGGTAGCCTTCCTGTGGGACAGGTGAAATGCTACTATGTGGGATGAAATCCCGGCAGTCATTACAAGAATCCGGATAAATTAGCGGGGAGGCATCTGTCATTGTGATGCCTCCCCGCATTGTTAGTCGCATTGACGGTAACGCTGTAAGTTATGCAAGATAAGGGTTCGAACGCTTCTCCTCTCCAATCGTTGTCGGGGCGCCGTGGCCCGGATATACGACAGTGTCGTCGGGGAGGGTGAGGAGTCTTTTAGTTATGCTTCCGATAAGCGTCCGGTAGTCTCCGCCGGGTAGGTCGGTGCGTCCGATGCTTCCCTGGAAGAGGGCGTCGCCGACAATCACGAAACCGTCGGCCTTGTCGTAGAGGGCCACGCTGCCGGGGGAGTGTCCGGGTACGCATATCACTTCGAGTTCACCATTGCCGATCTTTATGATCTCGCCGTCGGTGAGATATGAAGAGATGTCGACTCCGGAGAAATCCCTGTCGATGCCGAACATCATGGCCTGTTCCTTCATTCTCTCCCCGAGCGGCATGTCAAGCGGGTGGGCTTTGACGGGCACCGCGAATTTCTCTTTAAGAAGATTGTCGCCAACCGCATGGTCAAGGTGCAGATGGGTGTTGATTACCTGGGTTACTTTCAGTTTCTCGCGAGTCAGGAAATTGTCGAGGGCTTTCTCTTCCTCTTTGTTGATTATTCCCGGATCGATCACCGCGCACTCACGCGTGGATGTATCATAGACCACGTATGTGTTAATGCCGAAAAGACTGAATTGAAAAATAGCTACTTCCATAGTTAATAGGTCTTATGGTTTGTCTTGAACCGTCGTGAATCACTGATGGTTCATTTCCTTACAGTAGTATAAACAATCTTCTTGGTGTCGAAGAAGGGTTCTGAGAAATAATTTTTTATGGCTATGACTTCCGTGCTGTCTTTCAAAGCCTGGATTTCAGCCTGGAGATCGCCCCCCTTGAGAGCTATCACTCCGTTGGGAATTGCGTTGCGCTGGATATCGGAGATGTTTTTGCGCGACAGTCTGACGAGATCGTCCTGAGGCATGACCGCACGACTAACGACGAAATCGAATTTCTCATGGCATTCGCCCGAGTCGCCATGCTGGAAGGTAACGTTCTCCAGGCCTATCACCTTCGCAATTTCCGAAGCGACCCTGATCTTCTTGCCTATGCGGTCGATGAGATGAAACGAGACCTCAGGAAACATCACAGCGAGAGGTAGTCCCGGGAGGCCGCCGCCTGTTCCGAAATCCAAGACGGCCGATCCCGGTGTCAGATCGATGAATCGGGCTATGGCGAGAGAATGCAGAATATGGTTAACCTCCACATTGTCGATATCCTTTCTTGAGATCACGTTGATCTTCTCATTCCATCGCGGATATAGATCGGCCATGCCAGCGAACTGTTCTTTCTGCCTGTCGGAAAGCCTGGGGAAATATTTCAGAATGGTTTCTGTCATTGTTTTATGGTGAACGGGTGTATGTTCGTGTGGGAATCCCCGCGGGTGTGCTTGCCGGAGTTCCTGTGGAGCCGTTCATGTCGCAAAGATATAAAAGATGACGTTGACTGCAAAATATCGCGTGATATTTCCCTGCGGGGATGTGACTGATTGTTGTGGAGTTTGCGAGGTGATATATTTGTGTCTTTGAAAGAAAATAGTGAAAAAGTTTAGACGATTACATTTGTTTAATCCGAACAAATTTAGTAATTTCGCGAGTCGGGAAAACCATGGCATCTGGGAGTGGGCGGCATTCCCTGTCGGGATATTACCGATGGAATTAATTAGAAAAGACAATTAAAACAACAATATAAATGGAATTAGAAGGTAAAATCATCCTTGATCTTCCTCTTCAGTCAGGCACATCCAAGGCCGGCAATCCGTGGAAGAAAAAGGAGTGGGTGCTTGAGACATTCGGCAACTATCCCAAGAAAGTTAAGATCCAGGCGTTTGGCGACAGAGTTGACAATCTCCGCATAGAAACCGGCAAAGATTACCGTCTCGGCATTGATATAGAGAGCCGGGAGTTCAATGGCCGTTGGTATACGGATGTGAGCGTTTACTCCGCGCAGGAGCTCGTGCAGCAGCAGCCCGGTTATCAGCAGCCGGCATATGGTGGAGAACCACAGCCCGGATATGGACAGCCTCAGGCTCCGGCCTCGTTCGGTGCGGCTCCGGCTCCCAATTTTACCGCTGCCCCCGCCGGCAACGACGAAGACCTCCCTTTCTGACCGACGACGTCCCCTTCTGACGGCGGCGTCGATAAATAAGATGGTATAGACCCGGAATCGTGAAAACGATTTCCGGGTTTTTATATATGCCGTATAAGCTTTGTCGGCAGATTTTTGATGCCTAAGTTTGGCTAATTCCGCAAAAATTAGTAACTTTGCGGCCGATAGTAAGTCCGCGCACTACAGGGTGCGGACCGATGAGACTTTAATGAAAGTCTCTTTTAAGGTAAAAAGATTAAAATCACACTATGCAGAAAGCAAAGCGAACCAATCGCGACCAGATAGCTCTTCTTATGGAAACGAGCTGGGAAGTCTGCAATAAGATTGGTGGCATTTATACTGTGCTCTCCACTAAAGCTCGAGTGCTTCAGCAACAATTCGGCGACAAACTTGTCTTCATAGGCCCGGATGTGTGGTCGCAAGCCAATCCTTCTCCATATTTCATCGAAAGAAAAACATTATTGAAGTCGTGCGCATCTCGCATGAAGCTTCCTTTTGGTATTTCTGTCCGTGCAGGACGTTGGAATATTCCCGGATCGCCTCAGGTGCTTCTCGTGAAGTTTGATGGCGTTTATGATCATCTTGACGAAATCTTCGGAAAGATGTGGGAACTCTACGGGGTCGATTCCCTCCATGCCTACGGCGACTATAACGAAGGATGCGCCTTCGCTGTGGCCACGGCCATAGTGATGGATGCGCTTGCTCGGCATTTGAAAGTCGACGCTTCTAATATAATAGGCCATTTCAATGAGTGGACCACGGCCATGGGTCTTCTTTATCTAAAGATGACAGACCCGCAGGCGAGGACTGTATTCACCACCCACGCCACGAGTATTGGCCGCAGCATATGCGGAAACGGTAAGCCACTCTATGATTATTTCAACGGCTACAACGGCGATCAGATGGCCCGCGAGCTGAACATGGAGTCGAAGCATTCCCTTGAAAAGACTGCGGCCCATCAGGCCGACTGCTTCACAGCAGTCAGCGAAATTACCGCGAAAGAATGCGAGCAACTCCTCGATATACGTCCGCAGGTAGTGACACCCAACGGATTCGAGCCTGACTTCGTGCCGGGCGAAGCCGACTACATAAGGCTGCGCAAGGCCGGACGGGAGAAACTCCTTTCGATAGCGTCCGCTCTTAAGGGCCGTGACTTTCCTGACGACACTCTTGTGGTAGCCACTTCAGGACGTAATGAATACCGTAATAAAGGTATCGACATTTACCTTGATGCCGTTGCCGCTGTGTCGGATCTTAATCCTGGCCGCCCTGTACTTGCACTTGTTCTTGTGCCGGCATGGGTGAAGGAACCCTCGATTGAGCTACTGTCGGCGATGGCTGCAAAAAAACAGGTCAAGGGATATCCCGATTTCATGACACATCGCCTTAACAACGAGGATTCCGACTCTGTGGCCCGCAGGATTGATGCCCTTGAGCGTGAGTCACGCCTCCGCAATGGCGTTGACGTGATCTATGTGCCTTGTTATCTCGATGGAAAGGACGGGGTGGTGGATATTTCATATTACGATCTTCTTCCCGCCATCGACCTGACGCTCTTCCCGTCGTATTATGAGCCCTGGGGCTACACTCCACTCGAGAGCATCGCCTTCGGTGTGCCTACGGTGACTTCCGACAAGAGTGGTTTCGGCCAGTGGATCCTTTCAAACTTCATCAATTCTATCTCAGCATGTGGGGTGAAGGTTGTAGGACGCACGGATTCCAACTATCATGAGGCTGCCGGAGTACTGGCCGACCAGATCGTGGAATATGCAGGGTTCACTGAAGAGGAACGTAAAGTCGCGGCCCGTGCCGCATATGCCACCTCTGAGAGGGCTGATTGGAAATTTTTCATTTCAGCCTACGATGAGGCTTTCGCGACAGCCACACGCCGTCGCGACGAGAGAATAAACGATTAAACACAAACTAAATATATTCTTTTTAACCAATGAAACTTCAGGTTAGTAACACAAACGAGCCAGTGTGGCGCAACCTCACTGTCAGCGCTGAGCTTCCCAAAGAGCTCAAGCCCCTCGAGGAACTTTCAAAAAACCTCTGGTGGGTATGGAACAGCGAGGCTAAGAACCTTTTCCGCGATCTTGACCACGATCTCTGGCGCAAAGTAGGGGAGAACCCCGTGATGCTTCTCCAGCAGATCAGCTCTGACCGCCTCAAAGAGGTGCTTTCTGACGAGCGAATGATGGAGCGCGTGAACGGCGTGTATGCCGAATTCCAGGATTATCTCAGCCAGCCGATGCGTGATGATATCCCTTCGGTGTCTTATTTCTCTATGGAATATGGCCTGTGCAACTGCCTCAAAATATATTCAGGTGGCCTCGGTGTGCTTGCCGGCGACTATATCAAGCAGGCTTCTGACAGCCGCGTGCCCATGACTGCGGTAGGTTTTCTCTACCGTTACGGTTATTTCTCGCAGTCTCTTTCTATCGACGGACAGCAGATCGCCAACTATGAGCCCCAGAACTTCGACCAGCTTCCTATCGAGCCCGTCATGGGCGAGGACGGCCAGCCGATGATACTCGAAGTGCCTTATCCCGGCCGTATAATCTACTGCCATGTATGGCGCGTCAACGTAGGGCGAATGAAGCTCTATCTGCTTGATACGGACTTCGACATGAACTCTGAATTCGACCGTCCGATCACTCACAAGCTCTATGGCGGCGACTGGGAGAACCGTATGAAGCAGGAATATTTGCTCGGCATCGGAGGTATATACATGCTCAATCGTCTTGGAATCCACACCGATCTCTATCATGCCAACGAGGGACATGCAGCCCTCCTCAACCTGCAGCGTCTCGTTGACTATGTGCAGAAAGACGGACTCCCCTTCAACGTGGCTCTCGAGATTGTTCGCGCAAGCTCGCTCTATACGGTTCACACTCCGGTGCCCGCTGGCCACGACTATTTCGATGAGAGCCTTCTGGGCAAATATCTCGGTGAATATCCCGCAAAGCTCGGCATTTCCTGGAACGACCTCATCAACATGGGCCGCGAGAATCCCGACACTCCGGAGCGTTTCTCCATGAGTGTGTTCGCACTTAATACATGCCAGGAGGCAAATGGTGTGAGCTGGCTCCATGGCGAGGTGTCGAAGAAGATGTTTGCCGGCGTCTGGAAAGGTTATGCTCCTGAAGAAAGCCATGTTAAATATGTCACCAACGGTGTGCATATGCCCACATGGGCCGCTTCTGAATGGAAGAAATTCTATGCTGACAATCTCGGTGAGAAGGTTTTCGAAGACCAGAGCAATCCCGAGGCTTGGAAGGGTATCTTCGATGTGCCTGATGAGGCAATCTGGAATATGAGGATGACCCTCAAAAACAAGTTCATAGACTTCGTCCGCCGTGATTTCAAAGAGAAATGGCTTAAGAACCAGGGCGATCCCGGAGCAGTGGTCAACATCCTTGAAAAGATCAACCCCAACGCCCTCATCATCGGTTTCGCACGTCGCTTCGCCACCTACAAGCGCGCTCACCTTCTCTTCACTGACCTTGACCGTCTGGCCAAGATCGTCAACAACGAGAAGTATCCCGTGCAGTTCATCTTCTCCGGCAAGGCCCATCCGGCCGACGGCGCCGGCCAGGGTCTCATCAAGCGTATCGTGGAAATATCCAGAATGCCTCAGTTCCTTGGCAAGATCATCTTCCTCGAGGACTACAATATGATTGTGGCTAAACGCCTCGTCACTGGCGTTGATATCTGGCTCAACACCCCGACACGTCCTCTCGAGGCATCCGGCACATCAGGCGAGAAGGCTGAGATGAATGGTCTGCTCAATTTCTCCGTGCTCGACGGATGGTGGTATGAGGGCTATAAGTTCGACCAGCTCGCAGGCTGGGCCCTGACAGAGAAGCGCACTTATACCGACCAGTCGCAGCAGGACTGTCTGGATGCCGCAACAATCTATTCGATGCTCGAGAACGAGATCGTGCCGATGTATTTCAATAAGAACTACAAAGGCTACAGCCCTGAATGGATTGACCGCATCAAGCGTTCTATCGGGCATATCGCTCCGCACTTCACGATGAAGCGTCAGCTCGACGATTATATCAGCCGTCTGTATGTGCCCGAGTCGAAGCGCAGCGCCCAGCTGAAGGCCAATGACTATGCCAAGGCTCGTGAGATCGTGGCCTGGAAAGAGGAAGTGGCTTCAAAGTGGAACCAGATCGAGGTGCTCAACGTGCAGATCACTGACGGGTCTACTGGAAAGACTGCTGTTCGTGCGGGCAATCCCGTGGATGTGAAGTGTACTATCGACACCAAGGGACTTGGTGATTCAGTAGGGGTCGAGATCGTGAAATACCGCGACCACGACGGAGAGAGCGAGTTTATCGGTACGGAGCCCCTTAAGGTTGTCAAGAAAGACGGCTCGGTGCTCACCTATGAGCTCAACACTCATGCTAAGGATGCAGGCACATTCCGCTACGCACTCCGCATGTATCCCAACAATCCGGCACTTCCTCATCGTCAGGACTTCGCCTACACACGCTGGTTCTGATGATGTGGCGTCGATGACGCTAATTAATAATGCATAATAAAGCGGGCTTGCCATTTACTGGTGAGCCCGCTTTCGATTTGTGGCTGCTATGTTAAGTTCGTGTTTGCTGTCGGAAAACTGCCGCCAAGATCTGTGCATAAAAAGGGCAGCCAAAATATGGCTGCCCAATGAAGTTAGTGGTGGAAGTAGGTTTTTTCGGTGATCAGTCTTCCTCTTGCGTTGCTGCGTAGTCTTTGAGGAGTTTTTCCTGAACATCGCCAGGCACCAGCTCGTAAGAGGAGAATTGCATTGTAAAGGAACTTCTTCCTCCAGTGATAGAGCTGAGGGAGGTTGAATAGGATGACATCTCTTTAAGAGGCACTTTGGCGTTGAGCTTTTCGATGCCGCTATCGCTTTCCATGCCCATGATGATAGCACGGCGTCCCTGAAGGTCGCTCATCACGTCGCCCATGGTGTCGCCAGGTGTATAGACCTCGACGTCGTAGACAGGCTCCAGAATCTTAGGATTGGCATTCTTGAATGCCTGAGAGAAAGCGTTGCGGCCTGCCAGACGGAATGATATTTCATTCGAATCGACCGGGTGCATCTTGCCGTCGTAGATCATGACGCGTACGTCGCGGGCGTATGAGCCTGTGAGCGGGCCTTGTTCCATGCGGTCCATAAGTCCTTTCACGATCGCGGGAATGAATCGGGCATCGATGGCGCCTCCTACGATGCAGTTGTAGACCACGAGCTTTCCGCCCCAGTCAAGGGGAATCTCCTGCTTGTCGCGCACATTCAGCTTGAATTCCTGGTTGCCGAATTTGTAAGTGTCGGGCTCAGGCATACCTTCAGTATAGGGCTCGATGATGAGATGCACTTCGCCAAACTGGCCTGAACCTCCTGACTGTTTCTTGTGTCGGTAGTCAGCACGGGCAGCCTTGGTAATGGTCTCGCGGTAAGGAATCTTAGGTTCCTGGAACTCCATAGGAAGTTTCTCGTTGTTCTCGATTCTCCATTTGAGAGTGCGGAGGTGGAATTCTCCCTGACCTTTCACGAGAGTCTGTTTCAGTTCCTTGCTCTGCTCGATGACCCAGGTCGGATCTTCCTCGTGCATGCGGGTGAGGATGCTCATAAGCTTTTCAGCATCGCTCTCGGTGACGGGTTTTATGGCGCGTATGAATTTTGGAGCCGGATATTTTATGAAGTCAAACTGGTAGTCGCATCCCTTTTCATTCAGGGTGTTCCCGGTCCTTACATCTTTAAGTTTCACGGCGGCGCCTATGTCGCCGGCCTCAAGCTTCTCGATAGGCACTCGCATCTGGCCGCATACTGTGAAGATCTGGGCGAGACGCTCCTTACCGCCGCGCGACACATTGTCGAGATCGTCGCCAGCCTTAAGGGTGCCGCTCATCACCTTGAAATAGCATACCTCACCGATATGAGGTTCAACAGATGTCTTGAAGAAGAATACCGAAAGGGGACCGTTGGCGTCGGGAGCCACCTCTTCGCCGTTAATGGTCTCAGGCGACGGCATGTCGGAAACAAACGGGCAAACGTTGCCGAGGAATTCCATCATGCGGCGCACTGCCATGTCTTTGAGGGCGCTTACGATGAATACCGGGAATATGCTACGGTCGATCATGCCTTTGCGGATGCCTTCGCGCATTTCGTCTTCCGAGAGATGTCCCTGCTCAAAATACTTATCCATGAGCGATTCGTCGTTCTCGGCGGCCGCTTCCACGAGTGCGTTGTGCAGTTCGTTTGCTTTCTCCATCTGGTCTTCGGGAATCTCCGAGACAACAGGTACACCGCCATCCGGACCCCACTCGTATTTCTTCATAAGAAGGACGTCGATCATCGAATGGAAGTTGGGACCACATTCAAGAGGATACTGCACCTGAATCACTTTCGGACCGAAGTGTTCGCGAAGTTGCTCGATGACATTGTCATAGTCGGCTTTCTCGCCGTCGATCTGGTTGAGGGCGAAGACAACCGGCTTTTTGAGCAGCCCTGTGGTGCGGAAAATATTCTGGGTGCCTACCTCGACGCCGTAGTTGGAATCAACCACGATCACGCCTGTGTCGCATACTCCCAGCGCTGTATATGAATTGCCGACGAAGTCATCTGCTCCCGGACAATCGATCACGTTGAGCTTCTTGCCGTTGAACTCAGCATTGAAAACTGTCGAGAAAACGGAATAGCCGTATTCTTTCTCAACGGGGAAATAATCGGACACCGTGTTGCCTGCTCCGATTGTCCCGCGACGTTTTATGACTCCACACTCGAAGAGCATCGACTCCGCAAGTGTGGTTTTTCCCGAGCCCTTCGATCCGATAAGGGCTATGTTTTTGATTTCGTCAGTTTTATAAATCTTCATTTTTTGTATAAGATTTTAAGAAAGTGTTATTCTTTGTGTGTGCCTTTTGTCGGTGTAGGAGCGGTTTGTCGAATCATGATAAACCGTTTCTTTCAAAAAGCGTTGCAATTTAATAAAAATCCGCGTATGATTGATTACATTTTAGTATGTTAAAAAACATGTTTCCGATTTTTTTATTAATTTAGCATATAAAAACATATGGCCGGCCAAATTCCCGGACTTGATAACTTCCAAATTCTCAATATGAAAACAACCGGACTCTATATCCATATCCCTTTTTGTAGGGCAAAGTGCATCTACTGTGATTTTTTCAGTACGCGCTGCAAAACTGCCGACTGGGAGGCGTTTGCTGATTCAATAGTCAATGAAATGAACGAGAGGGCCGGAGAGCTTACGGGAGTGCCTGACACCGTTTATATGGGTGGTGGTACGCCCTCTTTGATACCCACGGGAGAATTTATCCGGGTGTGTGATGCCTTAAGGAGGATATGGGGGACTGATGCGGGGAGAAGAGAATTTACGCTTGAGGTCAATCCGGAGGATGTGGGCAGCGATATTTGCCGTGTCTGGAAAGACTGCGGAGTCAACAGGGTCAGTATGGGTGTTCAGTCGTTTGTGGATGATGAACTTCGGAAAGTGGGACGTGTTCATGATGCCTCCCGTGCAAAAGATGCTTTTTATATATTAAGGAGTGTTTTCGATAATATCAGCATTGATCTTATGTTCGGACTCCCCGGTCAGACACTTGATTCATGGCGTAAGAGCGTGGATGAGGCATTGGCGCTCGCTCCGGAACATATATCGGCTTATTCACTGATGTTTGAACCGCACACTGCGATTTCTGTGCTCCGCGACACGGGAAGGCTGACTTTCCCCCGAGAAGATGATTCGCTCCGCATGTGGGAGTATCTGACAGAGACGCTCTCAAGCCATGGCTACCGGCGTTATGAGATCTCGAATTATTCACTTCCGGGTTTTGAGTCTGTTCACAACAGCAGTTATTGGAAAGGATATCCCTATCTCGGCGTCGGGCCGTCGGCGCATTCCTATGATGGTGCTGATATCCGTCGCTCCAATCCTTCGCAAATAAAGGAATATATCGGAAGATTTCGTAGCCTCGCATCCGCCCGGCATCCATTTTTTGAAGAGGAACGTCTGAACACGGAGCAGATGATGGAAGAGATGATAATGTTGAGGCTCAGGATGCGTGAAGGTATAGATATGGATGAATTCAGCCGGCGTTTCGGCAGTCGTGAGGCGCGGAAAGTCTGGGATAATGCACGCCCGTATGCTGAAAACGGTATGCTTGATCTTTCCCGAAGTCATATAGCGCTTACGGAAAAGAGTATCATGGTGTCAGACGACATTATATTGGCCTTGTGCCTGTAGTATATGCTGACAATAACGGGTCTGTGAATTTATTTGTCAACCAAAAAGGGATAAATGATGATAAAAAGGTTGAAATGTTAAATTTTTGATTGCAAAAAGAAAATTTCAACAAAATATTTGTAGGTTAATGTATTTTTACGTAATTTTGCGTCATTAAACACAGAAGAAGTTTTTTGAATAATTTCAGATGTGTCGATATCTCTGTGCCGACAGTATTCGGCTGAAGTTTCCACCAGGTAAAGAATAATATATGTCTGACTGTAAAAGGCTATATTTTACAAAAATGCAAGGAGCCGGCAATGATTATATATATGTCGATGCCCTTGGTACCCCCACCTCTCTCCATTTGAAAGAGACAGATCTTCCAGACTTATCACGAAAAATTAGCGACAGGCACTTCGGCGTTGGCAGCGACGGGTTGATAGCGATTCTCCCCTCCTCCAGCGCCGATTTCCGTATGAGGATGTTCAATGCCGACGGCTCGGAGGCCCAGATGTGTGGCAATGGATCACGCTGTGTGGCAAAGTATGTATACGACAAAGGTTTCACAGATAAAACTGTAGTGACCCTTGAGACCGGCGCCGGCATAAAGACGCTTCATCTGCATCTCCGTGACGGACATGTCGGAGAAGTCACTGTCGATATGGGCAGAGCTTTCCTGAAAAGGGGAGAAGTGCCTGCGGCCGGCGATCCGGACACGTTTATGACTGACGAGAGGGTGGAAGCGGACGATGCCGTATTTGGAGTGACTGCCGTGGGAATGGGAAATCCTCATGGTGTGATTTTCGTAGATGATATCACTGACAGATATATATATCATTATGGCCCGCTTATCGAGTGCTCGCCGGTATTCCCGGAGAAAGCCAATATCGAATTCGCGAAAGTTGTCGACAGGAGGCATATCGATATGAGGGTGTGGGAACGTGGTTCCGGAGAAACCCTTGCATGTGGCACTGGCGCGTGTGCCACAGCCGTGGCTGCATTTATCAAAGGTATCGCTGACGACGAGGTGGATGTGCGGCTTCTCGGAGGAACGCTCCATATAAGATACGACCGGGTGACCGGACATGTTTTCATGACAGGGCCTGCAGAGTTTGTGGCCGAGGGCTGGTTCTTCATTTGACAGGATTTTAAACAATTTAGGTATATAGGTAAAGATGATTGAGGTAAACGATAATTTCCGGCTTCTTCCGGTGTCGTATCTGTTTTCTGAGGTTGGACGCAGAATCGCGGCCTTCAAGGCAGAGAATCCCGGTAAGGAAGTCATCCGGATGGATATCGGGGATGTCACCACTCCGCTGTTCCCTTCAGTGGTGAAGGCTATGCATGAGGCTGTCGATGAAATGTCGACAGTTGAGGGATTCAGGGGGTATGGTCCGGAGCAGGGCTATCCTTTCCTTAGAGATGCCATAGCGCTCAACGATTACAGACAACGTGGCATAGACATAATGTCTGACGATATTTTTGTAAGCGACGGAGCAAAGAGTGATCTCGGAAATCTCGGCGATATATATTCCCGAGACTGTACAGTAGCCGTCATGAACCCCTCTTATCCGGTCTATGTCGATGACAGTGTGATTGACGGACGTGCGGGAGTGCTTACAGATGGAATATGGAGCAATCTTGTATATCTTGACTGTGATCCGGACAACGGTTTTCTTCCGAAACTTCCGGAAAGGCATGCGGATGTCATATTCCTGTGTTTCCCCGACAATCCTACAGGTGTGGCCATAGGGAAAGCGGAACTTCAGAAGTGGGTGGATTACGCCAGGGAGCATGGAAGTCTCATCATATACGATTCCGCATACGAGGCTTTTGTAAGGACTCCGGGTATTGTAAGGTCGATCTATGAGATTCCGGGAGCGATCGACGTTGCAATCGAGGTGAGGAGTTTCTCCAAGACCGCGGGTTTCACAGGACTCAGATGTGGCTATACGGTAGTGCCTAAAAGCGTCAAGGGACGTTATGCCGATGGTTCGGAGGTTAGCCTCAATTCATTATGGAATCGGCGGCAGACCACAAAATTCAACGGTTGCTCCTATGTGTCACAGCGTGCCGCGGCTGCTGTCTATACCACAGGAGGCCGGCATGATGTGAAAGCTGCGACTGACTATTATCTCCACAATGCTTCCATCATAAAGGAGGCGCTTGTAAAGGTCGGATTCAAGGCATATGGGGGCGATGATTCACCTTATGTCTGGGCTTCTCCGTGCGATGGACGCGGGTCGTGGGATCTGTTCAATATGTTGCTTCATGAATTCAATTTCTCTACTACTCCGGGTTGCGGATTCGGGACTCTTGGTGAGGGCTATGTGAGATTCACCGGCTTCAACACTCTTGAGAATACCCGGAAAGCCATGGAGAGGCTTGTTGAAGGGTTTTAAAAGTTAAAAAAGAATATTCACTCTACATATAAATATATCAATATGTCAGATTTAAGATTCAAAAGCGTTGAGGAAGCCTCTTCGCGCAAGGCTGTGAAGGTGGAGATCCCGAAAGAGAGGGTCGATAAGTATTATGCCGAAAAGGTATTCAACCGACAGAAAATGTTCGAGTATCTTCCCCGCGAGACATATGAGGCTCTCGTGAAGGCAATCGACAACAAAGAGCCTATCAGCCGGAAGGTGGCCGACAGTGTGGCCGACGGCATGAAGCGTTGGGCCGTGGAGCAGGGCGCACGCCATTACACCCACTGGTTTCAGCCGATGACCGGTGGCACCGCCGAGAAGCATGATGCCTTTATCGAACATGACGGCAAGGGTGGAGTGATCGAGACATTTTCCGGCAAGCTTCTCGTGCAGCAGGAACCGGATGCCTCAAGCTTTCCCAACGGCGGCATCCGCAACACTTTCGAGGCTCGCGGATATTCCGCATGGGATATCTCTTCTCCGGCTTTCATAGTCGACAATACATTGTGCATACCTACTATCTTCATCTCATACACCGGCGAGAGTCTCGACTACAAGACTCCTCTGCTTCGCGCCCTCAATGCTGTCGACAAGTCGGCTACCCGGGTTGCCCGCTTTTTCGATGAAGATGTTAAGCACGTGTGCTGCTATCTCGGTTGGGAGCAGGAGTATTTCCTGGTTGATGAGTCACTTTATGCCGCGCGTCCAGATCTTGTGATGACAGGCCGTACGCTCATGGGGCATGAGAGCGCCAAGAACCAGCAGCTTGAAGACCATTATTTCGGTGCCATACCGAGCCGTGTCGAGGCTTTCATGCTTGATCTCGAGATTGAGTGCCATCGTCTGGGAATCCCTGCCAAGACACGACACAATGAGGTTGCCCCCAATCAGTTCGAGCTTGCTCCTATATTTGAGGAAGCCAATCTCGCCAACGACCATAACCTGCTTCTGATGTCGGTCATGAATGAAGTAGCACGCCGTCATAATTTCCGTGTGCTCCTTCATGAGAAACCTTTTGCCGGAATCAACGGCAGTGGAAAGCATAATAACTGGAGCCTTGGCACTGACACCGGAAAACTCCTCTTTTCTCCGGGCAAGACCCCGCGTCAGAACCTTGAGTTCATCGTGTTTGTCAGCAATGTCATGGCAGCGGTGCATAAGCACAACGCGCTTCTCAAGGCGTCGATCATGACCGCCACGAATGCCCATCGTCTTGGTGCCAACGAGGCTCCCCCGGCAATCATCTCAATGTTCCTCGGCAGCCAGCTCACAGAGATTCTCGACAGCATAGAGAAAAACGAGACTGATGCCATCATCCTTCAGGGTAAGGAGGGTATGAGACTCGACGTGAACCAGATCCCCGAGCTTATGATCGATAATACAGACAGAAACCGAACGAGTCCGTTCGCGTTCACCGGTAACCGCTTCGAATATCGTGCTGTGGGATCATCAGCCAACTGCGCTTCCGCGCTTATCGCCCTGAACGCCGCCGTAGCCGACGAACTGTCGGGATTCGCAGACCGTGTGGACAAGCGTGTGGCCAAAGGGGAGCAAATAGACAAGGTTCTTCTCGACGAGGCCCGGGAGAACATCATACGTTCGCGTGCCATACAGTTTGATGGTAACGGCTATAGCGATGAATGGAAAGAGGAGGCTAAGCGCAGAGGGCTCGATGTGGAGTCTTCAGCGCCCGTCATGTTTGATTCCTATCTGTGGCCTTCAAGCGTGGAGATGTTTGAGAAGACCGGACTTTTCACCAAGAAAGAGCTTGAGGCCCGCAACGAGGTGAAATGGGAGATGTATTCAAAGAAGCTCCAGATCGAAAGCCGTGTGCTCGGAGACCTTGCCATAAACCATATAATTCCCGCCGCCATCACCTATCAGCGTCTTCTTCTCGACAATGTCTACAAGATCAAGGCTCTCTTCGACGAGACTACGGCAAAGAAGATCGGAGGAGCCGATCTCGACTCAATAGAGAAGATCGCCGCTCATCTCAGCCAGATCAAATCGCTTGTTGAGAGCATGACTGCCGAACGTCATGTTGCCAACAGGAAATCGAGCGAGAGGGATAAGGCTATAGCCTACCATGACAAGGTTGCTCCTCTCATGGAGGAGATCCGCACTCATATCGACGCGCTCGAGCTTATGGTCGACAATGAAATCTGGCCTCTCCCGAAATACCGCGAGCTCCTTTTCATACGCTGATCATGAAAGAGATCTGAAAAATTTGCTTTTATAAATCGAAGACCCTGTGCGATGCAGCAAATGTGTCGTGCAGGGCTTTTTATTGATAAATGTTAAGTTGTATTTACAAATACGATAAAATTAGTCGTATATGTTAAAATATTGTTAAATTATTTATTTTTTTTATGTTTTATAGCAGTATTTGAAAATAAATGATTAATTTTGCAGTGAGTTTTTCATGGTATTAGATTTTAAGGTTAACAGGAGATTGGTTGTCGGGATGACAATCAATTTTTTTTGTCCTTTTTTCAAAGAAGTTATTTTCGGTTGAGGCGATTCAGTTGTAAGGAGTAATAGAATGTGCTGATTAATTATGTTTTTAAACATAAATTTAGTAATTTTGCGAAAAATTATTCTTCTAATCAACATCTAAGTCATATGAGTTTATCCGGTCCTATTGATTTCAAACCGAAATTGATATCCGCGTTGCAGAATTATTCGTTGTCGCGATTCAAAAGCGACCTGATCGCCGGCATAGTTGTCGGAATCGTGGCGTTGCCGCTTGCCGTTGCGTTCGCTATCGCCAGCGGTGTGAGTCCGACGGTAGGTCTTATCACAGCCATCATAGGAGGTTTTCTTGTCTCTGCCCTTGGAGGTTGCTCTGTGCAGATCGGAGGTCCCACGGGAGCATTCATCATAATAATTTATGGGATAATAGAGAATTATGGCCTTGAGGGACTTGCCATAGCCACATTTATGGCGGGTCTGATTCTTGTGCTCATGGGCCTTTTTCATCTCGGCACAGTTATAAAATTCATCCCTTATCCTATAGTGGTCGGATTCACCGCCGGTATCGCGCTGACTATTTTCTCGACCCAGATGAATGACTTTTTCGGACTGGGTCTCAAAGATGTGCCGGCCTCCTTTCTGCCCAAATGGGGAATGTATTTCTCTAACCTCGGAAACATCGATCCAGTCACCACGGGTGTGGCTGTTGTGTCGCTGCTTATCATCATAGCCGTGCCTTTTATTTCCAAGAAGCTTCCCGGTGCGCTGATATCCATCATTATCATGACAGCCGTGGTGTGGCTGATCAACAGGTATTATCCTGAATTCCATGTCACCACCATAGGTGACCGATTCGGGTCGATGGCTACCGACATACCGCAGCCTAAAGGTTTCAGACTCAGTATGGACACTCTCAACCTACTGCTTCCTTCAGCGTTTACGATTGCAATACTCGGCTCGATTGAGTCTTTGCTTTCAGCCACTGTGGCTGATGGTGTGACCGGTTCACACACACGTAGCAACACGGAGCTTGTCGGTCAGGGCATAGCGAATATCGTGGTGCCGTTCTTCGGCGGTATTCCTGTCACAGGAGCCATAGCCAGGACTATGACCAATATCACCAATGGGGGACGCACGCCGGTTGCCGGGATCATACATGCTATTGTTCTTCTCCTTATTTTCCTGTTCCTTATGCCGCTTATCAATATGGTGCCCATGGCATGTCTTGCCGCTGTGCTTGTGGTGGTGAGCTATAATATGAGTGGATGGCGTACGGTCAGGGGTATTCTGAGGAATCCTAAGAGTGATATAAGTATTCTTGCTGTGACTTTCCTCCTTACAGTCATATTCGATCTCACTATAGCCATAGAGATCGGTCTGCTGCTTGCAATGATCCTCTTTCTGCGTCGTGTCACTGAGAACACACAGATCAAGGTTTACAGCGAACAGCTTGACGTGGCTGAAGGTACGGAGGCGACAACCCATGAAGTGCTGGATGTGGCCAACGGTGTGCAGGTCTATGAGATTGACGGACCCTTCTTCTTCGGTGTGGCCACTAAGTTCGACGAGATGATGAGAAGCACTCTCGGAGAGAAACCTAAAGTGAGGATCATAAGGATGAGGAAGGTGCCTTTTGTCGATGCCACTGCCGTCCATAACCTTGAGATTCTAATAAAATCGTCGCAGGCCGAGGGTATCCATGTGGTCTTGTCGGGGGTCAATCCTAAAGTCAAGGAGGTGCTTGAGCATGCCGGCATTGACACCCTCATAGGCAAAGATCATGTATGCTCCCACATTACGATAGCAGTGAGGATGGCCAACAGGATAGTGTCGGCGGAAGCCGTAGCTCACTCCTGACAGGTATCGTATATTTTCAGATCCTGACCTTCAGATATAATAAGCCGGGCCCTCGTCTACAGGGGCCCGGCTTATTATATCTGAAGGTCAGGATCGTTACGGATAAATGATTTACGAGAAGACCGGAATCAGATATCAAAGCGGTTTTCGGCAAGCTCGGGCAGAAGCGCAAACTCCAGCACGTCTTCTATGGTGTCGACATAGTGAAACTTCAGGCCTTTAAGATAGCGGGAGTGTATTTCATCGATATCTTTCCTGTTCTCCTTCGATAGGATAATATCAGTGATGCCCGCTCGTTTAGCCGCAAGAATTTTCTCTTTTATGCCTCCGACCGGAAGCACCTTGCCACGCAGGGTTATCTCGCCAGTCATGGCAAGTTTTTCCCTTACTTTTCTTCCGGTGTATGCCGACACAAGAGATGTGGCCATGGTTACACCGGCAGAGGGTCCGTCTTTTGGAATGGCGCCTTCCGGCACATGTATGTGGACGTTGACCTTAGTAAAGACTTCGGGGTCTATGCCAAGCTGCCTGGAATGGGCTTTGATATACTGAAGGGCTATCACCGCCGATTCTTTCATCACATCGCCGAGATTTCCCGTGAGAGTTAGTTTCTCGCCGTTGCCTTGTGAGAGCGATGACTCTATGAATAGTATCTCTCCTCCGACCTGTGTCCACGCCAACCCTGTGACTACACCTGCGAAATTGTTGCTTTCATACAGGTCGGGGTTTACCTCCTCCTTGCCGAGGAATTCCTTTACCAGGTCTACATCAACCACCTGGGGCACCGGTTTGTCTGAAGCTTTCAACCGCGCGAGCTTACGGAGCACCTTGGCGATCTTCTTCTCAAGTTGCCTGACACCTGATTCCCGGGTGTAACGTTCCACCAGGAGGCGCAGGGCCTCTTTGGTGAACGAGATCTCTTCCTCATCGAAACCATGTTCTTTCAGGCTTTTGGGAACAAGATGCCTGCGGGCTATCTCGATCTTTTCCTCAGGGATATAACCTCCTATCTCTATTACTTCCATTCTGTCGAGGAGCGGACGCGACAACTCGGAAAGATTGTTGGCCGTTGCGATGAAAAGTACTTTCGACAGGTCGTAGTCAAAATCAACGTAATTGTCATGGAACTTTGAGTTCTGTTCCGGGTCAAGCACTTCAAGAAGCGCCGTGGATGGATCTCCCTTGAAATCCTTACCGATCTTGTCAATCTCGTCGAGCACGAATACGGGATTGCCCTTGCCGCATTTTGTCAGGGCAGAGATTATCCGGCCCGGCATGGCTCCTATATAGGTACGGCGGTGTCCTCTGATCTCCGCTTCGTCGTGGAGGCCTCCGAGCGACACACGGGCATATTCTCTCCCCAGTGCGTCGGCTATCGACTTGCCCAGAGATGTCTTGCCAACTCCGGGAGGACCATAGAGACACAGGATCGGAGCTTTCATGTCGTTGCGAAGCTTTATGACGGCCATCTGCTCGATGATGCGTTCTTTTACTTTTTCGAGGCCATAATGGTCGCGGTCAAGGATCTTCTCAACTTTTGATAATGCAAAACTGTCGGATGAATAGTTTTCCCAAGGGAGATTGAGGAGTGTGTCGAGATATGAATATTGGATGGCATATTCGGGGCTCTGGGGGCTGAAACGCGAGAGTTTGGCCAGTTCCTTATCGAAATGGCGATCGGCTTCTTTGCTCCATTTCATTTTCCCGGCTCTCTGATGAAGTTCATCAGTGTCGCTGTCACCATCATTTTCGGCGAGCTCATCCTGTATGGACTTGAGCTGCTGCTGTAGAAACTGCCGTCGTTGCTGCCTGCTCATGTCCTGATGGGTGCGCATGTGTATCTCGGCCTGGAGCTCCACGCGCTGCAGGGCCTGGTCGAGTGTCTTCAGGAAGGCCTCCAGGAGCGAGTCGAGGTCGGCGGCTTTCAGGAGTTCCGCTTTCTGCGAGGTAAGGAGCGGAGAATTGGTTGCCATGAAATATACGCCGGTCTCCACATCCTCTCCCATACCGTTGACCGAAATGGTGATCCGGTCCCGGTCCTGTTGAGGCACATAAGTCAGAATCTTATTGTAAGTCTGTTTGATCTCCTCATAAACGCATGAAGCCATATGCGGGTCGGCGGTGGGAGCCACGGGAGGAAGAGGGATGACACTCACCATCAGTGGGTGCTTTTTGGAAACGAATTTCTTCAGCGTGGCTCTCAGTCCGGGAAGCAGGAATGCCACCGGCTCTACATCCGGCATCTTCACTATCTTCGCCACCCGGCATATCATCCCGACAGAATGATAATCCTTAAGACGCGAGGAGGCTTCGGCGTTTTCTTTGAGTGTGCAGCCGAAAACGCATGCCTTCTCTTCATAGGCTTTCTCCACGATCTTCAGATCGTTGTCGTTAAGAATCCTTACAGGGTGGGGAAGACCCGGAAATACGACATCCTCCTCCAGAGGGAGAAGAAGCATGTTGTCGGGAGTGAAATTGAAGGAGTTCAGGTCGCTTTCCCTTGGAATTTCTGCAATTATAGAGCTTTCCATCCTGATTTCAGACATATCAGATGAAATAATAGGCTGTTTTTTCTTAATCATGGTGCAAAGTTACTCAAAAATCCTTACTTTTGCACTATCATGAAGGAGCGTTTGTTCAGATTCAAACAGTTTAGTGTGAGCCATGCCCGCAGCGCTATGCCTGTGGGGGTCGACGGTGTGCTTGTCGGAGCATGGGCCACCTGCGCGGGAGAGCGTATACTTGATGCAGGCACAGGCTGCGGAATGATCGCGCTGATGATGGCTCAGAGAAACGCGGGAGCGCGTATCCTTGCTGTCGACACGCATCTGCCGTCGGTGGAGGAGGCGTCGTCTAATTTTTCCTTATCCCCCTGGAGCGATCGACTGCGTGTGGAGGCGAGATCGTTCCTCGATCTTACGGATGAAGACGGCCCATTCGATGTGATAGTCAGTAATCCTCCATTTTTCGATGCCGGGGCCGACAATAGTGTCTCCGCCCGCGCCATGGCCAGGCATGTGGGCGACCTGTCGCCCAGGAATCTTCTGATCCATGGCGCTCCCCTTCTTTCCCGGGGCGGTGTGATCTCTGTGATAGCTCCGGCTTCGGCGGAGGATATCCTTCTCGAAGAATCGGCATCGGTAGGTCTGATGCCGGAAAGACGTTGCCTGGTCAGAGACCATGATGGCTCTCCGTGGAAGCGTATTCTCATGGAGTTTGGCAGGGAGGGACGGGACTTGCGTGAGCATCTGACAATGTTTGGCGACGGGCAGGTGCCTACCTGCCGTTATCGCGAACTTTGTGGTCAATTTTACTTAAAATTCTAAAAAAATGTAAGAGATTAAACTTTCTATACGTTTATATGTCAGAATCAAAAAAGGAAATGGTTATGAAACATCAACTTATAATAGCAGGTGTCCTGGCTTTCGGAGCCCCGACACTTTTTGCCCAAAGCTATTTCGACGACGACATCTACTACGATCCTTCCAAGACGAAAACGGAAAAGACCGTGAAGAAAACCACCAAGAAAAAGTCGAACTATATAGCCAATATGGCAGATATGGACGTTGACGCCTACAACCGTCGCAACCAGTATTATTCGACTCCGATCGACACTATCGGCCGCGGGGCCGAGAGCGGTCAGGACTTCGTCTATACGCAGCAGATCCAGAAATATTATAATCCCACGATCGTGGTTGACAATGCCGACGTGCTTGAGGATGTACTTGCAAACTCTTACGGGAATGTGGAGATAGAGATCAATGCCGGCGGATATCCGGTTTTTCTTCCGTCTTATTCCTATACGTGGCCTTACTACAACCGTTGGGGTGTTAATATAGGTCCGTGGGGATGGAATGTTTCTATTTATGACCCATGGTATTCTTGGAACTGGGGCCCGTCGTGGGCCTGGGGGCCGTCGTGGTCATGGGGCTGGGGACCCGCCTGGGGACCTTCCTGGGGCTGGGGACCTGCATGGGGTCCATCCTGGGGTTGGGGACCCGCGTGGGGCCCGTCGTGGGGCTGGAGTCGTCCGCCTATGGCCGACTGGCGTCCTAACGGCAACCGTCCTATAGGTGGACGTCCGGGCTGGTCAAGCAATCGTCCCGGCGGCAATATCGCTCACAGAGGTCCTATCGGTGGTGGCAACGCCGTGTCGCGTCCTTCGCGTCCCGGTTCAACAGGTACTTCTACCAGCCGTCCCGGTACCTCGGTGACCCGTCCTACACGTCCGGGCGCTGGCGTTGTAAACAACAACGGCAAGTGGGAATATGTCAACAACCGCGGTCAGCGTCCAGGTAATTCTGTCGGCACGCAGACCGGACGTCCCGGCAACTCCGGAGTGAACTCTACCCGTCCGGGAAGAGGCAATATCAACCTCAACTCGACCGGAAGGGGCAACCGTACATATAATAACTCAAACAGCAACAACAGCACGACTAACCGCAATTACAACACCAACACAAACCGCAACAACTACAACAGCAACCGCAGTTATAACAGCAACCGCAGCTACAACGGCGGTGGCGCCTCCTACAATCGTGGAGGAGGAAGTTATGGAGGCGGTAGAGGCACTGTAGGAGGCGGTGGCTCACGGGGCGGAAGAGGCCGTCGCTGACACCAGACACAGTGAGGATTCCGCGTAGGATCCTCACTAAACTTTTATATGGCCTGTTTGTTTCCAAAATATAGATTCTCAAGATTTCGGGCCAGTCATTCCACCCTCTCCCGATACCACTTTGTAAATATATCGTATTATGAATAAGTATCTTTTACTGCTAACGACTTCTCTCGCTCCTGTGGCGACAGTTTTCGCACAAGGTGCTCCCGATGCTATAAATATCACCCGCCCTGACATGAAGGGCACAGCGAGGTTCATGTCGATGGGAGGTGCTTTCGGCGCTCTTGGCGGCGATCTGTCGTCGCTTTCACAGAATCCTGCCGGTATTGGCGTCTACCGCAGCGGCGATATAGGATTCACCCTGAATCTCGATTGTCAGAACGCAAGCGCAACATCTCAGGGAGTCAAATCATCTGTCGACCAGACGAAATTCCTTCTCAACAACATTGGGGCCGTATTGACGATGAGATTGCAGAATGATATGTTTCCCAACATCAATTTCGGATTCACATATAATAAGGCAGCTTCTTTCAACCGTCAGTATGCCGGGCAGGTGCCGACTCTGAATAATTCTCTCAGCAACTATATCGCTGAGATCGCCAACGGCAGCGGTCTGCAGGTCGCTGATATGGAGCCGTCGGATTCATACGATCCCTGGAACAGCAATACTCCCTGGCTCCCCCTTCTCGCCTACAAAGGATGGCTTATTGAATCATCGGGCGCAGGCGACAATACACAGTGGTATGGCCAATGGGATGAGGGCACATCCGGATCCGGCAGCTTCAACGTTACGGAAAAGGGTTCGGTAGATGAATATAATATAGCTGTCGGAGGCAATATCGCCAATGTGGTATACTGGGGTATGGACTTCGGAATCACAAATCTTGACTATACGCAGTTCTCAAGATGGGGTGAAACCCTCGACAATGCATATCTCAGCAACGGACAGGAGGCATATGTCGGCAATGCCGTATGGGACCTTAATAATTACTACAATGTCAACGGTACCGGTTTCAATTACAAACTCGGTGTGATACTCAAGCCTGTACAGGAGCTCAGGATCGGATTTGCTTTCCATACTCCGACCTGGTATAACCTGCGGGAGACTTATTCCGGTTCGATCGAATATCAATATGACAATGAGAAACCGGACGGAGTGGATACAAATGATGGCACTCCGGGATATAATGAAGTGGATTTCCGCACCCCCTGGAAGGTCATGGCAAGTGTGGCCGGAGTGATTGGCAACAACTTTATCCTCTCGTTCGACTATGAATGGCAGGGCTACAATAAGATGAAATACTCGGAGCCCGGCACATACGGTGGCGGAGGCTGGGGGCCTGACTACTGGGATCCTGACTGGTATCCTTATTATTCCGCAGCCCCCAAGACGCGCGCGTATCCCGATGCAAGTGATCCTTACTATGGGGTGAACGACGACATCAATTACTACCTGAAATCGACCAATACATTCCGTCTCGGTGCGGAATACAGAGTGACTCCATCGTTCAGTCTGCGCGCTGGCTATAGCAATGTGTCATCGCCCGTTAAGGCAGATGTGCGTCATGACAGGGAAATAATCTATACCGGGGGCACTCGTCCGCAATATCGTTTCGACAACAGTACTAACTACTATACCTGCGGCTTCGGCTACCGTTATCAGCAGTTCTACATTGACATGGCCTATGTCTATAAGCACGTCAATTCCACATACCATGCGTATACACCCGATGTGGATTATGATAACAAGGTGGTATATACCTCGCCTCAGTCGAAACTCTCTCTCAACGACAGCCAGATCGTGCTGACAGCAGGCTTCCGTTTTTAAGCCGAATATTTTTCATTAGGTTACTTTAGATAAAGATTCCGCGGCAGTAATGTTCCTGCCGCGGAATCTTTGTTTATGTCAAACGTCTGGAATCTATTATGACCGGTTGCCCTTGTATCCTTGTTCCGTAGACGAATCGGTCTTTCCCTTCTTTCAGATGGAGTCTCTTTCTAAGGTCTTCCGCTTTGAGGGGATAGTTGCGCATCACTACATTCGCGTGTTCCCCTTTCATCCTTTTCAGGTCATGTCGGTCAGGAATAGCCGTTATTTGTGTGACCCGTCCCGGGAAGTCCGGCATAAGTCTGTCGGCGACGAAGAGATGCGATGATATGTCAAGCTTCCTGATTCCGGGAAATTTTTTTGCAATCACGCCCCAGGGTGACAGTTTCATCACCGATGCATCCGGCTCGTAGAGCCATGATCCCGGCGCCAGATCTGCTATGTCGGCATATGTCGCGTCGGCCTCTTCTCCTTTTCTGAACGACAGACGCGATATGATCTCTCCGTTCTCATGGAGGTTGATGGCTTCCATCAGCAGTTCGGCGTGGCTGTCCATGCATCCTTGGGCTTCTACGAGCACTTCTTTGCATTCCCCATTGACGCTGACTGCTCTTATGGCTGAAGTCTGCGGCAGGTCAGAGAGGGTCTTTGTGATGTCGAGAAGAGGGGAGGCCTTGACTATGAGTCTGCCGCATCGTGAGACCAACAGATCGATGCATGAAAGTATGTCGGGCTGGCAGTCACGCAGATCGTATACCCTGCGGTTGTCGCTGTCGCGGCGTGCAGGGTCGATGAAAATGATGTCGGCTTTTGCGCCGCACTCGGCCAACCATTGGATCGAATCCGTGTTTACCACTTCCATATTGCGGATATTCATAGTGTCTATATTCATCTTGAGGATTCTGGCCTTGAGTTCATCTTTCTCGCATGCGGTCACCGTATGTGCCTCCCCTGCCAGTGTCATGGCATCGATCCCGAGGCCTGCTGTCATGTCGATCACGCTGTCGCCAGGCCCTGCAAGTGAGGAATGGAAGAGAGCCACGGCCTCATGGCTGGCCTGCTCTGAGGCGGTGGCAGACGGGAAAAGAAACTTTTCATACCTAAGAAAACGCGGAATCTTTTTCCGGCATTTCCTGCGGCATTCTATCTGGAGAATGGCGAAGTCTGAATCGAAAGGAAGATTCTTCCCGTGAAGACGTAACCGCAGGGTGGTGGGATCGGTGTCGGCGTTTTCCCGTACAAAACGGAAGAAATCTGCCGAAAAATGAGAGCACGGCATATTTTGCATTCTTTAGGCCAAGACTTTTGAGTAGCGGATCAATGACACGATAAGACGTGTCGTGATTCCGGATAATGTTAATTTTTGACAAAATTACACTCTTATCTCCGGATTTCAAAAATATAATGAGTCGGAATCCGTCATTTTAATGAGATAATTCACCGGAAAAAGAAAATGTTGAATTTCGCAGCAATAGATTTTGAGACAGCCAATGGCAATCCATGCAGTGTATGCAGCGTAGGCATAGTAGTTGTCAGAGAGGGAAAAGTGACTGAAAAATTCTATAGGTTGATCCACCCTGTGCCAAACTATTATAGTCCCGGGAACGTTATGGTTCACGGAATCACTAAGGCGGACACGGATAATGCCGACACTTTCCCCGAGGTCTGGGCAGAGGCTGTGCCTCTCATCGAGGGCCTTCCACTGGTGGCGCATTTCAGCCGGTTTGACGAGGGCTGCCTTAAAGCGGCTTTCAGAAGATTCGAGATGAGTTATCCCGGTTATGTGTTCCATTGCACGTGCACGGCGTCGAGAAAAGTATTCGGACGTTCGCTCCCTGACCATAAGCTTCCGACAGTGGCGAAAAAATGCGGATATGACCTGTCGCATCATCACCACGCATTGGCTGATGCCGAGGCTTGTGCGGCGATAGCCTTGCGGATTCTTTGATTCTTTTTCGTTCTATTAGTCTTTAAAGTTGGTTTTTTCGACTTCACAGGGCTCTTGGAATTTATTTTTTTGTAATTTTGTGGTATTTTTCCAAAGAATATGACTCGAAGTTTTATCAAGATACTGACGCTTTCCGTCTTTGCGGCGGTTCTATGTGTGGCACCGGTCCATGCCCGGGAAAGCCGTGAGAAGAAGTTTATCGTTGTGGTCGATGCAGGTCACGGCGGCAAAGATTTCGGCGCGATCGACAATAAAACCCGTGAGAAGGATATAAACTTGGGAGTGGCTTTGCAGCTTCAGAAACTTGTCAGGAAGAAATTGAAAGAGGCGGATGTAGTCATGACCAGAGATGACGACACCTATCTGACTTTGCAGCAGAGGGCCGATGTGGCCAACAAAGCGAAGGGAGACCTTTTCATTTCCATCCACACTAACTCTGTCGATAAGAGCAATAAAAACAGGAGATCCGTGGCTGGCAGTTCTGTTTACGCCCTTGGCCTTCACAAGGATGATAACAACATGCGTGTGGCCCGCAGGGAGAACTCTGTAATTGAACTTGAGGAGAACTTCGATCAGAAATACAGCGGTTTCGATCCTTCAAAAGATGAATCGTACATCATCTTCGAGATGGCGCAGAAGAAGAATCTCAGCAAGAGTATCAAGTTTGCGGAACAGGCACAGAAGCAGCTTGTGAAGTCCGGGAGGAAAAACCGGGGAGTGCATCAGGCCGGATTTTGGGTGCTTTGGGCCACGTCGATGCCTTCCGTGCTCGTGGAGCTTGATTTTATATGCAATCCCGAGTCTGCTAAATATATGGGCTCAGAGAAAGGCCAGAAGGAACTTGCCACGGCTATATTCAAGGCTCTTGAAGACTATTATGACAGCTGGCTTCAGACTAACGGAAAAGTGTCTGACCGCAGGCACCGTGATCTTGCCGCCTCTTCCGATCTCACCGAAGAGGAGCCCTCAGACTTATCCGCTTATGACAATCTCGCCGCTACCCCCCTTGTGGCATCATCCAAAGCGGTTGAACGGAAGCTTGATCCGGCTCCTGTACGCAATTCATCCTCAGGACTCGCATACGCCGCCGCAAAACGCAGGCGTCGTTCGGAGTCTGCAAGAAGGATATCGTCTGCGAGGGTTGTCGAGACGGCGTCTATCCCTCTGCACAGCGAGAGCGAGAGGCGCGGACGTTTGCTTGACAACTTGGAAGTGGCGGAAAATGTGACCGCGGCACCTGTTGACGACCCTGTGGCCGACGGCAAATCAAAGAAGAAGAAAAAACAGAAGAAAGTGAAGGAGAAGAAGGATAATAAATCCAATAAGAAAGTTCGTGCTTCTTCCCACAACGCAAAAATCGACAGATTTGTAAAAGTTTATAAAATCCAAATATTAGCTTCGGCCGACATGCTCAAGCAGAATAATCCCAGATTCTGCGGACTTACACCGATCTCGACTTATAAGGAAAACAATCTCTACAAATATTATTACGGAGAGAGCAGCGATAAGGACGAGATTGAGGGTATGCTCCGCGAAGTCCGGAAAAAGATTCCCGATGCTTTCGTGGTGTCGAGTATGAAGAGTGTCAACGCCGCCAAAAACTGATTCCATTTATGAAAAAAATCTTCAACAAAGAATTTGTCATCGGTCTGTCGGTGATTCTTGCTCTTGTGATCCTTTTCTTCGGAATAGACTACCTTAAGGGAATAAATCTTTTCAAACCGGGGAATTTCTATGTGGCCAATTATAGCAATGTGGCCGGCCTTGAGATCGCAGCCCCGGTCACTATTGATGGCTATAAGGTGGGACAGGTAAGGGATATAAAGTTCAATTATGAGAATCCGGGTAAGATTGAGGTTCTCCTCTCGCTCAATAAATCCCTAAGGATACCCGAGGATTCGCGGGCGATGATAGGGAGCGGTCTCCTAAACGGCGCCTTTGTGGAGATAAAGCTCGGAAAAAGCAAGAATTTTATAGAGGTGGGCGGTGAGATACCGGGTGGTTTGACTCCCGACATGATGAGCAGTCTTTCCGACAGCCTTCTCCCTTCGGTGCAGAGCATACTTCCTAAAGTTGACAGCCTTCTGGTGAGCCTTAACAAGCTGGTGTCAGATCCCGCTCTTGCCAATTCAGTGAAGAGCATGGAGGGTATAACCCATAATATCGATCTTGCCTCAGCGCGCCTGAACATGGTGATGTCGCATCAGGTTCCCGCCATTCTCGGCAATGCCTCGAATGTGGCTGTCAACCTTGACACCATTACCCGTAATCTCGGAGAGCTTTCCGCCCAGCTCAGCAATCTCCCCGTGGCTTCGACGATGGAGAACGTAAATGATATCACAGGCAATCTTGCGAAGTTTTCCGATCAGCTCAATAATGCCAATTCGTCGCTTGGCAAGATCATGAATGATCCGGAGCTTTACGAGCGCATCAACAAGGTCACCACAGATATCGACTCTCTGATACTTGACATCCAGAAGAATCCCAAACGCTATATAAGCATAAAGCTTCTCTGACAACTACAAGTCTGCCGGGATCAGGAATTAAGGTGAATCCCCGTCATGGCACGCAACATGACGGGGATTCGCTGTCTGGAGGGGAAGAGAAGGGCTGTTTTTATACGTGATTTTTAACACTTTTTTATTTTATTGAGATTTAGATTATTACAGAAAATCGAAAAATGCAAGAGCCCAGGCTATTTTTTTTATGCTTTTTTTGATGTTATTTTGTAGTCACGTTTGAGACCACCGACATGACAGAAGACCTTAACATAAAATGGGCTAAATGCCTTGAAATCATCCGCGACAATATCGGGGAGGCTCGTACTTCCACCTGGTTCGGATGTGCAAAGCCTGTAAGCTTCGAGAATCAGAAACTGACTCTCGCGCTTCCTACATATTTTTACTATGAGAAATATGAAGATGATTTTATCAATCTTCTGTCCACAACTCTCAGGAAGGTCTTCGGTGAAGGCGTCAAGCTTGATTATCAAATAGGCATCATCAACAACGATGCTGCTTCAAACGTGATCCTGTCCAGCCCCCAGCAGAGCCATGTGATCAAAAACAAGTTCGTGCGCTCGATGCAGGATTCCTCTCCTCTGGGGAATCCTTCCGCCGACAATACTCCGGATTTTGATCCACAGCTCAACGAATCGCTTACATTCGAGAATTATTGTGTGGGCGAAAGCAACCGTCTGCCGTTCACAATTGCCGAATATATCGCCAATAATCCCGGAAAGCATGATTTCAACCCATTCTTCCTTTATGGTGAGGTCGGCGTGGGCAAGACCCACCTTATCCAGGCGATAGGTATACGCGTCAAGGAAAGGAATCCAAAAGCCAAAGTGCTGTTCGTAAGTCTGCGTCAGTTTCAGAATCTGATGGCTAACGCCACAATCAACAAGAAGATTCCCAACTTTCTCAACTGGTTTCAGCAAATGGACATGCTCCTGATCGACGACCTTCAGGAACTCAGCCACAAAGATGGAACGGCCAACGTCCTTTTCCCTATTTTCAATCATCTCCACCAGAACGGAAAGTCGCTTGTATTCACCTGTGACCGTCCTCCTATGGAGCTCGACGGCATCGCCGACCGTCTTATCGACCGCTTCAAATGGGGTATCACGGAGCGTCTGCCCAAGCCTGATTTCGCTCTCAAGAAGCAGATACTTAACTTCAAAGCCAGAAAAAACGGGTTGAATCTGCCTGAGGAGGTGATAGACTTGATTGCCGAGCAGTCGACAGGCTCCGTCAGGGAACTCGAGGGTATCGTGATGGGCATACTCACGCGGTCAATCACCCTTAATGCCCCGATCACTCTCCAGATGGCCCAGGAGGTGATGAAGAATTCTATCAAGAAGGTGGAGAGGAAGACAATTAACTTTGACATGATCGTTGAGGCCACCGCAGAATTCTATAAGCTCAATCCCGACGTGATATTCTCAAAGAGCCGTGTGCGCGACATTGCTGACGCGCGTCAGGTGATCATGTATCTCTGCCACAAACTCACCTCACTCTCGTCATCGGCGATAGGCTATAAGCTAAACCGGCGTCACGCCACTGTGCTTCATGGCATCTCCGCGATAGCCGACCGTCTGCCGTATGCTAAAGATCTTTCGGTGGCTGTAGAGACGATAGAGGAGGATCTGCGCAGATAATACAAATATTGATAAAATATAAAGCCGGCCGGAACAGTTGAATTATCGCTGTTCCGGCCGGCCTTTTCATCAGGGCGCAGTCTTCTTCAGGTTTATCCGATATCGTATCTCACCTTTTCAAGCATAAGAGACAGTTCTTTTTCATCTCCACCATGCTTTGTGAGCATTTCAATGTCTTCGGCAAGCTCTTTCTCAAGCGTCTCAAGGCCGTAGCCGTTGAATCTCGCGGCCTTTCCGTAACGTTCCACCGCTCCTTTCCTGTCGCCTGTCAGATAGCAGGCATGTCCGCTGTTGAGCATGTCGCTTCCGGTGCACTCCGGAGATGTGAGTATTTTGTCATAGTATGCCATGCATTTCGGATAATTCCCTTTCAGCAGCTCGCTCCAGGCTATGCCTCTCCATGTGCTTATTCTGCCGGGATTCACGTATTCAGAATGATAATAGTTTGTCAGCGCTCCCTCAATGTCGCCTGCTTTTAGCTGGCAGAACCCTGTCGCTTCGAGAAGGGTGCAGTTTTCCGGGTCCTTGGCAAGGGCTTTCCCGAAGTATTCGGCGGCATCTTCAAATTGTCCGAGCACACGGAAGCAGGTGGCCATGCTCTTTACGAGCCATGCGCTATCGGGATTTATTAGTTCCGCTTTCCTATACCATGCGAGTGCCGACCGATAGTCTTCAAGGCTATGATAACAATAGCCTATCTTTTCCCATACCTGAATGTCTTCCGGGTTTTCCTTCTCAAGCCTGAGCAAGATTGGAAGCGCTTCCTTGAAGTACCCTCGTTTGAAGTAGAACTCTCCGACGAGCGAGAGGATCTCGATGTCTGCGAGTATGTCGCTGATGAAGGGGAGAGATCCGAAGTCGAGGGGATGTGCGAAAGGATCTACGAAATCATCTTTTTTCCTGAACAGCTTGAAGAAACGATATAGATCCCTTACATAGCGAGTCACTTCAGTGTCAAATTCCGGTACTGACGATTTAAGTTTCCTTGATGACATCATCTCCTTGAACTGAGCCATCTGTTCTCCCATTTTTTCAGCGAGCATCCGGCTTTGAGCTTCGGGCATGCGCGAAAGGGAGAGCGCGAATGAATATTTGTCGGAGTCGCACATGACTCCCTCCATGTCGAGAATCTCGCCAAACATCGTCTTGGAACCGGATGTGTCGGAAGCAAGCTCGCTGTGGTCGGGAAAATAAGGAAGAAACCAATTGGAGATGTTGTTGAAGAAGGGGAAAGATTTGAGATTGGAAAAAGCCATCATCATCACGTCGCCACCTTCCATCTGGATCTCGGTTAACTCTTTGAGTTTTTCCCCGAGTCCGTTTTTATTCAATATATCTTCCCATTCGGGATTCATCTCCAGCGATTCGAGGTCTGTGGCCTCTGAAGAGGAGCGAAGTCTGTCAAGTATTTCGGGACGCAGCTTCATAAGCTCCGGGATCACTTCGTTCTTCATCTTATGGGTGATCCGCTCGGTGTCGTGCGCTCGTATAATCCCCATGACCACCTCTCTGAGCTGACGGTAGATTATTATAGAATCTCCCCAGAGCGAAAGCCGGTTGGCAAGCGCGCGGTCATCGGCTACTCTTTCAGGATGTGCCGCGATGATCATGACGATGCCGATAAGAGCTCGGGCTGCGAGACGCGGCTCCGGATCTGACTCGAAAATATCGATGAGGCATTCGAGGCTCTTGCGGTCGTAGAATGCGAGAGCGCCCAGAAGAAGAGCTGAGATGATCTGCGCTTTGGCGGCGAAAAAGACATCTTCGCCGCTCACCATGGCCTTAAGATCGGCGTAGTCGGAAGAAGAGGATCCGAACATTGTCCAGACATACATGAAAAGCGCTGAAAGTGCATCGTCGGCGTCTTTTTGTATCTGGGGGTTGCCTCCAGCCTCTCTGGCCAGGGAAGCCATGCTCGCGTTTTTACGGTATTCGGCCATGCGTGTCTGAAGTGTGGCTTTCCGCACCTTTTCAAGACGATGGGTGGAGGAATAAATATCGGGGCTGTCGGCCACTATCATATTCCTTTTCGCAGTCTCATTGATGAAAAACAGCGATGAACGAATATCAGCGAGCATGCGTTCCCTTCCTTCGTCTTCATATCCTTCCACGAGATAATGGATGAGATAACGGTAGGTTTCTTCAAGACGCTTGAGGAGATCGCGGGTTTTGGTGTCGGAAAGCAGCGCGCTGCTGCGTGTCAGTTCCGAAAACGCCTCCCTCAGCCGTCCGCTTCTGATCAAATTTTCTACATCTTTATATATATTCGAGGCTTGGTCTGTTGCCATATTATGTCCGGTTTCTTTATTTAAGAGCTACGTATGATTTATTGCATTGTCGTGAACCGCAAGGATGCGGTCTTGTTGTGACTACGCATATTCTTATAACAAATCACGTGCCGAAAAGTGGATTTCTGTCGATTTTTGATTAAATTTGCAGACCGAAAACACTTAAGACATCAATTATTTCAGTTACAAATATAGAAAACTATGGTAATTCAACGTTGGCAATCATTGCTGTTGCTTGTGGCGGCGGTCATGATGGGTTGTTTCTCTTTCTGCTCGCTCGCACAGGTGCAGACGCTTCAGTTCTCTCTTGATTTCTCGGCTCTCGGTTTCCACTATCAGGGAGAACCCACCGACGGAGCTCCTTCGGGCACATTTCTCGGCACCTGGTATTTCTTTATCCTTTCTGTGACCACCATGCTGGTCTATATCATTGATATTTTTCTCTTTGGAAATCTGCAGCTTCAGAAAAAAGTATGCCTTATCGGTGTGCTTATGACCGTAGCTTCGTTTGCCACATGCGCTGCGCTCGGCTATAATGCTGTGGAGGGGATGCAGCAGATACAGTGGAGTTCTGTTTTCTATGTGGCTCCTGCTTTCGCGCTGGTTGCGGCAATACTTGCCTGGAGCAGGATGCAGAGCGATCAGAACAAACTCAGGGCAGCCGACCGCATACGTTAAGACTACGTTGTGAGGGTATTTGTCCGTCATATCCGTCATATAGGTGTCGCGACATGAAATTATCGTGACTCCGGGCATATTTTTATGCCTCTCCATATCATTGATATCGATATTTTTTGTAACTTTGTCATCCGTTAGGCAGCGGCATGCCGATCCACGGCATGCCGTGCCTCGACATTTTTTATAACTTATTGCGTGTTTTATATGAAAGCATGTCTTTTCCCGCGTGCTTTCATTGGAACTGATCCAAAATCATGGCAAAAGAATTAAAAGACCTTACAAAACGTAGCGAAGACTACTCGAAATGGTATAACGAACTTGTTGTGAAGGCTGACCTTGCAGAGCAGAGCGCCGTCAGGGGCTGCATGGTTATCAAACCCTATGGCTATGCCATATGGGAGAAGATGCAGCAGACTCTCGACAAGATGTTCAAGGAGACAGGTGTCCAGAACGCATATTTCCCTCTCCTTATCCCGAAATCGTTTCTCTGCCGCGAGGCCGAGCATGTGGAGGGATTCGCGAAGGAATGTGCTGTCGTGACCCACTATCGCCTTAAGAATGATCCCGACGGGAAAGGGGTTGTGGTCGATCCGGCCGCACGTCTTGAGGAAGAGCTGATTGTGCGTCCTACCTCAGAGACAATCATCTGGGGCACATATAAGAACTGGATACACAGTTATCGTGACCTTCCCCTCCTTATCAATCAATGGGCAAATGTGATGCGTTGGGAGATGCGCACAAGGATGTTCCTCCGCACGTCTGAGTTCCTCTGGCAGGAAGGACACTGCGCGCATGCCACCGCTGAAGAGTCGGAGAAGCGCACCGTGCAGATGATCAACGTCTATGCTGATTTCGCCGAGAAATATATGGCCATGCCTGTGATTCAGGGTGTGAAATCGGCCAACGAAAGATTTGCGGGCGCCCTGAACACCTACACTATCGAGGCAATGATGCAGGACGGCAAAGCCCTTCAGGCCGGCACATCCCACAATCTTGGTCAGAATTTTGCCAAGGCTTTCGATGTCACTTTCATGAATAAGGATAACAAGCCGGAATATGTCTGGGCTAATTCCTGGGGTGTCTCCACACGCCTTATGGGAGCCCTGATCATGACCCACAGCGATGATAACGGTCTGGTTCTCCCTCCGCATCTTGCTCCTATACAGGTTGTGATCGTTCCTATATATAAGAATGCCGATCAGCTTGCCGAGATCTCCAAGACGGTGCTCCCCATCGTGGAGGATCTTAAGGCGAAAGGCATCAGTGTGAAATATGACGACGCCGACAACCGTCGCCCCGGCTTCAAATTCGCTGACTACGAGCTCAAGGGAGTTCCCGTGCGTCTTGCCATCGGAGCACGCGATATTGAGAACGGCACGGTCGAGCTTATGCGACGCGACACACTTGAGAAGGAAGTGGCGCCTATAGAGGGTATCGCCGGAAGGATAGAATCCGAACTCGAAGACATACAGCAGGCCCTCTACGAGCGTGCTCTCCGTCTGCGTCAGGCTCACACCTATAAGGTAGATTCTTACGATGAATTCAAAGAGAAGATCGAGAATGGCGGATTCTTCCTATGTCATTGGGACGGAACTACCGAGACCGAGGAAAGAATAAAGGAGGAGACAAAAGCCACTATCCGTTGTATCCCACTCGACTCTGAAGAGGAGGAGGGTGTGTGCATGGTCACCGGAAAGCCATCGCGACGCAGGGTGATCATAGCCCGCGCTTATTGACGTATTTATGCCGGACAATCCGCAGCTGCGGATTGTCCGGCTGTATTTTATCATTCCTAATAATCAAGGCTCCACATCAATCAGATTTGACTATGAGACTCTTAAATAGCCTGGTGGTATTGCCGGCGATTTTTGCCGGATTTTCGGTATCGACGGCAGAGGCGCTTACTGTCGCCGACTACTGCAAGCCCACATCAGCATCTATCCGTGAGATTACTCCTCTTGACGGCGGCGAGACTTATGCCGCGATATCCGTCGACGGCAAGAGCATAGATATCTTCAGCTATAAGACGGGAAAGAAGACCGGCACACTCTTCAGCATAGATGGTCAGAAGGGTGATCTCAAGATATCCGAATTCGAAGGCTACTCCCTGAGCGACAACGGGCGCAAGATCCTGCTCTGGAATGACTCCCGCAAAATATACCGTCACAGTTACACGGCTGAATACTATGTCTACGACATCATGCGTTCCACTGTGAAGAAAGTGAGCGAGAAAGGTCCTCAGCGTGGTGCCGTGATATCGCACGACGGACGTTTTGTGGCCTACGAGAGAGATAACAATATCTTTATTGCGAGCCTTGATTATGGTACAGATAACCAGATCACTAAAGATGGTGAGAAAAACAGGGTCATAAACGGGAGCCCTGACTGGAGTTATGAGGAAGAGTTCGGAATGTTGACATCCCTGCGTTGGAGCGGTGATGACAATATACTCGCTTTCATACGTTTCGATGAATCGAAAGTGCCGGAGTACTCGTTCGACAATTACAGAGGATTCTGCGACGAGGATCCGCTCGGCGACCCCTATCCCTCGGCCTACAGCTACAAATATCCTCTTGCGGGATATCCCAATTCTGTAGTGTCGGTCAACGCCTATGATCTCGACAACAGGGTCATAAAGAAGATGGATCTTCCCATCGCGGAGACGGATTATGTGCCCTCCATAGAGTTTGGCGGAGAGAAGGAAGACCGCCTTATGGTGATGCTTCTCAACCGCGACCAGAACAACCTGCGCCTTTTCAGCTGCAACCCTCTTTCTACTGTCGGGAAGCAGATCTATACCGACAATTCTGATGCGTGGTTGAATCCTGACGCCTATCAGATGGTGGAGTATGGCAAGAATGGCTTCATCATCGCCAGCGAGCGATCAGGATGGAGGCATCTTTATCAGTATGATTATAGCGGAGCCATGCGTCGCCAGATCACAAAAGGTGATTTCAATGTCACTGCGTATTATGGAAAGAACGAGGCCCTCGGCATACACTACATGCAGACTACATCGCAAGGCACCATCAACAGGTCGATCGTATCGGTCGATCCAAAAGGTGTGCTGACAGTGCTCAATAAGGAAGAGGGTGCCAACGCGGCCAGCTTCAGCAAGAATCACGCTTATTTCGTGCGTACGTATAGCAGCGCGACCACGGCTCCGCAATACACCATTTGCAATGCCAGAGGTGTCAGGCTGCATGATCTCGAGATGAACGCCGAATGCATGGCGAAATATGCATCGGCCCCGAAGATGGAATTCCTGAAGGTGAAAAACGAGCAAGGAGAGGAGATGAACGCTTTCATGATCAAGCCTGTTGATTTCGATCCTTCCAGGAAGTATCCTCTGCTGATGTATCAGTATAATGGTCCGGATTCGCAGCAGGTGCTTAACCGCTGGCGCATGGAGGGAATTTTCTACATTGCGTCACAGGGATACATTGTGGCTTGTGTCGATGGCCGCGGTACGGGCAACCGGTCACGGAAATGGGCCACATGCGTATATAAAGATCTTGGAAACCTCGAGACACGCGACCAGATCACAGCTGCACGTCATTTTGCATCGTTGCCTTATGTCGATGCATCGCGCACAGCATGTTTCGGCTGGAGCTACGGTGGATATATGACTCTTATGGAGCTTGGGGCACCCGATTCGCCGTTCAAGGCCGGAGTGGCTATGGCTCCTGTCACTGACTGGAGATTCTACGACAGCATATACACCGAACGCTACATGCAGACTCCCGGGCAGAACAAGACCGGATATGATTCGGCATCGGCACTTGCCAGGACATCCGGAGTGAATGCGCGTCTTCTCATCATGTCGGGCACAAGCGACGACAACGTGCATTTCTATAACACACTGAAATATGCCTCCAAACTTAGTTCGGAGGGTAAAATATTCGACATGATGGCGTATGCCGGCTTCGAACACAGTCTCGGCATGTGCGATGCCAGAATGCAGCTTTTTTGCAAAATAGTTGATTTTCTCAGAATAAATCTTTGAACTAATTTGTTATATCGGTAGGTGTATCTATGTGCTTAGACTTAAGATAAACCGAGATAAAAAATCTACCTGACCGTCATGGAGGAAAACGGAAAAATAAACAGTATCCAGCTATATAAGCTTTGGAAGAACTTGACAGTGGGAATGGTGAGTGTCATAGCTATGATGACGCTCACTAAGCTACTGCCTTTTTTCCTCTCTCCCGTCGTTGCCCTTGTTGCCGCGGCGTTTCTCTATACATATGTATATGAGAGCAGGGTGAAAAGAGAGACCTCGTGCATGATTGTGCCGGTAGGTCTTCTGTATTCACTTGTATCTTATTCGTTTGTCACGATTATCATCAATGTGCTTTATGCATGGGGGGTGAGAGGCATTCCCGCGGAGCTTATCTTTTTCTTAGATCCTTTTATCCCCTCGCTGATAATGAATCCTGTCTGTTTCCTGACATTTCTTATCATGACGTTGAGGCGGAAGAAACTCAATGTCTGTGTGGAATGTCGTCTTCAGCACGGTGATTCTATGGAGCGTGGCGTGCTTGGCGCGATCTTCAGCCACGAGTCGCATTTCCAGATGAAGAACCTGATGGTGATGTTTGGAATCCTGTCTGTATTGATATGGACGTATTATCTGGTGTTTTATGTCAATATCAATATCAATGCGCGCGACTGGTATATGTTCACGTGGCTGACTATCATATGTTTCGTGCTCGATGAACTCTATTTCATAGCCCGCTATTATAACCTTTACCTCGACCTGAAGGAGAATAATGAGATCATCACTCCTGACGAACTGCAGGATATGACGGCGAAGACTTATCTACGTTTCTACGTGATCTGTGGCAACCACATATATGTCGATGCGCATGCGATAGACCCCAAGACTCCTTATCGCGAAGTCATAGATACTCCTTTCCAGACGAAGCGTAACCTAAACGGCATCACTGTGCCGGAGATCAAGAGGGTCATCAGGCAGATGACAGGCTATGACGGAGAACTACGCTTTTTCTTCGGTAGGAAATCATCTGATATTGTAACCCATAGCCTTTTGCGCTATTTTTATTTCCTTGACGGCAAGCCGGAGGATTTTACGGATATGAATGTCGACGGAGAGTGGATGGATTATGAGAAGATAAAATATCTATATTCCAACAATCCTTCGCGTCTCGCCGATATCTCCGTGTCTGACACCTCGCGTCTGGCCACTATAATACTTACCGAGAAAACATTTGACGCCAGAGGCTATCGTAAGTCGAAGATCAAGGCATATAATCCGAGTTTCAATCTTTATGATGTCAGGAATTCCAATCTTGATTTCCAGGATGACAAATGGATAAAGATCTCCATGTTTAATTCCGACACTCCGTTCTATGGCCTCAAGCGCAGATGGCGCTCGCTCGTGTCTAAAAACAAAAGGAGCAGCTCATGGGAGTGAATCTTATAGCTGTGGTCGGCCCCACCGCTTCGGGAAAGACCGGGCGTGCGGTGGCGATAGCCAAAGCTTATGGAGGCGAGATCCTGAGCGGTGATTCCCGCCAGGTATATCGCGGAATGGATATCGGCACCGGGAAGGATCTCTGTGAATATGACGGCGTGCCTTATCATCTCATCGACATATGCAGGGCAGGGGAGAAGTATAATCTTCACCGCTATATATCTGATTTCCACACCGCGTTGCGCGATGTGGCTGAGAGAGGCAGGATGCCGGTGCTATGCGGGGGAACAGGTATGTATGTCGAGACGGCGTTGAGTGGAGTCAGACTGCCCGATGTGCCGGAGAATCCTCAGCTCCGCGAGCGTCTGAAAGGAATGCCGCTTAGTGAGTTGGTCAGCCTTCTAAAGACATATAAGGTGCTCCACAACGTCACCGATGTCGATACTGAGAAACGTGCGGTGCGCGCCATAGAGATAGAGGAGTATTATCGTCAGCATCCCGAAGAGGCGATCCTTTCAGATAGGGGAAAGGCTACCCCTATACCGGCTCTTATCATAGGTATAGATATTCCGAGAGACATAAGGCGCGCACGGATCACCGATCGTCTGCACAGGCGTCTTGAGGAGGGTATGGTCGATGAGGTTAGGCATCTCATCGAAAGCGGTGTGGTGCCTGACGATCTTATTTATTACGGACTTGAATATAAATTCCTGACGCTCTATGTGATCGGCAGGATTGGCTATGATGAGATGGTAGCCGGGTTGGAGACTGCGATTCATCAGTTTGCAAAGCGACAGATGACGTGGTTCCGCGGCATGGAGAAGAGAGGTTTCCACATAGACTGGCTCCCCTACGATATGCCTCAGGATGAATTCCTTCATGCTGTGGGAAACCTTCTTGGTTAAAAATAGTTTATTCCCGCGATCTTTCTAAACTTAGGCGCAGGTTAAGTGTCAAAATAGTGGTTTTAGGTTTGGAAACGTTACGTAGTCCATTGAATTATTCCTATTCACTGAATTGATATGATGAAGAAAGACAGCTATTCTATCCTCGGAATTCTCACGATGATTCTGTTGTCGGCAATGCTCGCGGGGAGTTGCGCCCGTAAGCCTGATCCGGGAGAAGTGCTTTATTCTGAATTCCGGCAGGTCGACAAACTTGTGCTTGCCAGAATGGCAGTGTCAAAGATGGCCACCATAGATGATCTTGATCTTAAAGACGCGGTGGGTCTTAAGCAGACAGGCGCTGCCATTATTGACGCTGTGAAGATCGGCGACCGCAAGGCTGCGTATTCCTACGACACATATCTGAGAGCTTATATCGACATGTCGGATTTTTCGCGTGATGACATATATGTCGACGATGATTCGCATACGATACAGGTTCGGCTTCCGGAAATACTGACCGAATATGCCGGCCGCGATGCGGCAATAAGGGAGGAGCATTACCGCGTGACAGGGTTGCGTTCCTCTGTGTTGCCTCGTGAGCGCGCGGAGATGAAAGAGCGAATGAACGACGCGCTTAAGAAAGAAGTCGAGAGTAATCCTGAGTTCAGACGTCGCCTCGTTGAGGCTGCCAGATCGAAAGGAGTGGCTTTTTTCACTTCGCTTGCCGATATCGACGGCTATACTGTGATAGTTTCATTTAAAGAAGGAACTGGAGGTGTGTTATGAAATATATCAGGATTGCTTTATTGTTTGTGGCGCTTGCCGTTGTGGTGGGAGTCGCCATGTGGTGGAAACAGTCGCCTGAGTATTCTCGGGTGAGGATGGAGCCTGCGAAGATCGCGGATATCACTCCTATGGTGAGATTGTGCACCGTCGACTTCTATGAGGACATTCCTGTAAAGGCGAATATAGGTCCTCGGCATTTCTTCGGTAAGATGACTCTAACTGGTAGCATAGGGTTTGATCTCGAGACTATGCGTCAGGAGATGCGTGGCGACACAATAGTGGTCTGGCTTCCTCGCGAGGCCATAGATATAGAAGAATCGACGGCTCCCGGCTCATATAGGGTGATTGATACCTGGAATGAGCGTTTGCTGGGCAAATCGGGTTTCACCACTGTGGAAGAGAATGAGATAAAGCGCAAGGTAATTGAAAGCTATAGGAAAAAACTCTATGCATCCGGGGCTGTCGCCAAGGCGCGTTCTGAGGCCGTGGCAAGTCTCAAACCGATGATAGAGTCGGTCACACGACATCCTGTCGTAGTCATTGATCGCTGACAGCATGCCGTCGCGGGAGATACCGCGGCGGTTATTTTTTTGATCCGGGTCGACCGGATCTTCTCGCGGGAGCGAGAATGCGGTCGCCGATATTCTTCGCCACCTCGCTGCGCATCCTGAAAAGGTCGTTGAGACGTGCCTGCATCTCCCTCTCCTCATCGGCCATCCCTTTGCCTGCAATCTCCCGGAATCTTGACAGGAGTTCGTTCATCTGCCGGTCGAGGATACCGTTCTTCCATACTGTCAGTGCCGTGGGAAGGAGATTGAAGAGTTTGTCTTCCTCCCGTTCCACCGGTCTTTCGCGTGAGTAAATGTGGCTGAGCTGGTGTCTTTCGCTTATGGCGGCGGTTGTCAGCGCCCGTACTTCATCGTCTTCGTGGCTTGCAAGTATTCTCGCGGGGTACGACTTCGAGAATTCTGCCAGCTTGACGTTTTCCCATTCCTCCACAGTTGTCTCGAGCATTGCTTCCTCTTTCTGAATCTCTGCCACAGAAAGCTCTTTTGCCGCGATCTCGTTGAATCCTCGTGTGCGCATATTCTCTTTCTCTGCGGAAAGGCTTTCTCGGAAATTCAAGAGTTCATGATTGAAATCTCCCGACATCGACTCAAGCAGGCTGAACATCTTCGCGTATTGTGGCACGGAGAAGCTTATGCCGTCGGCGGCAAGTTCCTCCGCCACATAGTCGATTACGTTCATAGTTGTCTTTACCCCCTCTTCGTCTACGCCGTCGCAGAAATCCAGGAATCCGTATCTGATGCAATAGACGAGCACGTTCCATTCCAGAGGCTGGAGGGAGTTGTCGGCAGGGGCAAGGGTTTCATTTCCACGGCGCGGAGGATTCAGTGTAGACTGCGACTGCCGGGGTGCTTCCCGATCTGACAACGATGGGGTTGCAGGTCCTGACGTTATGTTCCCTGCCGTGACAGAGGGTTGGGGCGGTATGCGTCCGCTCTCGATGTCGTGGTTCAGTTCACGCAGACGTCGTTGCCGGGTAAGCTGTTCCACAATGACGGCGCGGGCCTTGGCGGTAGCCGCGCCCACTGAATCCTCGCTAACATTCAGTATGCGGCTGCATTCCTGTATGTAGACGTCGCGTTTCACTTTATCGGGAATGCATGCGAGCGACTGCACGACGCTCCTGATCGCCTCAACACGGCGCATGGGGTCGTCGTTCACCTCGTTCATGAGCACCTGCGTCTTGAAGCGGATGATGTCCGCCTCATGGGTTTTCACATATTCCCTGAACTCTTCAGGAGTGTGCTTCCTTGCGAAAGAATCGGGATCATCGCCGTCGGGCAGCAGCAGCACTTTCACATCGAGCTGATGGGAGAGGAGCATGTCTATTCCCCGCAGGGAGGCTTTTATGCCGGCGGCGTCGCCGTCGTAGATGAGAGTGACATTTTTCGTGAAACGGTGTATCAGGGAAATCTGCCCGTCGGTAAGCGCGGTGCCTGACGAGGCCACGACATTCTTCAGTCCTGACTGCCACATGCCTATGACGTCAAGATATCCTTCCACGAGAAAACAGCGGTCTTCCCTTACTATGGCGCTCCTTGCCTGATACATGCCATAGAGTTCGTTGCTCTTCTTATAGAGTTCCGACTCCGGGGAGTTGATATACTTGGCAGGCCCCCCTTTCAGGTCGCGGCCTCCGAACGCTATCACTTTACCCGAGGAATTGAGTATCGGGAAGATGACGCGGCCTCTGAAGCGGTCGTAGTCATGTCCTTGCTGGCTTGTGCCGACAAGGCCGAGTGTCTTCATCGTGTCGATGCTGAATCCCTTTTTCCGCGCGGCTTCGACGAAATCGGTCCCGCGGTCGATGGCATATCCCAGATGGAATTGCCTGATAGCCTCCTCCGTGACGCCTCTCCCGTAAAGATACTGCAATCCGATGTCTTTGCCGTCTTGCGTATCTGTCAGGTTATGCTCGAAATATTGCATGGCCCATTCGTTGGCCACGAACATACCCTCCTTCCGGCTCTGGAGCTCGCGCTCTTCGTCGGTAAGTTCCTTTTCCTCTACCTTTATTCCATATTTCCTTGCCAGGTGCAGGAGGGCGTCATGATATGAGATCCCCTCTTTCTCCATTATGAAGTTGACAGGCGATCCTCCCTTGTGGCATGAGAAACAATAGCAATAGTTGCGCGCCTTGTTGACGGAGAACGATGGAGTCCGCTCGTTGTGAAACGGGCACAACCCCATATAATTCGCACCTCTGCGCACAAGATGCACATAATCGCTCACCACATCCACGATGTCTGCGGTGTCTTTGATTTTCTGTACTGTAGCCTTGTCGATCATCAGCGCCTGCTTCCGTTGGAGGAAGATGGATTACTCATGGAGCTTTGAGCGGCCTGTCATGCCTTGGGGAAGAGATGTTCTCCTGTGGTTTTCTCGTGGGCCGAGGGTGTGTAGAGTTGCTCCAGAAGTCTGTGGATCTTCTCGTTGGTGCTCATCCTTGTGGGCACAAGAGGAAGTCGAAGCTCGTTCTGGATAAGGCCGAGGGCGTTGAGCGTGCATTTCACTCCCGCGGGATTGCCATCTACGAAAAGGAGATTGAAAAGTTCGTTGAATCTGAAATGTATCGGCATCGCCTCCTGGAAATTCCCTTCGAGACAGAGACGCACCATTCTTCCGAATTCCATCGGGAATGCGTTTCCGATCACGGAGATCACGCCTACCGCGCCGAGTGTCATCAGGGGATAGGTGATGCTGTCGTCGCCCGATATGACATCGAACTTCTCTGGCTTGTTCTTGATGATCTCCTCGATCTGCAGGAAATTGCCCGAAGCCTCCTTGATGCCTATGATGTTGTCGAAATCGCGTGCCAGCGACAGTGTTGTGGCCGCCGACATGTTGACGCCTGTGCGCCCGGGCACGTTGTAGAGCACGACGGGGAGGGGAGAGGCTTTTGCTATGGCCTCGTAATGGCGGTAGAGCCCCTCCTGCGAAGGTTTGTTGTAGAAAGGCACCACCGACAGGATCGCGGAGAAGCCTGTGAAGTCAGCTGTCTGGAGCTCATTGACCACGGCCTGGGTGTTGTTGCCTCCGACTCCGAGGATGAGGGGGACGCGCCCGTTATTTGTGCTGATGATTGCCTGTCTTATCAGGGCTTTCTCTTCCGGGAAGAGAGCCGGGGTTTCGCCTGTGGTGCCAAGCACCACGATGTAGTCGCTTTGTCCTTCAATCACATATTCCACCATGCGGCGGAGTGCTTCGAAGTCTACGGATTTATCTTTCTTGAAGGGAGTCACAAGGGCCACTCCCAGGCCTTTCAGATTTAATTCAGCCATAAGGTTGTTGTATAGATGATGCAAAGTTAATCAAAAATTCGCATCTTCCCAAATCACGCCGGAGTATTATGGCCATTTAGCTCTTCCCATACCCTGTGACTGACATTTTGATCCTTAAAATTGGATTTTCGGACATCTTTGTGTATTTTTGCAGTAAAAATATGTAATTATGTTTTTGCGAGAAGTAAGACTTTCAGATGCGCGCGAGATCGCCGGGATCTACAACCGGTGCATACTGCATACAACTATCACTTTCGAGAAAGAATTGGTATCGGTTGAGTCGATGGAGAATCGCATAAGGGAGCTTTCGTTGAGGGCTCCGTATTTCGTATGCGAGATTGATGGACATGTCGCAGGTTATTGCTATGCCCATGTCTGGAAAGGGAAGGAGGCTTATTCCCGGACTCTCGAGACAACTGTCTATGTCGGAGAGGACTACCGGCGTTCGGGCGTTGGACGGGCGCTTATGGAGAGGCTTGTAAGCGCTTGCCGGGAGGCGGGTGTGCATGTGCTCGTGGCTTGCATCACGGAAGGCAATGAAGCGAGCATACATCTTCATGAAAGCCTTGGCTTCCGCAAAGTGTCACACTTCCATGAAGTGGGATACAAATTCGGCAGATGGCTCGACATAGAAGACTATGAACTTCTTCTCGGTCAGGTCGCCATTCCCGTGAAGATTCAACCATAAATCTGTCCGGATTGTTTTCCTTTAGACGCCCGTTGTCCGCTATAGGCGGATGGCATTATAAGGTATTTCTCGGAAGAAACTCATAATGCCCTTTCCGACGCCTATATATCATATGTGTATCCCGACTTAAACCGTCATGCCCATGAACCCAGCGATAAAAGCGAAGCTCGATAGATTCCGCGATGAGCTTGTGTCATATTTCAATGTTGCCGAAGATCTCGTGCCTCAGAGCGAGGCTGAGACGAGTATCCGCTCCGGTGTGAGTTTCAAGGGGAGTCAGCTCCTTGTGCTTATATTCGCGATATTCATAGCGTCGCTCGGACTCAACACCGACAGCACACCGGTGGTGATCGGCGCGATGCTTATCTCTCCCCTCATGGGGCCCATCATCGGCATGGGACTGGCTATCGGCATCCAGGATTATACTCTTCTACAGAGGGGACTCAAGAATATCGGCATGGCGATTCTTGGCTCGCTGATCGCTTCGGCCATATATTTCCTGATATCTCCTCAGTATGAGGGGTCGAGCCAGTTGCTTGCCAGGACTTCTCCATCGATCTACGATGTATTCGTGGCTCTTTTCGGTGGCGCCGCCGGAATCCTGAGCATAGCCTGCAAGAACAAGGGGCAGGTGATGCCCGGTGTCGCCATCGCCACGTCGCTCATGCCTCCGCTTTGCACTGCCGGCTACGGCATAGCCACTCTGCAGCCACAGTTCTTTTTCGGAGCCCTCTATCTCTTCTTCACCAACATGATTTTCATCCTGTTCGCCACTTGGATCGGAGTGAAGCTCCTGAAATATAAGAATGTGGTCTATCAGGATACGCGCCGCAACAAAAGGGTGCAGACAATTGTCTATTCGATTGTGTTCGCCACGATAGGGGTGAGCTGCTACCTCACCTACGGGATGATACGCAAGAGTATCTTTATAAACGAGGCTACCTCCTTTGTGGAGAAGGAGATGGTGTTTCCCAACACTCAGGTGCTCAACCACCGTCAATACATCTCCCATGGCAAAAGATATATCGATGTCACGCTTATCGGGGCGGCTCTTCCCAAGGATTCCCTTCAGCTCGCCATGATCAACAAGCTCGACAGTCTCGGACTCGGTGGCACCGTGCTAAATATCAAGCAGGGCTTCTCCATATCGGAGAAAGGACCTGACGACGGGAAGGATCTCGGCCGTTTCTACGCCGTGCTCCAGCAGGATATATCTGCCCGGCAGAACACTATCGATTCGCTTAAGACTGTGATAAAGACCCATGAATCATATTCCGACGAGAGTGTCAGGATTGTTCCTGAGATCAAGGTCCTGTTCCCTGACATTAAGGATATAGCAATCTCCCGGATTGTGGCCGCCTCCACTGCCGGGACATCGGGTAAGGAGCCCTCCGATACGGTCAACATGATCTTCGTCAACGCTCCGCGCGGCATGAATGCCGCCGACAGGGCTAAGCTGACAGATTATGTGAAGGTGCGCCTTAAGGACAAAGACGTGCATCTCACTCTCAATCCAGCCAATTTCCCCTGGCCCTCCTCCGCGACTGCGCGGAAGGCAACAAGCCAGGGTGCTTCCGGGCGCTGACCTTTCCCTGTGAGAAGATATAATTTGTGATTTAGGTTTTTTATTCTTAACTTTGACAAAAATCTAACTAACTGTTCAAGGTAATGAATAAATTGCTTATATCAGGGTTTCTCGCTGTCTCGGCATTGACGGCGGGAGCTACCGATCTTTTTTTCTATTCCCCTGAGAAGGGCGACGGCGGTCTGAAGATCGCCGTGAGGGAAGAGGGGGGTCAATGGCGATCCATCGGCAACGGCTTTGATTTTGTCCGTTCTGACTTCGGACCCTGGGGTTCGGGAAAGAAGATGTGGAATCCACAGCTGTTTCCGACCTCCGCGGGCTGGTCGTTGCTTTTCCGCGCCACGCCCGACGGCTCCGTGATCGGCTGGGCTGAGTCGCCCGACCTTATCACGTGGAAGCCGCAGAAGTATCTTGCAGCCTCAGATACTTCTAAGCTTACCTTCCGTTCCAACGTAGGTTTCCTGCCTGCGGCTGTCGAGATCAACGGCCGTATGGAGAGCGGCAACATGATGAAGACCGACAAAGCCACTGTCGACCGTCTTGAGGCCCATGTGGCAAAGCGCGGTGAACTTGCCGCCCTCTATTCGGAGCATGCCGATAAGGATGCCGAGCGTTTCGCCGGTCTGGAGCCTCTGAAAGCCTCTGTCACCGCCGACGGTTCGTCAAAGGCCATAAGTCCCCTTCTGATGGGTATTTTCTTTGAGGATATCAACTATGCGGCCGATGGCGGACTTTATGGAGAGCTTATCCAGAACCGCGATTTTGAATACACGCCCGGAGAGGGTAGGGTGAAGGAATGGGGGCCGAAGTACGCCTGGTCGGTTGTGGGCGACAAGATCGGTTTCGATATCGCCACAGACGATCCGATCCATCCTAATAACCCGCATTACGCACGCCTGGATGTCAAGGGGGGAATAGCCAACGTGATAAACAATGGCGGCAATGCTTTCATAAACTCCGGCTTCGACGGGATCGCCTTGAAGAAAGGGGAGCCTTACCGGCTCAGGCTGAAGGCCCGTTCTGACAAGCGTATGCCTCTTGACGTGAATCTGGTCTCTGATCAGGGACGCCGCCTTGCCTCCGGGAAGCTTAAGCTCAAATCTTCGCGCGACTGGAAAGACTATGAGCTCGTGCTCGTGCCCGATGAGTATTGCTCCAAGGCATCGCTGCAGATCGTGCCCAAAAACGGTGGCACTCTTGATCTCGACATGGTGAGCCTTTTCCCTGTGAACACTTTCAAAGGACGTGAGAACGGTCTGAGGGCTGATCTCGCGCAGACTCTCGCCGACCTGAAGCCGAGATTCGTGCGTTTCCCGGGCGGATGTGTGGCCCACGGCAACGGCCTTGACAATATTTATGACTGGAAAGGGTCGATCGGTAAGCTCGAGGAGCGTAAGCCCCTCGCCAATCTCTGGGGCTATCATCAGACGCGTGGCCTGGGATATCACGAGTATTTCCAGTTCTGCGAGGATATCGGCGCCGAACCTCTCCCCGTTTTGGCCGCGGCTGTGCCTTGCCAGAACTCCGGCTGGCCATCGCGTTTCACTCATGACGACCTGACAAGATACGGCCAGCAGGGTGGCCTTCCCATGGATTCGCTCGACAGCTACATCCAGGATGTGCTCGATCTCATAGAATATGCCAACGGCCCCGCCGATTCCGGCTGGGGCGCCAGGAGAGCCGCTGCGGGGCATCCCGAGCCGTTCAATCTGAAATATCTCGGCATTGGCAACGAGGATATGATCACGGAGGTTTTCGAGGAGCGTTTCAACAGGATAAACGCCGCTGTCAAGAAGGCGCATCCTGAGATTATGGTCGTCGGCACGGTAGGTCCTTTCTATGAGGGCGCCGATTACGATGAGGGATGGCGCATTGCCCGCGAGCAGAAGCTCGACCTTGTCGATGAACATTATTATGTTGATCCGGCATGGCTCATATACAATCAGGACTACTATGATGATTACGACCGCGACGGCACGAAAGTATATCTTGGCGAATGGGCCGCGCATCTCCCGGGGCGCCCTTCCAATATCGAGACAGCTCTCGCTGAGGCGCTCTATCTCACGGCGGTGGAGAGAAACGGTGATGTGGTGTCGATGAGTTCCTATGCCCCTCTTCTTGCCAAGGAGAACCATACTCAGTGGCGTCCCGACCTGATCTATTTCAACAACACGGAGATCAATCCCACCACCGACTATCAGACGATGCGCCTTTACGGGGAGAACTCCGGCGACAGCTACCTCAACAGCCGCCTGCAGGTCAATACCGACAACGATAAGGCTAAGGCGCGTGTCGGGGCGTCCATAGTGAAAGACGAAAAGAGCGGAGACATAATTGTCAAGCTTGTGAATCTTCTTCCCGTGGAGACACTCATGGAGGTGGATCTCAAGAAATTCTATCCCGAAGGACAAGGCACTGTCAACTCGGTCAGGACTGTGATGAGCGGCAAGCCTGCCGACACTCAGGCATCTGTGAAGATCGACCGTGTAGCCCTGGAGTCGCCATTCTTCAAGGCTCCTCTTCCTCCGTACTCATTCACGATCTTCCGCCTTTCAAAATAATCCTTCATCCTGAGGATTATTTATCCGTACAGCATTGACACAGACTCCGTGGCTTGACCGCAAGCCACGGAGTCTGTATTATTACTGTCGGCAGTATTCAATGCACCTTCGACAAACCGGCTTCGCAGGTATTTATCTTCCCGTATCGAGTTTAGTAGTCGGGGTTAATTGGGTTAGGATTAGGTATGCATCAAGCGCTGCCAGAAAGATTATGCATTATGCACTATGCATTATGCATTGCCAGAAAGATTATGCATTGATAGGAAAACTCCAAAAATAAAAAAAGTAGCCGACACTCACGTGCAGGCTACTCTTGCTGATGAAACATTCAATTACTCTTTTATTGCTTCTTTTATCTTGTCTTACTTCTTATTCAGGAATCAGATGATGCCCTGGCCCATCATGGCGTCGGCCACTTTCATGAATCCGGCGATGTTGGCGCCCTTCATGTAGTTGATGTAGCCGTCATCCTGCTTGCCGTATTCCACGCAAGCCTCGTGGATCGAGCTCATGATCTCATGGAGCTTCTTGTCGACCTCTTCGGCGCTCCACTGGAGATGCTCGGCATCCTGGGTCATCTCAAGACCGGATGTTGCCACACCGCCGGCATTCACAGCCTTGCCCGGGCAGTAGATGGTCTTGTTGGCGATGAAGGCGTCGATAGCTTCGGGTGTGCAACCCATGTTGCTGACCTCGGCACACATGTAGACGTTGTTGGCGATGAGCTGCTTGGCATCCTCGCCGTTGAGCTCGTTCTGCGTAGCGCAGGGGAGGGCGATGTCGACTTTCTGCTCCCAGGGCTTCTTGCCGGCGAAGAATGTGGAGCCGGGGAATTTGTCGGCATAAGGAGCTACGATATCGTTGCCTGTTGCGCGGAGCTCGAGCATATATTCGATCTTCTCGGCATCAAGACCTGCGGGGTCGAGGATATAGCCGTCGGGACCGGAGATCGTGATGACCTTGGCACCGAGTTCTGTGGCTTTCTTGGCGGCGCCCCAGGCTACGTTGCCGAAGCCGGAGATTGCCACTGTCTTACCCTTGATGTCCTGGCCATGCTGTTTGAGCACATCCTGCACGAAATAGAGTGCGCCGTAGCCTGTGGCCTCCGGACGGATTCTGGAGCCGCCGAAGCTGAGACCTTTGCCTGTGAATGTGCCTGTGTTCTCGCGGGCGAGCTTCTTATACATGCCATACATGTAGCCTACCTCACGGCCGCCGACACCTATATCGCCTGCCGGAACGTCGCGGTCAGGACCGAGGTTGCGCCAGAGCTCAAGTATGAATGCCTGGCAGAAACGCATGATCTCGGCGTCGCTCTTGCCGCGGGGGCTGAAGTCGGAACCGCCTTTGCCGCCACCCATCGGAAGGGTTGTGAGGGCGTTTTTGAATGTCTGCTCGAAGCCGAGGAACTTAAGGATGGAAAGATTGACTGAAGCGTGGAAGCGGATGCCGCCCTTGTAGGGGCCGATGGCATTGTTAAACTGCACGCGGTAGCCGATATTGTTCTGCACCTCTCCTTTGTCGTCAACCCAGGTGACGCGGAAAGTAAAGATACGGTCGGGCTCAACCATGCGCTCCACGATCTTCGCTTTTTCAAACTCAGGATGCTCGTTGTAGACCTCTTCAACTGAAAGGAGAACTTCCTTCACTGCCTGAAGATACTCTTTTTCGCCGGGATGCTTGGCCTCAAGGCCCGCCATAATCTCAGAGATGTTCATGTCTGTTCAATTTTAAGATTGGGTTAATGTTAATCCTGTTTTACAAATGTCAGAATTTAAGACTTTTTTCAATCACTTTGAAAGACTCTTGTCGAGTTTTTCAAGGTTTCTCATCGATTTGTATTGCAAAAGTACATCCGATTTTTGATTCCTCCAAATTATCCGCCCAAAAAATAATATGTTTAAAAACATGTTTCCGAACTTTCACGCATTATCCCGATTTGCCTCATCCAGGCATGGTTCGCCCCATGCGTTCCCGGTTCCGGCGAATGTGTCACCCGCTTACTCCTTAATTATATAATGTAGTCCACGCACAAAGTAAAATACAGGAACGCCTCATGGTATTTTGGCAGAAGATTTGAAGTAATTTCCAAGAAATAAAAAAAGGCCATGAAAAACTGTCTGACAATGTTTTGCAGATAGTTTTCATGGCCTTATTCTTTTGTCTTTTTTCAGTGTCGGCCTACCGACACTGAAAGCCATCCGCGGAAGTGCCGCCTGATCGTTATGACGGCGAACGACAATCTCAATTAGAAATTAGCAAGTTGCGATTAGTAATTGTGATTACCTTATTAACTCGTAATCAGACACCCTCAAGCAAAAGCAACTTGCCACGCGGTTATAATGCTATTGTTAAGATTAATCATGATTAAGCAGGAATTATAAGGCATCGGCGACTGGGGACTGTGTTTCCGGGAGCATGACTCAGTCGCAGCTAAACCTAATTACATTGTGCGGGACCTTTATGAAGCGACCGGAAGCAGCGAAGCTTGCTGCAATTTTGAATTTGGAATGTTGAATTTTGAATTAGTTGCGGGTAAGGTAATTAATTCATATTCTAATTCGCAATTCGAAATTGCTCATTAAAGCTTGGCTGCCTGTCGTGGGGCATCACTGCCAACAAAAGTTCGGAGGTGGTCTGGGAACAGACAGACTCTTCGCTTTTGCTTCGGTCTCGCCGGATGGCTTCCGTCAGGGGATGCGCTCTGCGCAAAGAGTGGTGCGCTCTGTGCAAAGAGTGAAGAGTGAAGGGTGAAGAGTGAAGGGGCCGGGGGATCGAGGCTTTCAGCCTCGACACGGCGGTGGCATCCGGCGGTCAATCTTCGCCGATCTTTTTCCGATACTCCTTGCGTGGCTCGGAGTATGGGACTCCGAGCGGTGAGAATTGCGGATGGTCAGACGAGTCGGACCGTTCGGACGAGTCGGACTGGTCGGACAATCAGACTCCTTTTTGCTGATTTCCTCGCTTTGCTCGGTGGCTTCCTGACGGGGGTTGCAGAATGTCAATGTTCTCGTAATGATGGCTTCTCAGGGCCAT